>JAZRRN010000001.1:0-29164 GCA_045650745.1 Candidatus Caccovivens sp.
TATTCCTTTGTTTATTACTACGCTAAAGTTTTCTGCACTTTTGCCTATTTCTTTTAGGAATTTTTTTTCTAATTCTTCGTCAATAAGTTTTTCTTCTAAAATTTCGAATATTTCTGTTATTACTCTGTCTTTGAATTTTTCATAAGGTGTCATTTCAATTTTACATTCAAATCTATCGTTAAAAGATTTCATTTGTTCTCCTTGAGTTATTGTGTGTAGGTTTTTATAAACTAATTATAGCAGAAGTTCCTGTTTTATACAAATTGTTGTGAATAGATTTTCATTTAAAAATAAAATAAGACTAAGTCAATCCTTAGTCTTTTTTTATAATCATTGCGAAAGTTCTATTCCAAAATATAAATTTAGATAAATGTTCGGATAATGTTTTATTTGGTGACCCCTACGGGATTCGAACCCATGATACCGCCGTGAAAGGGCGGTGTCTTAACCGCTTGACCAAGGGGCCATCACCTTGCAACTCAATGCTATTGCAGTATAATATATATTTGGGGTGATTGTCAAGCATTTTTTGTCAAAATTTATAATATTTTTTTCAAAAAACAAAATTTGTTTGTTTGACAACAGGGGATTAAAGTGTTAATCTAGACAAAGAAAAGGGTGGCTATGGACAAAAAAGACAAATCCAAAAACAAATTTGTTGCATTTATGGCTAAGGTGAGAGATATGTTTTGCAAGATTATGTTTCCTGAAGACATAAAGTGTATCTTTTGTGGCACTGACATTGCAGATTTTGAAAACAAACCATATTGTGCCGATTGTGAAAAAGTGTTGTCTTTCAACAACGGAAACAAGTGTCTGATTTGCAGTGAGCCAATCGACAACGAAGCAAAAGTTTGTGATCGCTGTCAAAAGAACAAACGAAATTTTAAGAAGGCATTTTGTCCGTTTGTTTATGATGGTGTGGTGAGGAACTCAATCCTTGCTTACAAAGACAGCAACAGAAGGTATTTGGCAAAGTCTTTTGCAAAGTTTATTGCAAAAGAGTTGACAGACAACAAAGTTGCGATTGATGTGATTACATTTGTTCCACTTACTGACAAGAAGAAAAAGAAAAGAGGTTTCAATCAAGCAGAACTGCTTGCCAAAGAGTTGGGCAAAGTGCTTGATGTGCCTGTTGAAGATATGTTTGTCAAAAACAAGGACAGCAAAACTCAAAAGTTTTCAAGTTACAAAGAAAGACAACAAAACATGATCGGCACATACAGTGTAAAGAATCGCAAGTTTAAGAAAAAGGAAAATGTGTTGATTGTAGATGACATTATCACAACTTGCGCAACGGTGGACTATTGTGCTGGACTTATCAACAAAAAGGTTGCAAATGTTTATGTCTGTGCAATCGCCAGAAACAAACTAAAATCAAAATAAAAAAAAGTAAGGAATTTTCCTTACTTTTTTGTTTTACTTTTTAAGGATTTGATAACCTTCTCTTGTGTCTTTTACGACATAACCAAGGCTGTCGATTTCTTGGCGAAGGGCATCGGCTGTTGCAAAATCTTTGTTTTTCTTTGCTTGCCAACGAGCTTCTGCTTTTTCTTGCACTTCGGCAGGGATTTGATTTTCTTCTTCAAGGTTGAGTCCCAAAACGGTGTTGAATTTTTCAAGTGTTGCATAAACATTTTGACTTCTTTCTTCTTTCAACATTTTAAGCACTGTCGCAATTGCTCTTGGCATGTTGAGATCGTCATTGATGCTTTCCAAAAATTCGGCTTCGTAAGCAGATGTGTCAACAACGGCTGTGCCATTTTTGTGTTCGCTTGCCAAGTTTTTGATGCTCTTGAGAGTGTTTTTTGCCATATCAAGCGAATCGAATGTAAAGTTTTGTTGTTTTGAATAGTGTGCCAAGAAGTAGAAGAATCTAAACACTTCAGCATCATAACCTTTTGCTTTTAAATCGTTGATTGTGTAAAGGTTTCCAAGGCTTTTGCTCATCTTTCCACCATCAATTTGCAAAAATTCGAGGTGCATCCATGTGTTTACAACTTGGTGGCCATAGTGGCAGTTGCTTTGTGCGATTTCGTTTTCGTGGTGAACCGGTTTGTGATCAACTCCACCTGTGTGAATATCGATATGTTCGCCAAGATATTTGTCGCCAATAACCGAACATTCGATATGCCAACCAGGATAACCCATTCCCCATGGGCTTTGCCATTGCATAATATGTTCTTTTGGTGCTTTTACCCAAAGCACAAAGTCATAAGGTGATCTTTTTTCGTCATCAACATCAATTCTTGCACCGGCAAGTTTTTCGTTGATGTCCATGCCAGAGAGTTGGCCATAATCGTTGAACTTTGCAATGTCAAAATAAATGCCCTTGCTTGTTTCGTAAGCATATCCTTTTTCAAGAAGCACTTGCACAAACTTGATCATTTCGTCAATTACACTTGTGGCTGGCACAATGTGTTCTGGAAGGTCAATGTTGAGCGCTTTTGCATCGTTCATAAAAATGTCTGTGTAAAATTTTGCGATTTCCCAAGGAGATTTGTTTTCTCTTTGGCTGGCAACAAGCATTTTGTCTTCGCCTTCGTCAGCATCGCTTGTAAGGTGACCAACATCAGTGATGTTCATAACGCCGTTGATGTTGAAACCGTTGTATTTGAGCACTCTTCTGATGTTGTCCATAAAAAGATATGCTCTAAAATTTCCGATATGTGGATAATAATAAACTGTTGGCCCACAAGAATACATTTTTACGGTGTTGTTTTCTACTTTGATTTCTTCTTTTTGTCTTGTGAGTGAGTTGTAAAATTTGATCATGATATAAATTTCCTCCATTAAATCTTTTTGTTAAGATATATGGAAAGGACTTCCAAAGAGTGCTCTACTTCGCTGTTTGCTTCACCAAAAAATTCGTCAAGGGAGAGCATAAAATTGGAAAGAAGATCCTTTCCTTTTTCAGTCAAATACATCATGCGACATCGTTTGTCAATTTCTCCCTGCTTTGAAACAACAAGACCTTCAAGCTCCAACTCTTTTGCCATAAGTGCGAAGTTTGATTTCTTCAAACCAAGTTTGTCGATAATCATGCTTACAGACAAATTTTCGTATTGAGAGATGAAATACAAAACCTTAATCTTGAGCAAGTTGTTGTTTGCAAGATGCTTTGTAAGGTTTTCGGTCAGTGCTTCAATTTCTAGAATTTTGTCAATGTTTTTCATACTTTTTAATTATATAAAATGTAATCCTTTTTTGCAACTGTTTTGCTTGCATTTTATGCAAAAAGTTATTAAAATATGACTATGGCTTTAGTAGGAACAATCGAAAATATTGTATATAGAAATGAAGAAAATGGTTACACAGTTGCAAACCTCGAAGTTGATGACACTTTGGTCACTGTGGTTGGCAAGTTTATTGATGTCAAAATCGGATCAATGGTCACACTCAACGGAAAATATGAGAGGACCAAATATGGCGTGCAATATGTGTTTGAAAGTTATGAGATGTCAATGCCAAAATCGTTGGAAGGCATTGAAAAATATCTTGGCAGTGGGCTTATCAGAGGCGTTGGACCAATCACAGCAGGCAAGATTGTTGAAAGATTTGGAAAAGACACTTTAGATGTGCTTGAATTTACCCCACAAAAGCTCGCTTTGGTCAACGGAATCAGCGAAAAGAAGGCAATTGAGATTGGTTTTTCGTTTAAGGAACACAAAGAGGTGCAAAACACAATCATCTTTTTGCAAAACTTCAACATCACAACCAACATGGCACTCAAGATTTACAATGTCTACAAAGAAAAAACTTCAGAAATTGTCAAAAACAATCCATACAAATTGGTTGAAGATATTGATGGCGTTGGATTTTTGACAGCAGACAAAATTGCCCAAAATGCAGGAATCCCTGTTGACTCGATGTTTAGAATTAGAGCAGGGCTTATTTATGTGCTTAAAACCTCTTGCGAAAAGAATGGAAACACTTATTTGCCAAAGATTATGCTTATGGACGAAGCATCAAAAGCGCTCGAACTTGACCTAGAAGGCAATCAAAGCAAGTTTGATGAGGCATTTGACAGTTTGACATTGGACAGAACTGCTGTTGCACTTTGGCTTGACAACACCGAAATCGTTATGTTGTCGAGATATTATTATTACGAAAATTCTATTGCGCAAAAATTGACTTGGCTTGCCAACTGTCAAAAGGAAGACAACTTTGATGTTTCTGCCGAAATTGAACTTTTTGAACAACGAAATCAAATTTTGTTGCATGAAGAGCAAAAAAATGCTGTTGTCGGTGCAATCAACAACGGTGTTTGTGTGATCACTGGTGGTCCAGGAACTGGAAAGACAACAATCATCAAGTGTATTCTTGAAATTTTGACAAGTCACCAAAAAACAGTTTCTTTGGTCGCACCAACAGGCCGTGCTGCAAAAAGAATGAGCGACAGCACAGGCAGAGAAGCAAAAACAATCCACAGACTTTTGGAAGTCAATGCAATTCAATCAGAGCAAAGTTTCTTTGTGCACAATGAGTCAAATCCACTCAAAACAGATGTTGTGATTGTGGACGAAGTTTCAATGGTTGATGCTGCGCTTATGTGTTCGCTTTTGAAGGCAATGCCAAGAGATTGCAAACTTATTTTGGTTGGTGACAAAGATCAGTTGCCAAGTGTTGGTGCAGGAAATGTGCTTGCCGACATTTTGGCAAGCGAAATTGTCAAAGTTTGTATGCTTAAAAAGATTTTCAGACAAGAAGAAAAAAGTTTGATTATCACCAATGCACACCTTATCAACGAAGGAAAGATGCCGATGATTGACAATTCGAGCATGGATTTCTTCTTTGAAAGCAAAAATGATCCAGAAATCATAAAAAACACAATTCTTGATTTGACAACAGTGAGATTGCCAAAGTTTTTGAAGGTTGATGCACAACAAATCCAGGTGCTTGCACCACTCAAAGCAGGCGTTTGTGGGATTGAAAACTTAAACAAAGAATTGCAAGAAAAAATCAATCCTCCATCTGCTGACAAAAGACAAACAGAATGTGGACACACAATCTTCCGTGAAGGCGACAAGGTTATGCAGATGTCCAACAACTATGATTTGGAATGGAAAAAGCATGGCAAGTTTGCAGATGAAACCGGCAAAGGTGTTTTCAACGGAGATATTGGCATTATTCAAACAATTGATCCACAAACTAGCGAAGTGATTGTTGAGTTTGAAGATGGAAGAATTTGTCTTTACACAAGACCAGACTTGATTGATTTGTCACTTTCGTATGCAATCACAATCCATAAAAGTCAGGGGTCAGAATTTGACACAATCATTATCCCTGCAATTTCAGGACCAAGCATCATTTTGACAAGAAACCTTATTTACACTGCCGTAACAAGAGCAAAGAAAATGGTTGTTATTGTTGGCGAAAAGCAATATTTGCACCGTATGGTTTCAAACAAATACACAGCGACAAGATTTACACTTTTGAAAAAACTTCTTGTTGACGCAAACGACAAAATAAAGAAAATGTTTGAATAAAAAAAACAGGTTGTTAGTCTAACACTTTTGAAACTAGTGTAATAATAAAGAGTTGAGATAAAAGTCTTAACTCTTTTTTAACGGCTACTTTATGCCGTGAAAGGTACTTGACAAGAGAGGAAATGAAAACACAATATCAAAAGGCAGAGAAACGCAAAAACAAAGTGCGTAAGCACAAATATCGTTTCTCTGTCTTAATCAGCAAAATAAAAACTCATTTCAGAGATTCTAGTCAAGTACACCATGGAATAAATTAGCCGTTATATGAATAGCAAAAAAGCGAAAGTGTGTTATGCTCTGCCAACACTTTCGCTTTTTGTCTGCTTTATTTAGTTTATAGGCGTGTGCTTGTCATATACAAGTGTTCTCGCTTCGCTCGAACAGACAAGCACACGCCTAAATGCCATTTTAAAAATTTCTAAAAATATTATTTGCTTCTTATATAAGTTACACATTTATAAGTGTTTTGGTTTGTTATTAAAAACCTATAATGTTATCAAAATTTTTATTTATCCTAATGAAGGATAATCCTGCTCAATTGTGTTATCAAGAATATTAAATATGTTATTTTGAATACTATATTCACATTCAAAAATAACCGTACCACCATTGTGAGTAAACTTTCTTTTTTTATCATTATAAGTTTTATAAACTTCTGGATAACCGTAACTTGGATAATCTGTAGTTTCTATAATGCATATTTTATTCTTGTTGTCATTAGTCAATCCAGATACAATTTTATAATATGGTGCTTTAGTGATTGGAGTATTCCCCATAGGAGTCGAAATATAATAATCGATTGTAGATATAACTTCATCATAATCATCATAATATAATTCTTCATTATTAAAACTAAATTCAGTGCCTTTTACTATCTGTTTGTTAAACTGGCAATCTTCCCATAAGCATTTAAAATTAAAAAATATAGTGTCATTCTCGAATGTAAAACATTCAACATATGAATGCCCGTGGGCTTCTATTATTTCTATTTGCGAATAGTTGCAACGGCTACAGTATGTTTCTCTTTCTCCTGAACTTGTACAATTTACATCTTTTGTAAATCTTTTTGCTAAATCGTGACCTAAAGCACTTATTTCTTCATTATATATAATGTCATTGCAGATTTTGCATTGATAAGATTTTATTCCAATTGTATCACATGTCGATGGGGTTGTTATTTTCCATTCGCAAATATGGTTGCATACATTACTTTCCGTATTTTTTCTATCACATGCAGAAAAAAAAGTTAAACACAGAAAACATAATAATGCTATACAAACAAATTTTTTTCTCATTTAAACCTCTCTTATGAGAGATTATATCATATTTTTTTATATTCGTGTATAATCTAACAAAAAATATTTATATTTATGCTATAATATATCTATAAAATATATTGTAGGTGAGGAAACTTTAATGAATGACATTTTTAATTTAGGTTATAAATTAGCAAAAATGGGTGTTATAACTGCTCCAAAAGACAATTCGCACAATTGTTTTGGAGATTATATAGAAGATTTAAGAAATTGTAAGCTTCCATTTGGTTGGGTTTATGCAAAAAGAGATTTTTTAGAACCCAGAGAGTCAAGGATTTCTGAACTAACTAATAAATGTTGCGAAAAACAAAGCATTGATAACGAAATTCAATCTTTAAAGGATTTTATTAATTTTTACTATAAATACAAACAAGAATGTATCGATTTAGGTGGCTGCTACTGTAAATATTTTAGTGATATGTATATGCATTGCTCAAATAGTAAAAACAAAGATTTTGAACAAGTTTTACCAAAAGAAGAAAGATTATTATATTTAATAGACAACTACAACCAACTTATAAAGGAAGAAAAAGAGATTAATGCTTCTTTAGAAGATTTAGATAATAAGATTTTAACTCTAATTAAAAACAATAATGGCATATTGCAAACAGAAATTTATAAGAAATTCAGTCCATTAGTCAAAGGTGAAATAAGCACAAAACTATATTATTTGGAAAAAGGAAATATCATAAGAAAAGAAAAAATTGGAAATAAAAATAAATTGTATTTAAGATAATAAAAAACGAACCTTGATTTCTCTTGGTTCGTTTTTTATTACACTAGTTTCAAATTTATTAGGTCTTGAAACCTGTTTTTTTTGTTATTCTTCTTGAGTTGGTTTTTGCGATGCAGTTTTTGCAGTTGAAGTTTTGCGTTGAGCAGGTTTCTTTGCAGGTGCATCTTCAAACATCGAAATTTGTGCGCCGGTTTTTGGTTCGGCTTGTGGTGTTTGATTTACTTGCAATGTGCCTCCAACTCCGATTTCGTTTTCGCCATCAAATTCTTTTGACATCTTTCTCCACAATTTTTTTGCTTGTGTTTCTGGCATTTTCTTTCTCTTTTCAGGAGAAGCTTCTTTTCGTTTCTTTGCCCATTCTTTTATATAGAAGATCAACGCAACTGTCATTGCCGAGCACAAAAGCAAGGTTGCAGCTGTTGTCAAAACAGGGAATGAGAATGATGAAATTGAGAAGAATTTTGCAAAGCCTGAAATGGCGCAGGCAATAAGTCCTGCAGAGATTGTCACACAAATTGTGCGAAGCCAGTTGAGTGGCCAGCAGACCCAAACAAGGTTTACAAATCCAATTGCTGTGAGCAAGATTGTGCAAAGTGAAGTAAATTCACCAGCAGAAAGTGTTGTTGTGTTTTCGTGCAAAATCACGACAATCAAAATGTTTATCAGCATCATAATCGCACAAGGGATTGATTTTTTCAAGACCTGAGGGATAAAGTTTCCTCGAATCAGCGCTTTGTTTGGCTGGAAGGTCAGGATAAATGAAGGGACGCCTATTACAAACATTTCCAAAATCAACATTTGTTTTGGAGTAAATGGATACGAAATCCTCAAAAGCAGTGTGGTTGCACAAAGCATAATTGTAAACAGTGTTTTCATCAAATAGAGCACTGATGAGTGCTGAACATTGTTGACAATTTGTCGACCTTCTCTTACGATTGATGGAAGTGCCGAGAAGTTGCTTTGCAACAACACAAGGTGCGAAACGTTTCTTGCCACTTCGCTTCCATCAGCCATAGCGATAGAGCAGTTTGCTTCTTTGAGGGCAAGTGTGTCGTTTACGCCATCACCAGTCATCGCAACAACTTTGCCTTGAGTTTTCAAAGTTTTGATGATTGTGTGTTTTTGCTCTGGGGTTACACGGCCAAAAACAGTAAAGTTTTCGGCAATTTTTGCAACCTCTTGCAAACTCATATTTTCAAGTGAGATATATTTGTCATAATTTTCGATGCCAACTCTTTTTGCAATTTTTGAAACTGTGATTGCGTCATCTCCGGAGATGATTTTGACATCGACATTGTTTTCTTTAAACCAAGCAATTGTTTCAACAGCATCTTTTCTGATGTGATCTTCCAACACAAAAAATGCCAAAATTTTGCCTTGCTTGCCGGCAGATTTTTCTGTATATGGATTGTCATCTTCAACAAAGGCAATCACACGATAACCTTGTTCCATATATTGAGTCATAATTTGTTTTTGTTTTGCAGAAATGGCACATTTGATAAAACCAGGTGCACCAATATAATAAGTTTTTCCATTTTTCAGGGTTGTGGCACTGTATTTTCTTTGAGAAGAAAATTCGATCACTTCCTTAACTTCGCTTGCCAACTCTTTTCCAAAGTGTTCGATAAGAGCAACACTTGTGGCATTTGTTGTTTTTTGGTTTGACAAAATGACTTTCATCGCATTTTCAACATGGGCAAGTTGGGTGCCTGGTTGAAGGTTGATTTCAACAACTTTCATTGTTCCGTCTGTGATTGTGCCTGTTTTGTCAAGGCAAAGCACATTTGCTCTTGCCAACATTTCGATTGAATAGATATTTTTTACAAGAGTTTTCTTTCTTGCAAGTTTCATAACACCAACGGACAGCCCGACTGTGATAAGCAAATACATGCCCGATGGGATCATTCCGGTAAGTGCACCACTTGTGCTGGTGATTGATTCTTTAATTCCGGCACCTGCGATAAAGAACTCTTTGCAGAATGTCAAAACTCCAATAGGGATCAAAATCAAAAGAATGATTTTAATCAAACTGTTCAAATCCTTAAAAAGGTTTGATGTTTGAGGTTTGAAATCTTTTGTCCTTTCGGCAACGGTTTGAATGTAGTTGTTTTTGCCCACCTTGTCAACTCTTGCATAGCAGAGACCAGAAACCAAGAAACTTCCTGCAAGCAAAACATCACCTGGATTTTTTTTGATAAGGTTTGATTCGCCAGTCAACAAACTTTCGTTTGCTTCAACAACGCCTTCAATGATGATGCAGTCAGATGGGATTTGATTTCCGTTTTCCAAAATGATGATGTCGTCCAAAAGCAAATCTTCGCCACGGACTTCTGATTGTATGCCGGCTCTGACAACTTTGATTTTTGGCGCAGTCACCATCGAAAGTTTTTCGACAGCAATTTTTGCTTTGATTTCTTGAAAAATTGAAATCGCAGTGTTTGCAATGACTACAAACAAAAACATCAAATCTCCCCAAGCCCCAACGCACATCAACGCAATTGCAATTGTAAGCCAAATCAAGTTGAAGATTGTGAATGTGTTTTTGCAAATGATTGACAGATAAGAGTTTGAGGTTTTGATTTTGGTGTCGTTCATCAAGAGATGCTCGACTCTTTCGTTGATTTGCTCTTCGGAAAGACCGTGATCTTTGTCTGTTTGATATCTGACAATTGGAAAGTCTTGTTCTATTTGTTTCTTCTTTTTTGTCTTCTTAATTTTCTTCATATTTACGCTCTTTATATTATCGACTTTTGTTTTTGATTATAATACAATTTAATAATATTAAATTTTTGTCCATTTTGTCAAATATATTTGACTTTTTAAACGCATTTAATTATCTTATAATTAATGATATTTGTGGGAGAAGGCGATGTTTATTCAAATTTCTGACAACTTAAAACAACTTTCGACATATTTTCCGGAAAATTTGTATATTGTTGGGGGCTATGTTCGCAACAAAATTATGGAAATTGATGAAAGTGATGTTGATCTTACAAGCAGTGTTGACATCGAAGAGGTTTCAAAAAGATTGAAAGATAGTCCATTTGCAGTGAAAATCAAAAGTTTGAAATGTGGTTCGCTTTTGATAAGCAAAGATGGCGAAGAATATGAATATACTGTTTTTAGAAAAGACATCTACGAAGATGATGGCAGACACGCTCCAACAAGGATTGAGCGCACTGACAGCATTGTTGTTGACTCAAATCGCAGAGATTTTGCAATCAATGCAATTTATTACAACATAAACAAAGATGAAATTGTTGACATTCATCACGGCATGGTAGATTTGTTTCAAAGAGTCATTCGCTGTGATCGACCTGACGAAGTTTTGAAGTATGATGGCGAACGCATTTTGAGAATGGTGCGCATTGCAGGCGAACTTGATTTTAGAATTGACAAACAAACACTTGTTTGTGCAGAAAAATATGCTGGCAACATTAAGGCAATTTCTGGCAATAGAAAGAAGCTTGAAATCGCAAAAATTTTGCATTGTGACAAGCGCTACAATCTCAACAAGGGCAGTTTGAAAAGGGCACTTGGTTTGCTCAACAAATTGGGTGTTTGGCAATATTTTGGCTTGAAAGAGAAAAAGGTCGAATACAAAATGGTTTACAAAGTTGATGACCGTATGCTTGGCCTTTTGATTGACATTGTTGACACAGAAAAACCTGCTTGCTTGCAAGCATTTCTTGAAAAATGGCTTGCAAAACAAATGGGGCTTGATGATGAAGTTTTGAAACAATACATCAAATATCTTTCTGGATATTATCATGCCTTGGAAGGAATGAAAAACAAAGAATATTTCTTTAGATATTTTGAGGATTGGCAATGCATTTCTCCGTTGCTTGCTCGCAAATCAAAGAGAATTCAAAACAAATACAATTTCTTTTATAAATACATTATCGAACATAATTTGTTGATCAAGGTTGAAGATCTTAAAATTGATGTTTCCATCATCAAAAAATCATTTCCAAAGATTGATCCAAGAAGTTATGATAGAATTTTGGCAAATTTGTTGAGCAAAGTTTTTGATGGAAAATTGCAAAATCAAAAATCAAATTTGTTGAATGAAATAAAGAAAAACCTTCAAAATTACTGATTTTTTGCACAACTTCAGTAATTTTTTTATGTCTAAAATAATTTTATGTTTATGTTGCATAATAGCAATATGAAAAAAGAAAAGACAAAAAAGAAAAAAAGTGGGTTTGTTTGGTTTATGTCTGTTATGGCATTTTCGGTGGCACTTTTGCTGGTGTGTCAGTTTGTTTTTGCGACAAATGTTTCTGCAGATCAAAAGTTTTTTGACAACATCAAAATAAACGGTTTAGATGTTGGTGGAATGTCTGTTGCAGAGGCAGAAAATGTTGTGCTTACGGATATGCTCAACAACAAAAAAGAAGTGGAATTGGTGCTTGTTTCAAAAGACAAACAATGGCAGTTGAATGGCAACGATTTTGAAGTTTGCAACAACATTGGTGATGAGATTTTGCAAGTTTCAAAATATGGCAGAGAGGGAAACTATTTTCAAAACAAACAAATAAGAAAAGAGATAGAAAACAACGGGAAAGAGTTTCAAATTTCTTACAAAAATGTGTTTTCAAATTTGGAAGAAAAGATTGAAGAGATAATTGCAGAAGTTGAGCAAGAACAAATAGAGGCAAAGCTTGTTTTTCAACCAAATGAGCAAGAGGTTTTTGCTGTTGATGAAGGGCAAAATGAAATTATTGTTGACAGACAGCTTCTTTTTGAAAAAATTGAAGATGCACTGCGAGAAGGCGGAGAAACTCAAATTGAAATCCCTATCGTTGAAATAAAATCAACGCAAGATATAGAGCTTTTGAGAAACAGTGTTGAAAGAAGGTCTGTTTTTTCAACAAATTATGAAAAAAGTGCACCAGATCGAAAGCATAATGTGCGTTTGGCTCTCGAAAAATTTAATGGTCTTGTTGTTGAAAGTGGACAAAAGGTGTCATTTAATGAAATTACAGGCCCTAGAAGCGAAAAAGAGGGTTACAAAAATGCAAACATAATTGTTGGTGGGGTTTATACCAGTGGTGTTGGTGGTGGCGTTTGTCAGGTTTCAAGCACATTGTTTAATGCATTGCTTCGTGCCGATGTTGATGTTTTGCAATCTTATCACCATTCTTTGCCTGCCTCGTATGTGCCATTGTCGTTTGATGCGATGGTGAGTGGTGATTATGCTGATTTGGTTTTTCAAAACAATCTCGAAACACCAATTTATATCAAAACTTTTGCTGATGACAAGCAGATAACTGTTGAGATTTATGGCGAAAAGTTTGAAGATGGGCTCGAAATCAAAACAAAAACTGAGCTTGTGAAGATTTTGCCGCACGGAGGGGATCAAATTGTTGCTGACTTGAAGGGAGACTATCAAAACAAAGTGCTTTACAAAGGCGAATATTGCAGAGTTAAGTATCCAAAAGAGGGATATGAGAGCAAAGCGATTGTGCAATATTATCAAAATGGCGAGCTGAAAGAAGAAAAAGAGGTGAGACATGATTTTTATCAACCACAAAATGGGATTGTTGTAGAAGGTGTGGAAGATGTTGCAGAAGGAATGCAAGTCCCGGCTAGCGAAATTTCGATAATTGGGCCTCAAAAAGTGACAAAAGAAAGAGAAGAAGTGCTTAGAAGCAGATTGAAACAATCAAATTTGTCTAATTAAATTGAAAAATGCTGAATTTTGTTTAGAAAAATTTGAAATTTTGAATATAATTGAATTATGAAACAAAACAAAGAGAAAAAACAACTAACTAAAAAACAAAAGATAGTCAGATCAATCATTGTTTGTGCATGTTTGATTTGTTTTTTCGCATTGCTCTATGGTGTTCTTGTTTGGACAGGTGTGTGGGGCAAAGTAAACTCAGTTGAAAAAGTGAGAACTCTCATTTTGTCACTTGGTTTTTGGGGAAGATTGGTGTTTGTGTTGTTGCAATTTTTGCAGGTTACATTCATTCCAATTCCATCAACAGTCACAACACTTGCAGGGGTTTTGATTTATGGACCTTTGGAAGCGGCACTTTTGAGTTTGTCAGGATTGCTGACTGGCAGTTGTGTTGCATTTGCCCTTGGCAAATATTGCGGCAAAAAACTTGTTGTCTTTATGGTTGGCGAAGAAACTTGTGACAAATGGTCAAACTTTTTGTATCATGCAAAATATTCGTTTGTGCTCATGATGATCATGCCATTCTTTCCAGATGATGTTTTGTGTTTGGTGGCAGGACTTACACCAATGACTTGGCCGTTTTTTGTGGTTACAAATTTTGTGGCAAGGCCAATTGGCGTGTTTATCACTTGCTATTTTGGTGGTGGATATATCATACCTTACAAAGGTTGGGGGCTTGCAGTTTGGGCTGTGATTGTTGTTGTGGCAATTGCGTTGCTTTATTTGTCAATCAAATATCGTCAACAAATCGAAGAGTGGCTTCTTAAAACTTTTGCAAGAAAGAAATATGATCAACTTGTTGCTGACAGGCAAAATGGGATTGGTGAAGTTGACAACTTTGAAATTGTTGTTATGAAAGAAATAAAAAAATATTGCAAAAATAATCGAAAAAATATTGCAAAAATAAATAAAGAAAATAAATAAAAATAATTAAAAATAGGCAAAAATGCCTATTTTTTGTTGTTTTTTAATATTTTTTTAATAAAAAATTAATTTATTTTTAATTTATTCAATTTTTTAATATTTTTTTATTTATTTTTAATTTTCTAAAAATTGTAATATCAAAAGTGGCAAATTTATAAATTATTGTATATGAGATCAATCTTCAAAAATGTTGCAATAATCACAATCTTTTCTGTTTTGACAAGATTGCTTGGTTTTGTTTTTAGAATATTTCTTTCTCGCACAATTGGTGCAGAGGCTCTTGGTATGTATCAAGTCGCATTGTCTGTCTTTATGGTTTTGTTGACTTTTGTTTCAAGTGGATTTGCCCTGATTGTTTCAAGGTGGACAGCCTCTTACAGAGTCAAATCTCAAAAGAAAGAAATTGCAAGTTTGGTGGCAACTGCTTCAATCATTGCCTTGATTGTCAGTGTGCTGCTGTGTTTGATTGTGTTGTTGTTTAGAAATTTGTTTGCAAACATGTTTAGTGACAAAAATTGCATAAACATTTTGATTGTGCTTCTGCCATCGCTTGTTTTTTCTGCAATTTACAGTGTGTTTAGGGGCTCGATGTGGGGCAACGACAGTTATTTTGCACTGTGTGTGTCCGAACTTGTTGAACAGGTTGTCAAAATTGCAGTTTGTGTGCTTGTTTTGGGTGTGGGAATGACTGCACTCGAAAGTGCAACGGCTGTGGCATGGTCGTTTACTTTTTCTTGCTTTGTGGCAGCAGTGTTTGTTGTGCTTTTGTATTTTGTTTATGGTGGCAAACTTCAAAAACCAAATGGGATTTACAAGCAACTGCTCAAACAATCTGCACCAATCACAGGTGTAAGGGTGGTGGGCAGTTTGGTTCAGCCGATTGTTGCGTTGGTGTTGCCATCAAGATTGGTCGCAACAGGTTACACAGTGTCGCAGGCAATGAGTTTGTATGGAGTTGCGCTTGGCATGACGCTGCCACTTTTGTTTTTGCCAACAACATTGATTGGGAGTTTGTCGACAGCTCTCGTGCCAGATGTTTCAAGAGCGTTTGCACAAAACAAAATAAATCACATTCAAAAAAGGGTGGAAACTTCGCTCAATTTCTCGCTTTTTGTTTCGTTTTTGATTGTGCCTTTGTTTGTTGCTTTGGGGGACAAAATGGGCATCTTTTTATATAACAATGCTTTGAGTGGCACTTTGCTTCAACATGCAGCATGGATTATGGTGCCAATGGGAGTTACAAACATTTCTTCTTCAATCTTAAACTCGGTCGGTCTTGAAGTAAAATCATTTGTCAACTATGTGATTGGTGGCGTGTTTATGTTTTTGGTGATTATTTTTATGCCGCAAATCATTGGCATTGATGCACTTGTTGTTGGAATGGGAGTTTCGGCAACAATTTCAGCTGTGCTCAATTTGTTTATGTTGCGAAAAAAGATGGGCATTGAAACAAAAATTGTCAAAAAATTGGCAATTTTCGCCCTTTTGTCGTTGCCAACGCTTGCAATAACTTCATTTGTGAGTGCTTTGCTTGAATATTGTTTGCCGTTGTTTGTAAATCTTATGCTGTCTTCTGTGCTTGGAATATGTGTGTTTGTTTTGTTCTGTTTGGTTTTTGGTGTGGCTGATTTGTCGTTTTTCAAAGCGCAAATCAAGGACAAATTGCATTTAGGAAAGAGAAAAAACGCAAAAAGCAGCAATAAAAATTGAAAAGTTTTGCATAATACAAATATGTTGACAATAACTTTAAGAACGATTTTTATTTATTTGTTTGTGATTGGATTGTATCGTTTGATGGGCAAAAGGCAGTTGGGACAAATGCAACCATTTGAGCTGGTGCTGACACTTATTGTTGCCGATCTTGCGACAATCCCTATGGCAGATGCAGCAGTGCCGGTTATGCACGGCATTGTGCCAGCATTTATTTTGAGTGTTTTGCATTTGCTTTTTACGACTTTGAGTTCGACAAGCAAAAAATTTGCAAACTTTTTGAGTGGAAAACCTGTGATTGTGATAAATCCAAAAGGCATTGACAGCAAGGCATTGAAAAATTTGAGTATGTCGGTTGACGATGTTTTTGAGGCAATAAGAGGTTGTGGTTTTTTTAGCATAGAGCAAATCCAATATGCGATTATGGAAACCAATGGAAAGTTGAGTGTGTTGCCAAAGAGTGAATTTGCGCCCGCAACGCTTGGTGATCTGCAAATTGAGACTGACAAAACTGCAATCCCAATCAGTTTGGTGTCAGAGGGCAAGTTGGTCAAAGAAAATTTGACTGTTGCACAAATTGAAGAAAAAGAAGTTTTTAAAATTTTAAACAAATTTGGCGTGGAAAAACTGAAAGAGGTTTTGTTGTTTACAATCGACAAGGCAGGCAAAGTGTTTTTGCAAAAATACAATCAAGAATATCAAACTTTTCAAACAGAACCACTTGGAAAGGTGATGGAATGACAAAGTGGATTTTGATAAGATGGGGTGGAGTTTTGTTGTTGCTTGCAGTGCTGGTTGGTGGGATTTTTTATGAAAGCAATTTGGTCAAAACTGCGTTGAATGGTGCAAAGGAATATTGTTATCAAATTGAAATTGCAGCTCAAAACAATGGTGGGATTGTCAATGGTGAAGTTGCAAGTTTGGTTGACAATATGCAATTTTATTGGGATAAAAAAGAAGCACAATTATGCTTCTTTACAAACTACAAATCTATCGAACAACTTGGCATTGAAATTGTGAGGTTGAAAACTTATATTGACGAAGAAGAGGAAATTGAATTTTTTACTTCGCTTGAAATCATAAAGCATTACACAGAAAATTTTGAATACTTTGTTGGGTCAAACATTCACAACATTTTATAAAAAAACAGGCAAAATTGCCTGTTTTTTGCTGTTTTTTGTGTGTTTTGACATATTTACCAAGTGCTGTTGTGATGTTTCTTTCTAAGCCAAATTAAAAACCAAACAAATCCACCAGCCAACACTACGCCACCAATCAAAAAGTAAATCCAAGTGTAAGAAGGTTTTGCAACTTTGACTGTTGAAAGTCCGTGAACTGAGAGTGTGAGGTTTTCTGATCCATCACTGTTTAAGATTGTGCAATATGCTGACCATTTGCCTTCGATGTTGTTTGAGTCAAACACAAAATTTGTGCCCGTTGGCAAGGTTGGCAAAGGTGACGCCCAAAGTGGTTTGTGGTTTGCATATTCTTTCAAGTTTGCTGCTCTGGCTTCTTCTGACAAAATGTAGTTTGTTTTGTCGAGGCCAACGCCAACAACATTCCATCTCAAATATTCTGGGTTGACATATTTGTAAACATCTGATGAAAGGTAAAGATTGAAAACATTCATAAGGCCACTAGAACTGCCGATTGAATAAACGATTTTTGTGTTTACCGGAATGATTTCGTCGATGTCATCTGGCAAGATTGCAATATAGATGTCAGGAAGTGAAATTTGTCTTGTGCCTTCGTCGTCTGTGTAGGTGTAACGGAAGTTGAATTTATACAATCCAAAGTCGCGACCCTTGCAACGAGTTGTTGATTCTGCAACATCGCTTGTGCTGTCGATGTAATAATAAAAGTCATAAAGTGAAAAAGTGTTTCTTGCGATTATGTCTGCTGAAAGGATTTCAGGTTCGGCAACGCCCATAGATTCGTCCAAGTCATCTGTTTTGAGGTGGGTTGCCAAAAATTCGTATGATTCAAACTCGTAAGTCGAATCTTTTATGTTTGAAGAGAAACGGAAGTGAATGTCTTCCACATCTCGCCATTGAAAACAATAAAATTCGATTTCGCCACTTTCGGTTTGGACAACTCTTCTATCCAAAGGCAAAGCGTAAGTCGAATTTCGAGCGTCGACTCTGATGCGCATGCTGAAATATTCTCTAGAGTCAGTCACAGTCAAACCAGTGAAACTTGCTGCAGCATCGGCAGTTTTTGCCGGTGTTGGAAACATCAAAAAAGCCATGCCAAGAAAAATTGACATAAGCACAAAACAAAGAATGTTTTTTAAATTTAGACTCTTGATTGAATGTTTCATCAAACATATTCTACCACAATTGTTTGTTTTATAAAAACGAATTAACAGAAATTTTGCTTATACTTTTGTATAAAGTTTATCTTGTTGACAAAGAATGTAAATAATTTTATAATATTTGCATGGAAACTATCGAATTGGAAAGAGAAACAGAACAACAAATTGATGTCAATTTTGACTTTTTGCAACAAAGCGAACAAGAAAGAGCTCTTGAAACAGCAAAAAGTTTTGAATGGGTTGCAAAAGAAACTCTTGTTGTTTTGGTCGAAACAGAACATTCTTTTGCAGCAGATTTTGAGCTTTGTGGAATGAAAATGATTGATTGGGTGGCTTTGGCTACTTCTGGTTGCAAGCACAAAGTGATTTCTGGTGCAGGAGAGGACGAGATTTTGCAAGTGGCAAAACAATATGCAGGCGAATTTAGCTATATTGCTGTGCTTTACAACGACACGCCATTGATCAAAAAGCAAACATTTTTGGATTTGATGGATTATTTTGCAAAACGCAAAATGAATGTTATGCGTTTGCAAAGAGGTTTTGTGTTTAGAAGTGAATATCTTGAAAATGCACAAATTCTTTTGTCTGGCATGGTTGAAAAGTTTGGCGAAGAAGATTTTTTGGTTGTTGATGATGCCGAAAAAGCATCTCGTGCTTTTGAAATCCTCAACGCTCGCATTGTTGATTATCACAAAAAAGATGGTGTGGTTTTCTTTGGTGAGAACACAATTTTTGTTGATGTTGATGTGCAGATTGAGTCTGGTGCGATAATTTATCCAAACAACATTGTTAAAGGGCAAAGTTATATTGGCAAAAATGTCGTGCTTGAAAGTGGAAATTATATTGTGGATTCTGCAATTTGTGATGGGGCAAGAGTTTGTCAGAGTTACATTAAAAATTCGGTCGTAGAAAAAAAGAAAAATATTGGACCTTTTGAAAATTTGACAAATGTAAAGGTCTGAAACAGGAGAAGAAATGAACATTATTGTTGGGCTTGGAAATCCAGATTCTAAATATAAAGGCACTTATCACAACCTTGGGTTTGAAGTGCTTGATGTTTTGGCGCAAAAATTGGGCATTTCTTTTGGCAAAAACAAGTTTAAGGCATTGATTGGCGAAGGTATGTTCAATGGCGAAAAAATCATGCTTGTCAAACCTCAAACCTACATGAATTTGAGTGGCGAAAGTGTGGTTATGCTTAAAGAAAAATACAAAGATGCAAGATTGATTGTTGTGGTTGATGACATAGATTTGCCACGAGGGGACATAAGATACAGACAACATGGCTCGGCAGGCACACACAATGGCCTTAGAAGCATTGTTTCTTATATTGGACAAGATTTTGAAAGAATTAAAGTTGGTGCTGGCAGAGATATTTCTATGGACTTGGCAGATTATGTTTTGTCGAAGTTTGATAGAGATGTTTTCAGTCCAGTGCTTGACAAAGCAGCAAAAGAAATTTGTGAGAGATTGGGTTGATGAAAAGTTTTGTAGATCTTCTTAAAAAGACAGAATTGCCTGGGCATAAAAACCTGGGTGGTTTTTTTGTTGGTGAAAAAATTTTGTATTGTGCAATGCTGGACAAATTTGTTTATTTGTGCAGTGATTTTGTCACAGCAAGCAAACTCAAAAAGGGTTTGGGAGATTGTGGAAAGAAAGTGCAAATCGTTTCTTGTGGAAGAGAAAACGATGATGAAAACGACATCAATTTGTTTCCATTTGCAGATGCGATTTCTTCGTTTTTGAATGGTCAAATTGATGTGTTGATTTTTTTGCCATCTTCACTTGCAACAAAATTTGATTTGCAATTTTTGAAACAACATCTTGTGATTGAAAAAGGCAAAGAGTTTGCCATTGAAAAATTGGCAGAAAAACTTGTTGCTTTTGGTTTTGAAAAAGTAGATTATGTGACAACAGTTGGTCAGTTTGCTGTCAGAGGTGAAGTGGTTGACTTGTTTGTCAATGGAGAAGAATTTCCTTACAGAATCGAATATTTTGATGAAGAGGTTGAGAGAATAATCAACTTTGATTTTTCAACAATGCAAACACAAAGCGATGTTGAAAAAATCGAAGTTTTTCCTATGGTTTTGCCATTGGGAGAAAACACAGTGTTTGATTTGTGCGAGACTGTGCTTATTGACGAACCGACAAAAATTGAAAACGAATGCAAAATTTTGGCAAAGAGCAGAGAAGAGCTTTCTTGGAACAAACAAGGGTTGTTTTTGGATTTTGCCGAAGTTGACACACAAAAACACATTGTTTTTACAAACACAGAAGAAGCAAAATTTGAAAATCAAACAATCGGATCAAAAAATTACATCACAGATTTTATGGCACTTAAAAGAGATTTGGCAATGTATGCCGATGGTGGCATTGATGTCTTTTTGTTTGCTGGACAATATTACGAAATTTTGAAAGAGTTTTTGCTTACAAACAAAATTGCTCATCGCACATTTGAAGGACAACTTGTTGATGGGGTGCGAATTTATGTTTGCAAACAATATTTTTCGGCATCATTCAGTTTCTTAAAATTTGGCATTGTTGGCATTGGCACTGATGATATGTACAAAAACCAAAGGGTTGACTATCGTTCGGGCAAACAAAACTTTTCTTATTTGCCAAAAGTGGGCGATTTTGTTGTCCACAATTTCTATGGCGTTGGCAGATGTAAAGACATTGTGAGAATGAAATTGTCTCACTTTGAAAAAGATTATTTTGTGCTTGAATACAAAAACGGAGCACTCTTGTATCTGCCTACCGAGCAAGCAAATCTGGTGTCTGCATATATTGGTGCAGAAGATCCAAAGCTCAACTCGTTGGGATCAAACGAATGGACAAAACTTAAACAAAAAGTCAAAGAAGATCTCAAAGAAATTGCAATTTCTCTTGCAAAAATCTACAAGAAAAGACAAGAAGAAGTTGGATATTCTTATGCCAGAGATGAAGAGCTTGAAAAGCAATTTGCAGATGCGTTTCAATTTGAATTGACACCAGATCAAGCACAAGCAGTGATTGACATTGATCAAGATATGGAAAGTCCAAAAATTATGGACCGACTTGTTTGTGGTGATGTTGGATTTGGAAAAACAGAAGTCGCTTTTCGTGCAATTTTTAAGGCAGTTTACAACGGAAAACAAGTTGCATTCTTGTGCCCAACAACCATTTTGAGCGAACAGCATTATCGTTCGGCCAAAATTCGTATGGCAGGTTTTGGACTTAGAATAGAAGTGCTCAACCGTTTCAAGAGTGACAAACAAACAAAAGAGATTTATCAAAGACTTGCAGAAGGCAAGATTGACATTTTGATTGGCACTCACAAAATCTTAAACGAAAACCTTAAATTTAAAGATTTGGGGCTTTTGGTGCTTGATGAAGAGCAAAGATTTGGCGTTAAGGACAAAGAAAAAATTAAAAAAATGAAAACAGATATTGATGTTTTGACTTTGTCTGCGACTCCAATCCCAAGAACTTTGCATATGTCACTTTCTGGCATTAGAGACATCAGTGTTATCGCAACTCCACCAAGAGATAGATTGCCAATTCAAACTTATGTAAGTCCTTTTAGCGATCAGTTGTTGCAAGATGTCGTTTCAAGAGAATTGTCAAGAAACGGCAAAGCGTTGTTGCTTTTCAACAAGGTTGCAGAGATTTACAACTTTAGAAGTTATGTGGCAAACCTTTTGCCGAAAGCAAGAATTGGTGTTGCTCACGGTCAAATGATGGAGCAAGAGCTTGCAAGAGTTATCAACGATTTGTATGATGACAAATTTGATGTGTTTATCTCGACAACCCTTATCGAAAATGGTGTCGATTTGCCAACACTCAACACTTTGTTTGTGGTGGATTGTGACATGTTGGGTCTTGGACAGCTTTATCAAATTAGGGGCAGAATTGGAAGATCTGACAAATTGGCTTATGCTTATTTGACATACAATGGCGGAAAAGTGTTGACCGAAGATGCTTATAAGAGATTGGAAGCGATCAAAGAGTTTAGAGAACTTGGAAGCGGGTTTAAGATTGCATTGCGTGATTTGGAAATCCGTGGTGCAGGCAACATTTTGGGAAAAGAACAACATGGACATATGCAAAAAGTGGGCTATGACATGTATGTTCGCCTTTTGGAAGAAGTCACAAGAGAAATCAGTGGACAAAAGACAAGAAGCGAAAAAGAAATCAAGTTGGAACTTGTGCTTGATGCTTACATCAGCGAAGAATATATTCCATCTCAAGAGGAAAGAATTATTTTCTACAACAGGATAAGCAAGATTGCATCTCTGAAAGATTATCGAGATGTTTGCGAACAACTTGTTGACAGCAACGGTGATATGCCGGCAGAAGTGGAAAACTTGTGCAAAATTGCATATTTGAAAAACCTTGCGGCAGAGTTTAATGTGCAAAAAATCAGAATAAACAACAGTGAATGTGATGTTTATTTCTACAAAAACGAAGAAATTATTGATGAAAGATTGTCGAATGTTGTAAGATTTTATGACACAAGTTTAAGATTTGAAGATTTGCCTATTCTAAAAGTAAATGCTCAAGGAAAAATTGTGGACAAAGTGGATTTGCTTATTGAGATCTTTTCAAATGCAACCGGCTTTGAAAAAGATTGACAAATCGCTTGAAATTTCTTGATGTTTGGTATATAATACAATAGTTAAACTTTAAGATTGGGCATTGTGCCCAAAAGAATATTACAATACATGGAGTAAAGGCGTGAAGAAAAAATTTTTATCATTGGTGTTGATGTTGATGGTTTGCGTTTCAATTTTTGCCGGCTGTTCGCTTACAGAAAGAAACGACAAAGCATATTATGAAGCAACAGTTGCAACAATCTGCTACAAAGATGGCACAAAAGACAATATTCAAAAGAGAGAGCTTATCACTGCTTACAACAGCTATGGTTACAACTATGTTGAAAACAGTGGCATGACATTGGAAGATGCATTCTACGAAACATTGGATTCAATCGTTGACAGAAGACTTACAACTAAAGCAGTTGAAGATTATTATGAACAACATCCAGAAGAAGGCAAATTTCTTACAGACAGTGAAACAACATATCTTTGGGATCAAACATACACATCTGTTTATGGAAACTTCAAGACATATTTCGAAGAAATTACAGGCATTAAAGTTGGTGATGCAGAAGATACAAACGAAGAAGAAAACAAATCAATCTTTGTAGATTACACAGCAACAGTTGAAGTTGATGAAGATTTGCAAATTGTTAAGAAAAATGCAGTAAAAAATATTAGAAGTTCTTACGAAGCAAGAAAATACAATGAAAATGCTTATGATTATGAACTTATGGTTGGTGGAGAATATATCTTCAAACAACTTATGTACAACAAATTGCTTTCATTGACAACTATGTCAGATGCAGACAGTGCAAAAGCATGGAAGTCAGCTTACAACAACTATGTTTCAGACATTAAAGAAAGTTATGCATATCTCAACATGAAAAATGGAAAAGATATTTTCTATTTTGAAATGGACAGAGTTTATGACATTTTGAAAAGCAACTATATGGTTGAAAAATACACTGCCATTTTTGACCAAAATCAAAACCCAGATGTTCTTGTTTCAAATGTGACTGTAGATCAAATCTTGAAACACTACGAAGCAAAGATTCAAGAAGATTATTTGAAGTTCAATTTGAAAAACGATGCTGCAAGCTTTGAAACAGGCATCCTTACAGACACAGCAAACATTGATTACATTTTGGATACAAACAACGCAGTGCAA
Organism: Candidatus Caccovivens sp.; assembly: GCA_045650745.1. Taxonomy (GTDB): domain Bacteria; phylum Bacillota; class Clostridia; order Christensenellales; family UBA1242; genus Caccovivens. The sequence goes on from JAZRRN010000001.1 coordinate 23,924, forward strand.
TATTTCAACTATGCATACATCAAACTTGACATTGCTGAATGGCAAAAACAAGCGCTTGCAGAATTGAATGAAGCGTATGAAACTCCAGAAAATTATGCAACAAAGAAAGCTGCAATCCTCAGCGTAAACAACTTTGAAGCAAAAATCAGAAATGCAGTAACAGGAGAAGTTGAAGGTTCAATTTCTGCAACTCAAATGTTGCAAAGAATTGAAGCTGCAATTGATGGTGCAGGCGAAAATGTAGATGAAATCGCAAAAGCATTTAGACCTTTCCTTTATTTGTATAACGATGATGACACACTTAAAGGTGCAGAATACAACACAGTTGCTGGTGTAGACCCAACAACAAACAAAGTTGTAACATCAGAAAAAATTGACGGAGACGACCTTAAAGATGCTCTTTATGCTTTGTATAAAAACGGCGAAGCAAAAATTGGAGATTTGTCAGAATTGGTTGTGACAGAAGATGCTTGCTATTTGTTCTTCTATGCAGGCAAAGTTGAAAACTTGTTTGGTGGCATCAACGAAAACTTTACTTTCAAAGCAAGCGAAAGAAAAGCTGTTGTTGATTTGCTCAGAGCAACAAAACTCAACATTTTCTCATCAAAAACACTTTTTGACAAACTTTATGAAGAATGCGTTACAGACAATTTCGCTGTATTCCAAAACCTTGATGCAAATGCAATGAGAGTTAAGTTTACAGATGAAATCAAATATATCAAAAGCAATGTAAAGGATCTTTACAAATAATAAGGAAATATAAACACACAACAACTCTTGTTTGAATTGACAAGAGTTGTTTCTTTTTGTTATTATAAAAATAACATGGACGAAAAAGAAAACTTGCAAGAAATTGATGCTCAAATTGAAATGCCAGGCAGCAAAAAGCAGTCTTTTTTTTCTCGTCTTAAATGGAAACGCAGAAGAAAAAAAGCCGAAAAAATAGAAAAATTGCAAAAAGAACAACTCTCTGAAGAAGAAATCAAGATTGTTGAAGAAAAGTTGAATGAAGCAAACAGAGAAGTTTCTAAGTCACAGGAAGTGACAAAAAAGAAAAAGATAAGAAAATCAATCTTTTTTGTGTTTAACATTTTGTTGGTTGCCGGAATCTTGGTTTGGAATATTTTGGCGATGGATGATGATGGTCTTGTTGCGACAGCTTTGCTTGATATAAATTTCAAATATTTTTTGATTGTGATTGGTTTGCTTGTTGCGATCGTTGCAATAGAAACGGCATCAACACATCGTATGATTTACAGAAAAACATTGAGATCGAGATGGGCGCTTGCTTACAAATCAACAGCAATTTGCAGACACTATGATTCCGTTACTCCACTTTCAAGTGGTGGGCAATCGTTTATGGCGACTTATTTGCGTAGCAGAGATATCCCAACTGCAACAGCAATCTCAATCCCATTTTCGCAGTTGTTGTTTAGAAATATGACCTGGTTGCTTACAACCTCAGTATGTATGATCATTTCCTTTGCAAGAGGTATGACAACGCTGGTTTCGACTTTCAGTATTATCGGATTTATTATTTCGCTTTTGTTTGTTGGGTTGATTTTGACCTTCTCATTTTCAAAAAAAGTTGCAGGCAAAGTCGTTGCGATGGTTGTAACTTTGTTTGCAAAGTTGAAAATTGTTAAAGATTTCAAGCGAACATATGTAAAAATTATGCGATTGATGAGCGAATATCAACTCGCTATGAATGAATATAGAAAAGCAAAATTTGATTTGTTGTTGCAATTTTTGTTGTATGTTGCAAAAATCATTGCATTGTATTCAATACCTTACTTTATTCATTTGACCTTGCCGGCAATAAAAACAGGCACTTATGGCGAATTTTTTATCTATACAGCGATGATTGATTTGGCATCAAGTTTCATTCCGTTGCCTGGTGGTACCGGTTTGAACGAAATTACCTTTGCGGCGATCTTTGGACCTTTTTTGGGTGGAAGTATGTTTTGGGGATTGTTGCTTTGGAGAAGTTGCTCTTACTATTTTTATTTGGTGCAAGGCATCAGCGTCATCAGTTACGACACATTGTATGGAAACAGAAAATACAACTGGGTTAGAAGACGCATCGAATTGCAAAAGGAAAGCCAAGAGTTTAGAAGAGTTCAGATCGAAAACTTTAGAAAAGAAAGAAACAAACGCAGAATTACTCAAAAGAAAGCAAAATAACGGTATATTTGCAGTTTTTAAGCAAAAACTAACCATATGAACAAACATAACGCAGGTTGGATTTTTGCTACAATTGCTTTGGGTGTGTGCTTGATAGTATCCATAGCCCTTGGGCTGAGTGGATACTTTTTTTCTGTCGCATTTTCAAAACAAAAAACAGATTTGGTGGTTGGTGAAAGTGTCGTGGTTGACATAAAAGAAAATCAGGCACAAGTGGTGTCGTTTACTTTTGATGGAAATTTTTTGCCAGGCGAAGCAATTCCACAGGTGGTGCAGGTTTCTGCTGCAAACACAAACAAAGATGTTGTTTTGCGTGTGAGAGGACAAATTTTTGGGATTGAAGAAAGTTTAGATTTTGTCACAACTGAGGATTTTGAAGAGGGCGATGGGTTTTATCGTTCAAAAAACATTTTGCAAGGTGGTGGAAAGGTGACATTTTGCAGTCATTTGGTTGTTCCGGAGGATTCAAAATTTGTTTGTGGTGAAAAATATGTGCTTTCTATTGTGGTTGAAGCGCTTGATAGTGATTTAGATTGGCAAAATATTTGGAAAAATGCTGAATAGAGGGGCAAATTGTTGGACTTTTTTGTTTGTATAAGATAAAATATGTCTAGATAAAAGGAGTTTTTATGGAAGCAAACAAGCCATTTATGCCACCTCCACCACAAGGCGGACCAAGACCACCAGTACCACCAAGGCCACCAGTTGCTCCACAAGGTGCAAGTGTTGAAGAAAATGTGACAACAAACAGCATTCCAAAACCACCGGTGCCACCAGCACCAGCGGCAAGACCTGCTCCGCCACAAACTCCACCACCTCCACCAATGACAGAAGTGAAAAAGGTTGAGGTTGAAGAAAGGGTTGTTCCTGCACCACCAGCAAGACCAGTGCCACCACCAAAAGCGGCACCAGAAAAAGAACAGCTTGTTGCTGAAGTGGATATCTTTAAGGAAGAAAAAAAGAAAAAGGAAAAACCTGAAAAGGCGCCAAAGCCACAAAAGCCTCCAAAAGAAGCAAAGCCAGAAAAGGTTAAAGAGAAAAAAGAAAAAAATCCTGACAGACCTTCAAATGGAAAGAGTGTTTTGTATTGGGGTGGATTTTTCGCATCATTGGCAGCAATTGCTTTTTGTGTGTTTATGTTGATAAAATAAAGATTGCGTTTTGCAATCTTTTTTTTGTTTAATATTTGTTTTTATTGCCAACAATTTTTATGTGAAAAAGTTGTTGGTTTTTCTTTTATTGCTTGCTTGTTTTGGTTATATTGCAAATTGCGACCAATTTGTTGGAGTTTCTCTTTTTGACAAAATTTCGGCGAAAAAAGCCTGTTTTTTGATGCAAAACAAACCAAATTGCTCATTTTTTGATGAGGTTGAGATTGTTTTGAGTGGAAATCAAGTGTTTTGTTTTTGTGATTTTGATTATGCTGAAAACTTTTATCGAGAGCATAAAAACAAAGTTGAAGGGGTGCAGTTGTATTTTTCTGATATCTGTCCAAGTGAGTTTTTTGACAAATTTGAATGTCAAAACATTGTTTCAAAAGATATGATGGGTGGCAAATTGTATGAGGCATACACGCCATACCTTTTTGACAGTTTAAATGACGGTGGAAAGAAAATAAATATTCAGCTTTTTTATAAAAACAATGAAATTGTGGTTGGAATGCCATTGATTTTTACAGGATTTTAAGAAGATTGAATGATGTGCAAAAAAAATGTTTAGTTTTTTGAAAAGTGTCAATGATTTTGATGTGGAGGAAAGTATGGAAATAAAAAAAGATAGCAAAATAAAAAACATTTTCAAAAGATATGGAAAGGTGATGATTGTTGCTGCCATTGCATTTGTTGTTGCATTTGTTGCAGCTGTTGGGATCAATGTAAAGGAAGAAGGGGAAGAAGTGTCGACCGACAGTGTGACTTTTGCACTCCCTATGGAAAATGCAGTAGTTGTCAAGGATTATGCTGACAACTATCTGCAATTTAATGAAACCTTAAACAGATGGGAAATTCACTTGGCGATTGATATGGTTGCTGAAAATCCTTCGGTGTTTTCTGTTTATGATGGGGTGGTGTTGTCAATTGATGAAAATTCGCTTGATGGTTGTGTTGTGAAAATTCAACATGAAGATGGTTTTGTGAGCGAATATTCATCAATGGGACAAGAGTTGATGGTAAAACAAGGCGACAATGTCAAAAAGGGGCAACTGATTGGCAAATCTTCTGATTTGGCAGCAAACGAAATGCTTGATGGGGCTCATTTGCACTTTGCAATGTATAAAGATGGTGTTGAGATTGATCCAAACATTTATTTAGATTTGCAAAACAAGTAGAATATGATTAAAATTTTTTAACTGTTTTACTTGCACGACAGCCAAAAATTGTGATATAATACTTATGTATGGAGGTTATCATGATTTTTGAAAAAGTTAAAAGTATCGTTGCTGAACAACTTGGAATTGCAGAAGATACAATCAAAATGGAATCTAATATTATAGAAGATTTGGGTGCAGATTCTTTGGACATTGTTGAAATGCTTATGACATTGGAAGAAGAATATGGCGTTTCAATTCCAGATGAAAAAATTGGACAAGTGAAGACAATTGCTGAAATTGTTGAAATGCTTGAAGAATGCCAAAAGTAATTTGAAAGAAGATAAAACGGATTTGTTCCGTTTTATTTTTTTTGACAAAATTTCGACATAATTCTGCATAAGTTGACAACTTCTCTCATAAGTATTTTTGTGGAGGGGAGTATGAAAGCTTATATCAAAGACAGGGCTTTGCAGGTGGCAAGACACATAACTGAAACTGAGGACACAATCAGGCAAACTGCACAGATTTACAACCTAAGCAAAAGCACTGTTCACAACGATTTGTCAAAGAGATTGAAAAGAGTTGATTTGCAGATGTATAATCAGGTGCAAAAGATCTTGGAGAAAAACTTTGCACAGAAGCATATTAGAGGTGGCGAATCAACAAAAAATAAATACAAAAATATCGAAAAAAATAAATAATTAAAATTAAATTAAAAATATTAAAAAATTGCAAAAAATCGGCAAAAA
>JAZRRN010000002.1:0-2415 GCA_045650745.1 Candidatus Caccovivens sp.
AATTCTCTTTCTTTTCAACTATCATTTATCACTTGCGTTGAATAGTCAATTTCTTCAATCTTGTATGTCTTATTTTTTAGCATTTCGTGAATCTCGTTTATGAAAAAGTCAAGATTTGATTCGACCATCTTGACTTCTTGATAGTGTGATTTATCTTTCTTTGCATTATAATGTGCAATCAGAATATTGTGTTTGTCGATTATTTTATTCCAAAGATTATCATATGTTTTCATTTTTGTTGATGTTCTTTGATAGTCGAGCTTTCATTTCTTACTCACACAACTCTAAATAAAAATTTTTTATGTTTTGCTAAGAAGCAGGGTATCAGATATGAGCACTAATTCGAAATATGATGTCGTTCAAGCACCATATTTCATATCAATTTTTTAGAACATTAAGTGAGCACTGATATTAGAGTTAGAATTCGACGAAGTATTATTCAAATTCCAATAGAAAGCACCACATTTAGCACTGTTATTCCATTTACCACTGAATTTCGCTACGTGAGAACTTGAATTCTGCTGAGTGTAATTGTTTTTTCACTTTTAGATTTTGGCACGCGAACGTGGAATTTCTAATATCAGTATCTAATACCCATATTGATTAGTCTTTTTCAATCACGATTTCTCAATCATCTCATTCTTTGATTGTCATTTCGATTTTTTCATTTTCTTGTTGTTTCATTCACTTTTCTGTGATTTCATAAACTTTTTCTTTTGGTATTGTTTCAATTGTTATTTTTATTTCCATTTTGATTTGATTATAAAGTTAAATCTCAATTTGGCAAGAACATTAAGCGAGCACCGATACTAGAGTAAGAATTCGACGAAGCATTACGCAAATCCCAAAAGAAAGCACCACACATAGCACCGTCAAACCACAAACCACCGAACGACGCCACGCGAGAACCCGAACCCCGCCGAGCGGAATCTGTAAAGTAAGTCGTCTCACTTCATCAAGTTGTTGTTGGTGTGAATCATCAATATGTGCTTCATAATACTTTTGTGATATAACTTCAAGATGAAGGCGAAATGCTTCACACTGTTGTGTGTCACGTAGGTGTATAACTATATGATGATGTTCTGTTGTCTCACGTTGTAGTAGGTATTGAAATATGAACTCACGCAGAAGTTTGTCATCGTCAGTTCACCCACTCCCATATTCATCAATACCAGTTTTCTATTCATAAGAATTTCATACATTGTGTTGTTGAAGTTGTTCAATATGTCATTCATTTGTCATACGTTGTTGTTCACGATGTCGGTGCTGAACTTCATCAAACAAATCATTGTCAAATGGCACTTTGTGCATTTGTTGTTTTGTATATCGCCATAAAACACAATTCAAGATATAGTTCTTGCATTCGTTCTGTGATTCACCATAGATTTCAGTGATTTCTTGCGTATCACGAGAATGTTCAAATTGTTTGTGAAGCTGTCGGTGCTTTGTTGTATCGACTTCTCAATATGTTTGAATTTGCGAATCATTTATATGCTCAAAGATAGAAAGCTGACGCATTTGTATAGACTGCTCAACTTGCTCATAAAGTTCAACTTGATAATCTTTGAAAAGGCGCATAGCAATATTCTGGATCATTCAATTTATCAGTCAGACTGAATGTTGTGATATTGTTTGTTGTGCTGATTTTGTATCATCTTCTCGGAAATTTTATCATCACATCGTATGAAGTCGAAGCTGTATATGAACTTGCGTCTGTTCAATCTTCAAATTGCTGGAAATTGTTTGGGTTCAGTTTTCTATATTCATTTCAAGAATTATCTAAAAGCACTGGGTATGCTCAAATGAAATCAATCACTTCTTGCTGTGTCATATTGATTGCGTCGCTTGAAATAGCTGTAATCATACTTCACGGTGCTGATTGATTTTGATTCAATGTGAATGTCAATTCTTTTGATAAACTTACAGAAATATTCGCTTGTGCGTTTCAGATTACATTTCAATCTGAATCAAGTGCAAAAGCTGAAAAATAATATGTTCAACTATCACTCACAGTCAATTGAAATCAGTTTGAAGAATATTGATTCTTTGTTGTTTCTTGAACTGCAAGCGTTCAATCAGAAACACTTGAAGGGTACGCACTCGTTGAGTATCTCACAACTGTTTTCGACCAGTTGCTTCAATATAAATCAGTTCGTTTGATTATGATTTTGTCTTGATTGTTCGTCAAAGTCAGATTTTTCAAAACTCAATTTGTTGCAATAATATTGATTTCATTTTCTCACGAAATGCAACAAGTATTTCAACACTTGTCTGTATATTTTATATAGTCAAGTCTTCTGTCTCATAGTGGGTCTGGTGCTGTATATGGCACGGCCGTTCAAATATCTCAACTATCAAGATTTTGTAGTGTTCTGATATAACATCAATCAAATCAGATTGCATTTATACATCAAG
>JAZRRN010000003.1:0-119821 GCA_045650745.1 Candidatus Caccovivens sp.
TTGCATAAAAATCTGAAGAAGTTTTAAATTATTTTTTTCGTTGAAAACAATAAATATTTTTTTAAATAATTCGTATAAAATTAAAAATAAATAAATTATTTGCAAAAATAAATAATAAATAAATTAATTAAAATTGCCACACAGCCCTAAAATAGTGACAAATAATTGTTTTTATTTATTTTTTTAATATTTTTTATTTATTTTAAATTAAATAAATTTATTTCCAAATGGTTTTATTCTACAAGCCGAAATTTGCACATTGAAAATATAATTATTTCCATCTTTTTTATACCTTACTGCAACATCTTTGTCCATCAAAAAGAAGTTTCGTGCAAGTGGCGTCACTTCTTCCTTCAACATCTCTGCAATTTGATCAATATTGGCAAATTTGTCTTGCATCAAAATCTGATTCAACCTTTCCATAACACTCCTTAAACATACCTTTTGATGTTTCGCTTCAAATATCCCATCAAACCACGATATTTGCAAGTGCAATCATAAATCTTTTTGCATCCATTATGTATGTTTTCTGACAACAATGTGAACGCTCTTGCACTTTCGCCATCAAGCATAATTCTGCCTTGACTTGACATTTTTGAAACACAATCATCTTCTGGTACAACCCCCAAAAGTGGGATTCCGATTGTCTTTGCGATTGTTTCGACATTTATCATCTCACCAGAAAGCAACAAATCCCCTCTCATTCGATTGACAACAAGACCTTTGCTTGCTATGTCAAACTCTTCAAGCAAGCCCACAACCTTGTCTGCGTCTCTTATGCTCGACAAATGTGGAGTTGCAACCACAATCGCTTCGTCAGCCGGAAAAACAGCCCGTTGAAACCCTGCTTCAACCCCAGCTGGACAGTCAATCAGCACATAATCAAATGAGTGATCTACAATTTCTATTACATTTTTGATATGTTCGCCACTTATGTTGCTTGCAGAATAACTGTGCGAAGATGGCAACAAATACAAGGACGGAAAATCTTTCGATTGCACAAGAGCTTGTCTGACCCTACATTTGCCAGAAACAACATCAGTTATGTCAAAAACAACCTGCCTTTCCATGCCCATAATCACATCAAGATTGTTGAGTCCAATGTCAACATCAATCAACAACACTCGAAAACCCAATCTAGACAGATAAACACCCATGTTTGCACATATTGTAGTTTTTCCAACCCCACCTTTGCCACTTGTGACAACAATTTTTCGAGCCATATTCACCTCTACATCACAATTTTAGGTGGTTTTTCTTTATTTTCAAAGGTCAAAATTGTCAAAAAACAGCACAAAGTGTCTTTTTAGAACGAAAAAAAACTCACCATAGGCGAGTTTTGATTTTGATTACAAATTTTTTATAATATTTGCAAGAAGTTGAGTGTCTGCAAGCAATTTTCCAGCACCCAAAATGGTTGTGTTTTCAACATCTTCGCAAAGTTCGATTGGATAGTTGAGATTTTGTTTGAGATAATGCTCAAGTCCTTGAATTTTTGCACAACCACCAACAATCAAAATCTTGTTGTTGATGATATCTGCCACAATTTCTGGTGGCAAAGTGTTGATTGTTGTGTCAATTGTGCGCACAATTTCTCTATAAAAAGGTTCGATTGCGCTTCTAAGATCACCTGACAACATCACAACTGTTTTTGGAGATTTTGTTCTGCCATCAACACCAGTAACTTCCATATTCAAAGTGTCGTTTGTATACAAACTGCCAACTTCGTTTTTCAAAAGTTCTGCCGTAGGAAGTCCCACAATCAACTCTTGTGTATAAGCCAAAAAGTCACAAATTGAGGCATCAATTCTCTTTCCACCAATGCCCAAAGTCGCACCTTTAAGAATGTTTGACATGTTGATCACGGCAACATCTGTTGTTGTGCCACCCATGTCAACCACCATGCTCACCTTTGAAGTGTCAACACTTCTTCCTGCACCTATGCACGAGCAAAGCACGCTTGGCACAAGTTCTACTCTGCCGAGGTTTGCCCCTTCACAAACATTCAAAATGTTTGTCTTTTCTTTTGCAGAAAGGCCACAAGGCACAACAAAAATTGCACTGTCATCATATGGCTTAAACCCAACTTTGCTCAAAAAGTGTTTAAGCAAAATCACAGAATATTCGTAGTTTGAATGGTCTCCACTTGCTGATGGAGTAAAAATTTCGACATTGTCTTTGGTTTTTCCAACCAATTTTTTTGCATCAATGCCCATAGCCACAACTTTGTAGCCCTCTTCGGTAGGTTCTGCAGCAATCAAAGTTGGTTCTTTGAGTGCCAAACCTTCGCCTTTGACATAAATGCAAGTATAAGCGCCACCCATTTCAATAGCATACTTAAATTTTCCCATACTCACCTCTTAAACCGTAATTGTCACACTTCTTGGCTCAGATGCCAAGTTTGTCAAAACTTCGTAATATACAGTCAAAACATCGCCTTTTTCCATTTGATACAAAATCCAAATCAATTCGATTTTTGCTGTCAAAACATAAGTTTCGTCTTGATATCTAACTTTTGTCACAACGCAATCTTTTTCGATTGTTTTGTCACCATAAGTGAAATCTTGAAGCAAATAAACTCCACCTAAATCGGTTGAAGTATAATATTCGATACTTGCAGAATAGTTGATCCATTCGCCATTGAAATAAAATTGAGTGTCACCATAAGCCAAATGGTAAACAAGTTCGGTTTGATCAACGCCAACAACAGCATTCACGAGAGGATTGCTATATTTTTGACCTTTTTTGTGTTCTGCAACGACCTTGTCAACAAACAAAGAAGCCCCTTCTGCCGACATAGCATAAAATTGACCTGCGTTGAGCGAGTCATCTTCCATAACCGGTTGAAAACAGAAGCCAAGGACTTCGCCCTGTTTGTTGAAAATTGCTCCGTTTGGGAAGTTTGTTATACCGACTCCAAGTTCAAGTTCAATCAAAAAACCATCTTCAAGCACAAAATCTGCAACATCTACACCATCAACTGATGCAGGAATGCAATTTGTTTCACTTATTGAAGAAATGCTGCCTTGATATGGCGATCTTTTGTGATTTGAAGAAGAAATTGCGACAATTTCGTCTCCTTCGGCATGATTTGAAATGCCACCAATCTTTGCATAAGTCATTTTGACTGCTTTGGTTGGATTTCCAACATGTTGACACTTTACAACTGCCAAATTGAGGCATTGATCCGAAAAAACAATCTCTCCCGAATATACTGCACCATAGTTTGTCAAAACTTTGAAGCTGTTTTCTGTTTGATTTTGCTTCAAATCGTTGAATGGCGCCACAACAAAACCATTTTTGCTTATTGCAACACCCAAAACTGACATTTCTTCTGTCTCAAAATCTTCGTTTTCCACTGTAAAACTGATTTCAACGACTGCATCTTCATACATTTTTTCCATTTGTTGTTGAGTTGTGAAAGGCCAAAATGTCAATTTGTTTGAAATGCTGTATGGCGAGATATAATGGAAATAAATCACAACAAAAAAGTAACACATAACAACTGTGAGTAGTGCAAAAACAATATACCAAAGAAGTTTTGAGTTACCTTTTTTTTCTCCCATAAATTACCTATAATAATTATTAGATTATTTGCAAGCTTTTCTTAAATGTTTTCTTGAAATCGTCAGAGATTTTCATGCTTTGCATAATTTCAAACGATGGATCAGCAGAAACAACAGTTTTCATAATGATAGAATCGCCCAAAATGTCGCAAACAATGTCGCTGATGATGTTTTTTCTTGAAGCGTTGAGATTTACTGACAAGTTTACAAGCACGCCAAGTTTTCTGATTGCATCAACATCGTCTTCTGACAAAATATCCTTATATTTCATAATCTCTGGGAGATTGAAATTGTCAAGATTTTGGCAAGTGCACGCAAATGCAGCAATCAAAATATCTTTTTGACTTGCACCTGCAATGTTTGAATTCAAAATCGCATAGAATGAGTGTTTTGAGTGGTTTGTAAAGTTGATAAACTTGCCACAATCAAACATATAAGCAGCAATTTTGAGTGGCTTTACATACACTCTTGGCAACTTGTGAACAACTTTGAGTTGTTTGAAGAGCAAAACTGCCATATCATACACTTGACTGTTGATTGCAAGACCTTCTTTCTTAAATTCATAATAAGCATCAAGGCTGTTTTGCAAAAGGTCAGAATATTTTTCTGAAGCATTGCCATTAAGGTTTGCAAGCACAACACCTTCCAAAGCATTTGCTGAAGAGATGTTGATTGTGCCAATCTTCAAGCTGTCAAAGATTGCACTGATGATTGCAAGTCCCCCTGCCAAACTTTCTGCGCCTTCTGGGCCAAGACCTTTGATTTTCTTAACTTTTTGCGCGTCAATATCTTTTGCAAATTCTGCAACCTTCATGACAGCACTGTCTGAAAGCTCATAATTGTTGTCAATGTCGATTGGATATCTTGTCAACTTTTTCGCAATGCGAGAAATGTCAACAAAGCTTGCGCCACAACCAATAACAACATCATCTTCGTAAGATTTTACGAGAGAGCATTTTTTGAGTTCTTTCTTCACTGTAGCAACCATGTCCAAAGTGGTCATGCCAGAAGCAGTCAAATTGCTGTATCCATAAGGGATTGTGTTGTATTCGACAACATTTCTTCTGTTAAACTTCAAAATATAAGTTGCATAAGATCCAATGTTTACGATATAACCCTTTGAAGCATCAATGTTTGTCATGCAAGACAAATAAACATTTTTTACAATGTCATCATCGCTTGTCAAAACAAAGTTCATGCCTGTGTTTGTGTAGATTTCGTCAAGAAAACCACGATAGTTTCTTGCTTTTACAATAATGTTTGAACATACTGCTATCATCTTTCCAACATTGAAAGTTTCGATTGTGTAGCGATAAATATTCAAAATCTTGAGCAAATCAGCTTTTGATTTTGGGCTCAACAAACAATCTCTAACAATGTCATCAGTCAAATCATAATAATTTTCGACTTCTTCCAAAATTCTGTATCTTCCGTTTCTGTTTTGGGTAATGATCAACTTAACTTTTCTTTCATCAAGTTGGATATAAGCAATATTTTCCATAAAAATCTCCTTTAATTGTACAATTTTGAAATGTGTTTATCAAACAAAATATGAGCTTTGATTGCCAAAGCTCTATTTTTGCTTGAAGTTTATTTTGTAATGTCGATTGCCTCAACTGGACAACTAGCTTGGCAAGCACCACAACGGATACATTTTGCTCTGTCAATAACAGCTTTGCCTTCGCCGTCCAAAGAAATTGCTCCCACTGGGCAAATTGCAACACAAGTGCCACAACCAATACATTTATTTTTGTCTACCATAGTACAAACTCCTTGTTTATTTATTTATGCAATAAATATAACATAAAAAAGGAAATTTGTAAACTATTTTTTGAATACTTTTGCAAATTCAACCACTGCCAAACAGCAAAGAAATACACCGAAGATAATTTTTAAGATTTTTGATGGTAAAAATGACATTAAAAATGCCCCTAAAATTGCAAAAATAATGCCAAAAAAAATTATATAAAAAATATTTTTTGTCGAGATAAATCCGTGCTTATAATGCACTGCGATTGACACCAATGCCATGATCAAAAAACTAAACAAATTTATCCCTTGTGCAACCTTCTGATCAAGCCCTAAAAATATGGTCAAAATGGGGATTAAAAGTGTGCCACCACCCATGCCCAAACCACCAAAAATGCCAGAGACAAAACCGGACAAAACATAATAAAAATAAAGCATCAAAACACCTCAAAAAAACTTCGATTTGCCTGTCAAAAAATCAATCTTATTCCACCAGCAAGCATAACAAAAACAAAGATAATCCTCAAAATTTTTTCTGGCAAAAATTTGAGCAAAAACGCCCCCAAAACTCCACCTGCAACCACTCCGGCGCTGGTGGTGACAAACGGCAAAGTTTGCATCGTGCCATTGAGCATATAAACCACCACACTGACCAGCGAAATTGGCAAAATAATCACGATTGCTGTCGCATGCGAATATTTGTCTGGCAAATGAAGCACCTTTTGCAATAAAGGGACGCATATCATGCCCCCACCTCCACCAAAAAATCCATTGACAAAACCAATCAGTGCCCCCATACAGCACAACCAAAGTTTTGTTTTGGCAGACAATTCATTTTTTTTACCCCCAAATCTCTCCATTTTTTGTCGTTTCATAACAATATTATCTATAATTTTAAAAAAAATATTTGATTATTTGATTTGAATGTATTATAATAAGTGAGTTGATATTATATAAAGGACCGGAATATGAAAAAACTTAAACAACTTAAAAGCAAAATTATCATGTTTATCTTTGCACTCTTGTTGCCATTGTCAGCAGCAACAACAGTTGCATACACAACCGAAGTTAAATCAGCAGACGCAGACACTTCGTCAACAAACTATTATTCAAGTTACACCAAAGAAGTGTCAGTGACAAATGGAAACTTCAATTCAAGTGCTTCAACTTATCTCAACACTTCTCCATCTGGTTGGACAAAGCAAGAAGACAAGCGCCTTGCAACAGCAGGTGTCATTCACACAGGATCAAATTTTGATTCAAACATGTCTTCAAACTATTACCTTTCAAACAACCCTGGTGTTAAAGATACAGCTGACAAGCACATTTTGATGATCAACTCAAGGACTTCATCAACTTCTGACCACACTCCTGCAAAAGAAGGATTCAAGTCAAGTGCAGTTTCTTTGAAGGCAAATTCTTACTATTCATTTGCAGTGTCATTCAAAAGCGACACAAACTATACTTCAAAGACAACTTACATCTCTCAAGGCGAACTTGGCATTGCAAGATATGCACTCAAGACAAACTTCGAAAATGCAAAGGAAGATGAAAACGGAAGAAAATTTGTTATCTTCTCACACAACAGTGCAAACTATTATGTTGAAAAGATTTTCACATCTGCTGCAACAATTGATGCTGACAAAACTTTGGCAAAAACAGATGTGTTCTACGAAGGTGAAGATTATGTTGGATTCTACAATGGCGATGCAATCGCATATGTAAGAAAAGACGAAATCACAAAAAATGATGACAACTCATTCTCAGTTGCACAAAGCACAGAAACATTCACCTGCAACCTTGCATACAACAAATCAACAGCAAGATATGATGTTTCTTCAACAGAACTCTTCTACAAAACAAAAACAGATTACACAGCAATCGCTGATGAAACATTTGGTTCTGTTTACCTTGACGGTTTGACAGATGCAGAAGGAAAGACAGTGTCTTACACTCAAATCCGTTCTAAGGACTGGACAACTCTCAACTTCTATGTTGCAACAGGATCAGAAGACAAAACTGTTTCAATGGAATTGTGGCTCGGCACTCGTGAAGCCGGAAGCAGTGGCGTAGTGTTCTTTGACGACTTCAAAGTTTACCAACACAGCGAAAATGCATTCTGGACATCATACAACACAGCATACGACAACAACTATTTTGAAAACAAACAAAACGGCGTAACAACACTCACTTCAACAAAATGCACAAGCTTGGTTGATTTGAGAAGCAAAGACATTGTTGACACATCTTCAAACAACTTCGACTTTGAAACAGTTGGCACAACAATCCACAACTGGACAGTTTCTGGCGAAGGACATGCAAGAGCATTCAACACAAAAGCGCCTCAATATTTCAAAGCGACAACAGGATACGAATTTGTAGGTTCGCCTCTTGATTGCAAAGTCACACTTGACGAAGACAACAAAGCGACAATCGCTGCAAACGACTATGTTTTGGGACTTTGGACAGAAAACAATTCAGTCAAAGTTACCTCAGCACCTGTAACAATCAAATCAAACAAACTTTACAGAGTTTCTGCAACATACAAAGTTTCAGAAGTCACTAAAGGCAATGTTTATATGTTTATTTCTGAAAACAGATCAGTTTTGAACGAAGTTTACAACCTCTCTGAAGATTACTATACTCTCACAGAAGAAAAAGCAAGTTCGGGCACAACTGCAAATGGAGATTCAGAATTCAACAACAAATATGCAACAATCGAATTCTATGTTCAAGGAAACGCCCTTTACGATTCATCAATCAACATTTCACTTGGACTTGGCAAATCAGATGAAGCCGCAACTGGCTGCGTGGTGTTTGACAATGTAAGAGTTGAAGAAACAACTTCTGCAAAAGCAGATGGTGCGACAAACAAAATTGTTCTCAACGAATTTACAGCAACACCTTCAGTTTCAAACGGAAACTTCAACAAAGTTACTACAACAGAAGACAATGTTTTGGGCAACCCTCAAAACTGGACAATCAACAAAGGCGAAGGTTTGACTTTCAATGGCGTTATCAACACATACAGCAAATCATATCAAGCTTATGTTGACCAATACAACAACTTTACTGGTTCAGCAAACGAAAATCCTTATCTTTGGGCAAAATATTCAAACCCACTCAACAGCGAAAACAGTTCTGCTTATCCAGACAACATTTTGATGCTTGCAAACGAAACAGCATCATGGCAAACAGTAAGATCTGAAGAAATTTCTTTGGAAGCAAACAAAACTTACAAACTTTTCTTCGACTACAAAACAACAATCTCAGCACCAATCAAAGTTACAATTCAAAACGCAAACGGTGTAAACCTCTTCGAATCTGAAGACCTTTGCACAAACGGAGCTTGGGCTGAAGAAGGATATGCAATTTACTTCAAATCATTTGCAGGAGCTGAAAAAATCATAATTCAACTCACATTTGGATCACAATCAACACCTGTAAAAGGACTTGCTTTCCTTGACAACTTTGCATTTATTTCAATTGACGAAACATTGTATAAATCATACGCAGATGTTGCCGAAGCAAACAAAGATGTTTACGGAATTGCAGATCTTTCAGAAATGTATCTCAACCTTCCAACAAACACAATTTCAAAAGAACTTGACTTTACTTCAGTAACACCTGCTTACACAAGCGACAACTTCTCTGGAGACAAAGCAACAAACAAAGGCACAATCGTAAGCAGCGAAGCGTTTGCTGGAAACGAAGTGTTTGAAATTGAAGGAGACGAACAAACAGTCTTCTATTTGACAAACCAAGCGCCTGGTTCTTACACATTTGAATCAAAATTTGCTCTTGATTTGACAAGTGGCGAAGAAACAACATCTTACTACAAACTTACATTTACAGTAAAAACATTCTTCAACTATTTGAACGATGGCGTATCACTTGATGAAGACAAAACTTATGACTACGGCATTTCAGTTGGTTTGACAGGATATGACTACTTGCAAACAACTTCAAATGAAGAATACACAACTTACACAATCTACTACAAACCTTCAGAAGCAACAAGCGCAAACCTTCACATCGCACTTATCAGTGATGCGACAGAAACTCAAGGAAGTGCAGTTGTTTATGGTGTAAAATTTGAAACAGCAACTGAAGATGACTACAACTTGGCAAAAGATATGATCGATGCAGAAGATTATGACCTCAACGAAGACAAAGTTATGATCGCAGAAGTAGCATCTGAAGATGGCGAAGAAGATGACAGCACAGAAGAAACTCCTGAAGAAGACAAAGAAGAAACACCTTCAAACAACGAAGGATTCTCATGGCTCTTGCTTGCATCAACACTTATCACAGGACTTGCAATTCTTGTTGCACTTGTTGGCTTGACACTCAAGAAAGTTAAGATCAAAAAGATCGAAAGAAAGAAACAAGCATCTTACGACAGAAAATCAAGCTTGGATATTGATGTAATCAAAGTTAAAGCAAGAAAACAAAGAGACGAAGAAGCTGAAGTTCTTGAAGCTCAAATCAAGACATTCAAGAAAGAACTTGAAAACCTTGAAAAGGCACACAAGAAGAGAGTTTTGGAATTGAGAGAAAAAGACAAAGGTCAAGTTTCAAAAGAAACAGACAGCGAATTTAAGCAATTTGCAAAGAAACGCACAGTTGTTGCAGAAAAAGTTGATTCACTTGGCAAACAACTCGAAACAGTTAAGTCACCTGACTATTTGTTGAACCTCGAAAAGAAAATCTATGCTCAAGAAGATTTGAAAAGAAGAAAACTTGTAAAAGATTCTAAAAAGTCTTCAAAAAAATAACAACAAAAAAGGATGTTGAATAAACATCCTTTTTTTTGCTCACTTTTTATGCCTGCACATCTTTATTGCTGTTTGCAAACAAAAAAAGATGATGACTAAAAGTCGTCATCATCTTCTTCAAAATCTTCTTCAAAATCTTCCTCTTCGTCGAAGTCATCATCGAGATCTTCGTCATCAAGATCGATGCCAAGTTCTTCTCCAAGTTCGTCCAATCCATCATCAGAAATGCTGTCATCAAAGCCAATGCCTGAATCCAAATCATCATCTAATGTGTCTGTGCCAAGGTCAGCAACTGTCGCCATATCGCCTGTTTCTTCATCATCATAGATGATTTCTTCTTCGTCACGATTGATATATTCTTCCCAATCTGAAGAGATTTCGCCATCTTCTGTTTGATGATCTTTCAAACAAGTTGCACACATGATTTCATCTGGTTGGATATAGTTTGTTTTGCAAATTGGGCAAAGTTCCAAATCCAAATCGTTTACAAATTGATCTTTGTTTGCTGAAAGTTCTGCCTTGCAAACACTGCAAAGTTTGTCTTTCTTTTCGATGTAGTTAAGTTCGCATCTTGGACATCTAACATATACTGGTTTTTTCATAAAAACTCCTATTTCTTTATAACTGATATGTATTCTACATTTATTTATGCATAATGTCAAACATTTTTAACAATCTTTTTTTGCTTTTTGTGCAAGCATGTCTTCTGCTTGAGAAAGTCGCAAATATGATGGATTTAAGTCATCAGGCAAAACAAAATCGCCCTGCCCTTCTTTTTCAAGTGCAAAGTCCAAAAGATCTTTGCAATCAATTTCCATCTCTTGCACATCTGCTGTTTGAACATCACCTGCAAGCGCAAACTTTTCAATGTCAATTTGTTGATATTCTTCTTTGCTTATCATTCTCTCTTCGCCCACGATTTTGCCATCGGCATCAAATTGAGCCACAAAAAACAAATCTGACAAGGCATTGATCACGCACACAAACGCCCCACTATTCAATTTGCTTTTTGCAATTTTATATGCCATAAGTTGCAAAGATGACAACGAAACAAACTTCAAATCTTTGCTGGCACAACCCAAAGCTTTTGCAATTGCCACGCCAATGCGAAGTCCAGTAAATGATCCAGGCCCTACCACAACTGCAACAGTGCCAACATCAAGCACTTCTGTTGATGCCTCTTGACACATCTCGTCAATTGATTTAAGCACATTTTCTGAGTGTTTGCTCTTTGCATCGATATCTTTTAAGACAACCTTACCTTCGGCCGTTTTAAGTGCCAAATTTGCCGTCATAAACGCTGTATTAATTGCAAGCATCACTTTTCTCCTCTATCACAACAATTCTTCCATCAGTTCCATTTTTGGTGATCGAAATTTCGTAGTCGACTTTTGTGATCAAACCATCAACATTTTCTGGCCATTCAACAAAACAAACACCATCAAGTGTGCGCTTGTCGAAATATTCTTCAAACCCAACGCCCATTGCCTCTTCTGCAGAAGACAATCTATACATATCAAAGTGATAAATCGGAAATTTTGCGTTGTATGTGTTGAGCAAAGTAAATGTTGGACTTGTCACCAAATCTTCGCAACCAAGTGCTCTGACAACTTCTTTAACAAAAGTTGTTTTTCCTGCGCCCAAATCTCCTTTAAGCAAAACAATCATCGGTGGTTTGATTGCATTTGCAAATGCAGTCGCCAAATCCTTTGTTTGTTTCAAATCGTTAATTTCCATTTTTAATCTCATTTTTTGTTTCCTTTTTCTTAGCACAATATCTCATAAACATTATTCCTGCGATGCAGATGATTGCAGAAATCGCAACACCTGCCATAACATCGGTCAAATAATGTTTTCCCAAATACATTCTTGACAAGCAAACAAGCCCAACATAAAGGGCACACGACAATCCTATGCAAACTCGCACGGAAGTTTTTTTGAACTTTGAAAACAAAAAGTATGCCATAAAGATTGCAATTGCCGTTGCACAGGCCGCATGTCCACTAGGAAATGCAAAATCCGTAACCGAATCGCCTATGTTTTGAATGTCCCCACAAACAGCAAATGGTCTTGCTCTGCTGACAAGCACTTTGATTGTGTTTATTGTCAAAAACACAAAGCCATAAGTAAGCAAAAACCAAAAGCTCATTTTCGCTCTAAATTTGAGAAAAAACAAGACAAGGGCTACAACCCCTATCACACTGCCAATGGCAGAAATCATTTGAAACGAAACATCAAAAAACTGAGATCTGCCCGATTGCAAGAATTTTATTATCTTAATCTCAAAATCCATAGTGTTATTTTATCAAATAAGACAAAAAAATACAAACAAAACTTGAAAATATAATTTATCGCACAAATAAGAAAAAGAAAATGCTCTCACACTTTCTTTCTGCTTACACTTATTCCGTTGTCAAACTCGTGAATTTGGGTTTCAAAATCTTCATCTTCAGTCAACGCTGCAATAAACTTTCGCAAGTTGTTTACTATTGTGCGATGCTTATGCTCAATATGTTGATTTGATCTAACAAGACCATAAAACAAAATGTCATCACAAATCAAAATCCCACCTTTTTTAAGCATGTTTTTGATGAGTGGAAGATATTTGATATATTGTCCCTTTGGTCCATCAAGAAAAATAAAGTCAAATTGCCTGTTTTGGTTTGTTTGCAAATAGTCATAAGCATCACAGCAAACAACCTCAAACCTGCCAAAAAAGCCCAATTCTGTCAAATTTTTTATGGCATCTCGAGCGTTGTCTTCATATTTTTCCAAAGTGGTAACATGACAGCCATCAAAAGCGTCAAGCATAATGCCTGCCGAATAGCCAATAAAAGTGCCAATCTCCAAAATCTGTGCCGGCTTTTCGCCAATCACAAAATCTTTGAGAAGCTGCATACTCTTGTTTCGCACAATAGGTCTATATTCGTGCGAGTCAAATCCCGCAAACTCTTCTTTGTCTTTCATTCAAAAATCCTAGTCGAGCAAAACGATTGTCAAAATCATTGGTCTACGCTTTGTTCTCTTGTAAATAAAGTTTGAAACATTTCTTCTTACAGTGTTTTTGATAACTGCTGGTTCGCAACCACGCAAATCTTGTTCTTTCAAGCAAGCAACAATCATATTTTTTGTGTCTTGAACAAAAGATTCTGCTTCATCTTGATAAACCACACCACGAGTGATGATAAATGGTTCGCCAACCACATCGCCAGAGATGTTGTTGATTGTCATAACAACCACACAGAAACCATCTTCTGAAAGTTGTTTTCTTTCTCTCAAAACATTGCTGTCCATGTCGCCAATGCCATAACCATCAATCAATCTTTGACCAGCAGTCACTGTGCCAACCTTTTTGATTGAGTTTTGTGACATTTCGATTTGAGTGCCAAGTGTGGCAAGGATAATGTTTCTCTCTTCCATACCCAAATTCATCGCAAGTTGTTTGTGCATCTTGAGATGTCTATATTCGCCGTGAACAGGGATAAAGAATTTTGGTTTAACCAAAGAATGAATTGTTTTGATTTCTTCTTGACAAGCGTGTCCTGATGCGTGAACTTCTGAAAGTTCGTCATAAATCACATCTGCACCTCTTTGGAAGAGTGCATTGATAACATTGTAAACACTCTTTTCATTTCCAGGGATTGGAGATGAAGAGAAAACAATCAAATCGTTTTCGCCAATTTTGATTTGCTTAAATTCGCCCGTTGCCATTCTTGTCAAAGCACTCAAAGGTTCGCCTTGACTGCCTGTTGTGACAATAAGAAGTTCTTTGTCAGCAACCTTGTCAATCTTGTCAATGTCAACCAAAATGTTTTTGTTGAATGTGATTTCACCAATCTTTGCACCAACATCAGTGATGTTGATCATACTTCTTCCAGTAAAGGCAACCTTTCTGCCATACTTTTCAGCCAAATTCAAAATTTGTTGAAGTCTGTGAATGTTTGAAGCAAAAGTAGCAACAAAAATTCTGTTTTCTGTGTGTGTTTTGAAGATTTCGTCAAGAGCTCTTCCAACACTCTTTTCACTCATAGAATAGCCAGGTCTGCAAACATTGGTGCTTTCGCACATCAAAAGGTTTACACCTTTCTTTCCAAGTTCGCCAAATCTTTGCAAGTCTGTCATTGCCCCATCGATAGGCTCAAAGTCAATCTTAAAGTCGCCCGTGTGCACAACATTTCCTGCTGGGGTTGAAATGCACAATGCCAAAGCGCCGGCAATTGAGTGAGAAACTTTGATAAATTCAACTGCAAAATGTCCAATTTTGAGCACATTTTTTGGTTTTACTGTCACTGCTTTGTAAGAAACTTTTGAGTGCTCTTTCATCTTGTTTTCAACAAGTGCAAGTGTCAATCTTGATCCATACACCGGTGCTTTGATTTGTTCCAAAACAAAAGGCAATGCTCCAATGTGGTCTTCATGACCGTGTGTCAAAATGATTGCTTTGATTTTTTCTTTGTTGTTTATCAAATACGCAAAATCTGGAATAACAACATCAATGCCTGGCAAGTCATCGCCAGGAAATGTCAATCCGGCATCAACAACAATGATTTCGTTGTTGTATTCGAAGGCAGTCATATTTTTTCCGATTTCACCAACCCCGCCCAAGAAGGTGATTTTCAATTTGTTGTTCATATATTCTCCTTATAAAAATGTAACTGTGACAAACAAAAAGCACAACACAAAATTGTGTCGTTTTTTTGGTTTTTATGTCACAAAAAATCAAAACCTCTTACAAAATGTAAGCAGTTTTGTTTATGTTGTCAACTTCTTCAAGTTTTTTAGGTGTCAAAATGTTTGTCTTGTTTACATAAAATCTCATGCCTTGACTTGTAAAGAAAATTGTCATGTTGTAAACACAAAGCATGATTGTCATCAATGGCACAAGCACAGTCAATGTGTAAATACCAAACAAAAGCACCAATCCCCAGAAGATCATGAAAAAGATTCCTGTCAACAAAAATGTTTTCCAGAAATGTCTTTTTACGGCCTTAACACCTTTTGCATAACAAACAAAAATGTTGCGATCGAAAACATTCAACGCAGGGATCCAGCCAAGTGTAGCCATTTCGTTGAGTGTAAACAAAAGCACAAGCAAAACAAAAATCACAGCAGGAAGTCCGTGCTTGATGAAAGTTGCGTGCTCAATTGTGCCAAGCGCAAAGATCGAAACAAGTGTTGCACCCCAGAAAATGAGGTTGTATAAAACTTTGCACAAAGCAAAAGGCAAAGATTTGTTTAAACCTTTGACAAGAGCGCTGAAAAATCCTACTTCTGTGTTGCTTGTCATATATGCATACAACATTTTGTGCATTGTATATTTTCCAACATTAAGCAAAAATGGCAAGAAAATGAAAAGCACAATCAAACCATAAATTGCAATGCCCAAATTTTGAGCAAAAACAGCCTCAGAAATCCTTACTGTTGTGTGCAAAAAAGTGTGGATATATTGTCCCAAGTTGCCACTAAACACCCCTCCAAAGGTAGAGAAAGTGCCAGCTTCTTCATACATAGAAACAACCAAGCCCTTAAATTCAAAAAAAGCAGGCAAAAACAAAGCAAAAGCAAGACCCCAAATCACAACATAATACAAAAACAATTTGAGAGCTTTCTTCCAGTTTGAACCTAAAAGTCTTAATGAATTTACAAAAATCATAATATATCCTTTCAAAAATTAAACAAAAGTTGTTTACGCTATGTTTATTATAGCAAAAAACTGCCAAAATGCAAACAATTTGCAGACAAAAACAAAAGAGCAGATCATCAAACGACCTGCTCTGCCTTTATTAAACTTCAATTGCAACAATTTTGTAAACTGTTGTGCCACCTGGAGTGTGCACAGAAATTGTTTCGCCTTGCTTGTGTCCAATAAGAGCTTTGCCAACTGGTGAAACATTGCTGATGATTCCGTTTCTTGGATCGCTTTCTGATGATCCTGAAATACGATACTCTACTTCTTCGTCAAAATCTTCGTCATAGAGTTTTACTTTGCAACCAACGCTTACAGCTTCGATGTTGATATTTTTCTTGTCGATAACTTCTGCGTTGAGCAAAATTCCTTCCATTTCTGCGATTTCAGCTTCGATTTGAGCTTGTTCGTCTTTTGCTGCATCATATTCAGAATTTTCTGAAAGATCTCCAAATTCTCTAGCAATGCCAATGCGTTTGAT
The DNA here is from genome assembly GCA_045650745.1 of Candidatus Caccovivens sp. Classification (GTDB taxonomy): domain Bacteria; phylum Bacillota; class Clostridia; order Christensenellales; family UBA1242; genus Caccovivens. The sequence continues at coordinate 16,261 of JAZRRN010000003.1, forward strand.
GACATCAGGTCTTTTAACTGTTTTATAATACTTCAACTTTTCTTCAAGTTGTGCTTTTCCTTCTGGTGTTAAATAATGCTTTTCCATAATGTCCCCCTTAAATATTGTAAATCGGCATTTATAAATTAAAAAAATCGACCCAAAAGGTCTTTTAGATTTGCGACATAATTTTGCCAATCTCAACTAAACCACTTCATTATATTCAAAACACAATAAAAAGTCAACTGATTTTGCAACTTTTCAATATATAGTATTGTTTGCCACCTTAATTTATGTCCGTTTTTTGCTTTTTTACACAATTTTTTGTTATTTTTGCCTTTTTGAAAAATACTAACCCAAAAGGAGTGACTATGTTGACTTTTATTGCTTTTGTCTTGATGATAACAGGTGGAATAAATTGGCTTTTGATTGGCCTTTTGCAATATGATTTTATTGCCGGTCTTTTTGGCTTTCAGGCAAGCATGTTTTCAAGGCTTGTTTACATCATTTTTGGGTCTAGTGCGGCGTTTGTTGCTCTGCGCACCCTTCTCAACAAAGGCACTGTCAAACTGTTTGAAAGAAGAAAGAAAAAACCTTCAAAGGACGATCAAACGCCTGCAAACAGCGACCAAACACCCCAACCCCAACAACAAAGAGTGCAAAATGCTCAAAATTTGGGCAATTTTCAATCATTTGAGACAGAAAACCAAAATCACGACTCTTTATCCAATCAAGACAACGATCGGTTATAAAGCCAAAATATTTGACTTTTGTCAGTGCTAAAGAGTATTATTTGTCTATAAGGAGATTTAGATGGTAACATTGATCGTTTTGGACGGCTTTGGCATAAGAAAAGAAAAATTTGGAAACGCAATCAAAAGCCAAGGCACACCTTATTTAGACAAACTCACAAAACAATATCCACACACAATCATGCAAGCAAGTGGCAAAGCAGTTGGACTGCCTGATGGCGTGATGGGCAACAGCGAAGTTGGGCACCTCACCCTCGGCACAGGAAGAGTAACCTTGCAAGATTTGCAACAAATAAACAACGATATCGAAACAGGCAAAATTTTTGACAACCCTGCACTCATCAAAGCACTCACCCATGCAGAAAAAAACAAATCGAATTTGCATATCATGGGACTTTTTTCTGACATTGGAGTGCACGCAGACATCAACCACATGTTCAAAATTTTAGACCTTGCAAAAAACTATGACATCAAAAACATCTATCTTCATCTGTTTACTGACGGCAGAGATTGTGGTGTGACCGACAGCTTGAAATATCTTGAAATCACAAACAAAAAGATAGAAGGCACCAATGCAAAAATTGCAACCATCTCTGGCAGACTTTATGCAATGGACAGAGAGAAGAGATACAATCGTGTTCAACTTGCTTATGACGCAATCACACAAGCAAAAGGCGAAAGATTTGCCACTGCGCAAGAAGCCCTTGAAGCAAGCCACAAAAACGGTGTAACTGACGAATTTTTTGTGCCAGCAGTCATTGATCCAAACGGAGCAGTTTCTGACAACGACAGCTTGATTTTCTACAACTTCCGTGCAGATAGAGCGAGAGAACTCACTCAAGCATTCACAGACGAAAAGTTTGATGAATTTGAAACAAAAAAGCTTAACAACTTTTTGTATACACCTATGAGAGAATATGCCAAAGAGTTTGCTTATCTCAACACCCTCTACCCACAAATCAAAATAGAAGACAATCTCGCAAGTCAAATTTCAAAAGCAGGCAAAAAGCAATTTCATATTGCAGAAACCACAAAGTATGCCCATGTAACCTTCTATTTCAATGGAGGCATCGAAGCTCCGTATGATGGGGAAGATCGAAAACTTATCGAAAGTTTCAATGTTGCAGATTTTGCACAAACACCAAAAATGAAAGCACCTCAAATCACAGAAAAAGTTGTCGAAGCAATCACAACCGGTCAATATGATTTCATTTTGGTAAACTATTCAAACCCTGACATGGTTGGCCACACAGGCAACTTCAACAGCACAAAAGAAGCAATCGAATGCGTTGACAAACAAGCATACATTGTCGCCCTTGCAACACTTATGGCTGGTGGCGAATGTTTGATTGTTGCAGACCACGGAAACGCCGAAGATTTGATTGATGAAAAAGGCAACAAAGTGACCTCTCACACAACAAATCCAGTGCCAGCAATTTTGGTTAGCAACAAGCACAAAAAAGCAAAACTCAAGAAAAACAAAACTCTTGCAAATGTTGCCGCAACAGTTTTGAAACTTATGGATCTTCCAATCCCAGACACCTACGACGAACCATTGTTTTAAAACACCCAAACAGACACAAACTATCAAAAAAAACACCTTGATTTATACAAAGGAAAAGTCAATGACTGTAATTGCAACCCGAAAAAGAGAAAAAAACATAACATACACATTGGTCAGAAACATTATTTTGGCATGCTTCGCTTTTGCGATGAGTTGTCTATTATTCTTTTATAGCGACCCTTCTATTGTAGCTGTTGCCATAGCCGGTTCTCTTTGTGCGTTGCTTGGCATTGTGGTTGTTTTGTTGGGCATAAAAGATTTCAAATTCAACAAAAGAGTAAACCGTTTGCCAGAAACAGCACTTTGCAAACACTACAACAAATTGATTGTCTGCAACCAAGAAGAAACAATCATCAACATCAAGGACATTAAAGAAATCAAAAGTCGCAGATATATAAAAACTTCTTTCGGTTTTGCTCAATATGTTTCAAAGGAAGGTATATTGAAAATAAAAACCAACGAGAGAGTATACAAATTAGAAAATGTCGAAGATGTGAAAGAAATTCACAAACAGTTAAACTCTTGGACAGAAAAATTTTCTAAATAAAAAAAGACCACATAAAATTGTGGTTTTTTTGTTGTCAATTTTCTTTCTATTTATCTGTTTACAACCTTTTCTTCTTGTTGTTTTGACAAATGTGCAACATTGCCCAAAATTGCAATTCGTTGGCAAGAAACTTCATAAGCCGTTTTCACCTCGCTCTCGTTTTCGCTGATTGTTTTGACATATTCTCTCGATTGAATCCTGCCTGCAAGTTCGATTTTGCAACCTATGTTTTGACTTGCAACAAAGCGAGCATTTCTTCCCCACATAATGCATGGCACATAGTCCGATTTGTGATAATTTGTGCGATTTACAGCCAACAAAACATCACAAATTTCTCTGTTGAATGGCGTTTTTCTGTAAATTGGTTCTTTGCAAATAAACCCTGTCAGACGCACCTCGTTGATGTGCTCGCCATGTTCTTGACACTTTTGCAAATCCTTTGCAAACAAGTGCAAAATCAACTTGCTTCTCTCTTGCAAAAATTTGTTGTAACTTCTGTATTCTCCACAAACTTTGACAAAGTCACCCACTTGAAGCTCCACATTTTGCAAACTCCTTTCCGAAACTGTCACAGGGATTTCATCTTTGATTTTTGACAATCTTTCAACTTCAACCGAAAACTCATAAAAGTTTTCACCTTCAACTTGATGCGAAAATGTCAATTCTTTTGAAATCACTCCGGCAACCTGTGCAAAATTTGTTGTTTCTTCATTTACTGTATAATTCATAAAACCTCCTAATTTTTGTGTTGTATCCCATTTCTATCTATTGTGTAATTGTCTGAATAAATCAAATCCGAAATCGCAGTGACTTTATATCCTGCCACTTTCAACCTGTTTAGTGTCAATCTCAAAGCGTCTAAAATGTTGTCCGAATTGTTGTGCATCAAGATTATGGACCCATTTTTAACCCTTGTCATAACCCTGTTGCAAATTTCGTTTGCAGACAAACCTTTCCAATCCAAACTGTCGACATCCCATTGGATTGTTTTAAGTGACAATTCTTCTGCAACTTCAAGCAAATTGTTGTTGTAAGAGCCAAACGGAGCTCTAAACAACTCAACCTTTTTCTCTGTCACTTTTTCTATTTTTTGCATAGAAGTTTCAAGTTCGCTTTTTATTGTCTGCTTCGACAATTTGGCCATGTCTGGGTGTGTGTTTGAATGCGTGCCAATTTCAAACCCCTTTTCAGCAATCAGTTTTGTCATGTCTTGATATTCATCAACCCAAAACCCAACCAAAAAGAAAGTCGCACCAACTTCAAACTCGTTTAAAATGTCCAAAATTTCCTTGGTTTTGTCTGCACCCCAAGCAGCATCAAACGAAATTGCAACTTGCTTTTGCTCTGTCGCTACCGAATATATTGGCACTTTGCGAGTGGAGTAACCCAAATACACCTCTGCCGAACTGCTGCCATTTATTGGCAAACACAACAAAACAGCAATCAGCACCATAGCCATAAAAATTTTTATTGTTCTTGATTTGATCACACAGAAATGCATACAAACCTCGCTTTCATTTTACTTAAATTCCATTTTTTCGCCGACATGAATTTTGACCGAAATCGACCGATATTGTTTTAATATGTCGAAATTCAATTTTGACAAAAATGCTTACAAAACATTTATATTAAAAAAGAAGTGCTGATAGAACTTTAAACTCTATCAACACTCACAAAAAAACTTTTCTACATTGCAGTTTGCGACAACAAAAAAGAGAACCGAAGTTCTCTTTTTTCTAATTCCAATAGAAGATTTGAAGCACCCATCTGTTGTTGATTTCCAACCAAATGTTTGGATGATTTTTCAATTCACTCTTCACATATTGTGTTGTTTCGTTTTTGAAAAATGCTTCTTTTGTTGTTCCTGGTGATCTATATCTGTAATAGCAATTTGAAAGTTTTGCACCGTTATGCAATGGGATTCCATCATAAGCTTTTTGTGCATCAACATATGATTGATCAATTGTTGTGTTGCCTTCTGCCTTTCCGATAAGATAACCAAAATAGAATCCTGGCTTGACATCATCGTCTTCGTCAAAGAAAGTTGTGTTTTCAACCTGAATCAAAAATTTGCTTGCATCACTGCTTCTCACCGAAGTCATAAACAACTCGCAATTCTTTGCATATCCGATCAAACTTGAGAAACATTCTCTCTTTTCAACTTCGTTTTCAAAATCGCTTTTGCCAGCCAATTCTTCATAATCCAAAGAAGATCCTCTTTCAGCATCATCAATTGGATAAACAACTTTGTTTCCGTTCACAAGTTCGGTATAAATGTTGTAGGTCGAAATGTTTGCAGTCTCAACCAAACATTCATAAGCATGAACATTTTCAAACTCGGTGCCCTCAGCATATCCTGCAATCATTCCTACATAAGAGAAACCTTTGACAACGCTGTGCGAAACTGTCACATTTTTGATTGTTGCATCTTTTACATAACCAAACAATCCAACGCCCTTTTGTGTGTTTGTGTCACCAAAGTTCAAGTTTGAAATTGTGTAGTTTTGTCCATCAAAAACACCTTTAAATGGGGTCTGTTGTGTGCCAATTGGTGTAAACACCTCATCAACATCAAAGGTCAAATTTGCAGTCAATTTTACTATTTTTCCAGCAAAATCTTCTCCACCGGCAACCTTTTCACTAAACAACTTCAAGTTTTCTTTTGAAGAAATTGTATAGCTCTCGCCAACCTTTGGCAAACTTGCACCTGAAGTCTTTGCCGAAGCGTTGTATTTTGCCACAATGCGCAAACCATCGCCACCTGCAAATGCAAGCGCTTTTGTGATGCTTGGATCGACAAAGAATTTGTATTCCGTTTTTGTTGAAAGCAATCTGTAAGATTCTTCTCCATCTCGCAAATACCAACCTACAAACTTGTATGCTTTTTCTGTGTTTGCGAAATAGTCTTTTGCTTTCAAAGTGACTGGGGCATAATAATACAAAATTTTAACATTTGTCGAATCTGCTGTTGCGCTGTCAGTAATCACAGAAACAGCTGTTGATGGATTTGCTGGCACAGTAGTGCCATGTTTGTAATATTTTACTTCAGAAGAAGGCATTGTATTTCCAGAAATTTCTTGAATGCCTACATCAAGGATATAATCTTGAAGCACATAAGGCACGTAAATATGAATGCCATTATCTTCCAAATAGTCTACGGCTTGATTGTCATTTGAAATCACATGTTCAGAGCCATATTTACAAACTTGTTTCACAATTTCGTGGAATACTGCAAGCAAATCTCCACCTTCTCCCGACATTGAGACATTAAGTCCCACAGAACTAAATGCTTCTGGGTAGTCGACAGAATCAAGCACCCCATTATTCAACTTAGGATACAAAACTCTGATGCCGACAGTTTTAATTGCGCTTTCTTGACCATAAACAATATATCCATCTTTTGACAACAGATACAATCTTCTAGAACCAGTTTTATATTCACTCTCTTTTAAACTAACTTTCCAGTTTGCATCTTCACTGCAATCACGGCTAAATGTCACAGCGTCAACACGAGAACCGTCACTGTTGTAGAAGAACGATTCGCCCCCAACGCTCTTTTGGGTGCTATTGTTGAATGCTGGTGCACCATCATAATTGTTTATATAATGACGGTGGTTTTGCGATTGTGTGTCTTGATGTTGATTGTACATTTGCACAATGTTGTGCAATGTTACATCAAATTCAATTGCCGTTTTAGACACATAAACATAAATTTTGTTTTGGTTGATTGCCCCTGAAACTGATGACAAATATCTTGTCAATTCATTCATGTGCAAATCAATCTTGCCAAGATTGTTGGAATAAATGTTTGAATAACTGTTTGTTGATGCCCAACCTGTTGTAAATCCACACTTGATGTTGTATTTATATCCATAAGCGATATTTTCAAGCGACAAATCGTTGTTGTCAGAAGTTTGAACATATCCACCGGTCACAACAAACTTCATTGTTGAACTATAATCTGTTTGCACCGAATCAGAAAGTTTTTTAGGAGTTTTGTCACTTTCCTCTTCAGCAATTTTTGGACTTACTCCAGAAGTGCTTTGAGAGTCAACAAACTCCAAAGTGTATTCAACCTTGTCAAACTGCCATACAAAATATTTTTGTTTGTATGTATATGTAAAACCACCTGTACCTGAGTCATATTTGCCCAACGCAGTGTTTGTAATTTTTGTCACAGCATTGCTTGAGCTTAAAGTTGCACTGTCGCCAGCCAACAAACCTGCAAAGCGATAACCAAAATTTGGAGTAACTTCAAAACTCACAGTATCATTGTAATAGAATGTATAATTGTTTGTTCTTGAATTTTTCTTCAATTTTGGGGTGAGCACATTATATTCTGTTGTATCAGAAGCTGATTGTGCAATATCCTTCTTTTTTGAACTCACAGGAGTTCCTGACGAATTTGCCAACGATTTGCCCACTGCATCATAGTAGAATTTCAGTTGAATAGTTGTGGCGACAGAGTCAGTAAAACCTCTAAATTGCAGATAATTTGTTGCACCACTTGTGTAAGTCCCATAAATATCCAAACCTTGTTGGTTTTTTGTGTTGGCGTGCCCTGAGTCTATCACAAAACCTCTTGCAGTAAAATTGTCTGTGTTTGTTGTTACAACCTTCATCGCTTCAAGATAACGATCACCTGTGTAACTAGCCCCTCTTAAATATCTAAAATCAATTGTTCCTGTCGAATTATCCCATCCGGATGCAGATCCACCATGCTTTCTAGAATATAATGTTGAAACATCTGAATTGTTTGCATTGTTTGTAGAACCTGGTTTATCCCAATATGCAGTAACTTTTCCTCTAGCAACATTGCATGCTGATGTAGGAATCAATGTAGGTAATGATCCTAAATAAACCCCAACCTTGTTATACCATTGTGAGCTTGTATAATATTGGTGTGGAAGCTGGGTAAGCAAAATATAATAGTATGTGCTTGAATAATTGCTCGAACTGTAAACAGAAGACATTCTGACATTGACTGTGTTTGTCCAGTTTCCTGTAGTTGACAAGAATGTTCCGTTACATACTGCTGACAATGATTTTTTTGTTGCAGAAAAACCTGAGTTGTTTCCGACAGCAGGTCTAGTTGACTTGTCTGACATATAGTTGTTTGAAAATAAATCATCATACAAATATCCAACAATTTGAGCAGTATAATTTCCACCATAAACCATACCCATGTTGATACAGTTTCTTACATGAACTCCTTCATATTTTTCAATTGTGGACCAAGAATCCCAACTCCAATAGCTCAAATCAACTTGTGTAAGTTCTCCAGCAATTCCACCAACGCAAATTACATCGCTGTCATTGCTGCCAATTTTTCCAAAGTTGAAGCAGTTTGAAAGATAACCTGTTCCATGGTCGGCACCATCATCATTAAGCGAGTATCCCAAAATTCCACCAACAAACTTGACTTGATAGCTTGCTGTTGAAAACCAAACATCACCATAGTTGAGACATTCAGTGATGCGAGATACCTTTGAAGCAGTTTGTCCAACAATACCACCAAAACCACCTGCAGAATTTTCTTCCTTTGTCAAACGAAGAGACAAATTTCCCCAGTTTGCAGCACCTTCAATTTTAATATCGCCCGAAGTATCACAAGACCCAACCAATCCACCAACGCACATAATATGTGCTTCGTTGATTGAAATGTCTGAATAGTTGATTCCGCAATAAATATACAAATTTTGACTGCCAGAATGCTTTCCAATAAGTCCACCAACGGCAGCGCTTCCAGACCTAATCCACAAACTTCCAGTCTGCTCTAATTTTCCTGAAAAAATAACATTTCTAAGATTGCACTCAGAGGCTGACCTTCCAATAATTCCCCCTACATGGAAATATTGATAGTTGTCATTGTGAGGGTTGTCTGTTGATGTTGGTTGAGTGATTATAATGTCCCCATAGTTGCAGGTAAACTCAACATTCAATGTACTCGCGCTATAACCAATCAATCCTCCACAATAAAGGTCTGCATTTTTTGATTCTCTACTTTGATTTGATACTATTACTTCAATATCCCCATAACATACACAATCGTTAACATCCAATGATCCTGATGAATAACCAACAAAGTTTGATATGTATGCAGCCTCAAATGGCAACTGATCCCAACTTCTGTTGTAAGTGAGTTTGGATCCCTCCAAAATTGTTACGGTGTCAAGTTTTGTTGACCCCATATTTCGACCAATAATTCCACCAGCATAACAACTTTCTGTTTCCCACCAACCATCTTCGGTAATTCCATAAACAGTAAGGCTGTATTTTATTTTTATGTTTTTGATTGTCGCCCCGTTGGTATATCCAAACAACCCCATAAACTGAACCGTATCATCCTCATAGATTCTCATTGTAAGATTGTTGATTGTATAACCATTTCCATCAAATGTGCCTTGATACATAGTATTAACAAAAATGTTGCTATTTTGACAACCAATTGGCGTCCAATATTTCCCAGACAAATTGATGTTTGCAGTCAACTTTGCATATGAGTTTTTGTAATATACATTATTGCTTGTGTTTCGATAGTCGTTGTTGACCATAAACATATAGTTTGCAAATGTTTGTGCGCTATCTATTCGATATGGATCAGACGAAGTCCCAGATCCACCCGGTCTAGAGTTTGTTGCAATATCAAGCCAATTTGCATTACCCTCTATTGGCATGTCAACACTTTCTTCTGGCACGGCATCAGGAGTAACTCTGTCGACAATAATATAAGTGCCACCAAACACGAGTGTCACTGAAAATAATAATGAAAATACAAAAATCAAAAGCTTCTTCATACTGTTATTATATACATAAAACAACAATTCTCAAAATATTTTGACATTTTTTTCGTTTAATTAATAAAATTAATTAATTAAAATTATTAAAAATTGCCATCAAAAAACAAAAACAATTTCTTTATTCGTATTTTTCGCATAAAAAAATTTCCACAAAACAAAATAAACGACAACAATTTGCCGTTTATTTTTGCTCCTATTTTTAGTCAATATAACTGTAAACTCCAAGGAATTTCTTCTTGATTTCTTCACTTCCAACAGACAATCTGTCAGATGAAATTTTAAGTTTTTTCTTATCAATCACTTCAAATTTCAAGCCATGATCAATCACTGTTTTTTCATCAGTCCCAACATAGGCAACAGCCTTGCCATTCTTGTCAAAATTGATGTATTTTACACCCTTTCTATATCTCGAAGCAATAGGGATTTGAAGTGCGCTCAATCTCTTTACAAAGCCATTGTTTGTCACAATCAAATAGTCATCTGCAGCATTTTGTCCAGCCCAAACAACTTGATCTTTGTCGTCCAAATTGATGCCCTTTACACCACCAGAAACTCTGCCCTGAACAGCAACTTCACTCTTTTCAAAACTCAAACAGTTTCCGTTTTTTGTAAAGAAGACAAATGTCTTGCCTTTAAGTTCGTGTTCGACATTGATAAGTTTGTCACCATCTGCAAGTTTGATTGCTTGATAATATGTTTTTGCAACAATCATATCTTTTTCGGTTGAGCGTTTTACAACACCATTTTGAGTGAAGAACACAAGTTCGCCTTCACCTTCAACCTTGACAACAGCAACAGGAGTTTCCATAATGTCAATCGCTTTGTCGAGTTGTTTGATTGCCATGCCTTTTTCACGCCACTTGCATTCGTTGATCTTGTCAACAGGCATCTTAATACAATTTCCTCTGTCTGTAAAGATAAGCACTGTGTCAGTTGCCTTTACAGGAAGAAGGTTTGTGTGCACATCAAACAAAGTCGAACTGTCGCCTATTGTTTTTTGCGATTTAGAATAGTTCTTTTCGCTAACTTTCTTCAATGTCTTGCCAGCAGAAAGTGTGATAAGGTAATCTTTTGTATCTTCCATATCTTCAATCTTTGACAAAACAATTTCGTCAGATTTGATTTCTTTTGATCTTCTTGGAGTGCTAAATTTCTTCTTAATTTCCAAGATTTCTTTCTTGACAACTTCAAATTGAAGTTTCTTAGAAGCCAAAATTGCTTCCAACTCTTTGATTCTTGCTTTAAGTTGTTTCAACTCTTCTTCAAGTTTTGTAACTTCCAAATTTACAAGTCTTGCAAGTCTCATATCGAGGATTGCTTGTGCTTGCTTGTCTGACAACTTAAACTTTTCTTTCAATCTTTGTTTTGCTTCAGAAACATTTGCAGATGTTTTAATAATCTTAATCACTGCATCAATGTTTTTGATTGCAATCAAAAGCCCTTCTACGATATGTTCTCTTTCTTTTGCAAGGTTGAGATCATATTTAGTTCTTCTGACAACAACATCTCTTTGAAATGCTGTATAGTAAGAAATGATGTCCATCAATCCCAAAAGCTTCGGTTTGCCCCCTGCAATTGCAACCATGTTGATTGCATAAGACACTTGCATATTTGTTGATTGAAACAAATATCCCAAAATCTTCTTTGCATTTGCTTCTTTCTTCAAGCGAATAACGGCTCTCATTCCGTTTCTGTCACTTTCGTCACGGATTTCGCTGATAACAGAAAGTTTGTCTTTGTTTTTCTCTTTGAGTTCGGCAATCTTTTGAAGCAAAACTGCTTTGTTTACTTGATAAGGAAGTTCGGTAATGACCAAACTTTGTTTGTCCCCTGCTTGCTCGATGCAAACTTTTGCACGGATAGTGATTTTGCCCTTTCCTGTTTCGTAAGCAGATTTGATGCCATCACCCAAAATGAGTTCGCCACCGGTTGGGAAGTCTGGTCCTTTGATGATTTTCATCATCTTGTCCAAAGTGATGTTTGGATTGTCGATATAAGCCACAACACCATCAATGACTTCACCAAGGTTGTGTGGAGGAATGTTTGTTGCAACACCTACAGCAATACCAGAAGTTCCGTTGACAAGCAAGTTTGGAAATCTTCCTGGCAAAACATCAGGTTCTTTCAATGTGTCATCAAAGTTGAGTCCCCAACGGATTGTATCTTTGTCAAGGTCTCTTAAAAGTTCCATTGCAAGAGGTGTCATTCTTGCTTCGGTATATCTCATCGCAGCAGCACTGTCGCCGTCAATAGAACCAAAGTTTCCGTGACCATCAACAAGTGGAGCACGAAGCACAAAATCTTGTGACATACGCACCATTGCATCATAAACCGAGCTGTCGCCGTGTGGGTGATATTTACCCATACAGTCACCAACAATTCTGGCAGATTTTCTGTAAGGTTTGTCTGGTGTAAGGCCAAGTTCGAGCATAGAATACAAAATTCTTCTTTGAACTGGCTTCAATCCATCTTCAACTCTTGGCAAAGCTCTGTCCATAACAACATGTTCGGTATAAGGGATCATAGATTCGTGCAAAACTTGTTCGAGTGGCTTAAACAAAATGCCATTCGAGCCATAGTTTCCACCATTTCCGCTTCCGTTTTCACCGTCTTCTGCTGTCTCTTCGACAGATTCTTCTTCTGTTGTTTCAGACGCAGATTTTTTTGATTTCGATTCTGTCGTAGAAATCGAACTCTTTTCTTCTGCCAAAGCCCAAATGTCAATTTGTCCATCAAGTTTCATTTGTTCGACTGGTTTTTCTTCTTCCTTTTGAGGCACGAGAAGTTCGTCATAACACATTTGACCTTCAATAGGCTCAATCACGGTTGGCTTAAATTCTTCGTCTTTTTTCTTTTTGCTCATCTAAAAACTCCAAAACTTTCTAATCAATTTTCTTGTAATCTCTCATAAATGTGTCTTCTCTGTCGAAGTTGGCATGTTCGCCAATATATGCCTTTCTGCCATCAATGTCATCACCCATAAGTGTTGTGATCATCTTTTCAGCACGAGCAGCATCTTCGATTGTCACTTGCACCAAAGTTCTGTTTTCTGGATCCATTGTTGTTTCCCAAAGTTGTTCTGGGTTCATTTCGCCAAGTCCTTTGTATCTTTGGATCATATAGCCCTTTCCTGCAGAAGCAACAGCATCAGCAAGTTCGGCATCAGAATAAACATATTTTTCGTAGTCCTTTTTGTAAACCTTGTAAAGTGGTGGCAAACCGATAAACACATGTCCGTCTGTGATAAGTGGTTTCATATAACGATAGAAGAATGTGCACAAAATTGCTCTGATGTGTGCACCGTCTTGATCGGCATCGGACAAGATGATGACTTTGTTGTATCTCAAACTTGAAAGGTCAAAATCTTCGCCAAATCCAGTGTCAAGCGCAGAGATAATTGTTCTGATTTCTTCATTTGCCAAAACTTGGTCAATACGCTTCTTTTCTGCATTGAGAGGTTTTCCTCTAAGTGGCAAAATCGCTTGATATCTTCTGTCACGACCTTGCTTTGCACTGCCTCCCGCAGAATCCCCTCCCACGATAAACAATTCGCTCTTGCTCTTATCTCTCGAAGTTGATGAGGCAAGCTTGCCCACGAGATTAAAGTTTTCGGCATTGTTTTTTGCACGAGTAAGCTCTTTTGCTTTCTTTGCTGCAAGTCTAACTTTTGCTGCTTGTTTTGCTTTGTTTACAATCACTTCGGCATAACTTGCATTTTTCTTGTCATTCAAAATGTTTGACAACTCTTTGATTGTCAATGCTTCAACTTCTGTCCTTGCTTCAGGATTGCCAAGTTTTGTTTTTGTTTGCCCTTCAAACTGAACATTGCTCATTTTGACATTGATTACTGTCACAAGCCCTTCTCTAAAATCTTCACCAAGAAGGTTTGGTTCTTTTTCTTTGAGCATATTGTTTGCTCTTGCATAATCATTAAACACTTTTGTCAAAGCACTCTTGAAACCGATTTCGTGCATACCACCTTCGGTTGTAGGAATGTTGTTGACATAAGAGAATGTGTTTTCTGTGTAAGAATCAGTTGAAATAAAACTTACTTCCAAGTCAACAATTTTGCTTTCTGCAGCAAAATACATTGGCGTTTTGAAGAGAGAAGTTTTTCCTTCCACCAAATAAGACACAAAGTCTTTGATGCCGCCTTCATAGTGATAATCTGCTTTTTCTGCAGTGTTTTCATCTTCAACTATGATGCGAAGGCCTTTGTTGAGAAAAGCCAATTCTCTTGCTCTTTGTGTGATAGTTTCAAAATTGAATGATTGTTTGCCAAACACTCTGTCATCTGGCAAAAACGAAACTGTTGTTCCTGAAGTTTTGCTTGTGCCAATCTCTTTGAGTGGGGCAACAGGCACACCACTATGGATTTTGCCTCTGCCATCTTCGTAAGAGTGAAATTCGATAAAATATTTCTTTCCGTTTTTGTTTACAGTGACCTTGCACCATTTTGAAAGAGCATTTGTAACCGAAGCGCCAACACCATGCAAACCACCAGAAAATTTGTAGTTTTCGTTGTTAAATTTTCCACCGGCATGCAAAGTTGTATAAACAACTTCAACACCACTCTTCTTCAAAGTTGGATGCATGTCAACAGGGATACCACGACCATTGTCTTCAACAGTTGCACTGCCATCTTTGTTGATTGTGATTTTGATTGTGTCGCCGTGTCCGTTTGAAATTTCGTCAATCGCATTGTCAACAATTTCCCACAGAATATGGTGATACCCTCTCGAACTTGTTGTGCCGATATACATACCAGGACGAAGTCTTACTGCGTCAAGTCCGTCCAAAACAACTATGTCTTTCGATTCGTATTTTTTCTCTGCCATAAATCACTCCATAAAATATTCCATTCTAGTTTAACACATAAAATAAAATAATAAAAACAAAAAAGGCATTTATTAGCAAAAAGTGCAATATTTCGGCGAAAAACCAAGAAAAACCACCTTGACCGAAACAGCAAAATGTGATATACTATCTTTGTGAGGAGGAAAAGATTATGGCAAGATGGAGACCAATCTTAAAATCAAAATCTGTTGCAGGCAAACCTGAAAAAGGATTTTTCGCTTCTCTTGGCGATTTCTTTGTGGGATTCTTTTCACTTTTTTCAAAACCATTTTTGGCAGATGATTTCATTCGCACCTTTTCAGAAGAAGCTGGCATCATCGAAAAAAAAGACAAAGATGGCAAAAGCAAATAAATCAAATTTTTCAAAGAGCACCCGTTGGGTGTTCTTTTTTTTGTTTGCGCTGTCGTATAAATATTGCATTGCTTGCATATTTATACATACATATACATAATTATTCTTTTTATAAAACTGCCCATCGTTGCATATACTCTATTAAACAACTCATGCACGGAGGCATTTATGACAAAAATTGTTCTTACAGGTGGTGGCACAGCAGGACACATTTATCCTGCACTTGCAGTCGCCGAAAAGTTGAAAGATTTTGAAATACACTACATCGGTGGCAACGGACTTGAAAAAGACATTATTGCCCAACACCCCAACATCACTTTTCACCAAATCCCAACAGTGAAGTTGCAACGCAAACTTACACTCAAAAATTTGCTTATCCCTTTTAAATTGTTCAAAGCAATAAGGCATGCAAAACAAACTCTCAAACAAATTGATGCAGACATCATCTTTTCAAAAGGTGGCTTTGTCGCAGTGCCGGTGTGCATCGCAGGCAAAAGTTTGCACCTGCCAATCATAAGCCACGAAAGCGATCTGTCACTTGGCCTTGCAAACAAAATCATTTTGAGACAATGCACCATCATGTGCACTTCGTTTGAAGAAACTGCCGCCCATCACAAAAAGTGCATTTACACCGGACAGCCAATCAGGGCAAAGATTTTTCGTGGCAAAAAACTTTCTCTTTTTGAAAACAAAAAACCCTGTCTTTTGGTGCTTGGTGGCAGTTTGGGGGCAAAGTTTTTGAATGATATTATCTTTCAAAATCTAGATGCTCTCACAAAAAAATTCAACATAATTCACATAACAGGCAAAAACAATTTTCAAGAAATTGTCCACAAAAATTATCTGCCTTTGCCTTATGCTGAAAACATTGAAGATTGCTATGCCACTGCCGACATAGTTTTGGCTCGTGCTGGCAGTGGTGTCATCAACGAACTTCTTGCACTTGAAAAACCGATGCTGCTTGTGCCCCTTTCAAAAGCGTGCTCCCGTGGAGACCAAATCGAAAACGCAAAACTTTTTGCAAAACTTGGATTTTGCAAAATGATTGAAGAAGAAGATTATTCGTTTGACAAGTTGCAAAAAATGCTAGATTATTTGTGCAAAAATTCGTCAAAAATAAAAGAAACAATGCACAACACTGCAAAAAACAATGCAGTTGAAAATATAGTAGAAATCATCAAAAATCAACTAAAACAATGATTTTTTGCAGATAAATCTGTCATTTTTGCAAATAAATCAAAAACAAAAAAGACACGAAAAAATGTCTTTTTTTATATGTAAAGTTTTGACAAATCTGGCAAACCATACCCTTCCAAATTTCGTCCAAAACCAAGCGGTTTGCAAATCTGCAAAAGCAATTGTTTTGTTTGGTCTGGAGCTAAGTTTGGATGTTTTTGCAAAATCAACGCACAAACTCCTGCGACCATTGGCGTTGCAACAGAAGTGCCAGACAACTGACAATAAAATCCATTTGTCGAGCAAGAAGTTATGTCAACACTAGGTGCAACAACATCAGGTTTGACAGATCTTAATGCTGGCCCACGAGAAGAAAAATCTGCTATCTCAAAAAAATGTTTGTCAAAATTTTTGTTGTCATATCGGTTATCATCAATGCCACCCACAGTGACAATTTTTCTGCTTATGCCCGGTGATTTGATTGTTTGAAATTCCGGCCCACTGTTTCCTGCTGCGGCCACAACCAAAACACCTTCTTGCCACAAAGCCTCTGCCCCCATCACAATAGGATCGTTGACTCCCAAAGGTTCGCTGCCAAAACTCATGCAAACAATTTTGATGTTATGCTTTTTGTGATTGTCATACACCCACTGCATAGCATCTAAAATTCTGCTTGCATTTGCTTCACCTTTTATGTCAAGCGCTTTCAAAACATGCAGTTGACTTTTGCAAGCAATCCCAGAATAGCGAAACCTCGACATCACACCATTGCCCGAGCAAACACCACAAACAAAAGTTCCGTGCCCGTTGTCATCATAAGGGTTTTTCTTTGCCCCTACAAAATCTTTAAAAGTTTTTATTCTGTTTTCGCCAAGCACAAAATCAGCATGCGAACAAATGCCGGTGTCGATAAAAGCGATGCCAACACCTTCGCCAGTCAACCTGCACCCACTTTTTTGCAAAACTTCCTTTGCCACATACATAAGCGAAAATGCTTTTGGCTCAGAGCTTATGTGTTTGACAATGCCATATTCGGAAAGGTCAAAAATTTGTTTCTTGCTTAATAAACAACAAAAACAACTTATGAATAAATATTCACACAAAACACTTGCCTTTTTGTCTTTCAAAAGCTGTTTTGTCTTGCCAAAATCATTGGCAAAAACAAAACACTCTGCCATTGTTTTACAGCCCAAAATTGAAATTGTTTCAATCAATCTTTTGTCAATTTTGTTTAAGTTCATTTCAAACTTCTTGCAATCCTCACCATATTTTCATAAGTTTCTGGTGGCAAACACCACCTCATATTTTCAATCGTCTGCAACAAAGCGTCAGCATCAAACACTCCTGCTTCTTTTTGCTTTTCGACCTCACTTGTGAGCTTTTGCATAAGTTGGTCAGCACTGCAATTTTTCAAACTGTCATATTCTTGTTGCAACGATTGCGTCTTTTCTGTTTGGTTGTTTTGATAAAATTTCATAACATTCTCCTAAATGCAATATATGCTCTTTTTGCAAATTTTTGACTATTTCAAACTTTTCTCGCATATAGATAAACTATGAACAATCAACAAAATCCACCTTCTTTTCCAGAACCAATCTTCTTCAACGAAAAAACATCTTCTTTCTCGCCGGCATACGAGCAACCCCCTCAACCTGCCCCTTTGCTATCTCACAATCACAAACCATTTCCATCAGAACTTCTCAAAAGGCTGATCTTAAACAATCCTTCAAACAATTTGTTGACCTCCCTTTTGTCCCAAAGTTTGCAACCAAACAACACTTCTCCATCGCCTGACTTTGCAATGCAAGCACTTTCTTCTCTTTTGGCAAACACAAAGCGACCAGAAAAGAAACAAGATATCACAACAGCACCACAAGAAGAAAAAGAAGAAATCATCAACAAACAATAAAAAAAGACAATCGAAATGATTGTCTTTTTGTTTTGGTTTAGTCCCCAACGATTTTGCCGTGTTCGAAATAAATTTTTCTTTTGCAGATTTTTTCTGCAATTTCAGGTCTTGTGCATGCAAGGATAAGTGTTGTTCCGTTGTCTTTAAGTCGTTTGATCAAGCTTAAAATCGCATCAATGTAAACATCAGAAATTTCGTCAAAAATGTTGTCCACCAAAAGCATATCAAGTTTTCTGAAAGAAAGTCTGATAAGCGACAAAACATATTTGTCTTCCTTTCTTATGTTTTTTATCTTTTCATCTCTGATTCTTTCAAGCGAAAAGTCAATGATGGCATTGTTGATCATCTTTTCTGCTTCTGCCGGTTTTACACCCTTTTTATGCAAAATATACTTAAAGTTTTCGTAAACTGTCTTGTTTTCCAAAAATACCGGACAATATGGAACATAACCCAAACTCAAATCAGTTTTGTAGTCAACTTTTTTGAGTGGAATGTCGTTGATGTAAACTTCGCCAGAATCAAAATCTTCAAGCTTTGCGATAACTCTCAAAAGAGTTGTCTTTCCACTGTTGAGTTCGCCGACAAAAGCAACACTTTCGCCTGCTTCAACATCAATGTTGATGTCTTCAAGTGCATAAAACTCTTTTGTAAACTTCAAATACAAATTTTTTATTGATAACATAGTTGCTCCTAACAATATAATGATACTATATTTCAAAAAAAAATAAAAGCAAATTTTCAACATTGTGACAAAATCACCGTTCTGTTTGCTTCTATTTTTCTAGTTTTTTTTGCTTGCTTTTGCATTTAGCGTAAAAGTTTTTGAAATATCTTCTCCCACAACCAAAATCCTTTCGCTTGTTTGAGAGTTTTGTTTTATGTCGCCCGCAACAACCCTAAACTTCATCTTGACATCGTTTGGCACTGAAAAATTGAATACTCTTGTGCCAAAATCCACATATTTTTGATAGTCATTTTCGCCATCGCCCTTGGTCAAATAGCACAAGTTATACCAATAATTTTCCTTTTCAAAAACAAGGACTTCCTGCTTTTCATTTTCTTCTGCAAAGGAAACAACTTGCTCAGGTTTGTCGACCATAATTTGCAGATCGACATACTTTTGCTCCACCCTTTTGTCTTGATCCAACATCACTTTGATCGAATAGTTTGTGCTTTCTGCAGCTGTGGCATTGGTTATGTGCGCAACTCGAAGTTCGCTGTCACTTTCGCACCCAACAAGGCAAAAAGAAAAACAAACACAAAGGAAAATTAAGATAATCTTTTTCATATCCTTATTGTGTTTGTTTTTAATTAAATTATAACTTCGTTTGACAAAAATTAGAAATTAACTTCAATCAAGCCATATTTGTTGTCTGATCTCTTGTAAAGAACATTAACTTTGCCTGTTTCTGCATTGAGGAAAATGTAGAATGAGTGTCCAATTCTTTCAATTGCATCTTTTGCTTCTTCAACCATGATTGGATCAAGGTCAAATTTCTTTGTTTTGTAGATGTCAGCCAATTTTGTTTCTGGCTTTTCTTCCAAGAATTCGTATCCAACATTCTTTGGAGCAGTTCTCTTCTTTTGAGTTGCCTTTTCTCTTGTTCTAACAATTTGTTTTTCAAGTTTTGGCAAAACAAGATCAATGTTGTCGTAGTTGTTGTTTCCAGCAACTTCTGCTCTATAAAGCACGCCCTTGCAGTTGATGTTTACTTCAACCTTTTCAATTTTGTTTTGTGCAGAACATACAACTCTTGCTGTTGTTTCGTCTGTGAAATACTTGTCAAGTCTTGAAAGTTTTTCACTCATAACATCTTTGAAACGGTTTCCGATTTTATATTTTTTTTCAACGAATGTAATTTTCATAATTTATCTCCTTTCGTAAAATCATTTTATCAAAAAATATTCATTTTACCAAACAATTTTGGCATATTTATTTGCAAGAATTAAATGTCAATTCTTGACCATCAAAATCAACTTCAATTATGCCTTTGTCTTCCAACTTGCCAAGCAGGATCATTTCGGCAATTCGATCCTCAATTTCTTGTTCGATAAAGCGTTTGAGTGGTCTTGCACCATAAATCAAATTTGACCCTTTTGCAACAATATAATCAATTGCACGATCTTCAACTTCAATTTGAAGTCCATTTTGAGCAAGTCGTTTGTTTATGCCCTCAAGCAAAATGTATGCAATCTTGACCAAATCTTGTTTTGAAAGCGACTCAAAAATGCAGATAACATCAATTCGATTGATAAGCTCTGGCTTAAACTTCTTTTTAAGAGCATCAAGATAGATGTCTCTTTCGCTGATTTTTTCGCTTTCGGTCGAACCAAAACCAAGTTGTTTCTTTTGTTTGATTTCGTTTGCACCAATGTTGCTGGTCATAATAATGATTGTGTTTTTGAAGTTTACTGTCCTTCCCTTGCTGTCTGTGAGCCTGCCATCATCAAGGATTTGAAGCAACATATTCAAAACCTCTGGGTGGGCTTTTTCAATTTCATCAAAAAGCACAACGCTGTAAGGTCTTCTTCTGACTTGCTCGGTCAGTTGACCACCTTCATCAAAACCAACATATCCTGGTGGCGACCCAATCAATTTTGAAACAGTGTGGCTTTCCATATATTCGCTCATGTCAATGCGAACAATGTTGTTTTCATTGTCAAACATTGCTTCGGCAATCGCCTTCGAAAGTTCGGTTTTTCCAACTCCTGTTGGCCCCATAAACATAAATGATCCAATTGGTCTTTTGTTATCCTGAAGCCCCACCCTAGCTCTTCTGATTGCCTTTGAAACTGCGTTGATTGCATCGTTTTGTCCAACAACTCTCTTGTGCAAAATCTCTTCAAGGTGAATGAGTTTTTCTTTCTCGCCTTCTGTAAGTTTTGTGACTGGGATTCCCGTCCATTTTGAAACCACTTCGGCAATTTCTTGTTCGCCAATTTGACTGCTTGCAATCTTTTTGACAACACTGTTGTTTTGTTCGTTGAGTTTGTTTTCAAGATTGATGATTTCTGATTGCAACTTGGCTGCTTTTTCGTAGTTGCGTTGCAACGATGCTTCATCTCTGCTTGCAGAAAGCGATTTGATTTTTTCTTCCAAATCTCTCACTTTTTGTGGTTTGAGAGTAAAGTTTACTTTCGCCTTTGAGCAAGCTTCATCAATCAAGTCAATTGCTTTGTCAGGCAAACTTCTGTCTGTGATATAACGATCAGACAAGTTTGCAGCTGCTTCAATTGCTTTGTCTGTGATGATAATTTTGTGAAACGCTTCATAAGTGTCTTTCAGCCCTTTCAAAATTTCGATTGTTTGCTCAACTGATGGTGGATTTACCATCACGGGTTGAAATCTTCTTTCAAGCGCTTTGTCTTTTTCGATATATTTGCGATATTCGTCAGTTGTGGTTGCCCCAACAGTTTGAAGTTCGCCCCTTGCCAAGTATGGTTTGAGAATGTCAGAAGGGCTGACTTCCCCTTTTTCGCTGCCAGCTTGTGCAAGAGTGTGGATTTCGTCTATAAAAACAATGATGTTTCCATCTTGAATGATGGTTTCGATCACATCTTTAAGTTTTTCTTCCATTTGACCACGATATTTTGTGCCAGCCATAAGCCCACCAATTTCAAGCGAATAAATCGTTTTGTCTTTGATTTCTTCTGGCACATCACCACTTGCAACTGCCTGTGCAAGTCCTTCAACAACTGCAGTTTTTCCAACCCCAGCCTCACCAATAAGCACAGGGTTGTTTTTGGTTTTTCTACACAAAATCTCAATAACCCTTTGGATTTCTTCTTCTCTGCCAATGACAGGATCAAGTTTGTGTTGTTTTGCTTTAAGTGTTATGTCACTGCCCATTTCAAGCAATTTTTCAGGCAAAGTGCTGCCATCTTGACTATTGTCATCTTTTCTTTCTTTTGCTGTTGCGCTTGTTTGCATTGAAGAGAGAAGTTTGTTTTTAAGTTCGTCTACATTGACACCAAAAATATTTGAAAGCACTTTTGTCGCATAACAACTCTTGTTTGACAAAATTGCAAGCAAAAGATGCTCCGTGCCAATAAATGAATGTCCCAAATTCATCGCTGTTTGTTGTGCAATTTGAAACAACTCTTTTGTGCGAGGAGTCAACTGCACGCTTCCAAACAGTGCGACAGCATTTGTTGATTGTTCAAAAAGTTGAAAAAGCGAGTTTTCGGTCACACCTTCGCTTGCAAGCATTTTTGATGCAGTGCAATCTTGCACACTTGCAAGTCCATACAAAATATGTTCGGTGCCAACCAAATCGCTTCCAAATCTCAAAGCAATCTTGCTCGCATTTTTAATCACCTTTTCTATGCTGTCAGAAAACAAATTGTTGTTTAATGCCATTTTGCTCCTCCTTTATAAATTTTGACAAATATGCAAAGATTAGTCAAGTTTGTCGACCAATTCGCAGATCTTTTTTGCAATATACTTGCTTCTTACCCTTTCTTCCTGCATATTTTGAGAAAAAATCCCCATTTCCATCAAGTTTGCCCTGCTTGCTTCAACAATAAGATTGTCAAACGCTTTGTGATCTTTGATTTTCAAAAAGCCCAATGCATCGCCAAATTTGACAAGTGAGAGAAGTTTGATCATCTCTGACTCTTCCAAAACAAAACTTTCTTTCAAAATCCCACAAGCACGATAAATCTCATCAATCAAAGCATCGTGGTTTGTTGCAAGAATATCCTCTCTTGCAGACAACTCCATTTGGCAAATATTATAAACATATTCTGACACACCATCAACAATTTCTTTCTCACTCAAACCAAGCGAATTTTGATTTGAAATTTGATAGAAAGCACCATAGTTGGTTGTGCCCTCGCCATAAAAACCTCTCACAGTAAAACCAAGTTCTCTCGCCTCTTTTTTGACTGCTTCCATATCCTTGTTTCGCTCCATCGCAGGAAGAAACAACATCACCGATGCACGCATACCAGTGCCCAGATTTGCCGGACTGGAAGTTATGAAACCATAATCTTTTGAATATGCCACATCAATCTCTGACAACAACATATCATCAAACTGTTTTATCTGTCTGTATGGCTTGTAAAGATTAAAGCCGGACACTATGCATTGTTCTCTTATATGGTCTTCTTCGTTGACCATCACAATCAAACTTTCATCTGGCGAAACTGCAACAGCCGAGATGTCTTTGTTTTCAATCAATTCTTTGCTGATAATGTGTCTTTCAAGCAAAGCATTGCACTCGTTTATAGGCATTTCTTTAAGGCGCATAAAATAGACATCTCCAAACTCTTTTACGACCTTTTCGACTGAATTAATGATAAAAACTGCGTCATTTTCATCACGCAGTTTCGTGAAAAAATTGAAGCCAGAGACATTTCTAGCCAATCTAATTCTGGAAGAAATAGCAATACTTTCAAAATTTTCGTTCATATTATCCTTTGCCTTTAGTTTATTTTATGTTTTTTGTTGTTAAACATTTTGTCGACTGCCTTTTTTACGCTTGGCATTTCATAGCATTTTTCACAGCCGACAAAACCGTTTTCCAAAATTTCTTCAAATGTAGTTCCACACTTTGGACACTTATCCATAGACTACTCCTTATCTTCAGCAGAAACTCCCTTCATTGTCAAAGAAATTCTCTTCTTTGCAAGGTTTACTTCTGTAACCTTAACATCAACAATGTCGCCAACTTTGACAACATCGCTAGGATGTTTTACAAATCCTTCTGAAAGTTGAGAAATGTGCACAAGTCCGTCTTGGTGAACGCCAATGTCAACAAACGCACCAAAGTCAACAACATTTCTTACTGTGCCTTTAAAAATCATGCCTGGTTGAAGATCTTCCATATGGATAACATCGCTTCTCAAAACTGGTTTTGGCATGCTTTCGCGGATGTCACGGCCCGGTTTAAGAAGTTCGTTTGTGATGTCTGCAAGTGTTGGCACACCTACGCCACATTCTTCTGCAACTTTTTCTGCACCCTTTGCATCAACAAGTGATGGCAAACGCACGAGATTGTTGTTTTTTACATCTTCTTCAGACAAGTTGAAAATGCCAAGAAGTTTTCTTGCAGCATCATAACTTTCTGGGTGAACTGCTGTGTTGTCAAGCACATTTGCACCACCAACAACTCTCAAGAAACCAGCACATTGTTCGTATGCCTTTGGTCCAAGTTTTGCAACTTTGAGAAGCTCTTCTCTACACTTAAATCCTTTGTTTTCTGTACGATATTTTACAATGTTTTTAGCGATTGACATATTAAGTCCAGAAACATAAGACAAAAGGCTTGGAGATGCTGTGTTGAGGTCAACACCAACGCTGTTTACACAGTCTTCAACAACACCTGTCAAAACTTCTGTAAGTCTGTTTTGTGGCATGTCGTGTTGATATTGTCCAACACCAATTGACTTAACATCAATTTTGATGAGTTCTGCCAATGGATCTTGAAGTCTTCTTGCAATAGAAACAGCACTTCTAAGGTTTACATCATAGTCAGGAAATTCTTCTGCAGCAAGTTTTGATGCGCTATAAACAGAAGCACCTGCTTCGCTGATAACTGCATAACTTACTGGATGATTTACATGTTTGATAAGTTCTGCAACAAAGATTTCAGATTCTTTTGAAGCAGTTCCGTTTCCGATTGCAATGATGTCAACATTGTGTTTTTCGATCATTGCTTTAAGTTTTTCAAGAGCATCTTCTGTCTTTGATCTTGGTGGAGTTGGATAAACCACTGTTGTATCCAAAACCGAACCATTTTTGTCAATAACTGCAATCTTGCAACCATTGTGGTATCCTGGGTCAAAACCAAGAATAATATTGTTTTTAAGTGGAGATTCCAAAAGCAATGGTTTCAAGTTTACTTCAAACATTTTGATTGCTTGTTCGTTTGCAACATCTGTCAAATTGTTTCTGCATTCTCTTTCAAGAGATGGGAAGAGCAATCTGTCATAAGCATCGGCAATCACTTCGTCCATCAAAGCATTTGTGTCTTCGTTGTTTTTCTTGAAGTGCTTTTCGATAACTGGTGTTGTCAATTTTTCGTCAATAACAACATCAACCTTCAAACATTTTTCACTTTCCCCACGATTGATAGCCAAAACTCTGTGACTTGGAAGGTTTTTTACTTCTTGTTTGAAGTTTGCATAAGTTTCGTATGTCAAGTTGTTTTCGTTTTCAACGAGCGAACAAACAACAAAACCTTTTGCAACAATAAGTTCTCTCAATTCTTTTCTAAGGTCAGCACTGTCAGAAATTCTTTCTGCGATGATGTCTTTTGCCCCTGCAATTGCATCTTCAACAGTTGGCACTTCTTCTGTGATAAACTTTTCTGCTTCAACTGCAACCACAAAATTTTTTGATTGTGCTTGCAAAATGTCTGCCAAAGGTTCGAGCCCCTTTGCAATCGCAACTGATGCTCTTGTTTTTCTTTTTGGCTTGTAAGGTCTGTAGATGTCTTCCACTTCTGTAAGTGTCATTGCTTCAGCCAATGCTGTTGCAAGTTCGTCTGTCCACTTGCCTTGTTCGGTGATAACTTTTTCTACTTTTGCCTTTTCTTCATCAAGATTTCTCAAATATTTAAGTCTGTCTGCAAAATTTCTGAGCACTTGGTCGTCACAAGATCCATGCATTTCCTTTCTATATCTGGCGATGAATGGGATTGTGTTGCCTTCATCAATCAAATCAATAATGTTTTGTGAATAGTCTGCTCTAAGTCCAAATTCGCTAGACAATCTTTCTTGTATAGTCATTTTATTTTCTCCTTAATTTTTGTTGTATCCCGTTTATTATTTTATCATACTGTGGCAAGTTTTTCATAAAGATTTTGCCATTTTCCTGCAAAATTTCACCTTTGCACACTGTCATTTTGACATCTTTTTTGCTTTTTCCGTAAACAATGTCTTTCAATGGGTTTTGATAAAGAGTTTCTCCTTTTTCCACCACGCAAAAATCGGCAAATTTGCCCATTTTAAGGTCTTCAGCCCCTTCTGTAAGCAAATTGTTTGTCGCAATAAGTATCGCCTCTTTTTCACTGATTATGTCAGCATTTTCAAACATCATGCGCTGAGAAGCAAGCATTGTCCTCATAAACGCAAAAAAATCAATCTCGCTCACATCTCCACTGCCCATGCCAATGTCAAATTCGAGAGCATCAAGCGCAACCCAATTTGTCGCCCTTCTGCCCATTCTAGCATCTTCGTTTGGCACAACAGCAAAACCTGTGTCATAGTTTTTTAAAAGTTGCAACTCATCTTTTTCAAGACAGTTTCCCCCAACCAAAATTGCCTTTCTGTCCAAAAGCCCAAAATCTTCCAAAACTTCACTCAAAGTTTTGTCATAAGTTTTGTTGACAGCGCCAAGCTCTTCCAAATCTTGGCCAGCTTTGATAAACAAAGTTTTCTTATCCTTTGCCACTTCATCGCAAAGTTCGCTAAGTTCCACTTCACTCCAAGATTCTATAGCTGTCAAAAAACGATTTTCAAACGAAGTTGAAGCGACATCATTGACAAATGTTGCCCCTGCCAAAATATTTTTTGCAATCATGAGATTTTCGGCATCTTCTGCAAGATCTTCGCCTGAAATTTCAATCCCATAACTGTTTTTAAGTGCCAAAATCGAATTGCAATAGTTGTTTGCAAACGGAGGCAAAACATAATTTCCATGCAGATCAATTTCTTCACATTCTTTTGCTTTGCTTATATCTGCAAACCTGCCATTTTCCACATAAAAATCAATAAAATGGGTGGTTTGATTTTGAATATCCACAACATTTGCATTTCTAAAAATTTTTTGCATACAATCCCCTTTGAAAGTAAATATTCTTTATGTTAAAATTATAACTGAAAGGGGTGGCAAAAAGCAAATGAAAGAAAAGATAATTTTGCATTCGGACGCAAACAACTTTTTCGCATCAGTCGAATGTTCTGCAAACCCAGATTTGAAAGGAAAACCTGTTGCAGTGGCCGGAAATCCCGAAAAACGAACAGGCATTATTTTGGCGAAAAACGACCTTGCAAAAGCAAAGGGCGTGAAGACTGGCGAAGCAATTTGGCTTGCACAAAAAAAGTGCCCAAACCTAATTTGCGTTGGACCACACTATCAACTCTATGAAGAGGTCTCAAAAAAACTTCACGAAATCTATTTGCAATACACCGATCTTGTGGAACCTATGGGCATGGACGAATGTTGGCTTGATGTAACCCATTCCGTAAACTATCTTGGCATGAACGGCGAACAGATTGCAAACGACATTCGCCAAAAAGTTAAAGATCAACTTGGCATAACTGTTTCGGTTGGGGTTTCGTTTTCAAAACTGTTTGCAAAACTTGGCAGCGACCTCAAAAAACCTGATGCAACGACTGTTTTGTGCAAACAAAATTTTAAACAAAAAACATATCATCTGCCAATCAACGACATTGTCGGCATTGGCAAACAACTCAACTTGAAACTCGAAAAAATCAATGTGACAACCGTAAATGACTTTGTAAATCTTGACTCAAACTATGTGTCCAAAAACTTTGGAAAAGTGGGCATCGAACTTCAACAAAAACTCAAAGGCGAACTTGACGAACCAGTCTCTTGTTATTTCGACCTTGCACCACCCAAAAGCATAGGCAATGGGACAACCACAATCACTGACATTATCGCACGAGACGACCTGTCAAAAGTGGTGGCATTTTTGTGCGAAAAAGTAGCAAATCGAATGGCTGACACAAGCTATCAAGGCTCGTGCATAACCGTTTCTGTCAAGACAAACAACTTCAAAACATTTCAACACTCACGCACTGTGCTTCCTATGCGAAGCTACGAAGAAATCTTTTCACAAGCGATGAAACTCTTGGACAGTTTTTGGAAATATGACCAGCACATTCGCTCAATCAGAGTCAACATTTCTACCCTTGAAAAAATTGACAAGCAAGAGCAACTCACATTCTTCACAATGCAACCTGACAACCTCAGCAAAACCATCAATTTTGTCAAAAACAAATATGGTTCTGACAAGATTTTTGTTGCCAGTGACAAAGCATCTTTTATCAATCGCAAGTCAGATGATGAACAAGCGCCTCACTAACATTCGCTATTGACACAAACCCCAAAAAGGTGTATAATCTTCAAAAGAAAAAAGGAGAACAAAATGAATCTTCAAAAAGCACTTGAAGCACAACTTGATGTAATCATTTTGCAATACAACCCAAACGACGAAAAACTCACTCCTCACAGATACAATGTGTTGTCACAAAAGACAAATGATGGAGACACTCGTTCGGCTCTCGTTTTGCAAATGCGTATGTTTCACTATGCACTTGAAACATTGAAGCAACTTTACATTGAAAACAACTTTTTTGTTTCGCATTTTGAAAAAGATGCAATCACATCAATGAAAGTTATTGCAACCTATTTTGGCCAAAACTATCAGTTTCCTGACTACGAAACTTTTGCAGCAGAATTTAAGCAAAAAATGTTGAAACTTCACATCGAAAATGATGCAATCCTTGCTGCCGAACACTTGCAAAAACAAAAAGAAATCCTTGCACAACAAAAGCAACAACAGCAAGAACAAGTGACAGATTATTTGAAAGCATCACATCAACTTATCGGTTGCAAAACTCAATTTCAAAAAACTCTCGACAACTACTATGCAATGCTTGGCGACGAAGACAAGTCCGTTGTCGAAAAAATTGTCCTTCAACAACCTGTTGATGACGAAGACAAATCACGAGTTTTCAGCTTGCTCACTTGGATGAATTTCAACAACATTGATGCAACAAGATTTCCAACAGGATATGCAATCACTTGGGAAAACAAAAACAAATTTCACGCTTGCGCACTCAATCCAAACTCAATCAAAATTTTTGATGATTATGTAACTCGTTGCACCCCAGAAGCAAAACCAATTGTTGAAGATTTTTACAACACATCACTTTCGACAAAACAAATTGCCGAAAAGCATGGTGTAACTGAAGAGCTCGTAAACAAAAAACTCTACAAATTTTCTCATGGTTTTGGCAGTGTGCTCAAAGGAAGAAGCACAACAGCACCTCACTTGGTTTTCTGCCTTAAAAACAACATCACTCTTGGCGAACTTCGCCTCTACGGACAAAAACTCAGACATGGCGCAACAAGAGAAAACCTTGAAACATATCTCGAAATGAAAACAAAACCATTTGGCGAACAAACTTTGGAGCACGAAGATGGATCAAGAAGAAACCTTCATGCAGAAAGATTGTTTAGACAAGTGCAAACAATCATTGATAGAGAAAAGAAATAAAAATAGCAACAAAAAAACAGGAATTTAAATTCCTGTTTTTATTTTTTGTTTTAAATTATTCAGCATCTGTTGCAGAAGGTTCTACCTTAACAACTGTTTTCTTTCTTTTTCTTGGTCTGTAAGCAATCGCCCAAAGTCCAGGTGTAATGAAAACAGAGCTATAGAAACCAGAAAGCACACCAAACACGATTGGCCATGCAAATTCTCTAATGTCGGCAACACCAATCACTGCAACCATAAAGATCATGAAAAATGTTGTGACGGCAGTAAGAATAGATCTTGTCATAGTGTCCTTAACTGCACCATTTGCAATTGCCTTGTTGTCGATGCGAGCTTCGGCTTTCTTTGCAATCTTCAAGTCATCTCTCATACGATCAAAGATGATGATTGTGTTGTTGATTGAATAACCCAAAATTGTGATCAATGCTGCAATAAATGAAACATTGATTTGGATTCTAAACATAAGCACGATTGATGAAGTAACCAAAAGGTCGTGGAACAATGCTAAAATTGCTGCCAAACCACTTGTAACTTCAAATCTGAATGCAACATAAACCAAAATCAAAACCACTGCAACCAAAAGTGCAATAAATGATTTCATCATAAGTTCTGAAGATGCTGTTGATGTTGTTACACCACCATAAGTCACAAATTCTGCCTTGTCGATTTCTTCAAGATCTTCAAAAGTTACTGTTGCATCGACATATCCAAATGCCTTCAACAATTCAAGTCTGATTTTGTCGTTTTCTTCTTCAATTGCTTCTGTTTCAAGAGAGTTGTCATTTTGATATTTGATGATAACTGCTTTTACATTGCTTTCCATTCCGATGTCAGAAAGGTCAACGACTGTTTCTTGCAATGTTGTAAGTTTAAGTCCGTGATCTTTAAGCACATCTTCAATTGTGTCGATGATTTCACCTTTGTTTTTGTCAAGATCCCATGTTGTTTCAGTTGCTTCACTGTCAACACAAATTGTCATGTTTGATCCACCTGTGAAATCAATGCCAAGATTGAATCCCAAAGTGCACAACAAAATCACCCCTACAAGAATGATCGCAACCGGTGCAATCAAAAACCATTTCAAGTTTTTGCAAACATCCAATTTTGAATTTTTGATCATATTGTCAAGCGAAAACTTGCTTTCTTTTTTATACTTTTTGTTACTCATTTGTTTCACCTCCTGTCACGATTTCAACTTCAGGAGTTCTTTCTGTTCTTTCTTGTTTTGGCAAGTGCAATCTTCTGTATTTCACACTATTGAGTGGCAAATACCACTTAACAAAGAATCTCAATACAACAAGGTTCATAAACAATGAAAGCACAATACCAATAAGGAGTGTGATTGCAAAACCTTGGATTGATGCAGTTCCCAAAATGTAAAGCACAACAGCTGTCAAAATTGTTGTGATGTTACTGTCAAAAATTGGCCAGAATGCACGCTTAAAGCCGTTTTTAGCAGCCATAGGCATCTTCTTTCCAGCACGATATTCTTCTCTAAATTTTTCGAAGATAATTACCGTTCCATCAACAGCCATACCGATACTCAAAATGATTCCGGCAAGACCTGGAAGTGTCAATTGAACAAATGGGATTGCTTGCAAGAAGAACAACATAAGCACCATATAGATAACAAGTGCAAATGCAGCCAAGAAGCCAAAGTCACCATATCTCCACCACATAAGAAGAATGATCAAAAACAAACCTACTGCGCCTGCAATCATTGCAAGTGTCAATGCAGAAGATCCCAATGTTGCAGAAACTACAGAACTTTCAAGAAGTTCGAGTTTAACATTAAATGTTCCACTCATGATTTGAAGAGCATAGTTTTCTGCATCTTCCAATGTTTCAAAGTTTCCTGAAATAAATGTTTCGCCGCCAGGGATTTCTTTTTCACAAGTCAAAATCTTGTCTGCAGAATCATCAACATCTCCCAAGTATACATAGATCTTGTGTTCTGAATATTCGTCACTTGCAGCCAATTTTGTGAGTTCTCTAAATTTAGACTTACCTTCGTCAGTAAACTTCACTGAAACGCCGTAAACATATTCTGTTTCGCCTTCTGGTTTTTGCATTGTTGCTTGAACATCAGCAATATCTGTACCTTTGATGTAAACTTGTGCATCAGCTTTTTGCTCCAAAGTCATATAAAGTGGAGTTGGTTCGCCAATCATTCTAAAAATTTCATCACTGTCTGTTACTGAAGGCACTTCAATTCTGATTTTTGTGCTTCCTTGTCTTGCGATTGTTGCTTCTGAATATTCTTTTGTGATAACATCTGTCAATCTTTTGATTGTTGCATCAATTGCCTTGTCCAAATCTTGTGTGCCACCATCAGCAGATGGAGAGCAGTCATACACAGCAGAGATACCACCAGCAAGGTCCAAACCAAGTGAAATTGAGTTTGCAAAGCCGTTGTATTTTGTGCTTGTGCCAGGAAATGTAAAACTGCAAACTGAAAGCAAAATCCCGATAACAGTCAAAACAGCCACAGCCACAAAGTTTATAATGGAATTTCTTTTTTGCTTATTCTTAATTCTAGCCATTTCTTCCCCTTAAAAAATCCGATAAAAGAAAAATCGGTCAAATTTACCTTAGTAAGTATAATACTTTAAGGGGCTTTTGTCAATTAAAAGTCTGCAAATCGGTCAATTTTTTTTCAAGTTGACGCAAATAATTCCACAAATTGCGCCTATAACACTTCCAAAGATTAAATCGTTGAAAAATGTCCTGTCAAAAACGAAAGCCCCGTCCAAAAGAGAAAACACCAAAAACGCAACAACTGTAAAGCCAAGACCAATCAACAAACCGTTGACAAGCCCTTTTGTTTTGTGCTTTTTAAGCCCTGCAATCACCCCAAAAAAGATGCTCACACCCTTGATAACTTGATTGACCGGAGCAATAAGTTTGTCACTTACACTTGTAAAGCGCAACACAAAAGCAAACAACAAAATCATCACCATCGCCACAGAAAGCGCCAAAAGTGTGCCTTTCAAAATGCTTGAAAAATCTCTGTTTCTTGTTTCATTTTCTTTTTTTAATGTTTTCACTTTCATTGTTGACTCCTTCACAAAAAATAAACCTGTCGTTTACCATAATTTATGAAAGAAAACCTTGTTTAAGAACAAAAAAAGAAGGGCAAAAACCCTTCTTTCTTGTTTTATTAAAGTCTTGTCAACTCAGTAAATCTTGCTGTAAATCTAACACCTTTGACTTCATCAACATAAGAGCCAACTGTTGTAAGAGCATAGTTGCTTCCTGCTTTTGCAGTTGTTGCAGAAATTGCATTTGGTCTTCTTCTGTCGAGGTCTCTTGTCCAGAAATCTCTGTAAAGGTCAGAAGTTTGATATCCAATTCCTGCCACACAAGCAGCAAAATCGGTGTATATTGCGTTGTGTCCACCATCAGATCCAGAATATTCGATGTTTTGAATTTCTTTCAAAGATGCTACTTGAACAGTTGCTGTGCTTGTTGAAGATGTTGAAGGAACTCCATCTGTGTTTGATGCGCCATAAGCCATATATTCTCTAGAAGTTGAAGCCAAATTGCCTGAGAATTTGAATGCACTTTGTGCTGCTTCTGTCCACTTGTAGAGATCACTTGATGTGTATCCCCAACCTTCAGCAACGCTTTGTGATGAGTTGTAAACTGAAGCAATCAAAATCTTGTCAGTGATTGCATCAACTGAAGTTGTTGTTGCTCCATAACTTCCACTTGTTGTTGTTTTAACCCACCATTTGATAGGTTCGATTCTATAGTGATAGTCTGCACCATTGTAAGCCACTCTGACATAAGTGCCTGTTGAGTGGTTTACTGTGCTGTATGTCTTGCCAAAGAATGTCATGGTTGAAGATGCAGTCGTATTTCTCAAGGTTGCATTCAAACCAGATTGAACTTTGTCAGCATAAGTTTGTGGAGCTTCGCCATAGTTTGTGTAAAGATAGTTGCTTCCATCTTTGTAAACGGTTTGGGCTCCCACTTTTCTGAAGCACACATAAATTGTTTTTGCACTTGTTCCCAAAGTTGTTGAATATGTTGAAGATGGTGCATTTGTTGCTGTTGATGTTGTGCTTGTGCCAATGCCAACCAAAACATATCCACTTGCTGGGTTTGCTGTGATGTTGAATGTAGAACCTGCGTGTGCATAATATGATGTAGATGCTGATGTCAATGTTGCACTTGCAGAAGATGCCACACCACTTGCAACCTTTGTGTAAGTGATTGAAGCTGATCCACCTGTTGCAGAGTTTGATGCTGTGCCAGCTGTGTTGTATGTATAGATATAAACAGTTGTTGTCACAGAAACAGCATTCCATTGTGCATAGATTGTTGTCGAACTTGTTGAAGTGCTGCTTGTTGTTGAATAAACATTGACACCACTTCCTGAGCCTGTTCCCCAACCTTGGAATGTGTAATAACTTCTGCTTGGAGTTGGAAGTGTGCCATAAGCAACACCATAAGCTTTTGTGCCATAAACCTTAAATTGCAAGTTGTCATTATTGCTGTTTACAGAACCGTCTTTTCTATATTTTACATAAACAAAGTGTGTTCCTGCAGTCAAACCTGTGTAAGTTACACTTCTTACCGAACTTGAATCTGAATACATTGTCGAATAAACATTTGTTGTTGATGAATAGTTTTCATCAAGCACAGTGTCAATGTTTCCAAATTGAGCATAGTCAAAGCTTGATTCAGCATAACAAATTGCATCAATTCTGAGTGTTGCACCTGCAGTTGCAGTAAATTGAATCTTTGACATTGCATAAGAACTTGCAACACCATTGTTTTTGGTTTCGTAGTATCCATTGCTGTTTGCAAATGTTTGATATGGACTTGTCACTGTGATTGTGTGAGTTGTGCACTTAAATTGCAAACTGTCATTTCCACTGTTTGCAGAACTGTCTTTTCTATATTTTACATAAATATAGTGGGATCCTGCAGTTGCAACAGAATAGGACAGTGAGCTTGCCGACGAACTGCTAGCTGAAATTGTGCTGAAGGCATTTGAGTCAGAACTTGCGTATGAATAATCAAGTGCAGTGTCAAGTTTTCCAAAGAAACCAATATCATAGCTTCCTTCAGCATATTTAATATATTGGAATGTTACAGTTTGATTTGCTGCAGTTGTTGAGAATGCAACTTTTGCAATAGCAAACGAATTGTGAATACCAAAGTTTTGACTTTCGTAATAACCGCTTGAATTCAACTCAAAACGATATGGAGTAAACACTTGAACAGCTGAAATGCCTGTGTTTGCCCCACTTCCACCATTGTTGTTGAAAATAAGATCACTTACGATTGGTTGATATTGTGTATACAAAGTGATATTTGAATTGCTTGTATATGCCTCACCTGGCGTATATTGTGTGCCTGAGCCATTTGTGTTTGTTGAATAGCAAACAAATTGATATCCGGTCGCCGATGCTGGTGATGTATAAACATCTACATCGGTGCCATGCGCCTTATATTGCGTTGACGGTAGCGTCGCCGACCAGTTCCCCGTTCCCTTTGCATACGATATCGTGTACCGCTGCTTGACATAAACATTTATCGTCGTGCTGGAGCTTGGTGTCCAACTGTAAGTTGTAGAGCCTACTGCAGAACTTGTTGTTGGTGTAGAGCCTACTGCGATATAATAACTGTAACTTGTGTTTGCAGCAGCAATTGTTACTGTTCTTGATGAAGTGTAATATGTATGCTTTACAGTAAGAGAACCACCACTTGATGCTTCACCAGAGATTGTAGAGCTTGATTGGGTTGCTTTGATGTTTGTTGCGTTTGAAACATTTGAAGAATAATACTTAACTGTCAATGTGTATGTGTTGATTGTCCATTGTGCAGTAAGAGTTCTGTTTGCAGTAATGCTTGATGCAGCAATTGTTCCTCCTGGATTGTAATAAGATCCATTGCTGCAATAATAATTGTTGAATGTATATCCTGTTCTTGTTGGATATGTGCTTGAAATTGTGTAAGGTCTGTGAGCATATGCAGTTGCCGAACTAATAGGCACACTTCCACCATTTCCACTGTATGTGATTGTGTATTTTCTTCTAAAAGTGAAATAATAAGTTCCCTTCAACGAAGATCCTGCATTGCTGTTTGCAGTCGAACTTGATGTTGTGTTTGTGCTGTTGTAGAAATACCAATATCTGTTTCCATAGTTTGTTGTGTAAGAGCTTTCCCAGTTGCTTGTTGATGGAGCAGTGCTTCCACAACCAAAGAATGTGTCGTAAGTATATCCATTTGCATATGCTTCCAACCAAACTTTATCCATATTACTAAAAAGCAGGAAATAATAATCCAAATGGAAATAATATACCCCACCTACATACAAGTGATCTGTGCTAGTTCCACCAGAAGCGCTTGTAGACGAACTATATGAAACAGATGGAGATGCAGGCCAATACCAACAAGTGCTTGTATCTTTGTTGAGATAGATGCTTGTCAAATAGGCCCTATTGCTATAGTTGTAAACCCCATCACCCAAAATATGTCTAACATTGAGAGTGATATCGATATCAACTGTTGCGTTTGCTTCTGTTTGTTCGTCCCCTTCTTCAACTTTTTCGGCAACTATTTCTTTTTCTTCTGGATCAGACTCGACTTCTCCACCTTCACCTTCGCCGTCATCAACGACAACTTGCGAGCTGTCTGGAGCTGGTTGTTTTTCTTTTTTGTCGCAACCGGTCAAAAAAAGACCAACGCCCCCAACGGCGATTGCAAAAACAAAAATAAACAAAAGTGATAAAATTTTTTTCATACAACACTTCCTCAATTTTATTTCATTGATAATGATATTATAAATATTTTTCCATCGTTTTACAAGCAGATTTATCAAAAATAATGTAAAAACAACATTTTTTTAGACACTGTCGTTTTTTCAACAAAAAAAAGAGGCGAGATTTGCCTCTTTTCTTCTACAAATTTATGCTTTTTTAGTTGTCTTTTTTGCAGTTGTTTTTGCACCTGTTGATTTTTTTGCTGGTGCTTTTGTTGATGTAGTTTTTCTTGCAGGTTTTTTTGCAACTTCTTCAGGTGTTGCAACTTCTGCACTTTCTTCAACAACAACTTCTTCTTTCTTTTCTTCAACAACGCTTTCAGCAACAGGTTCTTCAACCTTTACTTCTTCAGCAACTGGTGCTGATTCTGCTGGTGTTGTGTCTTTTGTAAACACTGTGTAAATTGCATAAGCATCAACTGCCATATAGCTCTTTTCTTGTCCACCTGTTTCAATAACAACAACTTTCTTTGCATCATCAAATTTGATTTCTGTGATTGTGCCATACACACCACTTGTTGTCAACACTTCGTCTCCAACTTTCAAAGAATTTGTTTGTTCTTGAACTTTTTGAGATTCTTTTTTATTTCTCATGTTCATCATAATAGGCATAGCAATCAAAAGCAAAGCGACAACTCCAATCAAAACATAGTTCCAAATTGGTGTTTTTGCTGCTTCTTTGCCTGCTTCCAACAACATTGTATACATTTTTTGTCTTCTCCCTTATTTTTATTTGAAGTAAAACCCCATCAACAACATCAAAAATATTGCCGCAAATGGAATAATCAATTCGTTGATTCCCATAATTTCGTTACTCCTTTTTCGATACTACCATAAAATTATAGAATAAACCAAACGATTTTTCAATATGTTTGTCGAAATTAGTTTAATTTTTTGGAATCAATCTCTTCATGCAATCTTTTTGCAAAATCTTCAAACAAAAGGCCACTCTTGTTTTCAAAACCACGACCTCTGATTGAAATTGTGTTGTTTGCTTGTTCTTCATCACCAACAATGATCAAATAAGGCACTTTCATTGACATTGCTTCTCTGATCTTGTAACCAACTTTTTCGTTTCTGTCGTCAAGTTCGGCTCTGATGCCTTGATCACGCAACTTTCTGTAAATTTCTGCAGCATAGTCGTTGTTTCTTTCTGTCAAAGTCAAAACTTTTACTTGAGTTGGAGCAAGCCAAAGTGGGAAAGCACCTGCAAACTTTTCGATAAGGTAAGCCAAAGTTCTTTCATAGCAACCAATGCTTGTCCTGTGGATAATGTATGGATTTTTCTTTTGTCCATCTTTGTCTGTATATTCCATGCCAAATTTTTCAGCCAAAAGTTGATCGATTTGGATTGTGATAAGTGTGTCTTCTTTGCCAAAAACATTTTTGATTTGAATGTCAAGTTTTGGACCATAGAAAGCCGCTTCCCCAACGCCTACTTCGTAAGGGATTTCCAAGTTGTTCAAAATCTTTTCCATTGTGCCTTGTGCTTCAGCCCATTGTTCTGCTGTGCCGATATATTTTTCTGTGTTTTCTGGGTCCCATTGAGAGAATCTGTAAGATGCATCTTCATAAAGTCCCAAAGTTTTGAGCATATAAATAGCAAGCTCCAAACAACCCTTAAATTCTTGTTCGAGTTGTTCTGGTGTGCACATCAAGTGACCTTCAGAAATTGTAAATTGTCTTACTCTGATAAGTCCGTGCATTTCGCCACTTGCTTCGTTTCTAAACAAAGTTGATGTTTCGTTGTAACGAAGTGGCAAATCTTTGTAAGAACGAGCCTTGTTGAGATATGCTTGATATTGGAATGGACATGTCATTGGACGAAGTGCAAAAACCTCTTTGTCTTTCTTTTCGTCACCCATAACAAACATTCCGTCTCTATAATGATCCCAGTGTCCTGAAATCTTATACAAATCGCTCTTTGCCATAAATGGTGTCTTTGTCAAAAGCCAGCCACGCTTTTCTTCTTCATCTTCAACAAATCTTTGCATAAGTTGAACAACCTTTGCTCCGTTTGGAAGCAAAATAGGAAGACCTTGTCCGATGTAATCTACAGTTGTAAAAAGACCAAGTTCTCTGCCAAGCTTGTTGTGATCACGCTTTCTTGCTTCTTCAAGCATTGTCACATAGTCGTTGAGTTGTTTTTTGTCTGCAAATGCATAAACATAAACTCTTTGAAGCATCTTGTTTTTCTCGCTTCCTCTCCAATATGCGCCATTTACTGCATGGATTTTGTAAGCATAATTTTGCAAGTTTCTTGCACTTTCAACATGAGGTCCACTGCAAAGGTCAAAAAAGTCATCGCCAGTGTAATAAACAGAGATTGCTTCCCCTGCTGGCAACTCGTTGATGATTTCTTCTTTGTAAGGGTTGCCTGCAAAAAGAGCAAGGGCTTCTTCTTTTGAAACCTCTTTTCTTACAAACGCTTCGCCTTTGTTGAGAATTTCTTTCATTTTTGCTTCAATCGCACCAAAATGCTCTGGGCACAATGCAACATCCAAATCAATGTCATAATAGAAACCGTCATCAATAGCAGGTCCTATTGTGAGTTTTGTTTGTGGGTAAAGTTGTGTCAATGCCTTTGCCAAAATGTGTGCAAGTGAGTGTCTTGCCATATGCAACTTTTCATTTTTTTCTTTTTCCATTTCTAAACTCCTTTTCTTTGCCTGTTTGGGAAATAAAAAAATCCCTAAAAACAAGCCAAAACTTGAATTTAAGGACGATCTAAAAAACCGTGGTTCCACCTTAATTGCACAAAAAATTGTGCCACTCTTTTCTTCGTATCTACAATCGCAAAAGTGGTTTCACATCTTACATTTGTCTGGGTTTTTCACCAACCAACCCTTCTCTGTGCACAAGTTGTAAGAGCTACTTGTCTTTCACTCAACACTTGCCTATATGATAACTCGACAAAGCTCGAATGTCAACAGTTTTTTAAGACAAAACGCAAATTCTTTTCAATTTTGAGTGATTGCCGAAAAATCCTTTATACTTTCGACACTTCTGTTGTAACAAACATTGACTCTCTCTTCAAAAAGCCTAGACAAAAACCCTGCTGTGTTGTCATCACTTTTGCAAAACAAATTTATCTTTTTGGGGCACATTTCAATGATTGAAGAAACCAAATCTTCTTTTGTCAACTGACAAACATTTTTTGTCTTCGAATTTGATTTGATCGAATATCCGTTTTCATCTTGAAAAACACTGATCTCTTCTTCGCAAACTTCCAAGTTGTCCACCAAAAACTTTAAGAGGTCAAAAAACGCCTCACTGCTGACCAAATAATCACTGTTTTCATTTGCCAACGAAACCAATTCTTCCCACTTTTTGCGCAAAGGTTTGAGTTTGAACAAATAAAATGATTCCAAATGCAAATCCTTGTCCAAATCAAGATTTTTGCTGATAAGATAAATGTCTGTTTCTTTGTCAAAATTGATGAGTGCCCTTCTAAATGCAGTCATGCCAATATTTTCATGTGCAGGCAAATGCAAATTGCTGGTCAAAAACCTGTCTTTGTAAAAATTGCAAACCACTTTTGTCACACATCTTTCGATTTCAACAAAAAATCGACCTTTTTCACAAGTTGGGCAAGCAATCACAATGTAAATGTTGTCAAATTGCTCAAAACAAGTCACCACGGCACCAACCTCATCTGCACAAACTTTTAGTGATTGATAGACAAATTTTGCAACTTCAATGTCGTTTGATTTTATTGATATGGAAAGTTCCCACATAAAAACTCCTTTCCCAACTATTTTATGCAAGAGCAAAAAAAATACTCTAAAAAGTTTTATTTTTGACAAACATTATTTTTTATTTGACTTTTGTTCTTTTTTTTTAGATAATTAAGTATCAAAAAGGAATGATAATATTATGAAGAAAAAACTTTCTATTTTGCTTCTTGCAATATTTATAATCCCTGTGCTTGCTATCTTTGGTTGCGGAAGCAGTGACTCATTTAAAGTCACTATTGGTTACAACACAAAAAATGGCGATGTCACTGGCGATGGCACTTACGCAAAAGACTCAACCGTGACTTTGGTCGCCACTGCCTTTGAAGGTCAAGAATTTGTTTGTTGGGCATATCAAGGCGAAACCAGAATTGCTCAAAATGCAGTTTACTCGCTCAAAAATGTCACAAATGAAGATCAACAAATCACAAAAAGCACTTTGACTTTCAAATCAACATCAAAGACACAAGGTTTTTATATGGCAGTTTTCAGCGACAGCAAAATGATGTTTACAGAGTTGACTGCTTGGTATGTGACATCTGATGCAGATGTGCCAGAAAATGAAGGCGCTGTTGACACAACACCTGTTGTGACAATGACAACTTATCTCACTTATGTAAACACAACACACAGCATTGACGCCTACTCTATCGAAGATATGGAACTTAGAGACAACATTGCCATAGAAGTAAAAAACTGCAACAACCTTTTGAAACTTTCTGGTGACACAAAGAAAAGCATCACAGTTTCTGCGACAATGAGTTTTGATGAAAACACAACAAGAAACTATGTTTTCCGTGCAGAAATCCCATTTCAAGAAAACAGTCAAAGCACACTTGAAAACTATGGCTCTGTCAGATATGCAAACAACACATACAAAGTGATTTTCGAATTTAAAACACCATCAAATCAAACATATTTCTTGGTGTTCAACTTCACTGAATTGGGAGTTATCTAAAACAAAAAAAACAATAAAAAACGGCAAAATTGCCGTTTTTTTTGTTGTTTTAATTGATTTTTTTTACACTTTAACTGTTTTTATTTAGACAAATTTTTGTCGCTTTTATTGTTTGTTGTATTCAACACATTTCAAATACAATCCACCTGCTGGCATTGTTGTGCCGGCATATTTTCTTTTGCCTGTTTCCAACGCTTTTTTGATGTCTTCGAGAGTTATTTTCCCCCTGCCACCATCAAGCAAAGTGCCAACCAAAATACGCACCATATTATACAAAAAACCATTTCCCGTAACTTCAAAAATCGCAACATTCTTCTTCAAAGAAAAATCGATTTTGTATATCTCCCTTTCAAAATTTTTTACATTTGTGTCAGCAGAGCAGAACCCTTTGAAATTGTGTTTTCCAACAATCAACTGCTTTGCTTTTTTAATCTTTTTTGCATCAATTTTGTATGGATAATGCCCCACCAAATCGCAATTGATTGCACTTGAAGTTTCATTCAAATCCACAACATATCTATAAGTTTTTCTCTTTGCAGAAAAACGAGCATGAAAGTCAGATGCAACCTCTTCAACACTCTTGATCCTCACATCTTCGGCAAGCAAATTGTTGAGCGCAACCTTAAAATTTTCGGTTGGGATTGCAGACAAAATTTTCACTGTTGCAACCTGCCCCATCGCATGCACACCCCTGTCAGTGCGACCACTTCCTTCAACATCGACAACTTGTTTTGTCAGTTGAAAAAACGCCTCTTCCAAGTCGCCCTGCACTGTCCTTTTTTCGTTTTGTTTTTGCCAGCCAAAAAACTTTGCGCCATTATATTCTATGACAAGTTTTAGATTTCGTTCTGCCAAAATTGTTTTGTTTTCACCTTTCATAACATTGATTATACAAAAAAATCGCAAAACAAGCAAACAAAAGTAAAAATAAGTTTGACATAAATTTGCAAAAAGTTTTACACTTGAAGTGTAAATAAAGGAGATTTTATGAAAAAAGTAGTTGACGGAAACACTGCGGCTGCCATGATGGCATACAAATTGTCGCAAGTTATCCCAATTTATCCTATCACACCATCTTCACCAATGGCAGAATATTGTGATGGTCAAGTTTCTGGTGGCAAGTTGAACATTTTTGGACAACTTCCAACTTTGGTCGAAATGCAATCAGAAGGTGGAGCAGCTGGCGCTTTGCACGGAAGTGTTTGTGCAGGTGCAATGACAACAACCTTTACATCAAGTCAAGGTTTGCTTTTGATGATCCCAAACCTCTACAAACTCGCTGGCGAACATATGCCATGTGTAATCCATGTTGCAGCAAGAGCACTTGCAACTCATGCCCTTTCAATCTTTGGTGACCACGGAGATGTTATGGCAACAAGACAAACAGGCTGTATCCTTTTGTCTTCTTCATCAGTGCAACAAGCACATGACTTTGCTCTTATCGCCCACATTTTGGCATACAAAGCAAGCTTGCCTGTTTTGCACTTCTTTGATGGATTTAGAACTTCACACGAAATCCAAAAAATTGAAGTGATTGATGATGAAACAATCAAAAAACTTCTTCCAAACGAAGAAATCGAAAAATTTAGAAAAACAGCACTCAATCCAGATGCTCCATATCAAAGAGGTACAGCACAAAACCCAGATATATTTTTCCAAAACAGAGAACTCTCTACACCTGCATATACAAATGTTTTAAACACTCTTGATGCAATCTTGAAAGATTTTGCAGCTTTGACAGGCAGAAAATATAATGCAATGCAACTTGTTGGCGCAAAGAAACCTAAAAATGTGATTGTAAGCATGGGTTCTTCTTGCGAAACAATTGAAGAATATCTCCAAGACACAAAATCAAAAGATACTGCTCTTGCAAATGTTCACCTTTACAGACCATTTGACTACGAAGCATTTGCAAAACTTTTGCCTGCAAGCGTAGAAAAAGTCATCGTGCTTGACAGAACAAAAGAATGTGGCTCTCGTGATCCACTTTATCTTGATGTTGCAAACGCACTCAAATCAAGACCAAACATCAAAGTGCTTGGTGGAAGATATGGTCTTGGTGGAAAGGACTTTACACCTGCAATGGTGCAAGCCGTTGTTGAAAACTTTGTTGGCGAAAAAGACGACTTTACAGTCGGCATCAACGATGATGTTTCAAACAGTTCGCTCGAAATCAAACCTTACCAAAGCAAACACAATGTTTTCCAAATGAAGTTTTATGGACTTGGCTCTGACGGAACAGTTTCTGCAAGCAAAAGCACAATCAAGATTTTGGGGACAGAACTTGACAAATATGTGCAAGGCTATTTTGAATATGACAGCAAGAAGAGTGGAAGTTTGACTCGTTCGCATGTCAGAGTAAGCGACAATCCAATCAAAAGCACCTATCTTGTGCATGAAGCAGACATCATTTCAATCAGCAATTTCTCATTTGTGCACAAATACAACTGTTTGCAAGGATTGAAGAAAAACGGAAAGGTATTGATCAACTCAATCTTCTCAGCAGATGAAATTGACAAAGTGTTGCCTGATGTCTACAAAAAGACTTTGCAAGAGAAAAATGCAAAACTCTATGTTGTAAATGCTCAAAAACTTGCCGAATCTGTTGGCCTTGGAAACAAAATAAATATGGTTATGCAAACTGCTTTGTTTAAGGTTTCAAACATTATTCCATTTGAAGAAGCACAAAAACAAATTGACAAATACATCAAAACAACTTTCGCAAAGAAAGGTCAATCAGTAATTGACAAAAACTTGAAAGTTTGCGATTTGACAGCAAACCAAATTGAAGAAGTAAATGTTTCAAAATTGACACTCAAAGATATTCAACTTTCAAACAAAACAGTTGACAATCAATTCTATCAAAAGATTATGCAACCTATCGACAAACTTGTTGGCGACGATTTGCCTGTTTCTGTTTTCGACAAATCAGGTTTTGTCCCACAAGGCACTGCCGAATTTGAAAAGCGTGGTGTTGCAGGACATCTTCCAAAATGGCTCCCTGCAAACTGCATTCAATGTGGTCAATGCGTGATTTCATGCCCACACAATGCAATCAGACCAGTGCTTGTCAAAGGTGAAACGCCAGAAGAAATCGCTTTCTCTGCTGCCTTTGGCATGAACGGATATTTCTATCGCCTTCAAGTCAGCCCAGAAGATTGCACCGGCTGTGGTGTTTGTGCAAACACTTGTATTGCAAAAAACAAAGCGCTCGAAATGGTTATGGCTGACGAAATCTTTGAAGAAGAAAAGAAAAATTATTACACTACAAAAACTCTTAAAAACGAAACTCAAACACCATTTTCAACAGATCTTCCAAAAGGTTTGCAATTTAAGGATTGTTACTTTGGTTACTCTGGCGCTTGTGGTGGATGCGGCGAAACACCTTATCTTCGCCTTGCAACAACACTCTTTGGCGATCGCATGACAATCGCAAATGCAACTGGTTGCTCAAGCATCTATGGTGGATCATTCCCAAGCAACCCATATCTCAAAGACGAAAACGGAAAAGGTCCAGCTTGGGCAAACTCACTCTTTGAAGACAATGCCGAATTTGGTCTTGGCATCAAACTTGGTGGCAAATACAACACACAATCAAATCAATCTGTTTGGATTGTTGGTGGTGATGGTTGGGCTTATGACATTGGCTATGGTGGCCTTGATCACATCTTAAACGGAAAAGAAAATGTCAATGTGCTTGTTTTGGACACAGAAGTTTATTCAAACACAGGTGGACAATCTTCAAAATCAACTCCTCGTGGAGCAATGGCAAAATTTGCAAATGCCGGCAAACCAACAAAGAAAAAAGATTTGATTTCGATCGCAATTGCAAGCAAAAACTGCTATGTTGCACAAGTAAGTCTTGGTGCAAACTCAAACCAATGCATCAAAGCATTCAAAGAAGCAGAGGCATTTGACGGCCCAAGTTTAATTGTGGCTTATGCACCATGCGTAAACC
Organism: Candidatus Caccovivens sp.; assembly: GCA_045650745.1. Taxonomy (GTDB): domain Bacteria; phylum Bacillota; class Clostridia; order Christensenellales; family UBA1242; genus Caccovivens. Next base: position 60,874 of record JAZRRN010000003.1, read on the forward strand.
ACGGCATTGATATGTCACAAACCTCAAAAGAAATGAGACTTGCTGTTGAATGTGGATATTGGTCACTTCTTAGATACAACCCACAAACAAACAACCTTTCACTTGACAGCACAAGCGACTTTGACAAATATGAAGAATTTCTCAACAGACAAAGCCGTTACTCTGCAATCAAAGAGATGAAAGGCGAAGAAGCTCAAGCATTGATTGAAGAAAGCAAAAACGATGCAAAGGTGCGTCTTGAAACAATCAAAACATTTATAAACACAAACAATGCAGAATAATATATATTGATTTCTGTTTGACAAAACAAACAAAATGCAGTATTATTGAAAATAATATAGAATATATTTAAAGGGTAAAATTATGGACTTATTCAAATCTTGGCTTGTAGAAACACCTATCGCCCACCGTGGTTATCATTCAAAAACACATCCTGAAAACTCGCTTTCGGCATTTTCAAAAGCGATTGAAAAGGGCTATGCTATCGAACTTGATGTTCAACTTTTGGCAGACAAGACAGTTGCTGTGTTTTTCGATGACTCGCTTGCAAGAATGACAGGCAACGATGGCTATGTGCAATATCTCAACAAAGAAGATTTGAAAGCATTGACACTCAAAGGGTCGAAAGAACATATCCCAACACTTGCAGAAGCACTCAAATTGATTGATGGCAGAGTGCCAGTGATGATTGATGTCAAAACAAAATACAAGGTTGGCGAACTCGAACAAGCAGTGATTGACATCTTGAAAACCTACAAAGGCGAATATGCTGTGCAATCAGTCAATCCATATTCGCTCGAATATTTCAAACAACACGCACCTCACATTTTGAGAGGACAAGTTGGTGGCTTTTTGAAAGGCGAAACAATCACCTGGATGAAAAAGCGCACAATCAAAACTCTCAATCAAAACAAAAAGGTGAGCGAGCCACACTTCATTTCTTACGAAGCAAGTGCTTTGCCAAACAGATTTGTAAAGAGATACAAACAACTTCCACTTCTTGCTTGGACAGTGAAAAGCAAAGAAGAATATCTCACAGTCGTAAAATATTGCGACAATGTCATTTTCGAAAAATTTGACCCAGAAATCTAAAACAAAAAAAGCAGTGAAAATTCACTGCTTTTTTTATTCTTTGTTTGCAAGATATGTCAGCATAATGTTGCCGTATCTTTTTTCATCAAACACCTCAAATTGGTCATAGCTGAATGTGTCTTCTGTGGCATGCTCGCAAACAATAATCCCCTCTTCTGCAAGCAAGTTTTTTTCATAAATCTTTTCAAGCACTTTTTCATACAACCCACTCTTGTAAGGTGGATCCAAAACAATCAAATCAAATTGCCCTTCAACCTTGTCTAAAAATGTGCAAGCATCACACTTGTTGACTTTTGCAGTTATGCCAAGGTTTTTGAGATTTGCCTTTGTCATTTGCACACTTCGCTCATCTTTATCCACAAAAATCACTTCACTTGCACCACGACTCAACGCCTCAATGCCCATCGCACCTGTGCCACAAAACAAGTCAAGCACTCGTGCTTCTGGCACAAAAAACTGCAACTTTACAAACAATGCTTGTCGCACCTTGTCAGTTGTCGGCCTTATGTGGTCATATTTGTTTTCAATCAATCTTCGGCCTTTGTATTTGCCTGCATCTACTCTCATCATAATATTATTATACCATTTTTTCGCCAAAATTCAAACCAAATTGCCTGTTTTTATTCAACAACAACTTCACCCCTAAATCTTGAAAAATTGGTCAGAATTTCATATTCTATCGTGCCAAGGTGATTTGCAAAGGCAGTTGCATCTTGCACAACAACCACCCTGTCGCCCACAGAAACAGAATTGTCAACTTGCACAAAACAAACATCCATGCAAACATTGCCCACAATCTCGCACTCTTTGTCATTTGCCAACAACTTCTGTCCAGTCAAACCTCTTTGCAATCCATCAGCATACCCCACCGGCACAAGAGCAAACTTGCCTGTTTTTGGCACTTGAAATTTGTTTCCATAGCCAAGCCAGTCCCCCTTGCGAGCGACAAAAACCTTTTCGACAAAAGAAACAATCTTCATCACAGGTTTTGCCATTTCGCTTTGATAGCCATACAGTCCCAAACCAACTCTTATGATGTCAAACTCGAAATCATAGTCGACCACCCCACTGCCACCAAAAGAGATTAATTTCCCCTTTGGCAACAACTTTTTAAACCGTAAAAATTTTTGGTATTGTTTTTGCGTGCTCTCTTTGCTTGCAGTGTTTGAAAAGTGCACAGAAAATCCAAGCAACAACTTCTTGCAACAGTCAAATTTTGCAACAATTTTTTTTAAAGTTTTTGCACTGTTGACACCCAATCTTTTCATGCCACAATCAATCTTAACAAAAACTGACAAACCAAATTTGATTGCCATTTTTGCTTCTGCTTCGTTTTCAATCGTGACAATCAAATTGTTTTTTCTTGCGCACTCAAAATCAAAGGTCTTGCCAACAACCACAATTGGTGTTTTGCAAAAGCTTCGCAAAATTTCTCCTTCTTCCACTTTTGCAACACCAAAACAAAACACCTTGTCTTGCAAAACCTCTGCAATTTGCCTCATGCCGTGTCCATAAGCATCTGCCTTGACCATGGCACATACCTTTTTGTGCGAAAACACACCCAAATTGTGCAAAAGTTGTTGTTTGTTGATAAGTTTAAGGTTTTTCATAATATTGATATAAGTTTAATTTTTGCTTGTTGACACAAATTGTAGTCAAAAAGAATTTTATTTTTGTCGAATTTATAGTAAAATTGTCGAACAAGGAGCGATTATGAAAAGAGAAACAACAAGTTTCCCGTTGAGATTGCCTTACGAGCTGAGTGAAAAATTGAAATATATGTCTGACTTCAACTGTCGCAGTCGCAACAGAGAAATTGAAGTGGCCGTAAAAAGATATATTTCTGATTTTGAAAGATTGTATGGGACAATAAATATTCCACCAAAGGACTAAAATTTTGCATCAAATTGAAATTTTTGATTGACAAGATTGCAAATGTGTTGTATAATACACATAGTTTTTCGCTGGAAACGGCAAAAAACTATTCTGGGTGACTAGCTCAGTTGGTAGAGCAACAGACTCTTAATCTGTGGGTCCAGGGTTCGAGCCCCTGGTCACCCACCAGAATGACCTTCCTCTTGGAAGGTTTTTTTATTGCCATTTTGTATTGACTTTTTTGTTTTTTGTGATATAATGTTTAAGAAAGTTGGGTGAAAAGAAACGAAAGTTTCCAATCCGTAATCGATGTTGCTAATGTTTTACATTATTGCATGAGTCCCTTTCAAAGAAGGTGATTTTTCATCTTCTTTTTTTATTTTCATGACAAAAAAACACGAGCTGGTTTGCCCGTGTTTTTTGTCTACATTTTGAAATCTGGATTTTCTTGTGTAACCAAGATAGAAAGTTGTTTCCACATATCTTCAATTTCTGCAATGTTTGGAAGTGCCACGCTTTCCGTCTTTGTGCGAATGTAAATGTCTGCCACCCCACACATCTTGTCAATCTTGCTTCTTCTCATGTCGATTTTGACAATATCTTTGTAATAAATCACTCTAAAATCGTGTGCAAGTTTGCCAGACTTGATGACAATGCGTTTTTCTGTCAAAGCATATTCGGCATTTTGCGACTGTTTGACAGATCTCACAATCCCTGCAATCCAAAGCCAAACAGGAAACATATGCAGTGCAATAAAAACCAAAATCACAATCCTGAATGTCCATTCTACATCGTTGTTGACAAAAGAAAAAACAAGTGCACCGACATCTATTGCCATCCAAATCAAAATTATGCCAATGTTTTTCAAAATGCTTTCCCAAATGTGAGCTTTTTTGTTTGGTTTTGTCTTGAAAACCACCATTTCATCTGTGCCAACGAGAAATTGTTCGGTCGTTTCAATTTGAGGCTGATCAAGTTGCCCAAAAAACTTTTCTTTAATAAATCCCATTTTCTTATCCTTTCAGTGTGAGAAATTGCATAAAAACTATGTCGGCGTTAAATAAACGACAAGCCAACTGCAAGTATTGTAAGTGCCATCAAGGCATAAATCACAAAAAATCTTATATTCATAACATTATTATAACACAAGATTGTTCTGTCGACCAAACTTTCGCACAACTATTCTACAACAACTTTTCCACCAAGCCATGCTTCGATCCCCCTTTTCAGGTTTCGTTGCTTGCAAAATGCATCAATCAACCCTTGTGGCGAAGCGTTTTTAAACTTGAATGTTTCAAAATAATCCCCCACTACCTTGAAAAATCTTTTGTCGCCCAAATCTTCTCTCAACCAAGCAAACATCAACATTCCTTTTGTATAAACACACGAAACATATTCTGGCTCGGTGTCAAACTCGTTTAAGTTTCTGTCCATGCTCTGATCCACTTGCCCCAAAACACTTTCAAACACATCTACAAATTTTTTGTAAGAAGTTGTGGCGTTTTGCATAATCTGTTGATAGTCAATGGCATATTCTGGATTGTTTTCAAAAAACAATGCTGTCGAAAGTTCAGTCAACCCCTCGTCTTGCCAAGCATGTGCAAATTGATTGCTGCCCACCATGCCATACCACCACTGATGCGCAATTTCGTGCACAATCACATAATCGACTGTTTGTTTGTCAGCAAGACTATCCGAAATCAACACCAAATTGGGATATTCCATGCCACCATAACAGAAATTTGATTGGACAACACTGAGTTGTTTGTAAGGATATTTTGCAAACAATTTCTCAAAAGTCGCAAGAGCCTTTGTCGCTGTCTGCAAATGATGTTTGGCGTTTTGTTGTTGATAGAAATAATACCTTACTTCAACATCGCCAACAAAGGCTGTTTGACACTCAAACTTGTCTGACAACACAAAACAAAAATCACGCACATTGTCTGCTTTGCAAAAAACTGACACTCGACCATCTTGTGCGGCAAGTTGTTTTTGTTCGCCCGTGCAAGCAAGCATATAATCTGCCGAATGAGCAATCTTGACTTCAAAGTTTGCAATGTCACTATAAAACGGATCACCTATGCTTGCAAAATCAAGTTTGACAAACTGCCCATTTTCATAAACACACGCAATCGGGAAAAAATTTCCACAATTTATCGTGTTTTCTCCATAACCCAAACGATGATTTATGTTTGCAAGATTGATTGTATAGTCCATTTCAATTTGCACACTTTCGTTTTGCCACAACTGCCCCACTTCAACTGTCAAAATCGAAGGTTTTTCAAAACAAAAATCAGCCACTTGGCCATCAACAGTCACCTTGTCCAAACAAAACTGCCCAAAACTTTCGCCATTTGGATACGCCTTGTCCAAGTAAGCTGTGCCAACTGCAGTTTGCCCCTCGACAAAAGCATTTGCATAAACAAAAAAACTCACAACAGACAAACAATTTTCACTGTTGTTGTGATAGATTGTGCTTTGCTTGCACGACAAAACCTTGCTTTCTTCATCAACATCAACTTCAATTTGATAAAAGTTGAGTTTGGGTTTCTGTTTTTGACAACCAACAACAACCGTCGGCATCAAAACAGCAACTGCAATCATCAAAAAAACAAAAAAACTTCTTTTCATAGAGTATTTTATGAAAAGCCATGACAAAACATTCAATCAAAAAAGTTGTAAATCTTGGCGAAGTGTGATATTATTTATTTGCATTAAAAATTTTGGAGGAATTATGGCATTTTGCAAATATTCAATCGATATGCTCGCAAACAACACAACTGCTGTTGACAACATTTTTATAAACAACTATTTGCCTTATGCAGACCCTGTGTTTGTAAAAGTTTATCTCTATGGTCTTTACAAGTGCCAAGATGCAAACAGCCAAGACAACACCCTCGAGCAGTTTGCAGGAGAACTTAATCTTTCGCAAGAAACTGTCGAAAGTGCATTTGCCTATTGGCAAGAACAAGGCCTTGTTCAACTTATCAATGTTATCCCTTTTGAAGTAAGGTTTTTGCCAATCAGTGATGTGCTCAACAACACAAAAAAATACAACGCAAAAAAATACGAATCTTTCAATGCTCAAGCACAAGAAATTTTGTCTGGCAGAATGATCACTCCAAATGAATATCGCGAATATTATGACATAATCGAAAGATTTCACATGGAAAAAGAAGCTTTGCTTATGGTGATCAACTATTGCACAAGCATCAAAGGAAACAATGTTGGTTATGCTTATATAACTACTATTGCCAAAGATTGGGCAAATCAAAAAATCACAACATCTCAACAAGTTGAAGAGCGCCTTTTGCAATTTGAAACATTGCGCACTGGCCTTGAATATGTCTTCAAACTTATGGGCATCAAGCGCCTGCCAAATGTTGAAGAGCGCATCACTTACAAAAAATGGGTGGATCAAGGTTTTGATGACGAAGTTTTGACTTATGTTGCAAAAAAAGTAAAGGGCAAAAACAACCCATTTGCATATATGGACAACTTGCTTGAAAGATATTATGCTCTTCGCAGATTTACAACAAGCGAAATCGAAGTTTACGAAGCAGAAAAAATGCAAGCACTTCAAATTGCAAAAACTGTTGCCAAAAACCTTGGCCTTTATTACGAAAATCTCGAACCTGTTGTTGACAACTATATCTTCAATTGGATAAATCTTGGATTTGGCGAAAAAATGCTTGAAGATGTGGCAAATTATTGCTTTAAATCAAACATTCGCACACTTGAAGGCATGAACAACATTCTCAACAAATTCTACAAACTTGGCATTTTGAGCGAAAATGGCTTGCAACAATACTTCAACGAAGTGCTTGTTGTTGACAAACGCATCAAAACAATCTTGGAAAGCATCGGCCTTTCAAGAAATGTAAACCAATTTGACAGAGACAAATTCAAGATTTGGACTCAAATTTGGCACTTGAACGATGAAATCATCGACTACGCCTGCACTCTTGCTGTTGGCAAAGACCAACCAATGCAATATTTGGCAGGGATTTTGTCAAATCTTCACGACAAAAACATCACAACAGTCGAAGATGCTAAAAAATCTTTTGATATTATGTCTACAAAAGAAACAAAATCAAACTTTTCAACTGGCAGAAGTTATTCAAAGGCAGAAGTAAACTCAATCTTCCAAACAATTGAAGAAATCGAAATTTAGGAGTTTTTATGAAACAAGACATTGTTGCACCTGCACTAAACAAAATCCGTGCAAAAAGAAGTCAAGCACAATCAGAATTTGATCGCCTTATGGCACCTGTTTATGCTGACTTGCAATATCAAGAAACAAACAAACAATACACTCGCCTTGTCATCGAAAATGCCAGACTTGAAGCTTCAAATGAAAAAGTTGATTTGTCACAACAAAACAAACTTGAAAAACAACTCGAAAAAATCAAAGCAACTTATGGCATCACACAATCAAAACCAAATTTTGCTTGCAAACTTTGTGATGACTATGGTTTTAAAAATGGCGAAATGTGCATTTGTCTTAAAAAAGAAATTTCAAAACACCTTCTCAAAGACAGTGGGTTTGAAAAACTTGAAGATTTTGACACTTCAACAAAAACAAGTGGTCACCTTGCACCTGTTTACAACAAAATGAAAGAATGGTGCAATGCAAATTCTGCAAAAAATTTGATTTATTTTGCTGGTGCAACCGGTGTTGGAAAAACACACCTTATGCAATGCATGGCAAACGAGTTTATCGAACAAGGCAGAATGGTAAAAATTGTCACTGCATTCAACATGAATCAAGATTTCAAAGATTTCAGCAAGAGTTTTGACGAAGATTTGCTCAACAAATATATCGACTGCGAAGTTTTGTTTGTAGATGACCTTGGCACAGAACCACTATATCGAAATGTTACGATTGAATATCTTTATCTTGTCATCAACGAGCGCAAAATGAAAAAACTTAAAACCATCATCACAAGCAATCTTGACCTTTCAGACATCAGAGATAGATATGACGAACGAATTTTCTCTCGCATTGCCGACAGACAAACCTCAATCAACTTGCTTTTGACTGGAGAAGACAAAAGATTAAATCTGAAAAAATAACAAAATAAAACGGAAATATTTTCCGTTTTATTTTTGTTAAAAAATATATTAAAACTTAATTTTTTATAATTAAAAAACAATTAAAAATTGATTTTTTATTATTTTTTTTATATTTTTATTTATTTTAAATTATTTTCTTCTGATTGCTACACTGCCCTAAATATGGCACATTTGGCAATTTAATGTCATTTTTTGTTTATTTTCGACAATTTTTAATTTGTCCGATCTCTAAATAAATACCCTAAAAATAAAAAAATATATTAAATTGTGTTTTTTAATATATTTTTAATTTATTTTAATATTCAAAAATATTCTATCTTTTTAAATATTTAAGCCAAACATTCACAACCCTGTCTTGAATCCTCTTGCTGTTGCTTTCGCCATGCCCTGAATGCATTGTTTTGTAGTTTGTTTCAAGCAAAACCGAAAGACTTTCTGCCATCTCGTTTTTGTTTCCACCATACAAATCAAGTCTGCCAATATCTCTGCCAATCAAAACATCACCTACAAACAAATCGTCTTCAATTTGAAAGATCATATCTGCCAAACTATGTCCACCAAGTTGTTTGAATGCAACTTTTATCTTGCCAAAATTCAACTCGCCTTGTCCATGCAAAAACTCAAAATCACAAAAGTCAGAAACAACAAGGTTTCCATCACTGTAATTGTAGTCAGCATTTTGCAAATATTCTTTTGCATATTGACTGCAATATATTTTTGTGCCAAAATGTTTGGCATATTCTGTGGCATAAAAACAATGGTCATAGTGCCCATGTGTCAACAACACGCCCAAAACCTTTTTATCTCCAACGACAACTTTGACATCTTTAAGTTTTGCACCTGCATCTACAATCACGCATTCGTTTTCGTTTGAAACAACAAACACATTGCTTGCCACCAATTTTGAAACTATTTTTTCTATCATTTTCTCTCCAATTGGTTGTATTATAGCAAATTATGATGCAATTTCTCAACCCAAATGCAAAATAATGTCAAAAAGTTTGCAAATTTTGCAGCATTTTTGAGTAAATTATTGACATAAAATGTCAATTATAGTAAAATATAAGAGCATTTAGGGGTGTAGTTCATCGGTAGAATGAGAGTCTCCAAAACTCCAGAGGAGGGTTCGATTCCTTCCACCCCTGCCAAAACCAAAAGGTCTTATCATTTGATAAGGCCTTTTTCTTTTTGATTTTTGTTGAGAATCTCCATCAACGGTTGACTTAAAAACATTTTTGACAAAAAAATAAGATGCCAAATGCATCTTATTTTCTTTTGTCTGAGTTTCTGCCCAAATCAAGCATGCCTCTTGACAAGATTGGTGAAATGATAAGCCAAATCGCAGCAAGCAAAATCAGCACATAAATTGCGATTGACCAGCCATTTCTGAAACCACCGCAAATCCAACCAACCAAGTTGAAATTGAAAATGCCGACAAGTCCCCAATTCATGGCGCCCAAAATTGTCAAAACATAAGCAATCCAGTTTGCAATAATCATAAACCCTCCTTGCAATTATGATTTTCATAATTTGTTTTTTTATACCTAAAACAAAAAAAACAGAGGTTTTTCCCCTGTTTTTAATAACCATATTGCGAAACATTTCTAAGTCGCCAATCTTTGTCAACTTTTACAAAAAGTTTGATCATACTCTTCTTTTGCAACAAATCTTCGACATATTCTCTTGTTTCTTTTCCAAGTTGTTTAAGCACTGATCCACCCTTACCAATGATGATGCCTTTGTGTTGATCTCTCTCGCACACAATCTCAATGTCGATTTCAACAAGTTTGTCGGTTTCATAAAATCTTTCAACTTGCACTGCAACACCATGTGGGATTTCTTTGTCGATGTTGTTGAGCAAAAAACCTCTCACTTTTTCTGCAATCAAAAACGAAACGCTTTTGTCTGTATACAATTCTTCATCATAGATTGGTTGGTTTTCTGGCAAAAGTTGCACAATTTGCTTTTCAAGATCATCGACACCTTCGCCTGTTGTGACTGAAATTTTGTGCGCTGGCATTGTGTGCGTAAACTGCTTTTTGTCTGCCTTTGTTTGCACCAAAATCACGCTGTCACATTTGGTTTTGAGGTTTGCGATGTAATCTACCTCTTCATCTTCCATTTCTTTTGTGCCATCAAACAAATAAAGCACAACATCAGCACTTGCAATCGCACTGCGCACATTTTTCATCATAAATTTGTCAAGTTGATTTTTGCTGTGATGTATGCCAGGTGTGTCAACAAAAACAATTTGATAATCTTCTGTTGTCTTAATGCCCAAAATTGAGTTTCTTGTTGTTTGTCTTCTGTGCGAAACAATCGCCACTTCTTCGCCAACTACATAGTTGACCAAACTGCTCTTTCCTGCATTTGGTTGGCCTAAAACTGCCACATATCCACACTTCATCTGCTCACTCCAAATCTTTTCAAAATTTTGTCTGCCACCCCTTGCATCTTTTCTTCATCTTGCTTTTCTATATGATCATAACCAAGCAAATGCAACAGTCCGTGCAATGCCAAAAAGCAAATTTCTCTCTTTTTGCTGTGTCCATATTCTTTGGCTTGAGCATAAGCAACCTTTTTGCAGATCACAACATCTCCCAAAAACAACAAGCCGTCATCAAAATTTCTTTCACTGTCAAACTCTGCCAACTTTTGATCTGTTGTTTTGTTGAGATTTGGAAACGACAACACATCTGTTTGTCTGTCAATTTCCCTAAACTGCTTGTTGAGCGCTTTGATTTCTTCTCCAGAAACAAAGTTGAGCGAAATGTTTGCTTGTGAAAAATCTTCACCCAAAACTTCGCCTGCTGTTGCATACAACTTTTCTATCGTTTTTTTGTATGGAAATATTTTTCCGTCAATCAACATCTCTTTCTCCTATTTCTTCCTGTGTGATTATGCAATAATTGACAATGGTTACCCCTGACAAATATCGCACTGTATAAAATTCTTCTTTTATTGTATCACAACTCTCGCAAATTTCCAATGCTTTTGTCTTTGCTTTTTCAACATATTCTTCTCTCACATCTTCAAAATTGCTTTCTATGACCACTTCTTTAAGTTCGTAGACCACAGTTTTCTTCAAAACAAAGGGCAGCAGCAAGTTTTTTGAGAGTTCTCTCATCGAAACTTCGGTTTCATACATGGCAAAAGTTTGCGTGCGCTCGTGCTTGTATATTTCAAGATCAAAGAGCAAAATTTGATGGCTTTCAAAATGCCTGCCTGTCCGTGCAACCTCGATGCGCTTGTCATAATGATCTACACTGCCCTGCCAATAAACATCTGCTTCGATTTTTGCATCTGCCTCAACTTCCATCTTCTGTCCTGCCGAATTGATTGTGTAGGGCTGCACAAGAATGTCCCCTCGTTTTACTATGTCACCAACCCTGACCATCTCCGTGCCAGAGATAAGGTCGATTTTTGTTATTCTGCCATCATACTTTGCGACAATCGGCACAAAATTGCCAACCATCTCTTCCGGCATAACCTTTTCTTTTATGCTGACAAGCAGTGTTTGCCCCTTGATTATGCACGAACAAAACCCGATCTGATCAAACTCTTTCATCAATGCAAACTGCATTTGATCAAGATTGATTTTGCTTTTCTTTTTGGAAAAATTGTTTTCAACAAACTGCACAATTTCGCACTCTTGCACTTGTCTGTTGCCATAAATATTGCACCTGAGCACAAATTGGCTTTGCACCCCATAAAACAAAACAAACAACACAAATCCTACAAACAATCCAACATATTTTTTGCTGTTTTCCAAAATCGCCATAGGTCCAAAATGCTGCAACTGCCACTCGATGTTTGACGAATTTTGCAAAATGGTTTTTATTTGTTTGTGGTGAGAATAATGACACAAAAACGAAACTTCATTTTTCTTCGATCTGTCAATCTCAAACAATTGACATTGTTTTGCCATTAAGTTTAACAATTTTTCTTGGTTTAAGCCTCTCAGCATAAACCTTGTCCAACTTTTAAGTTTTTTCAATTTGTTCCACCTTGCAAATTTTTCCGGCAATTTTGACAGTGTTTTCACTTAGTTCTGCCAACGAAAGCTGTTGGCCGCAGATATGCACACAACCACCTTTGATTTTCAAAACAACCAACTCTTTTGACAACTCTTGCAATCCCAAATGCCCTTCAAGATACAAAAGTCTGCCTGCCACATTGACAATGTTGAAACTGTTTGGCAAAACATCTGCATCAACTTTGCCCATTATCTCTTTGAAAAAGTTAAACATTTCACTCACCTTGTTTTATTGTATGCATCTCCCATTTTCAATAAAACAAAAAAGATTAGACCGAAATCTAATCTTCATCATCTGTTCTTCTGTGCATAATTTCTGTCAAAATGATTTCTTGTGCTGCTCTTGGCAAATGCTTTGTCATATCTTTGATTTCATTTTCAGTTTTACCCTGCAATGAATCATAATCAAAATTTGCTACTGCTTGTGCTTCGAGTTCGGTCAATTCGTCATTTCTAAACGGATTGACATCTTCCTCTTCTTCGTCATCTTCCTCTTCAAGAAATTTTTCGTATGCTGCAAACTTTTTGGCAAAGTCAGTATTGCTCACATACACATCTTCTTCGTCATCTTCAAGTGATTGATTCAACTTGTCAACAATTTCTTTTGTTGATGGTTTTGATTTTTTGTCACCATCAAAATCATAATCTTCAAAAACAGGCTCAATTTTAGGTTCAACTGGTGCTTGTTCAACAATTTGTTCTGCAACAGGTTCGATATGCTCTGTTTTTTCGGTTTTTTTGCTCTTTTTTTTCGATTCGTCTGTTTCTATGAAAACTTCTTCGAGCTGTTTACTTCTTTGCTTTTTAAGGCTGTTTGCGCGTTGTTTTTGCTTTTTTTGATACAAAACAAAACTGGTCACCATTCCGGCACCAACACACAATATAACTGCCACATAAATCGCAATATACATACCTGCTCCTTAATCGTTTTTGTTGTTTTTCTTTTTCAAAAGACTAAGTTTCATTTCTGTGTCTGCTTGCAAATTTTGCAATTTGTAATAGTCCACAATGTCTTTAATTTTTCCTTCTTTGATTGCTTCAATGATTGCCTTTGGCACTTCTGCCTCTGTTGCAACAACCTTTGCACGCATTTCTTCTGCTTTTGCCTTCATTTCTTGCTCAACAGCAAGTGCCACCAGACGGCGATGCTCGAGTTGATTTGCTGCAATAATTCTGTTTTTTTCGATTTGTTCTTTTTCTGCAACCAACCCTTTGTCAACACCAAGATCAATATGGATAACATCTGCCGAAACAAGTTGATATTTCGAATCATTGTCAACATCAGCATCAAAAACTGCTTTGTCTAAAAGTTGAGGTTTTGAAATCAAATCGCTTGCCTTTGCTGTGTTTGCAATTTTTGTAACCACTGCTTCAACAGCTCTTGCCGAAATCGTTTCGTCACCCACGCCCCTCAAAAAGTTTTCGATCACAACCTTCAATGTAAGTGAAAGTTTGACATTGACTTCTTTGTTGTCTTGTGCAACGGCACTGATAAGTGGAAGTTCGATAAGTTTTGTGTTGATGCATTCTCTCACAACCCCAACAATGTCCATGCCTGCGATGTCCACTGCTTTTGCAAATTCCAAATCAATTGGAAGTTTTGCATTTTGTGCTGCGTTGAGTCCTTCAACAACCTTCAAAGCATTTCCACCACTGGTTGAGATAAGTTCCAACTCATACAACGAAATTTTGTTGTGTGATTTTTTTGCCAAAATATATGCGTTGACAATTTGCTCCAATTTTTCTTTTCTCAACTTCATGCTTATCCCCTTAAAAACCGGAAGATAAGCTCTTGAAAATAATGCTGTAAAATATATCTTCTTTGGCATCAATATAAACAACACAAGTGCAAAAACAAACACCAATGATGCCAACACAATTGCAATTATTGCTCCCGTGCTCATAAAATCTCCTGTACGAGATTTATTTTATCACAAATCACTCATTTTGTCTATACCTTTTGTAAAACAAAAAAGAGGGAAATCCCTCTTTTTTTATATGCGATCAATCATTAAACTGGTTGTTCTGTTGCATAGCAAAGAAGACCAACTTTGAAATTGTAACTTACATTGCTTGCGTTTTTGTCTTTAACAATGTCAAAATAAACTTCCATAAAGTCACAAGCTTCGTTTCCAGCTTTGTTTTTTGAAAACATAACTTCGTTGAGAGTGCCATATTGTCCATAAGATTTTGAATCGTTGAGTTTGTAATATTGTCTAGCGTTGTCAAGACCAGTGATTGTCTTTGATGCTTTGCGTCCCAAAACAGGAGTCAAAGAACTTACAAATGGGTTGAGACAGTTGTTGCCGATGCCATTGTTGAACAATGTTTTAACAACAACATCTGATCCAATCTGAAGGTCTGGAGTCAATGTGTCTGTATCACAAATGTAGAACCAGTTTTCATCAGGATCGCCACCAAGAGTTCCGTTTTGTCCTCTTTTGATTTTCATTTGCTTGCTGTCATCAAACAAAAGTTCTCCATCACCACCGTTGCCATCACAACTAAAATATCTAAAACCAACATTGATTGTAAGTTCGTCCAACATTGTTTTAGTTGGGTCTGGATTGTCATAATATTCAAATGCCAACCAAAGGTCTGTCAAAGGCTTGTTCAAATCTGCCAACATTGGGAAGAGCACAATGCTTTGATATTCTGCCGCCTCAATGTTTTTAAACATAAATTTGTCAGAACCACCTGCATTTTCTGGATCATCTGGATTTGCCTCATAATCCATAAAGAAGTAGTCGCCATCATAATCTGTGATTTGTGAAGCAACAAAGTTGTTTTCCAAAGTAACCCTTTCGCCACCAGATTCGCCAATAGGTGCTTCCTTACAAGCGTTTTCAATGATGTTTTTTACAATTGCTTCATAGTTTCTGTGGAACTTTGTTGAAGCGTGTGCATTTGAAGGGTCGTTTTGCTTATATCCTTCTTTTGCTGAATCTGTAAGAGCTGCAATTTCTGCTGCTGACAAACCACCAAAATCATAAACATAGTTTTTTTGTTCCAACTCAAAAACATTTCTCGCATAAGCGTTGTGTCCAATAACAATGTCAAGAACAAATCTTGTAAGTTGGTCAATGTTTTTGTCAACAACGCCAACATAACCACCAATTTCTTGATATTTTTTCTTTGCAAGGTCAAGAGCGTCTGCAACAGGGATTCTGTTTGCACCCCAACCACCAACTGTCATTGCAGTAACACCTGATGTTGCTGTCTTTGTGATTTCAAAATCGAAATAATCAAATTCGTCTGATGCAACATAATTTCCACCTGCATCTCTTTCTACTTCGCCTTCTTCTGTAAGTTTTGCATAATCATATCCCAAAACAAACATATAAGTTGCATATTCCAACGCATCTTGGAAGTGGTTTGCAAGTGTTGGTGTCGCATCTTCAACATATTGTTGATAATATGGCGACTTGTAATAGTTGTTTACAAGATTTGTCAAAGGATCTTTCGTTACGACATCATCTGAATAATAAAACTTGCTATAATCAGGAATGCCAATGTCTGCAGAAGCAGCAAATGCTGTCCACTCCATTCCCAAACCAATCACACTATATTTTCCATCATCATACACAACGAGTGAAGGATAAACCTCTTTTGCTTTTTCAAACATTGTTTTTGAGCCAGCAGTGTTTGCATCTACAGCCCAATTCCAAGCAGAATCATCTTCAACATACAAAACTTGCTTTTCGATGCTTCCACCATATCTGATTGTTTCTACTTTTGTGATTGTGTATCTTGGCGAATCAAGCAAATAGTTGCTATTCTCTCCGGTAAATTGGCTGTAAGTTTGATAATTTGTCCCACCAGCATCTTGCAAAACCAAATTTTTGTAAATGTTTCCATGATATTGTGCTGGAAGCCTTTGTGAATTGTATACGAAATACAATTTGTGCATTATATCTCTTGCAAACAAGTTGTAATAATGCTCTGAAAATGTGCCCACTGCTTCGGAGAACGAATAGTTTGCAGGACGAGAAAGAACTTTTGCTCCACTCAACGATTGTGTGCTGATGCCATTGTCTTCTCCCTCACCACTTGCATCACAACCTGCAAAAAGCAAAATTACAAAACAAAACATAAATGATAAAACTCTAAACCACTTATTCTTCTTCATAACTTTATAATATCACAATCAAATAAAAAAAACAATAAATTGATTATATTTTTCACTTCATAAAACAAAAAATCAGCACTGATGCTGATTTTTTTGTGTTTATTATATAATATAATCTTTTACTTTTGAAGATTTTACTCTGTCTGCATCTGTTGTTCTTGCAGAAAGTGTTGCAACTTCTTCTTCAACCCAAAGGTTTTTGTTGTCTTCTTCGAGTGAAGTTCTTTCGCAACTTGCAATCAACCACTTGCCTTCTGTGTTGTTGAGAACATAGTAGTTGAGGTCTTGATGTTCGGTTGCTGCAACTACAGCTTCAATAAATTCAACCCTTCCATCAATTTCTACCAAGTAATAATATGTACTTGAAGTATTGTTTCCAAGTCCTGCACCGGCAGATGCTGATGAAGCAACTGACTTAAATCCTTTGATAACTTCGGCACCTGCAAGGTCTGCAATTGGTGTGCCTGTTGAAGTAACTCCTTCTGCTTGAACACCAACAGTTGAAACTCTGTTGAAGATGTTTTCTGTGATTGTTTCCATATCTGCATCAGAAATTGTTGTGTCGATTGTTGCAGACATATTTCCAATTCCTACTTTTGCAATGGCAATAGAGTTGAGATATTCAACAAATTCTTCTTCAGTTTTGATTGTTTGTGTTGCAATTCCATTTGTCAAAACTGTATCTGAAATTGTGAAGTTTCTAAAATAAGATTTTCCGTTGTTTGAGTATTGCACCCCAAATTCAATTCCTTCCTCAGAAGCATTTACATAAACAACATTTTCTGTTTCTGCTGCTGAAGTCAAAGTTCTTTGTGCTACAACATCTTTACCCCATTGATTTTCGCCCTTCAACCATGTTTCCATAATATCTCTCATGAGCACAATGTTGAAATCATACTTTCCTTGAGCGTCAACTGTATAGATGTTTGTTGTCTCAACAACTGGTGGTTCTACGATTGGTGGTTCCACAACTGGAGGTTCTACGCCTGTGCCTGTGTGGTCAACAATTTTGCTTGGATCTGGCATTGCAACCATTGTTGCATCAATGTCATAAACTTCAAACTTAAATCCTTCGCCATCAGCAATCACGATTTCTGTTGCATCACCCTTCTTGACAATTTGTGCAGAAACTGTTTTTCCATCAAATGTGCCTGTAAACACACCTGTATCTTTGTTGTATGCTGTCCATTCTGCAGCAACCAACTTGTCAACGATAAGCGAGTCAATTTCAAGGGCTTCAGCTTCTCTCTTATGCCACATTGCATCTGCAGAATCGTATGTATAAGAGTATGTCTTGTCACCTTCTACAACTGTGTAAGCACCTCTTGTGTCATACATTGAAGCAAACACTTGCACTGTGTTTTCATCAATAAGACCTTTTGTGAAACTGCTTGAACCATTTTGAATTGCATAAGTGTAATTTGAATCAAGCAATTTGATAAATTCTGTAATTTGTTCTACCGGAACTTGTTCAACAACAGGTGGTGTAACTGGAGTTGTTGGTCCTGGTGTTGGTGTAGGTGTTGTTTGTTGTGTTGGAGGATTGCCCCCTGGAGTTGTGCCATCTCCACCCTTTCCATCATTACAAGCAGTAAGCACTGTAAATGGAAGCATGATTGTCAACACGAATATTGTTCCATTTTTCAAAATCTTATTCATAACTTTATCCCCTTTTTAATCTTGAGTTTAGACTTCCCCAAGATAAACTTACTTACCTAAATAATATCACAACAATATTCAATTTGCAAGAGTTTTTTTAGAAAAATTATTGTCCTGCTCGCATATAGAAAAACAAATATTGTTGTGCATACCCAGACAGCTTTTCAAACTGATTTGTAAGCAGATTTCTTATCTTTTCTCTGTTGGATTCTGACTCATAAAACCTGTTGTACATTTGTGCAATCCAAGTGTCCACCGGAAACACATCGCCTTTGCCATAACCAAACAGCAAAATGCAATCTGCAACCTTTGGCCCAACGCCCATAAGCGAGATCAACTGTTTGCGAAGTTGTGCTGTTGGCAAACTTGCCCACTCTTGCAAAGAGTTGTCGTCAAGTTGTCTTATCACTTCAAACAAATATTTTGCACGATAACCTGCCCCCAAGTTTGCGAAATCTTGTTCGGTCGCCTGCAAAAGTTGTTTTCTTGTTGGAAATGCAAAAAATTCATCTTTCTTTGTGCCAAACTTTTCTCTCATTTTTTGCAAAATCATTTTGATGCGCTTGATGTTGTTGTTTGCCGAAACAATAAATGAAATCACTGTTTCAAACAAGTCTTGCTTCAAAATCCTTATGCCTTGTCCATATTCAATCGGTTTTTGCAAAATTGGATACTTCGACAAACTCTTTTTGATTTGGGCATAATCTGTCTTCAAATCAAAATAGCTTTCAAAATATTGGACATCTTCTGTTTCAATCAACCAACCTGATTTTGTTTCAAACACCTTGCACATTTTGTCTTTTGACCAAACAACATATCCCCCGTCTGTTTTTTGAAATGAAAAAACTTGACCACATTCCAAAATGTGTTCGGCATCAAAATCTTCTTTTCCTTCAATTTCAATTGTGTTGATTGACAATTTATATTTCATTTCTTACCCTTAAAATTTTAACAAAAAAAGAGCTATGCGCTCTTTTTAATTATTCAGCAATAACTGAAACTACATTCTTTCCATTGCTCATTTCAAAAACTACTTTTCCGTTTTTGAGTGCGAAAAGTGTGTAATCCTTTCCAAGACCAACGTTTTGACCTGGATAAACCTTTGTTCCACGTTGTCTTACGATAATAGAACCAGCAGTTACATATTCGCCAGCGTAAGCCTTAACGCCAAGACGCTTTGATTGAGAATCTCTGCCGTTTTTTGTGCTACCGCCACCTTTCTTATGAGCAAAAAGTTGCAAATTAACAAACATTTTTAACCTCCATTTTCACATATCGAGCATAATTTTTTGCGATATCTTGCAAGGTCAATTCCATTGCACTCAAAATTGCTTGTGCTTTGTCGTTTTGAAAATCATTGATTGTTATGTGCATATATCCATCTTTGATGTCTTGTTGCACATTCAACTTCAAAACTTCTACCAAGCCAACAAGTGCCATTTGTGAAGCCACCGAGATTCCACTGCAAACAATGTCTGAGCCCTCTTCGGCATATCCACTGTGACCTTTGATTTGATATTCGCTTATCATGCCATTTTTCTTGAATATAACAATCTTAGTCATATTTTACATCTTAATTGAAACAATTTTAATTTCTGTCCAAGGTTGTCTGTGGCCTTGTTTTTTACGCTCGTTTTTCTTAGGTTTATATTTGAAAACTACAATCTTATCACCTTTTCCATGAGCAACAATTTCAGCAACAACTTCGGCGCCAGCAACTACTGGTGTTCCTGCAACAGTTTTGTTTCCGTCAGAAACGAGCAATGCGTCAAGTTTAATCTTGTCACCAACATTTCCGTTAAGTTTTTCAACTTTCAATGTGTCGTTTTCTGTAACATTATACTGTTTTCCACCTGTCTGAACTACTGCAAACATTCTAAAAACCTCCTCTATCCAAACTCGCTGTCATCTTAGGTGGTGCGATTTGCACTTTCATGTGGCAAAGCCAACACAAATTTTTCTTCTAAAACCCGATACACGCGGATACGTTGCCATTATAACAAACAATCCCACCCTTTGTCAAGCAAAAACAGAAAAAAGCCCCCAAAAATAAGGGCTTTTTCGTCAAAATTACCAATCTTCTCTAAGCAAAAAAGATCTTGCGTTGCTGAAATGATAATCATCAAGATGATGACTTTCTGGCATACCTTCAAAAATCCATCTAGAGATTTTGCCAATGCCGTCATGAGCAACAATCAAAACAGTTTTACCTTTATACTTTGGCAAGATTTCGTTGTAAAAATCTTCAACCCTTGCCTTCATTTGATCCATTGTTTCAAAACCTTCATAAGAATATGTTGCATCATAATCCCATGCAAAATTTGGATAAACTTCTGCCAAAAGTCTGCCTGTCGCCTTGCCGTCTTCTCTTTCCATCAATCTTTCATCATAAAAAACTGGTGTGTTTGGGTGATGTTTCAAGATTGCCGCTGCAGTTTGTCTGGCTCTCAAAAGTGGCGAAACAAACACAACATCAAAATGTGCATTTTTAAGTCCTTCGCCCACCAACTCTGCCTGTTGAAGTCCGGTTTCGTTGAGAGGTATGTCAGTTCTTCCTGTTGCAATGCCTTTCACATTGTCTTCAGTTTGTCCATGTCTTACAAAAATAAGCATTTTAGATCTCCTTTTGTTTTTTCAAATAACTTTCAAAATATTCCGGAAGTGGCGCTTCAAAGGTCATAACCTCTCCTGTCGAAGGGTGTGTCAAAGTCAGTTTGTAAGCATGCAACAGTTGCCCTTGCAAACTTGCAATTTCTTTTCCATACAACCTGTCGCCCACCACTGGGTGATTGAGGTGTTTTGCGTGAACTCTGATTTGATGAGTTCTTCCTGTTTGAAGCGAAAATTCGACCAAACAAGTTTTTTCAAAACGCTTAAGCACCTTAAAATCAGTTGTTGCAATCCTGCCACTGTCTTGCACACTCATCTTTTTTCTATCTCGCAAATCTCTTTTGATAAATGTCTCAACTCTGCCACTATCTTCTTTAAGATTTCCATCAAGAAGTGCCAAATAGTTTCTTTTTGCAGATTTGTTTTTGATTTGTTCTGCAAGACTTATGTGTGCTTTGTCGTTTTTTGCAATCACCAAAAGGCCACTTGTGTCTTTGTCAAGCCTGTGCACAATCCCCGGTCTCAACTCGCCATTTATTCCACTCAAATCTTTGATTTTGAAAAGCAATCCATTGACCAAAGTTCCACTTTTTGTCGAACTGCAAGGGTGAACGACCAAACCTTGTGGTTTGTTTATCACTGCCAAATCTTTGTCTTGATAAACAATCTCAAAATCAATATCCTCAGCTTCAGTCGAAATTTGTTCTGGCTTTTTGATTTCAACTTCAACTTGCATACCCTCTTTGAGAGTAAACCCAGCCTTAACCACTTTTCCGTTGACTGTTGCAAGTCCTTTTTCAATCATATTTTTAATGTGCGAGCGAGAAACTCCGGCATCATTTTCAAAAAAGCCCAACAAAAACAAATCCAGCCTTTGGCCGGAATGTTCTTTATTTACAACTACAATTTCATTGCTCATTGTTATCGTCCTTTTTGACTGGTTTTTTGCCATTTTTTGCCGCCTTTACATAATATACAATCAAGTAAACGACAAACAAAACAAGCCCAACACACAAAGCTACATCTGCAAAATTGAAAACCGGAAAACTCTTCCAGAAATCAAACTGAATCATATCTCTGACATAACCAAAAAACAATCTGTCAAACAAGTTTCCTACACAACCAGCAAGGATAAATCCAAAGCAAATGTTAAGAAGCCAAGTTTTGTTTTTTTCTTTGATGTAATACCAAACAAAAATTGCCATAAAAATGACAGTTAAAACAATCAAAAACACTTGTTTGCCTGCAAGCATTCCCCATGCAGCACCAAAATTGTGTACCATAGAAAAGTTGATGACTTTTGGAATAACAGTGATTGTTTCACCAACTTCCAATCTGGCGTCAAAAACATACTTGGTCACAAGATCAAGCACCAAAACGGCAACAAAAATTGCCATCATCACAGCAAACATTATCCAATTTTTCTTACTCAAAACAAACCCCTACGCCTTGTTGTATCTTCTTTGCAAAACTTCCAAATTTTTGTCTTCGAAGTATCTTTCAGTGTAGCCACATTCGCAGCAAACATACCTTGTTGTGTAAACCTTCTTGCCAAGCATTCCCAATTTTTCGTAGTCAGCATTGCCACTTTCTTTTTTTGAATCACTTGCTTCGCAAACAAGAATGTTTTTACCCGAACATTTTGGACAAATTCCGTTTTTCACAATCAGTCCCCCCTTTCAACTTCCATGCCTTTTGGCAAAAACAAATACAAATCCATATCCATGATTTCAATGTGTGCATCAATAACATCAACAACACCTGTGTAATAATCCACAATTTTGTTGCGTTCTGCCATGCTGCAACCTCTAAAATCAATAAAAAATGGAATTTCTTTCTTCAACAGTTGGATTTTATCCTTGCAATCTTCGTAAGTTTGTGGATAAAACACCTTTACTCCATCGATTTCATCTGGCAATTTTTGTGTAACTTTCAAGTCATAAGTTGCTTTTTGAGTGTTTTTCTTCTTGTTTGCAACTTTGACATCATCGCCTTCAAAACCAAAAATCTTATAAATAAAATTCATAATCTTCATAGTTTTCTCTCCAATATATCTTTTATAATATCACAAAAACAAAACTTTGACAAACAAAATCATTTTGTTTGCATTTTTAGTTTTTACACACAATTTTATAGGTTATATTTTTATAACTTTAATTTAATAAAATAAAGAGGTTTAGACATCTAAACCTCTTTACATTTTAATGACCAAATTTTTGTTTGCACCAATCTTCAATAAGTCTTGTAACATTATTTTCAGTTCTTGTGCGATAGTCATAAGACATAAATTCTTTATAGAAAATTCTTTGCTTTCCACACTTATTGCAAGTTGCAGTAATTTTGTATCTTGCCATTTCTTTTGAATAATATCTATCATCATTCATATTTGAAGAAACTTCGTTGTGAACAGTTTCCAAAACCCATTCATAGGCACAGAGTTGCAAAGGTTCGCCACACTTCAAGCAGATGTCTTTTTTGATTTTTCTGCCATTTGCAAGCATAACAATGCCCAAAACAAGTGCAACAACGCCACAACCAAGCAAAATATAGCAAAGATAGCTGCTTTTGTCTTCTGTTGTGATCAAATCGTAAGCACCATAACCAGTCATACCAAGACCACCCAAAGTCAAGATAAATCCAAAAAAGTTAAGAATATTTGATTTTTTCTTCTTGTTCATACTTTCTCCTTAGTATATTCAGTCAATGACTAAACCCTATTACTTTTTTAGTATATCATACAAAAACACAAACCCCCAAACGATTTTACATTATTATTGAGACAAAAAAAAGACTGAAATAAATCAGTCTTTTTTGTTTTGTCATTTTTCAGATTATTCAATGATTTGAGAAACAACACCAGAACCAACTGTTCTGCCACCTTCACGGATAGCGAAACGAAGTCCGTTTTCGATAGCGATTTCTTTGTTAAGAGAAATTGTCATCTTTACGTTGTCTCCTGGCATAACCATTTCAACGCCTGCAGGAAGTTCGATTGTTCCTGTAACGTCTGTTGTTCTGAAGTAGAATTGTGGTCTATAACCATTGAAGAATGGTGTATGACGGCCGCCTTCTTCTTTCTTCAATACGTAAACTTCAGCAGCAAATTTTGTGTGAGGTTGGATTGAACCTGGTTTGCAAAGAACTTGTCCTCTTTCGATTTCTGTTCTTTGGATACCACGAAGAAGAACACCGATGTTGTCTCCAGCTCTTCCTTCGTCAAGAAGTTTTCTAAACATTTCAACACCAGTAACAACTGTTTGTTTCTTAGAACCCATACCAACGATTTCGATAACGTCGTTAACGTGAACGATACCTCTTTCTACTCTACCTGTAGCAACTGTACCACGACCTGTGATTGTGAATACGTCTTCAACTGGCATAAGGAAAGGTTTGTCTGTATCTCTTTCTGGTTCTGGGATATAAGAATCCAAAGCGTCAAGAAGTTCTTGGATTGGTGCACATGCAGGATCTGCAACGTTTCCAGCTTGAGCAGCTTCCAAAGCTTTGAGAGCTGAACCTTTGATAATTGGAGTTGTGTCTCCTGGGAATCCGTATTCGCTAAGCAAATCTCTGATTTCCATTTCAACGAGTTCCAACAATTCTGGATCATCTACTTGGTCAGTTTTGTTCATGAAAACTGTGATGTAAGGAACGCCTACTTGACGAGCAAGCAAAATGTGTTCTCTTGTTTGAGGCATTGGACCATCTGTAGAAGCAACTACGAGGATAGCGCCGTCCATTTGAGCAGCACCTGTGATCATGTTTTTAACATAGTCAGCGTGTCCTGGGCAGTCTACGTGAGCGTAGTGTCTTCCGTCTGTTTGGTATTCAACGTGAGATGTGTTGATTGTGATACCTCTTGCTTTTTCTTCTGGAGCTTTGTCGATTTCGTCATATCTCATTTTTTGAGCAAAGCCCTTTGCTGCACTGTACATTGTGATAGCAGCAGTAAGTGTAGTCTTACCGTGGTCAACGTGGCCGATTGTACCAACGTTTACGTGTGGTTTAGATCTATCAAATTTTTCTGTAGCCATTTTTAATTCTCCTTTTTATATTTACTACGATATTGATATATTAGCACATAATTTATTTTTTTGCAACCAAAAAGTTATAATTTTAGCAAAAATTCAAATTATTTATGCTTGTTTTTTACGCTGACCAACGATTGATTCAGCAATGTTTTTAGGAACTTCTGCATATTTCAAGAATTCCATTGTAAATGTGCCACGGCCTTGTGTTTGAGAACGAAGGTCTGTAGCATAACCAAACATTTCACCAAGTGGAACTTCAGCATTAACAACTTGCACGCCTGGTTTTGTTTCGTTTCCTGTAAGGATACCACGACGAGAAGTCAAGTTGCCCATAACTGTACCAAGGTATTCGTCTGGAGCTTCTACTTGAACTTTCATAATAGGTTCGAGAAGAACTGGGTTTGCCTTCAAAGCACCATCTTTGAATGCCATAGATCCGGCAATCTTAAATGCCATTTCAGAAGAGTCAACTTCGTGGTAAGAACCGTCAAGAACTGTAACTTTGAAGTCAACAGTTTCATATCCGGCAATAACACCGTTTTTGCTTGCTTCCAAAATACCATTGTTGATTGGTTGGATATATTCTTTTGGAATAGAACCACCAACTGTCTTATCTTCAAATTGATATCCTGTGCCTGGTTCAAGAGGTTCGATATCGATAACGCAGTGGCCGTATTGTCCCTTACCACCAGATTGTCTAACAAACTTGCCTTCTGCTCTTGTTGCCTTTCTGATTGTTTCTTTGTAAGCAACTTGTGGTTTACCAACATTTGCTTCAACTTTAAATTCTCTCAAAAGTCTGTCAACAATGATTTCAAGGTGAAGTTCGCCCATACCAGCGATAATTGTTTGACCTGTTTCTTGGTCTGTGTATGTTTTGAAAGTTGGGTCTTCTTCTGCAAGTTTAACAAGTGCAAGCACCATCTTTTCTTGCATCAATTTTGTCTTAGGTTCGATAGCAACTCTAATAACTGGATCTGGGAATTCCATACTTTCCAAAACGATAGGTTGTTTTTCATCACAAAGAGTTTCACCAGTGATTGTGTCTTTAAGACCAACAATAGCAGCGATGTCGCCAGCGCCAACTTCTTTGATTTCTTCTCTTTGGTTTGAGTGCATTCTGATCAAACGACCAACTCTTTCTTTAGTGCCTTTGTTTGAGTTGTAAACATAAGAGCCCGCAACAAGCTTTCCTGAATAAACTCTAAAGAACGCAAGACGACCAACGAATGGGTCTGTCATAATCTTAAATGCAAGTCCAGCGAATGGAGCATCTTCACTTGGAGCTCTTGTTTCTTCTTCGCCAGAATCTGGATTAAGTCCAGCAATGTGATCAATGTCAAGTGGTGATGGCAAATATGTTACCATTGCATCCAACAACATTTGAACACCTTTGTTTTTGTAAGATGAACCACAAAGAACAGGAACCAAAGTTCTTGAAATTGTAGCTTTTCTCAATGCTTTTTGAAGTTCTTCAAGTGCGATTTCTCCACCTTCGAAATATCTTTCAAGCAATGCATCGTCTGTTTCAACGATCTTTTCGATCAATTCGTCATGAAGTTGTTGTGCTTTGTCTTTCAATTCTGCAGGGATATCTGTAACTTCGATTTGTGTACCCATGTCATCTTTGTAGATTTCAGCCTTCATTGTCAAAAGGTCAATAATTCCACTGAATGTTTCAGCTTCGCCGATTGGCATTTGAATTGCAACTGGATTTGTGTTCAATCTAACTTTGATTGATTCTACACAAGCAAAAAAGTCTGCAGCATCTCTGTCCATTTTGTTTACATAGATGATTGTAGGAACTTTATACTTTGCAGATTGTCTCCAAACAGTTTCTGTTTGTGGTTGAACTTTGTCACGAGCAGAAAGCACCAAAACAGCACCATCGAGAACTTTCAAAGATCTTTCAACTTCAACAGTGAAGTCAACGTGTCCTGGAGTGTCGATAATGTTGATTTTGTGGCCTTTCCATTGACAAGTTGTACAAGCAGAAGTAATTGTAATACCTCTTTCTTGTTCTTGAGCCATCCAGTCCATAGTAGCAGCACCGTCATGAACTTCACCGATCTTGTGGCTTTTTCCAGTATAATACAAAATTCTTTCAGATGTTGTAGTTTTACCAGCGTCAATGTGAGCCATAATACCGATGTTTCTTGTCATCTCAAGGTTTGTAGCCATAAATTTTTCTCCTAATTAAATTTGGTCATTTTTGAAAGGAATAAACCTAAACCTTTTGATTTTTTTGAGTTTTCTCTCTTTATTGGATCAATCAAACTGCAACTCCACACTCAATTGTTGCAATTTGAAAAATTTTACCACTTGTAGTGTGCAAAAGCTTTGTTAGCTTCAGCCATTCTGTGCATTTCGTCTCTCTTCTTAATAGAAGCGCCTGTGTTGTTGTAAGCATCGAGAAGTTCGCCAGCGAGTTTTTCATTCATTGTTCTTTCACCAGTTCTCTTTCTTGCATTTGCAACAATCCAACGAATAGCAAGTGTTTGTCTTCTTTCTGGACGGATTTCCATTGGTACTTGGTATGTTGCACCACCAACTCTGCGTCCTTTTGTTTCAAGCATTGGCTTTACATTTTCGATTGCTGCAAGAGCAACGTCAAGTGCTTCTGCGCCAGTCTTTTCTTTCAAAATGTCGAAAGATCCATAAACGATTCTTTGTGCAAGACCCTTCTTTCCGCTCAACATAACTTGGTTGATAAGTTTTGTTACAACTTTGTTGTTGTAAATTGGATCTGGCAAAACATCTTTCTTCACAGCACTATTTCTTCTTGGCATTGTGTTTTACTCCTTTTATAAATTTTGTTTGGCAATTCTAAGATTATTTGCCTGATTTTGGTCTCTTAGCACCGTATTTAGAACGGCTTTGCTTTCTGTTTGCAACACCTGCTGTATCAAGTGTACCTCTTACGATGTGATATCTCACACCAGGAAGATCCTTAACACGGCCGCCTCTTACGAGAACAACGCTGTGTTCTTGCAAGTTGTGTCCAATACCAGGAATGTAGCATGTTCCTTCTTGACCATTAGAAAGTTTTACTCTGGCAATTTTTCTCAAAGCTGAGTTAGGCTTCTTTGGAGTTGCTGTTCTTACTGACAAGCAAACGCCTCTTTTTTGAGGACATTCTTCCAAAAGTGGAGCTTTCTTCTTCTTTTCGAAAGTCTTTCTACCATTTCTAACAAGTTGGTTAAATGTAGGCATTTTGTTTCTCCTTTCTTAAAATTTTCAGTTTGAAATCTTGAATAGGATTTGTCATAAAAAAAATGACACGAATTTCGGATTCGTGCCAATGAAAAAATGCTCTTTGATCAAACATGAACAACACAATCGCATTTGCGACTCCAAAAGAACTTTGCTTTTGAATCGGTGGGGTTTGTTGCACCTTTCTCCTGTCCGTTTGACTTGTCAAACTATGCTGAAACTGAAATCACACTCTTTTTCAAATCAGCTTGCCACCTGTTGTTTGTTTATGCTTAAAGAATTAAGCATGGTTTCCGACAACGAAACACATGCATATTATACTTATTCACCCTTCGTTTGTCAAGGGTTTTTGCACAATTTTTTAGAGCAATTTTATCCCCTAAAATCGAGCCCAAACACCAACAAAAAAGACACTCGTTTTGAGTGCCTTTTGTTTATTCATCATCACCACCTGCCATGTTTTCAGGTGTTGGCTTTTTGCCTTGATCTTTAAGTTCTTGTTGTCTTGCCTGTTTTTTGCTGTAAGCATTTTTCATGTTGTTGAGCATAATGCCTGTTGCATCGCCAACAAGAGAATATGTAAATCCATCAGCATTCTTTTTGAAGTAGTTTGGTTTTGCAATCGTGCTATAAGCTGTGCAGTAAGGATTGTTGCATGTGAAATACAAACTTCTTCCTGATCCACAGTATGCTCTGATTGCAGACTCAACAGTGTAAGACACAATTTGAGTCAACATCTTTTCAAGAAATGGCATAGCAATCTTTGCCCCTTTGTTTTTTCCAATAGGGACCATTTCAATAGACAACGCCTTTTTGCATACAGGACAACTTCCAAACGGTTTTAATGCCATATCTTTCTCCTAATATTAGTATAACACACCAAAAACTATTTATCAAGAAATTTAGCGAAGAATTCTTGCTCACTCAAAACCGGCACGCCAAGTGCATTTGCTTTGTCAAGTTTGCTTCCAGCTTCTGCCCCTGCAACAACATAAGATGTGTTTTTTGAAACAGAAGACGCAGTCTTTCCACCATTTTCTTCAATAATCTTGGTCATATCTGGTCTTGAATAGTTTGGCAATGTGCCGGTAAGCACAAATGTCAACCCTTTCAACATATCAGATTTTGTTTGATTGTTTGAATAAGGTTGCACCCCCGCTTCCAACAACTTGTCAATTTCTGCAAGATTTGCTTCATCTTTGAAATAATCCACAATATTTTGAGCAATAATCTCGCCAACATCTTCAACCTGCAAAATTTCTTCAAAGGTTGCGTTTTTAAGTGTTTGCAAATCACCAAAAGTTTTAGCCAAATCTTTGGCAGTCTTTATGCCCACTTCGCTTATGCCAAGTCCAAACAAAAATCTAAAAAATTCGATTTGTTTGCTTCTTTCAATGCTTTTGACAACATTGTCTGCCTTCTTATCCTTAAATTTATCCAAAGACAAAAGTTGGTCTTTGGTGAGTTTATACAAATCAGAATAATGTCTAACATTCAATTGATCATAAAATTGTTCCAAAGTTTTTTCTGACAACCCTTCAAGGTTGAATGCTTCTCTGCTTACAAAGTGAGTGAGTCTTGCCACAATTTGTTCTTTGCAGTTGTCGTGGTTGCGACAGAACACAAGTGGACCTTTCTTTTCGAGCACGCTTCCACAGCAAGGACAGAGTTTTGGCTCTTCAATTGTTACCGAATTTTCAAACTTTTCAGCCAACCCCAAAACTTCTGGGATAACTTCGTTGCTTCTTCTGATAAACACTCTGCTTTTGAGATAAACATTTTTCTTTCTTATATCTTCAATGTTGTTGAGTGTTGCACGAGAAATTGTCGCCCCTGCAAGTTCGACAGGTTCGAGCACTGCAGTTGGTGTAACCTTTCCACTTCTGCCCACTTGCCACACAACATCTTCAAGCATTGTCGAAACTTCTTCTGCTTCAAACTTGAAAGCCATTGCCCATTTTGGGAATTTGTTTGTAAAACCAATTTCTTCTCTTGGTTGAATTTCGTTGAGTTTGACAACAACCCCATCAATCAAAACATCAAGTCTCTTTTTGACTTTGTCGATGTGTTTGATAATGTCATCAAGGTCAACTTCTTTGTCAACAACTTCAAAAAATTCGCCTGTCTTAAATCCGTTTGCTTCCAAAAAGTTGTGCATTTGCTTTTGCGAAACAAAATCTTCGCCTTCTGCATAAAGCACTTCATAACAGAAATAGTCGAGTTGCCTTTTTGCAGTTTCTTTTGGGTCAAGGTTTCTGATCGCTCCAGCAACCCCATTTCTAGGGTTTTTCAAAGGTTCTTCTGCTTTTTTGTTGTAACGAGCAAAACTAGAGTTTGTCATCATGCCTTCGCCACGCAAAATAAGTTTGCCTTTGAAAGGGATTTCAAGTGGCACACTTTGGATAGTCTTAACTTGTTCGGTAACAACCTCGCCGATTTCGCCGTTTCCACGAGTTACAGCGCCAACAAACTTGCCTTCGTTGTATTCTGTCACAATGGTAAGCCCATCAAACTTGTATTCTACAGCAAATGTCGCACCTGCAACAACAGTTTGCATGTCACCAACAAATTTGTGCAAATCATCAAAACTTCTCACTTTGTCAAGCGAGTAAAGTCTGACTTCGTGCTTTTTCTTTTCAAACTTGTCAAGTGCCACGCCACCAACTCTTTGTGTTGGTGAGTTTGGCAAAATGATGCCAAGTTCGTTTTCCAAATCAATAAGCTCTTTGTCGAGTGCGTCCCACTCTTTGTCCGAAATTGTTGGGTTGTCAAGGACATAATAGTTGTAGTTGTGCATCAAAATTTCGTCAACAAGCTGTTTCATTCTTTGCATTTTGTCCATATCCTTAACCCTCCTTTTCCAAACTTGCAAGATTGAGCATCAAACTCTTCTTGCCAAAATCTTCAAATTCTATGTCGGCAACAAGTCCATCATCAGAAATGTTGACAATTTTTCCAATTCCAAAACGGGTATGCGAAACCACATCACCCACAACAAACCCACTTTCAAAGTGGTCATCTTGCTTGTCTTCTTTTGAAGAATAATCTTTGCCTGTTCCACCACCAACTTTTGACTTGTCCACAATGTTGAGTTCTTTCAAAAATCTGCTGTCTTGCTGATAATTGCTCTTGCCATACATAAATCTTTTTGCAGTGTGAAGCAAATATATTTTTTCTTCTGCTCTTGTGATTGCGACATACATAAGTCGTCTTTCTTCTTCCATTTCACTTTCTGAGAAAGTCGCTCTTGCAAGTGGAAACAATCCTTCTTCCAAGCCAACCACAAACACAACCTTAAACTCCAACCCTTTCACAGCATGGATTGTTGCAACAGACACATATCCGTTTTCTTGAATGTTGTCGCTGTCGCTCTTGAGCATAATGTTTGCCAAATAATCGGCAAGTGATGCATCTTCATTTTCGTCTTGATATTCTTGCACACCAGTCAGCATGCTGTCAATGTTGTGAAGTTTGTCAATTGACTCTTCATCTTTGCCAGCATATGCCTGATCAATGCAAAACGACTTGACCACTTTTTCAACAAAATCAACAAGTGTCAATGTGTGCATATCTTCTTTCAACTTCTTGAAAGTATCCACAAATTTTTCGAGTTTTGAGTGGTATTTTGAGTAAGCAAATCTCTCGCCAAGCAAATAGTCGAGAAGTTGCATTTCGCCAGCTTCTTCCTGCAATTTTTCGATTGCAACATCTCCTATACCACGCTTTGGAAAGTTGATGATTTTCAAAAGCGAAATCTCATCTTTTGGATTGACAAACACCGACAAATATGCCAAAACCATTTTGATTTCGGCTCTTTCATAAAACTTGAAACCACCATAGATTTTGTATGGCATTTGCCACCCCAGCAACGCTTCTTCAACCGGTCTTGAAAGAGCATTAACCCTCATCAAAACAGCAAAGTCATTGTAGGTGTATCCTTGCGACATAAGTTGATCGATTGTCTTTGCCACAAACATTGCCTCATCTCGCTCATCAAACGCATGATAAACCACAGGGCAATCGCCTTCACTTTTGTCTGTCCAAAGGTTTTTCTTCATGCGTTCTTTATTGTTTGAAATGACATTGTTTGCCATGTTGATAATGTTTTTGGTAGAGCGATAGTTTCTCTCCAACTTAAACACTTTCACATCAGGAAAATCTTTTTCCAAGTTGAAAATGTTTTTAAAGTTTGCTCCTCTCCACGAATAGATGCATTGGTCTTCATCACCCACAACAAACAGGTTTTTATGACAACTTGCAAGCATTTTGACAAGCTTGTATTGCACCAAGTTGGTGTCTTGAAATTCGTCAACCAAAATATATCTAAATCTCTCTGCATACTTTTGCAAAACTTCACGATGTTGCACAAACAAAGTCAATGTTTTGTTGAGCAAATCATCAAAGTCAAGAGCATTGTTTTTGTGCAAATATTCTTCATATTCCATACAAATAGTTTGGCACATTTTTATGTTTGCACTGTGGTCATATTTTCGCACTTCGGCAAAATAATCAAACATATCAAGCCCTTTGTTTTTGATGTTGTCCAAATGCTTTTCGACAGCACATTTGTCTTCATCTTCACATTGATGTTTTTTGAGCAAATCTTTGATAATTTTGTCCCTGTCTGCTTCGGCAATAATCGTAAAATTTCTATTGTATCCTTCCAGACAATCAATATTCTCTCTCAAAATCCTCACACACATAGAGTGAAAGGTCGAAATCCAAATGTTGCAGTTGCACATCTTGGCAATACGCTCTTTCATTTCGTTGGTTGCTTTGTTTGTGAAAGTGATTGCAAGCATGTTGTATGGCGAAACACCCCTCTCAATCAAATAGCAAATTCTGTGCGTCAAAAGACGAGTCTTGCCGCTTCCTGCACCTGCAGTGACCAGCACAACTCCTTCTGTCTGAAACAACGCCTCTTTTTGCTCTTCGTTGAGAGTATTGATGTCAAATCCGTTCATAGTCACATTCTACCACATTTGCCACAAACAAGACAAAAGATTTTGCCGACTTTCAAATCATTTTTGAAACGATTTTAGCTTTGTGGCAACAAAAAAAGTGAGCATTTGCTCACCCTTTTGATTAACCTCTTTTTCTAGCTCTTTTTCTAGCGTTTTCGCTCTTTTTCTTAGCTGCTACACTTGGCTTGTCATAAGCTTCTTTCTTTCTGATATCGCCGATAATGCCATCTTTTTGACATTTTCTTTTAAATCTTTTCAATGCGCTTTCAAGAGATTCGTTTTCGCCTACTTTAACTGTTGTCATTCTGCTCACCACCTTCCAAGTCCATGATTTTTACTGCCTTATCTTAACACATTGCCGGCTGTTTTGTCAACCATTTCAGCAAAAATTAAGCCAAAGAACACAAAACTCCTTCCTTAAATGGTTGTTCCATTTCGACATCAACCACATCTCCAACCTTCAAATCACCTTGCACAAAGCATTTGATATAGTTTTCGCTGTAACCTTCAAAATAGTCACCATTTTTCTCTTCAATCAAAACCCTAGCAGTTTTGTTTTTTGCCAAGAAGTTTGCTTTCAATCTCTTTGCGACTTCTTCCAACCTCTTGACTCTTTCGCTCTTTATTGTGCCAGACATATCTTTGTCTTTATAGAGTTTTTGTGCCACAGTGCCATCTCTCATCGAAAATGGGAATATGTGCACTTGCGAAAATCCAACTCTTTCGACAAACTCCAATGTTTGCTCAAAATCTTCTTCCGTTTCGGTTGGAAAGCCAACAATCACATCTGTTGTGATGCCTGCAAGAGGAAAGTATTTTCGGATAAGATTTACACTTGCTTCATAATCGGCAGTTGAGTATTTTCTGTTCATTTTTTTGAGCACATTGTCGCACCCACTTTGAAGCGACAAGTGAAAATGTGGACAAAAGTTTTTTGCACTTGAAAGTTTTTGCATAAACTCTTCGTCAATCAAATTGTCTTCCATCGAAGAAAGCCTAATTCTCTTGCCAAACCCGTCCAAACTTTCAATAAGTTGTCCCAAGCCCTTTTGTCCGTCTATGCGATAGTCGCACACATCAACCCCAACAAGCACAACCTCTTTGACTTCGCTTCCAAGCTTTGAAACCTCATCAATCACGCTTTCTGGGCTTCTTGATCTGCTTCTTCCTCTCAAATAAGGTATGATGCAATAAGTGCAAAAGTTGTTGCAACCATCTTGGATTTTGATAAATGCTCTTGTCAGTGTTTGTGCCGAAAACAAATCGTCTTCGTATTCGGTTGGCAAATCATAAAGTTTTTGCCCTTTGCTTTCAAGATTTTCAATCAACTTCTTTTTTCCTGCTGTGCCAACAACAAATTCGACATTTCGATCAGCAAATTGCTCTGGCCTGTTTTGCGCAGCACAACCCATCACATAAACTTTTGCATTTGGATTAAACTTGCGTGCCCTTTCAATCATCTGTCTGGATTTTTTTTCAGATTCGTTTGTCACAGCACAAGTGTTGATGATGTAGGCATCTGCCCACTCCAACTGATCACTCGCTTCGTGTCCCATGCTTCTTAACTCAAAAATGAGAGCATCGCTCTCATATTTGTTTACTTTGCAACCCAAAGTCAATATTGAAAATTTCATATTAGTTTCCACTCAAAATTGAAACCAAGCTCATCATTGCAACTGACGCAGTTTCGCATCTGTAAATTCTCTTTCCAAAAGAAATTGATGTGGCACCTGCTTCGACAAACTTTTCTTTTTCTGTTTGCGAGAAACCACCTTCTGCACCAACAATGATTGCAATGTTTTGATAGTTTGGAAGATCTCTAACTTTTTCGCCAACATCAGTGCGTTCGTTTGCAAAAAGCACAACATCATATTCGCCAAAATCTTCGATAACTCCATCAACATCAATTGGTTGATCAATGATTGGAAGAATTGTTCTTTCACATTGTTTGCAAGCATTCATAGCAATTGCATTGAGTCTGTCCATCTTGTGGTCAGAAACTTTTGAAACAACAAATTCGCTTACAAATGGCACAACTCTTGTGATGCCAATTTCTGTCGCTTTTTGAACAATAAATTCAAACTTTTGTCCCTTTGTGATTGCTTGATAAAGCACAATGTTTTTTGTTGGGTTTGCTGGACATTCTTGCTTGCCGACAACTTTGCAAACTGCTTCGTTTCTTTCAAATCTGTCGATTTGGCAAATGTAGTCAAACTTGTCATTCAAACTTACAAGCACTTGATCGCCAACATTCATTCTCAAAACATT
Source organism: Candidatus Caccovivens sp. (assembly GCA_045650745.1). Taxonomy (GTDB): domain Bacteria; phylum Bacillota; class Clostridia; order Christensenellales; family UBA1242; genus Caccovivens. The sequence goes on from JAZRRN010000003.1 coordinate 95,827, forward strand.
TTTAAGATGATTGAATTCATCTCCTTCGATATTTATATTTTTTCCATTCTTTATGCCAAAAAATCTTCTCATATGGCCCCCTTACAGCCCTATAATACAACAACTTTCGATTAAAAATCAATCAATTTGCAAAACAAAACAAAAAAGAGCATATCAAATGCTCTTCATTTTGTTTGAAAATTCTTTTGTGCGAGGATAGTCATTTTCATCAAAAGTCGCTTCAATTTCTTTAAGCAACTCTCTTGCTTTTTTGCTGAGATTTTTTGGTGGCTCGCTCTTGATTGTCACAAGCATATCTCCAAAACTGTCTTTGTTGAGCACTTTGACACCCTTGCCTTTCAATCTCATAACCGTTCCACTTTGTGTGCCTTCTTTGATGTCCAAACTCATCTTGCCTTTTGTGAGTGGGATTTCCACTTTTCCACCAAGCAAACAAGTTGTAAACGGAACATACAAATCAAACATCAACTCTGTGCCCACTCTTTTGAAAATCTTGTGTTCTGCAACAGAGATCTTGATATTGAGATCTCCACTAACTCCGTTTGCATTGCCTGCTGGAGCATTTCCTTCTCCTCTCATACGGATTGTTTGACCATCATCAATACCTGCCGGCACTTTGACCTTAACTTGTGCAGAAAGTTTTTTGTAACCCTTTCCGGCACATTCTTCGCACTTTTCTTTGATGATTTTTCCTGTGCCCGAACATTTTGGACAGGCACTTTCTCTGATTGTTGTGCCAAACATTGTGTTTTGTTGATAACGCACTCTTCCAGCACCTCTACAGTCTGGACAAGTTGTATATTCTTTGCCGTTTTTAGCCCCTGTGCCCTTGCACTTTGCACAACTTTCAACACGATTGAAAGTTATTGTTTTTTCAACACCAAAAACAGCTTCGTCAAAAGACAATTTCATTGACACATTTATGTCATCACCACGCTGTTGAACTCTGCTTCCTCTGCCTTCTCCCCCACCAAATGCAGAAAAGATGTCAGAAAAGATGTCAGAAAATCCACCAAAACCTTGGCCGCCACCAAAGAAATCGCCAAAACCACCACCTTGGCCACCAAATTGTGGACCATCAGCAGAGCCATATTGGTCATAATTTGACCTTTTTTGGTCGTTTCCAAGCACTTCGTATGCTTCGTTGATTTCTTTAAATTTTTCGGCAGCTTCCGGCGTTTTGTTCAAATCTGGGTGATATTTTTTTGCAAGTCTGCGATATGCTGACTTTATTTCGTCAGCATCTGCACTCTTGCTTACTCCCAAAATCTCATAATAATCTTTGTTTGCCATCTTTCTTACCTTTTAAGATTAGTTTTTGAAAAATTTGCCAGCAAACTAGTCAATAACTACTTCTGGGTCTCCATCGTTGTTGTCGTTGTTTGTTGAGCCTGTGTTTGCACCAGCATCATCTGCGCCTGTTGCTCCGTTTGGATTTGCATTTTGATACATCTTTGTAAACACTTCGTTTGAAACTGAAGTAAGTTTGTCAAGAGCTGCCTTAACAACTTCTATATCCTCACTTTCAAATTCTTTCTTTGCAGAAGCGATTTCGTCTTCAAGTTTCTTTTTGTCTTCTTCAGCGAGTTTGTCGCCGTTTTCTTTCAACATCTTTTCAAGAGAGTAAACCATGTTGTCTGCTTGGTTTTTAGTTTCAACAAATTCTTTTCTCTTCTTGTCTTCTTCAGCATGAGCTTCTGCTTCTTTGATTGCTGCTTCAATGTCTTCTTCTTTCAAGTTTGAAGATGCTGTGATTGTGATGTTTTGTTCTTTGTTTGTGCCAAGATCCTTTGCAGAAACCTTAACAATTCCGTTTGCGTCGATGTCAAATGTAACTTCGATTTGTGGCACGCCTCTTGGTGCTGGTGGAATGTCAGAGAGTTGGAATCTTCCCAAAGTTTTGTTTTGAGCTGCAAATTCTCTTTCACCTTGCAATACATGAATGTCAACGCCTGGTTGATTGTCAGCTGCAGTTGAGAACACTTGTGATTTCTTTGTTGGGATTGTTGTGTTTCTTTCAATCAATTTTGTAAACACACCACCCAAAGTTTCGATACCAAGTGAAAGTGGAGTAACATCAAGCAAAAGCACATCTTTCACTTCGCCGCCAAGCACACCTGCTTGGATTGCTGCACCAACAGCAACACATTCGTCTGGGTTTACGCCCTTAAATGGTTCTTTTCCTGTATAGTTTTTTACAGCTTCAACAACTGCTGGGATACGAGTTGAACCACCAACAAGCACAACCTTGTCGATTTGAGAAGTTGTAAGTCCAGCATCTTTCAATGCTTTTCCACAACAGTCTGTTGTTTCTTTTACCAAGTCTTCTGTAAGAGCATCAAATTTTGCACGAGTGATTTCAACTTCCAAGTGTTTTGGACCATTTGCATCTGCTGTGATAAATGGCAAGCTTACTGTTGTCATTGCTGTCGCTGAAAGGTCAATTTTTGCCTTTTCTGCTGCTTCTTTAAGTCTTTGCATAGCAAGTTTGTCTGTTGACAAATCCATGCCGTTTGTGTTTTTAAATTCTTCTACCAAGAAGTCGATGATTCTGTTGTCAAAATCGTCTCCACCAAGTCTTGTGTTTCCGTTTGTTGACAAAACTTCAAACACATTGTCGCCAATTTCAAGGATAGAGACATCAAATGTTCCACCACCAAGGTCATAAACCAAGATTTTTTGGTTTTTGTTTTCGCCTTTGTCAAGACCATAAGCAAGAGCAGCTGCTGTTGGTTCGTTGATAATTCTCAAAACTTCAAGACCAGCAATTTTTCCAGCGTCTTTTGTTGCTTGTCTTTGGCTGTCGTTGAAGTATGCAGGCACTGTGATAACTGCTTGAGTCACTGGTGATCCCAAATAGCTTTCTGCATCTGCTTTAAGTTTTGCCAAAACCATAGCTGAAATTTCTTGTGGAGTATAGTCCTTTCCGTTGAGTTTTGCTTTGTAGTTTGTGCCCATTTCTCTCTTGATAGAAATGATTGTGTTTTCGTGATTTACAACTGCTTGTCTTTTTGCAACTTTTCCAACAAGTCTTTCTCCATCTTTTGTGTAAGCTACAACTGAAGGTGTTGTTCTGTCACCTTCTGCGTTTGCAATAACTGTTGGCTTTCCACCTTCCATAACTGCCACGCATGAGTTTGTAGTTCCCAAGTCAATACCAATAATTTTTCCCATTTTTTCAATTCCCCTTATATTTTGTTTTTTTTGTTTGGTTTGAGATTTTTTTGTTTTATTTCAGGTCGAAAATCTCAAAAACGACCAGAAATATTAAAGTTTGTTTACAATAACTTTGGCATATCTGATAACTTTTCCGTTGAAAGTGTATCCTGCTTGATATTCTTCCAAAATTGTATCTTCTTCTTTGCTTTCATCTCTCATAACTGCCAAAACTTCGTGCAAGTTATGGTCAAATGGGTGTCCAATGCTTTCAATCTTTTCAACTCCCAATTTTGAAAGCGCATTCAAAATCTTGTTTTCAATCATATTTACGCCTTCAAGCACATTTTCGTCTGTGATGCTCTTTTTTGCATCTCTAAATGTGTCAAGGCAAGGCAAAAACACTTCTATAACACTTTTCTTGCCTTCGTTGCGTTGATAATCAAGTTGTTCGGCAACTCTTTTGCGATAGTTGTCAAAATCTGCTTGAAGTCTTTGTGCCATCGACAAATATTGTCCGGCAAGTTCGCTACATTCGCAACCATCTGTTTCATATTCGTCTGCACAATCTTCGCAATCACACTCATCATCACAATGGCAGTGTCCACAATGACATTCGTGTTCGCCATTGTCATGGCAGTGACATTCATCTCCACAAGTGCAACCTTCTCCGCAATGACACTCTTCGCCACAAGTGCATTCTTCGCCTTCGTGACAGTGACATTCGTGCTTTTGTTCGAGATTTTCTTCTTCCAAGATTTGTTTCTTTTTCATTTATTCTCCTTTCTCTTTGTTAAGTTCGTCAACAACCACTTTAAGAGCAGAAGCGATGCCCATATAGTCCATTTTTTGAGGACCAAACACACCAATTGATGCAAGTTTGTTTCCCCCAACAATGATAGGTGCACTCACTACCGAACATTTTTCGCCGTTGTCATCAGCAACAAACGCAGAAATTTCTTCGTTGTCGTTGTCCAACACTTGAATAAGTTCTTCTTTGTCGTTGAGAGTTTTCATAACTCGTTTTGCTTCTTCAACCCTTTCTTTGTCAACAAGATCAACCACGCTTTCTGCCTGAACATTCAACAATTTTTGTTTGTTCATTTTAGAAAGTCCCAAGATGATGTTGTCAACCACATTTTGAAATGCCTTGATCTCGCCACTCATGCCTCTTTTGAAGTTTGAGATGTTTTCCATCATAAAGCCCATTGTTTCGCCTTTGAAGTATTTGGTGAGATAATCTGAAGCATCTTGACAATTTTCTGCAGAGGCCTCAACATCCATGTTGTTTGTGATATAGCCATAATTTGTGCCAATCAAAACCATGCACTTGTTGCCCAAAAGTGGAATAATTTTAAACTCTTGCAAAATCAAGTTTTCCATGCCATTTACAAGCACCACAGTTGGATAATTTGTTGCTTTGCTGATAATTTTTGCAATGCCTGAAACAATGTCTGTCAAACTTTGTGTCCTGTTTTCAATCAATCTTCTTACATCTTCAAGCTCGCTGTTTGTCGCCTTGATGTTTCTAAGCAAGTTTTCTACATAAAAGCGATATCCTTGCGCAGTTGGCACACGGCCACCAGATGTGTGAAGCTGTTTCAAAAATCCCATTGCTTCCAAAGCGTTGAGTTCGTTTCTCAAAGTGGCTGTCGAAACATCAAGTGATGTCCTGTCTTTCACCGAGCCACTTGTGATTGGTGCAGAATCTTTGATAAATTCTTCAACGGCAATTGTCAAAATCTTGATTTTTCTTTCGGAGAGTTCCATATATTTTCTTAACCTTTTATCAAATTGCTAGCACTCTCGACTTGCAAGTGCTAGCAGTATTATATGCAATAAAAAAAATAAAGTCAACAAAATGTGCAACTTTTTTAAAAATTTTTTCGATCTTTCAAAACAAGCCCTTGTCACCCTTATTATCTACGAAGATGCTTTGTTATATATATAATTATATTCTAATGACATCACCCACCCACACCGTAAGTCTAAACAAAAAAAAGACCACATATTGTGGCCTTTGTGCTTGTTAGATTGTCGGCGAAGTTGGTGTGACTCTTGGGATTTCCCCTCCTGCCGTTGCAGTTGGATATATTGGCAAATCTTGAAGTCCTGGGCAAGTTTGTGTTGGCACTGCTTGACATGGTGGCAAGCATGGATAGCCATAAGATGGCACCAAAACATCAACTTGACTTGTCACTTTGACAATGATTTGGATGCAACCTGTCACACTAAACGAGTCTGGCGAAATAAATGTGCCAATTCGACTGCTAAACAAAGCGTTTACCTTGATGTTTACTGGCGAAAGTGCTGGTTGTGGAACAAACAAAACAACTGCTTTTTGCACAGTCACAGTGCTTGTTGCAGTGCCAAGCACCCCATTTGCATCACGATATGTGACAGTGATAGGGATTTGCACCGAAAAACTTACATTTGCATAGTTTGGACATGTGTCAAGACGATCCACCACCAAATCTGTCACAGTCGGCTCAACCCCTACGGTTGTCTCTGCAGAAACAAAAGTAAGTGGCAAAACCGGGTCTGCTGGCACAAATCCTGTCAACGGCAATACCAAACCGGGTTCGGTTGTTGCACAACGACAAGCATCAAACACTTTTGTTGTTTCTATCAAGATTTTTTCGCAAATCCCATTCATGCCATTTCCGTTGATTGGGCCAGGTCTGTTTGTGTTTGTGTTGTTGATATAAAAAGACATTTCAAAACCTCCTTAAAGTCCATACAATAACAAGATATGCACAAACTTTCACAAATGCCCCTTTCTGCCCTAAAAATGGTCAATTTTGACAAAAAAACAACCATACTAAGTTGGTTGTTTGCTTTGCTGATTTTTATTTAACTTTGGCTGGATCAATGCTTGCTATATCCTTCTTTACAGACAAAAATGAGTGTTGTTTAATCTTGTCAAATGTTGGATCAACCCCATCAACTTTGATTGAAGCATCTGGAAACAAACTTCCAATCTTAAAATCAACCGTAAACATCTTTTCTGCAATCTTGTATTTTGCGTTGAGTGTTTGAAATTTGCCTGCTGGCACCATTTCTTTGTAAAGTTTTCCATCAATCACAATGCTTGCCTTTTTAAGCCCTGCCAAAACGATAATTTTGTGCGATCCTATTGTGAGATAATACTTTTTTCTTGCGAAAAGCAAAAGCACAAAAAAGCTTGCACAAATGCCAAATATGTAAAGATAATATGGTGAAAGCATTGTATATTCAAAATAAAGATTGTCAGCACCAAGAGCAACCTTGCCACCAAGAGGCAAAGTGTTGAGTTTGTGCACAAAAAACACCGATTTGCCACCCTTTACAACAACATCAGCTTCCACTTTTTCAACCGAAATGTGACCCGTTGTATCTTGAAAATAAACATCAAACTTCACTTTTTGAATTTTTACGATTGAAGGGTTTTCAATTGTGCCACTTGCCACCCAACGACCAGAATCTTCAACAATATCAAAATCTTCTCTCATGATAGGATTTCTGTATGGTATAAACATGCAAACTGTTGGGATTGCAATTGCAAAAATCGCCACTACAAAAAACATAATGACAACCATTTTTCTGTTTGATCTTTTTTCTGTCATAAACTTCTCCTAATCTCTTTTGCAATCATACACCAACACACACTTTTTGTCAACAATCAACGCAACAAGGGTATTTTATTTCGTTTGCTTGACTTTACCCCCCCGTGCTAAAATGGATGTATGTTAAAAAAGGAGGAAATTTATGAAGAAAAACAAAAATAAAAAAACACTTGCACCCTTAAAAAAAAGCGCTTTTGCGATCCTCGCCGGACTTAGTTTGTCTGCAGGAATTCTTACTGGATGTTCTGGCAACACCGGCCCACAAGGACCTGCTGGCACAAATGGTGTTGACGGGTCGATGTGGTATACCGGAACACAATATTCTGACAGTCAAGGCAAAAACGGAGATTTGTTTTATGATACAGATGACAAAATCATCTACCAAAAACAAGATGGACAATGGAAAATAATTTCAAATCTTGATACTAGAGACTACATCACAAATCTTTTCAACTATAAAAGTGAAGATAATGAAAATGGTTTCTTGACTGGACCTACAGGCACACTCACACAAGCACAAGGTCAATATTTGACATCTCACTTAATCCCAGTAGAGCATCAAAAAGATTACACCCTCAAAACGCTTTATGGCTCTGCTTTCGGCAAAGAAAGCTACGCCTACATTTGGACTTATGACAAAGACGGCAATTGCATCGAGAGAGTTAGCTTGTCTGCAAATGCAGATACAAATAATACTGAAACGATAAACGATGACTTGTTGCATTTCTATAATGATAATGCAAATGCAAAATATGTAAGGTTTTCGTATACAGGAACATATGCTTCTCAGATTATGTTTGTAAATGGAAGCGAATATCCTGCAAAGTATATTGCTTACAATCAAAAATTTTATGTTGGAAACACTTTGACAGATGTGGAAAAAGAAATGTTGTTGAGCCAAAATCCATTGTTTGAAAAATCTATTGCATTTGAAGGTGACAGCATTTGCTATGGCAGTACAGTAGTTGGCAGTTATGCACAATTTATTGCAGAAAACAACAATATGACTATGGTAAACAACTCTCGAGGTGGTGGCACCATAACTAGTGGCATTATGCATGGCGAACAATTGACCAACAGACACTCTATCGTAGATGGTGTAGAAGCCTTGGTTGCTGACAAAGATAAATATGATTACATTATTTTCCAAGGCGGCGTAAACGACAAATCTCTTGATGTTAGCAAAAAAGAAGAAGGTTTTGACAACAGCGAAAGAAAATTTGTAGAATTTGGAAGCATTACAGAAGGATATACTGCAACTCTCGACAAGACAACATTCTGTGGAGCATTTGAAACTGCCTGCAAAGCCCTTGCCCGTTCTGGCAAAAAAGTTGGATACATATTTGTACATAAAATATTTAATGACGATTTGTGGAACAAAACTTACAAACCAACAATGATCGAAATTTTGGAAAAATGGGGAATCCCTTATCTTGATTTGGAGACACAAGTTCCTCCTCTCAACATGGATTCTGAATTAAGAAATCTTTATACTATCCCATCAACTTCTGACCCAAGTCGTGGAGATGGTTGGCATCCAAACGAACTCGGATACAAAACATTCTATGTAGACAAAATCACTGCGTGGCTTAAAACTTTGTAAAACCACAACAAAAAAGAAGGACTAAAATCCTTCTTTTTTAATGTCATTTTGATGGCAAAAACAATTATGATTTTATAACTATTCCAGCGATACCAAATAGTAATAAACAGGTTGTCCACCATTTGCAACAGTTACTTCGCAATCTGGATATTTTTCAGCAAGTTTTTCTTGAAGTTGGTTTGCTTCGTCTTCTCTAATGTCTTCACCATAGAAGAGAGTGATGTTCATAACTGCATCATGGAACATTGCTTCAATCAACTTTTCAGTTGTTTCGCCAACCAAGTTTCCTTTTGCCAAAATTGCCTTGTCGTCAAGACCAATGATTTCGCCTTTTGAAAGGTCAAATCCGTCAACATGAGTGTCTCTCACTGCATAAGTTACAGATCCTGATCTCACATTTCTGATTGCTTCAAGCATTGCTGCTTGGTTGTCTTCAACAGAAGCGTCTGGATTGAATGCAATTGAAGCTGCAATACCTTCTGGCACACTTCTTGTTGGAATGATGATCAAGTTTTTGTTTGTCACATCATTTGCTTGTTCTGCTGCCAAAACAATGTTTTTGTTGTTTGGGAAAACAAAGATGTTTCTTGCAGGCACTTTGTCTGCTGCATTTGCAATATCTTCGGCACTTGGGTTCATAGTTTGTCCACCAACGATAATTTGGTCAACAGTCAATTCCTTGAAGATTTCTGCAAGGCCGTCCCCTGGAGCAACCGAAATCATACCAATTTCTTTTGTTTCTTCAACTGCTTGAGCTTTCTTCATGAGTTCTCTGTTTTGTTCTCTCATGTTTTCAATCTTCAAGTTGAAAAGTTCGCCAAGTTCCAAAGCATAACCGAGTGCTTTGTTTGGTTCGTTTGTGTGGACATGCACCTTAACAAGTGACAAGTCGCCGATACAGATAACAGAGTCACCGATTTCCATAAGTCTTTCACGGAGTTTGTCGATGTCAGCTTCTGTTGTCTTCTTATGCATATTGATAATCAAATACTCTGTGCAGTATCCAAATTCGATTTCGCCAAGATTGTTGATGTCGGCAATAACATCATCAACTGTTTGTGATTTTGTTTCATCTTCAAACACATATTCAAGATCTTCTTCGCCATTGATGTATCTCATAAAGCCTGTGAAGATAACCAAAATTCCACGGCCACCTGAGTCAACAACGCCAGCTTTCTTCAAAACAGGCAACATTTCTGGTGTTTGTTTCAAAATTTCTTCACCAGTGTCACACACCTTTCTCAAGAAAGTTTCAAAGTCGTCATGCTTCTTTGCCAAGTTTACAGCGTTTTCAGCCATAACACGAATAACTGTCAAGATTGTGCCTTCTTTTGGCTTTGTAACTGCCTTGTAAGCAACTGTAGCACCTTCTTGCATAGCTTTTGCAAAGTCTTTTGTTGTGATTTCTTTGCAACCTTGAGTTACACTGCAAAATCCTTTGAAGATTTGTGAAGTGATAACACCACTGTTTCCACGAGCACCACGAAGAGCACCTTTAGAAAAAGCTTCTGACAAAGCAACAATGTCATTGTTCATGCACTTGTTTACTTCTGTGACAGCCGACTTCATAGTCAAAAACATATTTGTACCAGTGTCGCCATCTGGTACTGGAAAGACATTCAACGAGTCTACATATTCTTTGTTTTGTTCGAGCAAGCTTACACCTGCAAGGACCATTTTACGGAAGGTCGCTCCGCTTATTGTTTTTTGCATCATATGCTCCTATTATTTATACACACACGCCAACGACGTGAACATTTACTGTATCTACAATCATACCTGTAAAGTTTTCGACACTATATTTAACTGATTTCTTAAGCGATTCAGCCACGGCACTAATAGAAACACCGTATTTGAGAATGCAGTGTATGTCAATAAAGATTCTATTGTCAATATGGCTGATGGTCACACCCTTTGAATATTTTTCTTTTCTGAAAAATTCTCTAGCGCTGTCCTTGAAGTTTTTTGAAACGAGACTTACCACCCCGTAACAATCCAAGGCAACAAAACCAGCAACAGTGCGGATTGCATTGTCGCTGATCGAGATATTTCCATAGTAATTGTTTGTATCAACAGTCAAAGGATTGCCCCCTTGTTATTAGTATATTTCGCATATATATAATACAACAAATAAGCAACTTTGACAAGCAATTAAAGGTAAAATATAAAATATTTTTGTTATATATGCAAAACTCTTGTCAAAATCAACTGCTATAATTTTACTGCCAAAACAAAATTTCTATGATAAACATAGCAAAAAATGGTTGATTTTTTTGTTTGTTTGTGTTATTATAATCACCGTAAAAACATTAAAGGAGACAAATCATGAGCAGAGTATGTGAAATTTGTGGCAAAGGCAAATTGGATGGCAAGACAGTAAGCCATGCAAACAACAAAGCGCCAAGAAAATATGATGTAAACTTGCAAGAAACAGAAATCAATGGCAAAAGAGTAAGAGCTTGCACAAAGTGTATTAAAACAGCAAAGAAAAACGCTAACTAATCTTATTCAACAAAAAGCCAAGAAGGGGTTCTGCCCTTCTTTTTTTGTCATCTAAAATGTGGACAAAACAAAAACACTATATCTCCCAAAAACAAAGAGGTATAGTGTTTTTTTGTCACTCCAAAATCACCTCATCTTGCAGGACAAACTTTCTGTCAATCCTGCTTTTCAATCTTCTTCTTGCCAAACATTTTTAAAAATGGAACAACCCATTTTGGCGCTTTGATGCAAATGATTTTGATGTTTGAATTCTTTTCTTTTTCCATACTTACTTATATGTGTGCAACTTTGCAAATGTGACAAAAAAAGTGGCAATGCCATCGTTTAAGCACGCCACCTTTTATTCTGCAAAACTTGCCGCAATTTGCCCTGCAATTGCCCCATCAGAGCAAGCAGTAACAATCTGTTTAAGCACCCCGTTTCGCACATCACCAACAGCATAAACCCCAGCAAGTGAAGTCTGCATCTTTTCGTCAGTTTCAACAAAGCCCTTTTCGTCAAGTTTTATCGCACCTTCAAACACTTTTGTTGCAGGAGTTTTTCCAAGCGAAACAAACACTCCATCAACAGCAAATTCTGTCTGTTTGCCAGCAACCAAGCATTTCACTTTTTCAAGTTTTTGTTCCCCTTCAAACCTTTCAATTTTTGTGTTTGAAACAATCTCAATCTTGTCGTTTTTGTTTGCTTTTGCAAGCACAGACATATCGTTGCAATCAATTAAAATCACTTTTGAAGCAAGATTTGCAAGATAAAGAGCATCTTTCATGCCACTGCCACCACAGCTTGCCACTGCAACAGTTTTGCCCCTGAAAAAGTTTCCATCACAAGTCGCACAAAAACTCACGCCTCTGCCAAGATAGTCGTTTTCGTTGACACCAAGCCCAACAGAAGCCAATCCTGTGGCAATAATCACCGTCTTTGCCTTGTAGGTTTGCATTTGTCCGTTTATTTCCTTTATATTTGCCCCAAATTCGCCCGAAACAATTTCATCAAACAAGATTTCAATATTAAGCGACTCAACCTGTTTTTGAAACATTTGAGCCAAATTTATGCCATCAATCAATGTTTGAGATGGAAAGTTTTCGATTTGTTCGAGTTGAAGCACCTGTCCACCAAGCGCAAACTTTTCGACAATCGCAACACTCTTGCCAGCACGAGAAGCATAAACAGCCGCACTCATGCCTGCAACTCCACCACCCAAAACCAAAACATCATATATCTTTTCCATAATATTATTATACCACAAAACAAAAATTTTCAAAATAAAAAACAAGACAACAAATTGTTGCCTTGTTTGATTGAAATATAAAGATTATCTCTTTGAGAATTGAGATGCTTTTCTAGCTTTCTTGAGACCGTATTTCTTTCTTTCTTTCATTCTTGGGTCACGAGTAAGAAGTCCAGCGTCTTTAAGTTCTTTCTTAAATGTTTCGTTAGATTTAACGAGTGCTCTAGCAATACCGTGGCAGATAGCACCAGCTTGTCCAGAGATTCCACCACCAACAACGTTTACATTGATGTCAAACTTGTCAGCTGTGTTTGTAATAGCCAAAGCTTGTTTAGCAATAAGGATAAGAGTGTCTCTTTGAAGATATTCTTCAACACTTCTTCCGTTTACTGTAAAGCTACCTTTTCCAGCAGCCATACGAACTCTAGCGATTGATTTTTTTCTTCTTCCAGTTGCGATAAAGCAACCACCTTTGTTTTGTTTCTTGTCAGCCATTATTCAATTGCTCCTTTTAATGCTACTGTTTCTGGTTGTTGAGCTTCGTGCTTGTGAGCTGCATCTTTGTAGATGTGAAGACGAGTGATTTGCTTTCTTCCCAAAGTTGTTTTTGGAAGCATTCCCTTAACTGCCTTTTCAACTACCTTAGTGCTGTCTTTTGCCATAAGTGTAGCATAGTCAACTTCTTTGAGGCCACCGATGTAACCTGTGTGCCAACGATATTTCTTTTGTTCTGCTTTCTTTCCTGTCAAAACCACTTTGTCAGAGTTGATAACGATTACGAAATCTCCTGTGTCAACGTGTGGTGTGTAGATTGTTTTATTTTTTCCAGTCAACATGTCTGCAACTTGGCTAGCAAGTCTTCCGAGTGGCATATTTGTTGCATCAACAACAAACCATTTTCTTTCAACTGTGGCTGGGTTTGCCATATAAGTTTTCATTTTTTTCTCCCTAGAAATTTGATAATATTTTTGTTTTTATTTATAGTTTTGACAAGCAACTTCTGTCGGGGCTAACAACAAAAAAAACTGCCTTCAAAACAAGGACGCTATTAGTATAGTTAAAACCCGGGTGTTTGTCAAGTGTTTAGCACAAAATTTTCAAAGTTTTTTGCCAACAAAAAAGCAAGGTTGCCCTTGCCTTTATTATGCACTCTTTGAAGTTTGAACTGCTGCTTCTGCACTTTTGACCATTGATGCAGATGCAATCAAACTGTTGTATTTGATGATATCCTTAAAAATTGCACTCTTTGACTTTTTGTCTGCCATTGCACCTTCTTTTGCAGATGCAATCACAACACTTTCAAAAACCTGTGCTGCAAGTTTTGTAAACAAATATTCTTTGTGCAATCTGTTTTCTGCCACACCAACTTTGTCAACAATCTTCTTGTCATCAACAGCAATTTGCGCATTGAGAGCTCCAACAAATTGTCTGCGAGATTGAGCATCGCTTGCCATCTTTTGCACTTTTGTCATGCAATTTGCCAAAACTTTCTTTTCTGCTTTGTCAAAATCGCCACCCTTTTCAACTTCTGTCAAAACCGAAGTCAACTCTTCTTTGAAAAATGCAGGCAATTCTTGATTTTCTTCTTTCAAAAACATTTGATTGTATTTGCTGATCAAATAAAGGTAATTTGATCTTGCCTGCTCCAAAGAAACAGACTTGCTTGCACTCACTTCGCCGGCAGCATCAAATTCAATCGCATCAAACAAATACAAAAAGCTCATAATTTCTCCTGTGTGAAAAAGGTGCTTTTATCTTACCATATCAAACTGAATAAATCAAACAATTTTTGCATATTTATGCATATTTTTTTATATTTTTATCACAGACACAAGATATAGTTTTCTCAAGACTCACTACACACAAATTACAGAAATCTATTTATTTTGCCAATTTTTCAAAATAAAAAAAAGAAGGCATTTCGCCTTCTTGTTTTTTGTTTAATTAAGCAACAACATATGTGTCAAGATCTGTTGGGAATTCAAGTTCTTCATCAACAACTCTAAACAATCTCTCGTTGAAAACTTCGCCATCAACGATCGCATCACAGTTGTAAGATACAAGTTTGTTTGCCTTGAATGTAATTGTATGAATACCTTCATATTCACTTTCTGTGCCAGTATAAACAACAAATTCTACAACCTTTGTTTTTGCGTTTGATTTTTTAAGAACTTTTTGAACATTTGTTGCAAGTCGAAGTTCTGCAATTGAGTCATTTACTTCTTTGTTAATACTATCTTCAGTCCAATAGAAATCAGTCATGATAGGTTTGTCACTATCACCCAAATATTCAAACACTGTTGCAGCAGAAATGTCTCGTTTTGTTTTTTGTGTAGCACCAGTTGGGTAGTAATAATATTCAACCCCATCTTTCACATACACTTCTTGATGCACATCTCCTGTAGTTGGATGAAAATTTCTGAAGTAAAGAGAAAATCCATCTTCTGTTTTCTTTGTTCTAAAGTCGAAGTACGCTGTTCCGTATGAAAGTCCAATTGCAAAATCTCCAGATCCAACAACCGTTTCGCAATCAGCTGCATAAGTTGCAACATCTTCCATTGTGGCTGCTTCTACAGTCCAACTTCCATCTTTATCTTCAACAAAATACCAAATCAAAAAACCGGTCATTGCTATAACAATGCCCAAAATGACAAATGCCATTGATTTCAAAAATTTAGCCATAAAATTCTCCTTTCAACTGTATAATATCATCATTCAACAAAAAAAGCAACAAAAAAGAAGGCAACTGCCCTCTTTTTTCAAAAATCAATCAAACTTATTCAACTGCGATTTCAACATATTGATCAAGATCATGTGGATAATCAAGTTTTTCCAATCTTGTCAAACGCATTCCTGCTTCAAGACCAAGATAAACTTCTTGAAGTTGCCCGTCCAAATATTTCAATTCAACTCCAAATTCTCCACCCATTGCAGAAAATTCTGTGCTTACCTTATAAGAAATCTCTCTTGTTTCAGTGTTTGTTGTCTTTTCAATCAACGCACCCGTATATTCAAGATTTCCATAAATTGCTTCGCCAAGCAATTCCCACAAACAGCCAATGAGAAAAATTTGTCCTATTCCGTCTGTCATACTGTTGTCAACAGAGCCTTCAACTTTTACCTTTTGACCATTTTCGTCTGTATAATAAGAATATCCGTCTTTGAAACAAACCACCGAATTTGGATCATTTGCATCTTGTTGCAAAATGTAATTAAATCCCGACAAGTCTGCAGTCGAATTTAAACCAGATATATCAACTGCTATTTTAATCACACCTGCATCTGGAACACCACTTACTTCAAGCTCAAATGTCGAACCAATAACATTGTTTGTGTTGATATCTTTTTTAATGTCAAAAAACTCTTTTATGTCCACCATTTCAACAATGATAGGATTTTTCACTTCAGGTTGTTCGACCGGTTTTGAAGAACAGCCAACCAAGCAACCACAAATTGCAAACATTGCAACAACAAGGCAGATTGACATAACTTTATAAATCTTTTTCATAATTCAACCTCCCTATATCCT
Organism: Candidatus Caccovivens sp.; assembly: GCA_045650745.1. Lineage (GTDB taxonomy): Bacteria > Bacillota > Clostridia > Christensenellales > UBA1242 > Caccovivens. Next base: position 111,450 of record JAZRRN010000003.1, read on the forward strand.
ATTTTGTGATTGCGACATAAGTGTCGAGATCATCAGGAAATGCAATTCTTTCGCTGTGATCAATTGCTTCGTAATCAACTGAAATTATCAATGGCAGTGTGGCGCTTGAATTTTCAGTGCCCATTGCCGATGTTTTAATTGACACAAGTTCGTTGTATTCATTGAATGTAGCAGCAAACAACAACACATCTGCCATACCTGAATATGTGGTGCAACCTGTTTTTTCGCTGTATATTTTTGTTTTGTTGCTAAGTGCACTGTCATCCAAATATGACAAAATTTCAACTACATCAGTTTCGTTTGCACGGACAATTTTTTCAACCATCTCGAAAATGCCTTCAATTTCAGCAGCATAACCCGAAGGGGCATAATCCAAATCACCATTTTCCGACCAAATGCTATGCTTGATTTTTGTCTGTGCATAAATTGTGTCATCTTTCACATAACCAACAATATCAATGGTTGTTGATCCGTCCATTGTTGTAACATGGGCATTGAAATCTCCAAACACGCCTCTTGCAAACAATTGAATTCTTCCACCAAGCATAATCTTGTAAGGACTCAATCCAAACAAAACTGAACCTTTGTAAGAAAACTTATATCCGTCCAAAAATTCTGTTGCAACATCAATTCTGTTTACAAAATCAACAAATTCTTGTGAAGTATAATCATCAATTTCAACAAATACTTCTTCTGGTGGCAAGGTTTCTTCTGCTTGACCTTCAATCTTTTTGCCACAACCTGCAAAGCCAACCACCGCAAACACAACCACAACAAGACAAAGCACAAAAGTTTTCAAAAATTTTTTCATACCTTTCTCCTTTTAATAAATCTACTGCAAACTATTCTCTTGCAGATGCATCAGCATAGTTTTCATATCCCTCTGGATAAGGAATTCTTGTGTTGTGATCAACTTCCAACATTTCAAGGTAAACAAACTTGTTTTCCAAACCATTTTCGTCTGCAACAATTTTTGCTTCAAAAGTTGAAAGTTCGTTGAATTGGTTGAAACTAAATTTTGCAAAGCTGTTTGGATTTTCTCCTGCATACACAACAAAAGTAACCTTTCCTGTTTGCAAATCTGTTGTTTTTTCAACAACAACTTCAGATTTGTTTGCCAACTCAGAAATTACACCTTCTGGATAACCATTAATTTGTGGCAAATCTCTTATGCATTCAACAAATTCAGAAATCGTCTCTTGACATTTCAAAGCATATTCATCAATGTCATATCCTTCTTCCACCCAAAACTTTGGTGAAAAGTTGATGTCGGCATAAACATCACCATCTTTCAAATAAGCATCACCACTTATTTGGATTTTTGTTTGTGGAAGAATTGAAACTGCTGCTCTTACATCTGTGTAAGCGTTGTACATAATCACTGTTCCATCAACATACGAAAATGTTTTGCCATCAGAACCTTCCACTTTATATTTAACCTTAAACCCATCAGCAAATGCCAAATAGCTGTCATTTTCGGCAAAATATTCTTCCATTTCTGCAAAAGTGATTGTTTCTACGAGTGGTTCGATCGGCTCTTGTTCTTTCTTTCCACAACCAGCCAAACCACAAATTGCAAATCCAATCACAACAAAACAGAGTGCAAAACCAGTCAAAAACTTCTTCATCATTTCGCCCTCCTTATTCCCTGTTCATCTCAACATAAGCGTTCAAATCTTCAGGATATTTGATTCTTTCGCTGTGATCAATTGCACTAAGAGACAACGACAAGATTGAAACATCTTCAATTTCTTCAAAAGGAAGATCAAAACCTGGCATTGTCAAAGCAACAAGTTCGTCATATTGATTGAATGAAACAGAAACTTCAAGAAGCTCGTCCAACAAACCTTTGTATGTCACAACCCCAGTTGTTTGGTTTGTGATTTTTTGTCTGCTGCTTGTCAATGCAAACATTGAGTAAGTGTTGATAATATAATCTTCACTATAATTGATCATGCTGTTTACTTGATTGAAAATCATTTCAACTTGTTGTTTGATACGATGTCCATCAAAGTCAAAATTGCCTGTTTGAGATCCTTGCAAATTTTCAGCAATTTCAACTTGCCCATAAGTTTTGCCGTCTCTTATATAGCCAACAATGTCAATTTGAATATTTTCGTTTGATTTAGAATGGCAAACAAATTCGCCTTCCAATCCTCGTGCAAAAAGCATAATTCTGCCCGACAATTCAAATTCCACTGGAACAGAATCTGAAATGATTGTCAAAACGGCGTTAAATTTGTATCCATCAACAAATTTCTTTACCACATCATATCTTTCGATATATGATTGAAAATCACCTCTTTCAAAAGTGTCATACACAACAACATCTTCTGGTGCCACTTGAGGTTCTACAGCATTTTCTTTCTTGCCACAGCCGGCAAAACCACACACTGCAAACACTGCAACAACAAGACAAAGCACAAATGATCTAAAAAACTTTTTCATACCTTTCTCCTTTTCTTAAATTTTTGTTGCATTATGCAGTAATTTCGATGTATTCATCAATATTTTCAGGATAAAAGATTCTGTCGTTGTGATCCAACGCATCCATTTTCACTTCAACATAAGCTGTTTCGCCTTCGATTTCAGCTTCAATATATGTTGCAAATTTTGCAAGCTCATTGAATTGGTTGAATCCAAAAAGATAATACTCACCATTGCCAAAACTTACTTTATATTCAACTGTGCCTGTTTCGCCATTTGTAATCTTTTCAACAACTGCTTCTTCATGTGCATCAAAAACCAAATACAACGCTCTTGATGGATATGTGTTGATTGAAGGAATGTCTTTAACCATTTCCACAACATTTCCAATCACTTCGTTGATGTCAATTTTGTCCAAATCAACATCACTTGCAGATGGATCAACCCAACCCTTTGATGAATAATCAAAGTTTACATAAACATTGTCGTTTTGGTCATTGTCATCATCGCTGTTTTTCCAGATGATGTCTGCTGCGATTTTGTATTTTGACTCCACAGCAGCTTGCACTGACGCTTGCAAATCTGTGCGATCATAATATGTAAGCACCTTTGCAAACAAATCAACATTTTGCTTTGCTTCTATGCCAACGATTGAAAGTTGCAAATTGAAACCATCTACAAATTCCAACCATACATTGCCCTCTTCAAAAAAGTTATACAAATCTTGTGCCGAAATTGTTTCAACTGTTGGTGGTTCAATTGCTGGAGCAACAGGAACTTCCTCTTCCTTTTGTCCACAGCCTGCCAAACCACAGATTGCAAACACTGCAACCACAAGACAAAGTGTTATAGATTTAAAAAATTTCTTCATAAAATCCGCCTCCTACTTAAATAATACCACCACAAATCACAAAAACAAAAAGATTTTTGCTATTTTTTTGCGTGTTTGAATATATTCTTTATATTAAACCACAAAATATCTCACCAAAAACAAAAAAAGAAGGCAAAAACCTTCTTTTTTCAAATCAAATTAAACTGCTTCTGTGTATGTGTCAAGGTCAGCTGGAAATTCGATTGTTGCATCAGCTGGAAGAGTTTTGATAGAAACCAAAGTATACATACCTTCTGCTTCGCCTTCCATCTCAAATTCAACGATTTGTCCATCAAGATATCCAACGATCATTGTTGATTTTGCACCATTTTCTTCAACATAAAGTTTGTATCTAACAAGGCCTGTTGTTTCATCAACCAACTTTCTTACTTTGAAATCAAACCCTTGACCTTCAAGTTGAGCATACATGTCAAGAGTATCCATCAAAGTGTCTGCAATGTCTGATGTTTGCAAAGCACCAGCGATTTCTGATGGCATTTCTCCTTCCATATCAAATGGAGCTTTAACTTTTTGTCCAGCAGTATTTACATAAGAATATCCGCCTGTGATGTATGCTTCAACACTTGCAAATCCACCCATTTCACCAGCCAAAGCAGGATCTCCTGCCATTTTGATTGCAGCTTCGATAGATTCTTCTGCAAGAACAAGTTGCATATCAACTTCCAACATTGTTTGTTTGCCCATCTTTACAATTGTGTAAGCTGAGTAGCTAGTGCCAAATTCGTTGTTTGCTTCACTCGCAACAGCAAACATTTCTGTAGCTGTAGCCTTTTGTCCTTTCTTAAATTCGTCATTTGATCCACATCCAGCCAAGCAGCAAATTGCAAAAACAGCAACTACAAGGCTAAGGGCCATCGACTTAAAAAATTTCTTCATAAAAATATTTACCTCCTGCTTGAAGTATATCACTCAACATTTGCAAAATGCAAACGATTTGCAAATTAAAAACAAATTTTCAAAAAACAAAAAAGGCAAACCAACAGTTTGCCCCTTTATGTCTGCTTATAAATCTTGTTTTCCACCTTGTGCTTTTTCTTTCTTTCCAAATACTGTCGAACTTTTGAAGTAATCATAACAAAACTGCGTTCTAGGATCTTTCCACCCTTCTTCCAATTGTTGAATATATGGAGAATTTTCTTGCAACAATGCGCATTGTGGGTTGATTGTCAAATTGCCATCTTTGTCATAATAGCCAACAATAAGTTCTGGTGGAATGCAACATCTTCCGTTTCGACTAAACCCTTTAAAAATTGGGTGTGGTGGATTTATCACTGCATCACAAAGCACCGAAAATTGACAAGTGTGCTCATTGCCACTCTTTGAGTCGCCACCACGACTTGCCTCCCACATGCTTGGGATTGCAACAATCACTGTCGCATCTGTGTAATGAAAAAACCAATCCAAATCTTCAAGTTGCACATCTTTGGCAACATCTCCAAAAATCTTGACTGTCCCTTCAATTGTGCGACAACCCCTTTCTTCAAGACCAGTTTTGCAAATCTCCTGTGCACTTGCCCTGCTTGTGGTGTGAAGACCAAGCGAAAACCCGTTCTTTTCGTAAATATCATACAATCTATTCAAAACATTTGCATATTTCATCATATAATTATATTACCATATTTCAACCTTTTTGTCAAATTTGTCTAACCTGGATAAACACTTGGCAAATTTTGTTTTTGTGCCAAATTGGTGTTGTTTTTTTGAAAATTGTGCTACAATCTATTTATCAAAAGGGGAAAAACAAATGAAAAATGTGCTTATTATTTCTTCAACTCCAAGGGTTGGTGGAAATTCTGAAATTTTGTGCAAAGAATTTGAAAAAGGAGCAATTGAGGCCGGACATAATGTCGATTTTGTAAATTTGAGAGATTTCAACCTCAAATATTGCATCGGCTGTTATGCTTGCAGAAACACCGGCACTTGCTTTCAAAAAGACGGAATGGACGAGCTTTATAACAAACTTAAAACTGCATCTGTAATCGTTTTTGCAACGCCTGTCTATTTTTATTCGATGAGCGGACAACTTAAAGTGTTTATTGATCGCCTTACGCCTGTTTACGAGGACATCAGGGCAGACATATATATGATTGCCACAATGTGGGACAAAAACAAACCTATGATGGAATCCACTTTTGAAGCAATCAGAGGCCTTACGAGAGACTGCTTTGAAAATTGTCAAGAAAAAGGCATCATCGTGGGCAGCGATCTGAGTGACAGGGGCGAAGCACAAAGCAGAGCAGACCTTCTCAAGCAAGCATACGAAATGGGCAAAAATTGCTAAATATTCAAAAGTTTGAAACAAAAAAACTTCCAATTCGGAAGTCTTTTTTTATTTGTGTTTAAGTTCGGTTTTGATTTGTTTTGAAATGGTGTGCATATTTTTTTCGATCTCGTTGAAAATCTCTCCGATTTCTTGCCCGTCCATGCAGGCATGATGCACTCTGAGCGAAATGTTGAGATGTTTTTTCAAACCCTTTTTCTCAATCTTTCCCCATGCAAAAAACGGGTTGTAAAAATCTCTAAAAAAGTTTACCGCAATCGCCTCAAATTGTCTGTTTGTCACTGCTGAAGTTGACATACAAGCATGATCTCTGCCTGTAAACTTGCGATTGCAACAATTTTCGTGACAGTGTTTTCTCACTGTTTCGTATTCGTCATAAAAATCCAAAAAACTGTCAAAGTATGGCAAATCGACATAATACAATTGCTTGTCTTTTCCTTCAACAATCATGTCAACGCACATGCTGTCATATTTGATGAAAGTGTCGTTTTTGATGTCATAATAACACCCATCAAACTTGCGACAAGCCTTCAAAATGCAATAGAGCATCAATGCGTTAAACCTGAAGCCTTTCTTTTTCAAACCAACCAATGGCGTAACATCAAATTTTGAAGTAAACACGATTGTTGGAAGTGCCGCATCCTTAAACATTGCCACAGCATTTGCTCTTGGCGATGTTGTCAAATCTACAATTTCAAACGCCATTTCAACCCCTAGTTTTCTGCAAATACAACCTTTACTTCATCTGCAAGGTTGTGTCCGTAATTTTTGAAATCTTCAACAAATGCTTTTGCAACTTCTGGTGGCATAAGTGGAAGGTTTGGGATTTCATCAACTGCAATAAGCATTGGTTTGTAAATCCCTCTGCTTACATCACCTTGATATTCTTCACCTTCACCAGAGCCAAATTCGCCCGAAACCCATTTGCAAAGATAGAAGTGTTCGATTGATTTTGTTCCTTCATAAACATAAACCTTTTTGATTGGCTCCACTGTCATACCAAACTCTTCAATCACTTCTCTTGTCACACATTGTTGTTCAGTTTCGCCTTCGTCCATACCTCCACCTGGGAATGTGTAATACACCCTATCCCCTTTTTCGCGATACATAGACACGATTTTGTCTTCTACAAACACAATCGCTCTTCCGCTTTTTCTTCTGTTGTCGTTCATTTTATCCTCCTTTTTTATATATCAAATTGACTTTCGCCAATCAGATAACTCCGTCCTTCTTCAATTCTAGCACACTTTCGCAATGAAGTCTATACTCATCGTTGATGTCAATAAATTTATTTCGCCAACGAGGTGCAATTTTGTCTTGCAAACTCAAACTGTAAATCACAACTTCTGCCCCTTGATTGAACTTGTTGTCCTTTTTGTTTGTGTAAGGCTCAACAATCTGCATCAATTTTCGATAAATGCTTTGAGCTTCGATGTTGAGATTGCTGTAAGTTTGAATGCGCAAATTCTTTTTGTTGTATTGTCTTGCAATCTCCACAATCTTAAACAAAAGTTGTGTCGCAATGCCTTGTCGACGCTTGTCTTCCCTTACCCCAAGCCAGTTGATCCAAATGTCATCAGGATATTCTTCATATTCATACAAGCCCACAAAACCAACAGGTTCGCCTTTCAAATGTGCCAAATAAGTCAATGGCAAAATCTTCTTTTTCAAGCGATTTTTTGTTTTTGCCTCTGCCTTGAAATCAAGATATCCAACTTCTTCATATTTGTTGAAAATGTCATATTGCATTTTGCCAACAATCTTGACATTGTCTTTGCAAACTTCTTCCAACTGCAAATGAGGGATAAGCTTTGACATGTTGAAAAATTCTCCCTCATAGATCTTGCCACCGGTCGAATTGCAAATGTATCGTGATTTGAAGTTGTTGACCATATATTTTATGCCATCAACACTCACACAATCAGCAACAACTTTTGTTATGTCAACACCTTTGTTTTTGAGACAATTAACCTTGTCAACAAGACCATTCCACAAGTGCAAAATCGCCTCGCCATCTCTAAAATTTGGATGCACAACAATCGAAGTAAACAAACACTTGTTTTCGCCCTTTCTAAACGATTTTATATCGCCTGCATCAATCTTGAAATCCCTCAATTTGCCAGACAAAACCTTCTTGTATGCTGCGGTGGCAAGAGGCATCAAATTGATATACCCAATCAACCTTTTGTTGAGCCATAAAAAGGTGTATATTTGAGGCTCTTTTTTCACCCAAGACATACACCTTTCAATATCGCCCACATCAACATTGTTGAAAACCATTGCATCAAGCTCGATTGCTTTTTGCAAAGTTTTTCTGTCTGCCGAATAGGTTATTTCCCAAACTTTGTTTTCTGTTTTCATACCACCTATTATACCACCACAAACACACATTTTCAAAACAGAATTTTGCACAAAATCATCACTTTCAAAAAAAAATAAAAGCCCCAATCAAAACGATTGAGACTTTTGGTGACCCCACCGGGACTCGAACCCAGAACGGAAACTTAGGAGAAGTAACTCCATCCTTCAAAGGCTTCAATTCTCTTTTGAAACACCTAATAATATTTAATATTTCAATTATCTATTAATAGTATAATTTAATTCGTGCAAAAATTCAATTATTTTCAAATATCTTCTGTTTTGAACGGATGTTTTTTGTATGCGTAAAAAATATATTTTCATCTTTGCTCTTTAATTTAAATAAAAAACGTAACATCAGGGTTGCGTTAATTAAGGAGAAAATATGAAAGAAATAAAAAACTTTATACAAAA
>JAZRRN010000004.1:0-1164 GCA_045650745.1 Candidatus Caccovivens sp.
ATATTGATTATGAAAGCTTTTTCAACTCATCATTGATATATGCAAGCCGTTCATTTCTTTTTCGTTCATTTTCTTCGTGCAATCTGTTTTGATATTCAAGACTTTTTGTCAGATGTCGCAACCTTGAAGCTGATTCAGTATGTGTCAGAAGTTCTGCTTTGATAGTGTTCAGCTCTTTGATTCTTTCAAGATTGTCTTCTTTCACAAGTGTGAATGTATAGAATCGCTGTCAATAGTTCGTCATTTCTGAAAGTTTGTGTGCAAGTCAAAATGTGTTGCAGTCTTTCTTTCAGTCAGTTGTTTTTCTTCAAGCGTATGAATCTTTCACGCTTGTTTGTCATTCTTTGTTGATTATATTGAATGCGTGTCAGTTTGTCAGCTTTCAGAATTCACATCATTGAACGAATGCGTCTTTCTTATAGTCTGCACGATATTCGGCAGTGATACATCAATTTCATCAAATCGTGTATTTCTTACTCAATAATTTCTCAATCGCTTTTTCATTGAACTTGTTCACAGTATAGAATGCAACTTTTCAGAATTGTTTTGAAAGTTCTGATTCGTTGTATTTCTTACAAACAAGCTTGAATGCGTTTTTCGTCAATCGTCAATGTCATCTGATTCTTCATCGTTCTGGCTTGTATGATTCTTCATCATACTCTTTGATTTCATCAAGACTGAATCAATAATTGATTAAATCAGCAAGACATCACATTGCATTGAATATCGTGCAAGAAACTTCACTTCGGTCTTGATTTCATTGATTTCGTTCGAATCTGATTTCATCTTTTTCGTAAAGTTCTGGCAGATTATCAATATCAGCTTCTTGAAGCTGAAAGTCTGTGTATTCATATCAATCTCACAGACATCAAATTGTTTCTTCAAACATTTGCGTATATTAGAAAATAAAATTTCTATATGAACGCCGTTCTTTTAGCTTCATTCGATAGGCTCACGGCGTTGCTGGTCTTCTTCAAGTCTGCACAATGTTTCAAACAGACATTTTCTGCAAGATTCACGTTGAATGTTGTGCTTGCAGATTCTCAAATGTGAATATTCATATCATTTTGTTTCTTCCATTTTTTGACTTTTTATTGATAAATATTTTGACGTTTTTCTCTGAAAAGTCAGTTCTGAACACAAATTTTTTCTGAAAAAAATTGA
>JAZRRN010000005.1:0-2563 GCA_045650745.1 Candidatus Caccovivens sp.
AAAGAGAGCAAATTTTGCTCTCTTTTTTTGTCAAATTTCAATAAAAAAACGATAAATTATTGCAAATTTTTATTCAAAACAACAGGTTAAAAAATTGTGTTGTTTTCACGCTTGAAATTTTTGTCGTTTTGAAATTTAAAACGACTTTTGTCCTTGTAAGCCAACTCAGTCCTTGGCTATAATAAGTATATACAACCGAAATTATGGAGGAGAAAATGAAGTTGGGTAAAAAACTTATTTTTCAAATTTGTTTGTTGATTGCTCTTGTTGCATTGTCTGCAACAGGGGGTTATTTGATTGTCGGAAATGACAGTCCATTTCTTGATAAAGAAAATTCGTCGGAATCAGAATTTTATGATGATCCTGCCAATAGAGATATTTATGATGGGCTAACTACTCCAACAAAAGTTGATCCGGGAGATGGACCATCTGCTCCACAGTCAAATGATCCAAATGATGTGCCAGAAAATGAACCAATCCAAGCAAACACTGATTTCGATTTTACTGTTCAATTTAAGGTTTGGAGTGGCGGAAGTGTAACTAGTGGTTATAATTATGGTTATTTCCATGTATATTGGAGAAGATCAGACGGTGGCACTAGAGAATGGCAATCTCCAGCACCAACAGGATATGTCAGCAGAGGAAAAACTAAAGGTGGTGGTGGAACAGGCGACACCAGTGTGACAAATATTTATTATTTTTCTCACGACAGCACCAACACAACATCAATTTGGCCGAAACGATATGCTAAAGTCTCATGGTATGTAATGTCCGATTATTATACAAGTTCATACTATGGACATGGAAAAACATTGCCATCATCATCAAACTGGAAAACAAGTTACACAAGCAGTAATTATAGCGACTTTTATATATATGGTTCTGGAAACTCTGCAACAAGCGAATCAACAGCACAAGACAACTGTTCGCAAACAGTAACAGGAGACTTTTATATTGTTTTGAGAAGAACTTACACTTTGACAAAATATAATGCGACTCCATCAAGCACAGGAACAAGCACAATTACAGATGGAATTGGTTTTAGTGCAGGGACAAACAATTACACAAAAACAGGTTACACTGCAAGTGGTTGGACAACTTCAAGCAGTTGTTCGACATCAAGTGGAACTCAATATGCAAACAATGCAACAATTTATCCAACAGGAAACATGTCTTTGTATCCAGCATTTTACATTAATACATATGTTGTTTGGGCATATCTTCGTTATACACAGGGTGTTTCTCATACCCCAACATCAAGATCAATTACAGCATCAAGTTTGACACAACAACACGATTATGATAGTGGATCTTATATGAATAGAGACTACAATCACACATACACAACAACAAGTTACAGCATTTCATTTTCAGTTTCTCATTCATCGGGATATCAATATTATATGAGCACAAGTTCGACTCCAGGAACAACAAGTTATTTGAATTCGCGGAGCCTGTCGTGGACGCCGAACACTGATGCTTATGCCGTCAACAACGGAAAAGTTATTTATGTCTACGAACGGTACACCATATCGTATAATGGCAATGGACACACGGGTGGAACGGTGCCGAGCACGCAATACAAGGCGCATGGGGCTAACATAACATTGTCAAGCTCAACACCAACAAGGACGGGATATCTTTTCCAAGGCTGGGGAACAAGTTCGACAACAAGCACTGTAAGTTATAATGCTGGCGCAACCTATTCGGCAAACTCAAGCACAACATTGTATGCTGTTTGGAAACCAATCACATATTCTGTTAGATACAACAGAAATGAAACTGCTTATTCAAACAGATCATCACTTGATACTGCTAGTGGAACAATGTCAGATTCATCTCACACATACAATGTGTCAAAAGCATTGTCATCAAATGCTTTCACAATGACAAACTGGTCATTTGCTGGCTGGGCAACATCTTCATCAGGAAGTGTTGTTTATTCAAACGGACAGTCAGTTTCAAACTTGACAACTTCAAATGGTGGAATAGTCAACTTGTATGCAAAGTGGACACCAGTTACGATTACGGTGACGGTCAAACTTGTTACCTACGACACAGGTGGATCATCGTCAAGCACTGTGGGAGGCTCGGCAACGATAGCGTATGACAATTCGTCATCAACAACGACAAGCTCATCACAAACAACGGCATCAACAGCATACACAGCTCACAAGCAACAAAACTTTAAGGTGACTGCAACTGCAAAATCTGGCTATACCTTGGTTGGCATCACAAGCAGTTCGACTTGTCCAACAACAGCAACAAACACAAGTGGATATACATGGAATCCAACTGCAAACACAACATATTATGTATATTTCAGACAACAATCTGCATACAGAATGCAAAAGGCGTCTGAAACAGTTGACAGCTCATCGAAGACAAAATATTACATTTCGTCAAAAACATTAGGTTGGGCACCACAAACAAAGGTTTCAACACCAAGCGGACTTTCAACAGACGGAACATTTACAGTGCCAGGCGTAAACACATTTACTGTGTATAAAGATGGATCTGGAAACAAATATGTTTATGCTGGTGGAGCATACTTTAAGTTTGA
>JAZRRN010000006.1:0-1041 GCA_045650745.1 Candidatus Caccovivens sp.
AAACAATCAGAGACAAATCATCGATAATAATATTCTGAATGATGAAGTGTTTGATTTGTTCAAAGCACCAACTTTCTTGAAGTGGAAAAAAGATTTATACAGAAATTATATGCTTTCTGGTGAATTATATATCAAACCAGTCGAGAATGAATCGTGAGCAACAATCTGATTTGACATAATTGATTCAAGAATTGTTTCAAAGACAGTGGATCAATATTGAGTGATTCAGAATTTCATTCTTCACAGTCAATGAAAAACAGAAGTATTGACACCAGACAGACTCGCATATTTCAAACGAGAAACTTCAACAAAAAATGAAGCAGATTGAATGTGAGTGTTGAACTGATGTGTATATGATTGACTGTCAGACCTTGAAGCACAAAAGACAAATTATTCATTCTATAAAAATTCAGCGATTCCGTCTGCATTATTATTGCTTGATGATAATCTTTCAAATGAAGAAATGCAGAACGCAAAAGACCAATTTGAAGCACAATTCAAATGAAGTGATAATCAACACAAAACACTTGTTGCGTGATGAGTGAAAGACATCAAAACGATTTCACTGACACCACGTGATATGGAATTTATCAGTCAGAGACATCTTACAACTGAAAAAATCTGTGCAGTGTTTGGTGTGCCAAAATGAATCTTGTGATATGTTGACAATATAAATTATTCAAACTGATGAAATCAAGAAAAAGAATTCATCGAATGAACAATCAGACCACTTGAAACTGATTTCGAACATATATTGAACAGATTGCTTGCGATGTTCAGACCAGATTTATTCAATAAGATTCGAGTCAGAGTTGATTGAGAACAGCTTGAAGAATCGCAAGAACGAAAAGAATCTTTGAGAAAAGATGTCGCAAGTTGAATAATGACAGTCAATGAAGCAAGAGTTGAAAGATGATTCGAGAAATTGAACGATGAGAACGCAGACAAGTTGCTTGTTTCAAGAAATCTTGTTTTGCTTGAAGATGTTGCACTTGATCCTGTCTTATATTCTGACGAGACATAATCAATGAGCGTTTCAGC
>JAZRRN010000007.1:0-1571 GCA_045650745.1 Candidatus Caccovivens sp.
TATTTTGTTTCACGCAAGTGATTGAACGTTCACAAATGAATATTCAGAATGTTCAAGTGAAAGTTTTGTGAATGTTTCAAGAAATTGTCTGTATTCTTCTGAATCTTTATCGTCAGAATCGTTTTCATATTTTGAATCATCTCATCTCATTCACGCATTCAATTTCGCATTCTTTCAGACGTTGTATGGTGGCGAAGTGAATGATATGTCTGCACGTTCATCTCACATCAATTGTGCAACGTCATTTTCGTTTGTTGAATCTCAACACATCAATCTGTGATTTCATAGTTCAAAAATATCTCATTTCTTCACAGCTTTCGCAGTTTTTCAGATTTTTGATTCAACATCTTTGTCTTCTGTTTCTGGTTCTTCTTCTGGGAACATATCTCAAAATAAATCATCAATCGTGATTTCTATGTCTCAAATGTTGAAATTTTTTATCGTTGACAAATCATATTGCAGATTCTCAATATCTCGTGGCGATTCGTTCAACTTATTATCGAGAATTCTCAATTTTTTCACTTGTTCTTCTGTCAGTGTTTCAGCTTTCACGCAAGGAACAGTTTTCAATCACAATTTTTTTGCTCATTCAAGTCTTCAATGTCAGATTATCACGATGTTGTTTTTATCAATCACAAGTGGCTGTATGAATCAGAACTCTTTGATTGAATTCGCAAGACGATTGACTTGTGTCTCATCGTGTTTCTTGTTGTTGTATTCATAAGGAATCAACGAATCAATTTTGATTTCTTGAATTTTCATTGTGCGTTGTTTTGTTTATGAAATAAATGGTGTAGCAACTATGTCAGTCTTTTTTTTCGATTGGTGGCGTGAACGGGCGACATCACGCATTCACGCCAGATTCAGAATGTTTTCACATTCAAGAACATCAAACGTTTCACGCGTTTTCTTGCGTCAAGCTGACAGCTTGTGTTGATCCATTCAAGAATCAAGACAAACTATCAACTGAATTTGTTTCAATACTTGAATTTTGAAATATCAATTTTCATTTCTTCACATTGCTTTCTCAATTCTTGATTTCTTTCAAGCATTCGATTGATGTCAATGCTTCATTTATTCATATATTCAATGTGTTTCGCTTGAAGTTCATCATATCTTCAAGGTCGTTTTTCATTGAATCGTTGACTTGCTTCGATTGGGTTTTTGTGTCGTCGATTGATGTGGCAATTATAGCACAAAGCTTTGATGTTGTATGGATCGCTTGCAAGTCTGTGGTCTCTTGCTTCATTGATGATGTGGCTTGCGTGAATTGATGTCTGTCTTGCTGTTTTTCAACAATGCTGACAAGTGTATTTGTCTCTGACTTTTGCAATCAATTTTGCAAGCTCAACATTTTCATCATTCAGCTTTTTTTTGCTGATTTGTTGTTTCGTCTTTTTTCACATAAAAAAAGAAAGCGAAGATAAATACGCACGTATCGTCAACGCTCTACAATTTCCGAATATCTTATGTCAATATGATATTATATTATTTTGATTCAAAACGAAATCTTTTTGAAAAAAGTCGGAATTTCCGACTTTCTTGATTCAATGTTTTTGTGTTTCTATATA
>JAZRRN010000008.1:0-167600 GCA_045650745.1 Candidatus Caccovivens sp.
TTTTGCTGGATATTTTTTGTTCTTAATATGTTTGCCTGTTTGTTCCGGGGGGGGGGTATACTCAAAGTGAGTATAATTGGATTTAGGTGTTATACTAAATCAAAACAAAAAAGGAGAATCAAAATGGCAAAAGATAAAGAAAAGAAAAAAGTCCCATTCAACACTTTTAGAAAGGGTTTGGCAGGGGCGCTTATTGGTGCGACTATCCTTGCAGGTGGAGTTGCTTTGGCTGGCTGTTCTGGTGCTGGCGAAAAAGGAGATCCTGGCAAAGATGGAGTTGATGGAACAAATGGTTCTGTTTGGTATCATGGGGCAGAAGATCCAACTGCAAACATTGGTGTTGTTGGTGACTATTATTTTGAAACAGACAATGGAAATGTTTGGTTTAGAGGCGAAAGTGGCTGGGCTGTGATTTCAAATATCACTGGTCCAGAAGGTCCACAAGGTCCAGAGGGGCCAGAAGGTAAACCTGGTGAAGATGGCAGCAGTGGTGAAAGTGAAGGCTCGACAGAAGCAAATGTATTGTATGGAAAATCAATTTTGGCAATTGGAGACAGTTATGTTGCAGGACACACTTCTCCTGTCGCTGACACTTGGATTTCGCAACTTGCAGCAAGAAACAATATGACAAAATATGTTTATGCTGAAAACGGAATCAGCGTTTCACACCCAACAACAGTTGCAAAAAATGGTTTGGTTGACAAAATGTCAACAATTATCAATCAAGTCAAAGATGTTGACTATGTTGTTTTTTTGGCTGGACACAATGATGCCAATGCAAGCTTGAATGGTGGTTCTGCAGTGCCAATTGGCACTGACGATGATGCAACAAGTGCAACTTACAAAGGGTCGCTCAACATCATTATTGCAACATCGCTCAACAACTATCCAACAGCACAAATTTTGTTTTTGACTCCTTTTGAAAGATATGGCACTGAAGAAGCATATGTGACTGCTATGGAAGAGATTTGTGCAAAATGGTCAATCCCTTGTTTTGACAACTATCACGACAGTGGAATTTGCTGGCAAAATGCTGCACAAAAAGAGGCTTATGAAAGTGCAAATCTTCACTTTAATAAAGCAGGACATGAAAGAATTTCTTATATTTATGAAACAATTTTGAAAAACCATCTTGTGATTGGTGGTGGTGTTGGAGGTGGTTCTAACAACGGCAACACTTCAGGTGGTGGAAGCACAACAGACCCAGACACAGGCAATGATGGTGATGATTCTGGCACAACAACTCCAACTCCAGACGGTGGTGGCGAAGAAGTTGCTGGATTTGAATTTGCTCTTGTGTCAGACAACAATAAAAGAGCTTGTGCAACAATCACTTTGAAAGCAGGAGAAACTGTAAACTTTGCAAAAACCGAAACATGGTCAACTTACAAATATGCTATCGGACCAGGAACTCAAGGGATCTCGACACCTTGGATTGGTGGAGGTTGGCAAGACAACTCTGCTGTGACAGTGACTGAAGCAGGCACTTACACAATCATGGTTGCAAGACAAGATGATGCTGCACTTGCCGCAACTGAACTTGAAGCATTTGAAACATTCTTTAATTTTGTAGAATCAACAACACCTAATCCAGGAGAAGGTGAAGGCGATGGCAATACAGATCCAACACCTGGCGAAGGCGAAGATGGTGAAGAAGGCACACCTGAAGCAATCGTGCTTACATTTGGATTTATTTCACATGCAAGCGGAGAAAAAATGAGAGCAGGTGCAACAGTTCAATTGACAGCAGGCACTACAATTGACTTTGCAAATGTTGCAGATGGTGAAACTTACAAATATGCAATTGGATTTGGAAACAACGGGGCTGGAACTCCTTGGATTGGTGGTGGCTATCAAACAGTAGGAACTCCTTGCACAATTGTTTCGTCAGGACTTCACACAATTATGATTGCAAGAGTTGATGGAGCGGCAATGACAGAAGAAGAACTTGCTTTGTTTGCCAATATGTTTGTGATTGTTGTTGCATAACATATTAAAACAACTGACTATATGAAAACACTTATCTTATGATAGGTGTTTTTTTTGTCGAGAAAAGACAAAGTTTTTGGTTTTTTGTGGGTTGTTGGGTATTGACAAGGGGTGGGTTGGGTGTTATAATTTTTGTGTTTAGGAGATATTTTGAAATGAGAAAAATGGATAATGAAAAAGCAGTTAAGATGCTTCAATGTTTGTATGTTGACAAAGATAGAGATTATATAGAACTTGGCATGGCCGTAAAACCTTTTGCAGATGGAGTTTTTTCTTTTTCGCCAGAATTTGTTGACGGAAAAAGAGTGTATGGACTTATCACTGAAGAAGGACTTTTGGTTGTGCCACCATATTATCACGCAGTTGTGAGAGTTGATGACAATTTGGCTGCAACTTATGATGCATCAGCAAAAACATGGGGGCTTTTTGAATTGAAGCAAGGCAACAAAATCGTGCCTCAAGCATATCAATATGTTGAAATTGAAAAGCATGGCGAAGATGCAAGATTTGTGCACTTCTTCAAAGGACCAAACTGTTTTACTTTGGATTGCACAGATGTTGAAGCAGGGCTTAAACTCAACCCTTACATTGCAGAAAGAACTCTCAAAATTTTGAAAGAAGATCCAAGTCAATTTTTTGTTTTGAATACGGCTTATTTTATTGATCCTGAAACAAGACGCTATTCAACTGCAAATGAAACTCTTTTGGCAATCGCTGCAAGATCTGGTCATGCCGAAATGATGAAAGAAGCAAAAAGAAACGAGTTGCTTCCTTTTGGCAGTATAAAAATGGATAAAGAATTTCAAAAGAGAATGAGTGCAAAAATTGCTATTGAAAGAGCAAAATTGGGTTATGGTTTGCAAGAAGACGAAATCTTCAAAGTAAGCAGAACAAAATAATCAAAGAGGCGATGCCTCTTTTTTTATGCCATGTTTGCAAGTTTGAGAAATTTTGATTTGTTTTTTAGAATGTGGGAGATGTTTTTTTGATGAAAAGCATCTTCTTTTTTTGTGCAATCGGTTTTTGATTTTTTGAAGTGCAGGCAGTAGTGATTTTGATAGCCGTGCTGATAAGAATAGATGCTTGCAGGCAGAAAGGTCTGGTCGTTTATTTTGGCAAGTGCCGGAAGTTTTGCTGCGAGTTTGAGTTGGTTTAGTTTGCTTTGGTTTTCAGCATCAACAGCAACAAAATCAATATGGTTTTTGCCGCCAACTCTTTTGACTGTGATGACAGATTGAGTTTTTGGCACGACAATTTCAAAGTGATGATTGTGAGCGAAAAGGTTGTCGATGCCATCTTGCCAACTTATTGCCAAGATTTTTGAAGAAGTGCTGTTTGTTTGGGTGACTTCGCTTTCGTGATAGTCGTTGATTTTGCTTGCTTGCAAGTTTGTAAGGTTTGTTTGCCCTGAAAACAAAGGCATTGGAATGATTGCCGAAAGCAAAAATATTGAAAGTGTTGCAGAAAACAAAAATAAAGTCCTTTTCATTTTGTTATTGTGAGAAAAAATATCATTTTAATGCGTAGATGCAAATAAGTTTATTTTATGAAGCAAGTTTTTTCGGTGGTTTTTCTTATCTTTGGCACTGTTGTAGGATCAGGGTTTTCCAGTGGCAGTGAAATTGTGGTGTTTTTCAGTCGTTTTGGCAGATTGTCTTATTTGTTTGTTTTGATTGCCGTTGTGTTGTTTTTTGGTTTGTTTTATTTCTTTTTGCGATCGAGTGAGAGAATGGTTGTTTTGATGGAAAACAACAAACTGCTAAAATGGATTTCGCTTTTTGTGTCGATTGTTTTTGCTGCATCTATGTTTGCTGGCACAAACAGTTTGTTTGCACATTTTTCGACTTTGACAAGGTGGATTTTGACAGGTGTGCTGGTTGGGGCGTGCTTGTATGTGGTGTGCAAAGGTGTGAGTGGGCTTGAAAGAGCAAATGGGTTGATCATGCCATTGGCTGGGGTGATGTTTGTTGTGGTGCTTGGGTTTGGGTGTTTGTCAAAAGGTGGCCTTGTGCCGGTCGCAAGCAAGGTGGCAGGGTGGTGGTATTGCCCATTGTATGTGGCGCTAAACACATCGACAAGTGGTTTGGTTTTTGCCAAAGCAGGAAGCAAATTGACAAAAAAACAAGCACTTTTGACATGCTTGTTTTCTTCGTTTTTGCTAGCATTTTTTTTGCTGCTTGGCAACTTTGTGATAAGAAATAATCCGGACTGTTTTGCAAGTGAAATGCCTTTTTTGGAAGTCGCAAAATCAAACAAATTTGTGTTTGTTTTGGCGTTTGTTTTGATTTTGCTTGGTTGTGCAACGACATTGTTGTCGCTGTGTTTTACCATCAAAAATTTGGCAAAACAATCAATCAAAAGTGATTGGATTTGCAATTTGCTTGCTGTGTTTATGCCTCTTGTTTTGAGTGGCTTTGGGTTTGCAAAAATTGTGGCGATTGTTTATCCACTTTGCAGTATTTTGGGCGTTTTTGTGCTGTTATTTTCGATATTTTCGTTCTATCAAACTTACAATGTAATACATCAAAAAGGCAAGAATGCACAAGATGGTTGTTGATGCCATGACAAGGTCAATTTTGAAAATTTGACCACCATAGACAATCAAATATCCAAGTCCTGCTTTGCTTGTGAGATATTCTCCCATAATGCTTCCGACCCAGCTCATGCCAACATTGATTTTTAGCACAGAGATAAACTCGCTCATTGCACTTGGCAAGACAAGTTTTGTCAGAATTTGCCACTTGTTTGCATTCATTGATTTAAGCAGAAGAATTTTGTTTTCGTCAACACTTAAAAATGCAGACAACATGCTCATTGTTGTGATGATTATGCAGATAAGCACGCACATCAAAACGATTGCACTTGTGCCGGCACCAACCCAAAGAATTATGACTGGACCAAGGGCGATTTTTGGCAGGGAATTTAACACGACAATATAGGGTTCGAAGATTTTTCTTACCTTTTCGTTGCACCACAAAAGCACTGCAATCAAATATCCCAAAATGGTGGCAATCGCAAATCCTGCCACGGTTTCGCCAAGGGTGATAAGGCTGTGGGTGAAAATGCTTCCATTTTTTGCAAGTGTGATGATTTGTTTGATTATGCGTGAGGGCGAGCTTACGAAAAATGGGTCAATTATGGAAAAGTGCGTAAAAAGTTCCCACAAGCCTAGAAAGGCAATCAGCACAAAAATCCTGAAAAAGATGACAACAAATTTGTCTTTTTTGAGTTTTTTGATGTAGGTTTGATGTGCCTTTGAAAAGTTTGTTTGCTTATGCTTTTTTGGTTGTTTTTTCATTTGTTAGTTCTCTCCATATCTTGTCAAACAAACCTGCAAACTGTGTGTCTTCTCTTTTTTTGAGGGGAGTGGTGCCGTTTAGATTTGGAAAGATTGTGTCTTTGACAGTTGCAGGGCGTGAAGTAAGGACAATGATTTTGTCTGACATTGAAATCGCTTCGGATATGTCGTGGGTCACTAGCAATGCTGTTTTTTGTTCGCTTTTGATGATCTGATAGACATCATCGCACACTGAAATCCTGGTTTGATAGTCAAGTGCCGAAAATGGTTCGTCGAGAAGCAGAAGTTGTGGTTCGAGTGCAAGTGTGCGAATAAGTGCAACTCTCTGCCTCATGCCACCACTCAGCGAACGAGGTTTTGTGTCTTTGAATGAATGCAGGTCATATTTTTTTAGCAAATCTTCTGCAAGTTTGAGTTTTTGATCTAGATTTTTGGGTTTTTGAATTTCTAATCCTAGGGTTATGTTTTTCCAAACGGTTCGCCATTCGAAAAGGTGATCTCGCTGGAACATATAACCTATTTTTTTTGTGTCAATTTTGTTTTCTCCATCAAGAAGGATTGTGCCCGAAGAGGGTTTGAGTAGGCCTGCCGACAAAGAAAGAATTGTTGTTTTGCCACAACCACTTGGGCCAACCAAAGAGACAAAATGTTGTTTTTCTATTTCAAAATTTACCGAATCGAGAGCAAAAATCTCTGCAGTTTTGGTTTGGTAAAAATAATTTACATTTTCAAAAGTGAGCAAGTTGTTTGTTTTTGTCATTTGTGATTTGTCCTTACAATAACATTCTATTTTGAAGAAGATTTTTTGTTAAAAATTTTTGACACCTTTTGTTGAAGTGGGCATTTTTTGTCTCTAAAATGATGCCAAAGTTGCAAAGGAGAGTTTATGAATGAGGAAGAAATCAAACAGGCGTTGTTGAAGCGAGCTATGGGGTGCGAGTGCGATGAGATTGTTGAAGAATATGTTGCTGACGAAAATGGAAAATCGGTGCTTTCCAAACGAAAGATAACAAAAAAATACAATCCCCCTGACATCAATGCACTCAGATTTTTGCTTGAGAGATCAATGCTTGGCAATGATGAAATTTCAAAAATGACAGACTCTCAACTGCTGAAAGAAAAAGAAAGATTGTTGCAACTTTTGAAGGAGAAAGAAAATGAAAATGGAAATGTGTAGGCATCAGTTGATGTGTGATTTTTATGGTTGCAAAAACATGGCAAAATACAGTTTCAGCACAAAAGGGTTTATCAGAAGAGATATTGTGTTTTGCGAAGATTGCATGAAGAAAATGTTTGAATGTTTTTCGAAAAACTGTGTGCCAAAAGGGGTTGAAGCTCCTTACAAAAGCAAAAGAAAAAAGGAGAATGTATGAAAAAGGTTGGATATGCAGAAAAATTGGCAAAAGAAACCTTGCTTGATTTTGAAGAAAGAGCAATGGCACGAAAACCATTTGAAAGTCAATGGCAACTCAATATGAATTTTTATATGGGAAACCAATATAGTGATGTCGGCTTTGGTGGACAAGTGCGAGAGGTTGACAAACAATATTTTTGGCAAGAAAGGGAAATCTTTAATCACATTGCACCGATTGTTGATGTAAGATTGTCAAAATTGTCAAAAATTAAGCCAAAAATAACCGTTTTTCCGGCAACAAGCGAAGAAGTGGATATTTATTCGGCCAAGGTTGGAAAAAGGGTTTTGGAGTCTGTTTCAAGCAAAATGAATTTTGCTTCAAAAATCAATCAAGCGTTGAAGTGGAGTGAAATTTGTGGGACAAGTTTCTACAAAATTTCGTGGAACGCAGATTTGGGACAAATTGTGGCACTTGAGGACAATGGAAAAAAGATTAAGTCGGGCGAAGTTGATGTCAGTGTTTGTTCGCCATTTGAGATTTATCCAGACAGTGCAACACACGAAAATCTTGTTGACTGTCAAAGCATCATTCATGCCAAAGCATACACTGTGCAACAAATCAAACAAATGTATGGTGTTGATGTTGAGGGAAAAGAAATCAATGTTTATAGTCTTGGTGCAACAACAAACAATCTTGGAGGCTTGGGCATTGGGGGCATTGCAAAAAGAGTTTGCGAAACAACAAGAAAAAACAGTGCTTTGGTGCTTGAAAAATATGTAAAACCTACAGAGAAATATCCAAATGGCAGATTGATTGTGGTTGCTGGTGACAAACTTGTGTTTGATGGTGATTTGCCTTATGTCAATGGAGTCGATGGCAAGAGAGAATTTCCGTTTGTTAAGCAAATTTGCCACGAAGAAGTGGGCTGTTTTTGGGGTGTGAGTGTTGTTGGCAGATTGATCCCGATTCAAAGGGCTTACAATGCAGTCAAAAACAGAAAGCATGAATATCTCAACAGATTGACAATGGGTGTGCTTGCAGTTGAAGATGGCAGTGTTGACATTGACAATTTGGAAGAAGAGGGACTTGCTCCGGGCAAGATTTTGGTTTATAGGCAAGGTGCAAGTGCTCCAAAGTTTTTGGGTGGAGAAAACTTGCCTGCCGATTTTGAAAAAGAAGAAGAAAAACTGCTTAAAGAATTTTCAACTTTGAGTGGCACAAGTGAAATGGGAAGCATGGAAAATGTTTCAACAAGCTTGAGTGGGGTTGCTCTCGAACTTTTGATTGATGAAAACGAAACAAGATTGAAGTTTACGACCGACAGTGTCAAAGATGCAATCAAAACCATTGCAAAGCACATTTTGAGATTGTATAAGCAGTTTGCAACAATGCCACGACTTGTAAAGATTGTTGGCGAAAATGGCAAACTTGATGTGTTTTATTTCAAAGGCAACGATCTTTCAAGTGATGATGTGCAATTTGATGCTGACAACGAAAGCAACGACACTATTTCTCAGCGCAGAACATTGATTTTTTCGCTTTTGGACAAAGGGTTGTTGTTTGATGAGAATGGCAAGCTTTCGTCTTCTATGAAGGCAAAAGTGCTTGAAAACATTGGATTTGGCACTTGGGACAATTCGATTGACTTGACCGATTTGCATATGAAAAATGCTGATCAAGAAAACTTTAGAATGAGCGAAGGAGAAGTGATTGAAGTTAAGCAAATTGATGATGACAATTTGCATCTCACACAACACATTTCGTTTATGCTTAAAGAGCTTTACAGCAAACAATTTGATCCAAAAATAGAACAACAATTTTTGGCGCATATCGAAATGCACAAACAAAGAATTTCAACAGGAGAATAATTATGAATTTTGAAAATCAAACATTTGAGGAACAACCGCAAGAAGTTAAACCTTTGCAAGAAGACAACTTGTGCGACTCCTCAAAAGAAACTGCAAATTTGCAAGCTGACATTATGCCAGAAGAAAGTGAAGCAGAAAGGGGCGTTCCCGTAGGTAAATTTAAAAATGTAGATGACTTATATCAGGCATACAACAATTTGCAAGCAGAGTTTACACGAAAAAGCCAAAGACTTGCCGAGTTGGAAAAAGACAAAATTGCAAAAACCGAACAATTTGAAAAGACAGAAGAAGAGTTTAAGCAATTCCTTGCAGACAATCAGGAGGCGTTTTCGTATGCAAACGAAATCAAAAAGCGTGTTGCAGAAAACATAAGTCTTAAAAATGAAGAAAGGCCTTTTGAAAAGGCATGGGCAGAAATCTTGACAGAAAAATTGCGTCAAGAAAACAAAACGGCCTTTTTTGAAAACTTAATAAACAATGACGAAAATTTGAAAAATTTGATAATTGAAAACTACATAAAACAACTTCAATCGCAACAGAAGTCCCCTGTGGTGATTTCTTCGGGTTCTGGCGAGAGGGCAACAAAAGTTGCTCCTGCCAAACCAGACAGTTTTGAAGAGGCGAAAAAAATTGTTTTTGATTTGTTTTCATAATGAAAGGAGAATTGAATGATAACATTATCAAGTGCTGAAAATGTGCTTAAAGATGTGTATTTGGGTGTGGTTGCAGATCAAATCAACACAAAAACAAATCCACTTTTCAGCAGAATTAGAAGAAGTTCTAGAAATATTGTGGGCAAAGAAGCAAGGGTTGTTGCACCAATTGGCATCAATGGTGGCATTATGGCAGGAAGCGAAACAAGCGATCTTCCAGCAGGTGTTGACACACCATATCTTTCTTTTGTGGCTCCACTCAAAAACCTTTATGGAAGATTTGAAATCAGCGACAAAGCAATCAAATGTTCTTCAAATAATGTAAACTCTTTTGTAAATCTTCTTCAAGATGGAATGGATTCGTTGGTTAAAGCAAGCGCTTTCAACCTTTCAAGAATGATTTACGGAGATGGAAGCGGCTGTTTGGCAACAGTGACTGTTTCTGAAAACACAATTTCAGCAGACAATGTAGGTGCAGTTGCGCCAGGTATGTATGTAGACATTTATTCAGCATCAGATGTGGCAGTTGCAACAAACATTCTTGTTGTTGATGTAAACAAAGCAGCAAAAACTATCACACTTGCAAAAGGTGCATCAGAACTTGGTGTAACAACAGGAGCAAAAATTTATTTGCACAACTCTAAGGGTGGCGATATTATCGGTCTTAAAGGTATTGTGGAAAACAAAACTTTGTATGGCGTAGATAAAGATGCTTATCCAATCATCAATGCTCGCACATACACTGCAACACAATCAGATGCTTTTGATGAAGATTTTGTTCAAAAGATCATTGATGATCTCGAAATGGGTGGAACAGAAGTAAATTTTATCAATACTTCTTACGAACTTAAGAGAGTGTATCAAAGATATATGACTTTGTATAAGAAGAACATTGAATATACAACTTTGGAAGATGGAATGAAAGTGTTGACTCACTTTGGAACTCCAATTGTGCCAACAGCTCAACTTGCACAAGACGAATGCTATTTCCTTAACACAAATGATTTTGCATTCTACGAACTTGGCGATTGGAAATGGTTGGAAGATGAAGCTGGAAGAGTGCTTAAACAACACCCAAGCAAACCAGCGTTTGCTGCAACATTGGTTAAGTATACCGAACTTATGTGTCATAAGCCAAACGGTATTGGTTTTTGCAAGGGTATTTCAACAACAATTACAGAATAAAAGGTGAATTATGAAAAGATTGTTTGAGATTTGCGATGATTGTCTTGGTGTGATTGAAAGATTGAAGCAGATAGACAAAGATTATGTTTTGATGAGGAATGCAGATAGAGATGTGTTTGAGCTTCACAATCTGTCGCAGAGAGGAAACAGTTATTGTTTAAGTTTTGCTTATGACCAAATAGACGAACGAATGATAGTTGATGTTCTTAGAACCAGAGTTGAAAACAGTGATGCTTTGTTTAGGGAAATGGAAGCGGAAAATCAAAGAAACAGACAAAGGCAAATCAAGCAAATCTTAAATGACTTTGAGGAGAAGATATATGACAGTTAGAGATATCTTAAAATTGGTTTGTGAATTTGTTGGAGAAAGAGAACTTGCTCAAAAGCTTGCTGCAAGTCAAGAGTTGCAAGAGAGAGAACAACAAAAGGTAGAGATTATGACAAATTGTTTCAATTTGGTTAATCAAGAAATTGCAAGCGACTATTTGCCATTTTTGCATAAAGAAGAAGTTGACATCAAAGATGGTGTGCTCAACTTTTCGAGTTTGAAAAACAAAGTGATCAATGTTTACGAAATCAAAAATCGTTTTGGCTTGAATTTGAAATTTAGAAACTATCCAAACTTTGTTGAAGTGTTTGGCAAAGGCAAGTGGGTGGTTTATAGTTTTCTGCCAGAAGACAAGACAATCGAAGATGAGGTTGAAATGTTTTGTGGTTTGAGTGCCAGAGTTTATGCTTACGGCGTGGCAAGCGAATATTTGCTTGTTGATGGTGTGAGTGATGATGCAGAAATTTGGGAAGAGAGATTTAAGGAAAGTTTGTTTGTTTTGTCTAGGAAGCGTGGCGAACACAAACTGCCTGCAAGGAGTTGGTTTTGATGTTTTATAAAAATTTAAAGAAACATAAAAAGACCAAACAGAAAAATCTTGTTTTTGATATTTTTGCAAACGGACTATCAAACGGAAAAGATGATTTGTTGCAAAAAGCAAATCAATGCAAAATGTTTTACAACTTTTCGCTTTCAAACGGGGCGTTGCAGTCTGGCATGGGGTTTAAGGACTTTGAGGCGATTGCAAGTTTTGATGATTTGAAAACAGGACACACTTTTGACATTGCAAGCAAGGTTGATCAAATTTGTGGGATTTGGCTTGATCGTTGGTTTAGCGAAGAACTTGATAGATATGTTTATCAAATTTTGATGCTTGACTCGGCAAACAAACTTTGGAGCGTGCCACTTGTCGATGAATATGATGGCTATGTTTGGACATCATCAGACAAGATGACAGCAAAACCATTGTTTTCGTGCGCTTATCGAATTGACAACAAAGATGCGATTTTGTTTTTTACAAAAAACGGAATGCTTCATATGAATACGAGTGCAGATGGGTTTTATGAATCTGTCCCACCAATCATTTCGTGTGTGGTGCATTATGACAAACTGTTTGCAATAACAAATACAAATCGCAACACTTTGATCTATAAGACAAACCTAAATCTTACACAATGGACAGAAGAAGAAAATGAAATCGTAGAATTTTTAGATGACAGGGGTTCGTTTACAAAATTGGTCGCTTTTGATGATTATGTATATTTATTCAGAGAAAATGGCATAACAAAGATTTCGATTTATACAGCAAAAGGCAATTTCGCCTTTACGCATTTGTATACTTCGCCATCAAAAATCTACGAAAATTCGATTTGTGTTTGTGGCGAAAAGGTTTTGTTTGTTACAAGAGATGGGTTGTATAGTTTCAGTGGCAATTCTGTTGCAAAAGTGACTGAGGCTTTTGATCAGATTTTGCAAAATTGTGACCACGCAAATTGTTGTTGTGAGTGTTTGAACGGAAAGTATTATTTGGCGACAAATTGCACTTTTGATGATGACAAACAGGTGGGGTGTGAGCAAGCAGATTATATAAACAATCTGTTGCTTGAAATTGATTTGAATGATTTTTCTTACAACATTTTGAGAGGAGTTGATATAAGAAGTTTGCTTGCTGTTGACAATGAGTTTATGAGCAAGATTTGCGCTTGCTTTTACAATCAAAATGGCCAGCATTTGGCCGAACTTGTTTGCAGTGGACAGATGTTTGGATCTTCAACTGAAAAAGTTTGGCAGTCGGTGCAATCCGACCTTGCCTGTCAGGGAAAACGAAAGAAAATCAAACAAATTGTTTTGACAACTGTGAGTGATTGTCAAATTGAAGTTGTTTCTGATGAAGAAACAAAGGTGTTTGATGTTTGTGGAAGTGAAAAAGAACAATCAATTTTTGCCTGTGTGCACGGATCTGTCTTTAGTTTTGCATTTAAGACAAACAATGCAAACTGCAAAATTTGCAAACCTATGGTTGTGTATGATGTTGTTGAGTGAAGCAAAAGCAAGACAGAAAATCAAATTTTTCAACAAGTCAATTTTATATAAAAACGGAGATTTTGAAATCTCTAAACTTTTGTTGAAAAAGGAGTGAGGGTATGAGCATTTGGAATGAAATTGTCAGCATTGTGATAAGCAATGGGGTTTTTGCAATTTTGTTTGTTTGCTTGTTTTGTTATCAACTTAAAGACAGTGCAAAAAGAGAGGTAAAATACCAGCAAACTATTGAGCAATTGAGTGCGAGTTTGCAAACTCTTGATGAGGTGAAAAGTGATTTGGCTGAGATTAAAGACTATTTGAAAAGTGAGAACGGCAATGAAGAATTTTTTTAAGAGAATTGGCGATTATGGTTTTTGGGTAAGTTTGTCTGCGGCAGTTGTGATTTTGCTTAATGCATTTGGAAAAGCGTTTGGTTTTGAGATTGAAAACCAAGTTGTTGAGGATTGCATTATGGCAGTGGCAGGACTTTTGGTTGTGCTTGGTTTTGTGTCTATGAATGTGTCGTCAGCCGACAAAAATGCAAAGAAAAATCATGAAAATTTTGACGATTTGCAAACTGGCGAAGGTGAAGAAGCAAATCAAACTGAAAATGACAAAGAAAATGGCAAAAATCAAAAATAAAAATGCAATATAGTGTATAAATATGCAATATATGAAAAGATCACGAAAGTTTCGTGGTCTTTTTTTGTTAAAATTATGACAAAAATTGCAATTTTTGTTCTGTTATGCTTGATATAGGCAAATTGTTTGTGGTAGAATAGTTGCAAGAAGGAGGTCTCGTGATGAAAAAAGTTATGTATACAATTTTGTCTGTTTTGTCAATCATCTACATCGTGTTCTTGGCGCTTCATGTAATTAGATCACAAACAGCATGGAATCCAAACATGGGTTGGTTTGCAAAATGGTTTGATTTGATTGTAAACTTTGGTGGTATTGCAATTATTTTCTGCTTTGCACTTGTAAACTTTGCAGGAAGCCCACTCAAAACAGTTTTCTTCATTCTTTTGATTGCAGCAATTGTTTTGTATGTAATTGTTTTGGCTACACCAGATTCAATTTACAAACTCTTCACAGATGTGACACCACAAGTTTTGGTATAGTTTGATCTGTGATTGGAAACAATTTTAGGGGAAATTGTGGAAAAATTTATTATTATAGACGGAAATAGTTTGGCAAATAGGGCATTTTACGCAATGCCTTATTTGTCTAATAGACAGCATCAGCCTTCTGGTGCTGTTTTTGGTTTTGCAAACCTTTTGGTTAAGCTTATTGTAGAGCAAAAGCCAGATTATGTTGCTGTGGCTTTTGATCACGCAAGAAAAACATTTAGAAATGATATCTTTGCAGAATATAAGGGGACTAGAAAACAAACTCCCCCAGATTTGTCATGTCAATTTCCAGTGATCAAGCAAATGTTGGCCGAGCTTGGTATCAAATTTTTTGAAAGTGGTGGCATAGAGGCAGATGACATTATTGGCACTTTGTCTAGAAAATCTGACAAGCAAAATTTTTTGGTGTCTGGGGATAGGGATTTGTTGCAACTTGTAAATGACAACACTCAGGTTTGGCTTACAAGAAAGGGTGTGACTGACCTTGAAAAATTTGACGAAGAATATTTGCTTCAAACTTGGGGTGTTTGTCCTAGTGGTGTGATAGAACTTAAAGCATTGATGGGCGACACATCAGACAATATTCCTGGCGTGCCTGGCGTCGGCGAAAAAACAGCACAAAACTTGATTGCGTCTTATGGCGATGTTGATGGAATTTATCAAAACATTGACAAGATTTCGGGCAAACTTAAAGAAAAACTTGTTGAAAACAAGGATTTGGCGTATATGTCGAAAGAACTTGCAACAATCAAAACTGATTGTGAGGTTGATTTTGATATCGAAGAATGCAGATTTAAATTTCCGTTTGCGCAAAATGTGCGAGATTTTTTTGAGAGTTGGGACTTTAGAAGTTTGACTGCAAGAAAAGACATCTTTGAGGAAGGTGTAAAATCAAGCAAAATTGAAGTTGAAAGAGTTGCGTTTGAAAGCCTTGATCAAGTGAAAGAATATGCGAAAAATGTGACAAAGACTTTGTGTTATGACTTTGACAACATGGAGTTTTTTGATGGAAATAAAATTGTGTATTTTCTTAAAAAAGAGATTGATTTGTTTTCGCCAATGATTGATCTTTCGGATATTGCTTTGGCACTTAAAGACAAATTTGAAGACGAATCAGTCGAAAAAATAACAAATTCTTCAAAAAGCGATCTCAAATATTTGAAAAAATGTGGCATTGAGTTGAAAAATTATTTCGACATTGAAATTGCCAGATATGTCTTGTATGCAGGGTTGCCAAAGTTGGAAGCTGCTTCGGTTGAAGAATTTGCCGAGGCGAGAAAAGAACTGCAAGAAAAAATGGAAGCAGAAGATGTGCTTCATTTGTATAGAGATGTTGAAATGCCTTTGGTTGAAGTTTTGGCAGATATGGAAGATGTTGGGTTTAAGGTTGATGCCGAAGAACTTGACAATCTGGACAAAAAATACACCGAAGAACTTGAACGAATCAGAAAAGAAATTTGGGCATTGGCAGGCGGAGAGTTTAATATCAATTCGCCAAAACAAGTGGCATATATTTTGTTTGAAAAACTTGGTTTGACATCGTTTAACAACAAAAAACAATCAACAAGTTTTGCTATTCTTGATGAAATGAGAGACCAGCACGAGATTGTTGAAAAACTTATCGAATTTAGAAAACTTGGAAAGTTGGTGAGCACATATATTTCTGTTTATAAAGAAATATGCAAAAGCAGTGGTGACATCATTCACACAACTTTCAATCAAACATTGACCTCGACTGGCAGATTGTCGAGTTCGGAACCAAACATGCAAAACATTCCGACTAGAAACGAAGAAGGCAAAAATTTGAGAAAAATCTTTGTTTCAAAGTTTGAAAATGGAAAGATTATTTCGGCAGATTACAGTCAAATTGAGCTTAGACTGCTTGCAAATTTGGCAAACGAAGAAACGATGATTGAAGCATACAATAATGGTGTTGACATTCACACAAAAACGGCAAGCGAAATTTTTAGGGTGCCGGTTGATGAGGTGACTTCTGCTCTTAGAAGAGATGCAAAGGCAGTAAACTTTGGCATTATCTATGGCATAAGTGACTATGGTTTGTCGCAAAATATAAAAACATCTGTCGCAAAAGCAAAGGAATATATCGAAAATTATTTTGATAGATATCCAAAGATTAAAGAATTTATGGATTCAAATGTTGAATATGCTCGCAAAAATGGCTTTATTAAGTCGTATTTGGGCAGAATTAGACATATTCCAGATGTCAAGTCGTCAAATGCAAATGTGCGCAAATTTGGCGAAAGAGTGGCAATGAATATGCCTTTGCAGGGCACTGCATCTGATATTATCAAAATGGCAATGATCAAAGTTTGGAAAATGCTTAAAACCTTCAAATGTAATCTTATTTTGCAGGTGCATGACGAATTGATTGTTGACTGTGCAAACGAAGATGTTGAAAAGGTTGAAAAAGTTTTGGCAGATTGCATGCAAAATATATGTGATTTTGCTGTGCCACTTACTGTTTCGGTTTCAAGTGGAAGCAATTTGTGTGAATGCAAATAGTTTTGTTTGCATTTTGATTGACTATTTTTGATAATTTGGTTAAAATAACAATGGTGATATATGCAATATTTTAGAAAAATGGGTTTAGATTATGGAAAGGCGAGAATAGGGGTTGCATTTACAGATTTGACAGCAACTATTGCAAGTGCTGACCATATTTACAAAGCTCAAGGCGAAGCACCAGATTTGGCATATTTTGCAACACTTGTCAAAGACAAACAAGTTGATTTGGTTGTTTTTGGCTTGCCTCTCAATGCTGACGGAACAGAAAGCGAAATGTCGCAAGTTGTGAAAGATTTTGCTGGCAAGTTGGCAGAAAAGGCAGGGGTTGAGGTTGCTTTTCAAGACGAAAGGTACACTTCATACGAAGCTGAAGAGTTGCTTAAAGAAGCCGGCATCAAGTGGGAAAAACGAAAAGAATTGCTTGACAAGGTGTCTGCACAGATTATATTGCAAAATTATCTTGATGAAAATCCAAAAAAATAAAGGAGTATATTATTATGGATAAGAAAAAATTGGAAAAAATTGAAGAAGCTTCAAGACAAGCTGAAATGGAACAAGATCGTCCAAACATCATCGACATTCTTTTGGATGAAGTTAACAAAGATCCAATCGTTCTTGTTGATGAAAACGGCAGAAAATTGACATTTGAACAAATTGCTGTTATTCCATACAACGATGTTCTTTACTGCGTATTGAAGCCAATTGAACATATTGACAATGTTGCTGATGATGAAGCAATTGTTTTCTATGTTGACGAAAGTGGAGAAGAACCAGTTTTGAGAGTTGAAACAAACGAACAAATCGCAATCAATGTATTTGACGAATACTACAATCTTCTTGACGAACAAGCAGCAAACGGAAACAAATAATCGTTTACGCAAAAATAAAAGACAGGGTTCCCCTGTCTTTTTTTTTGTTTTGTTGAATAAATTTTTGCTGGCTTGACACAATATTGATACAAGGCGAAATGTCTTGAAAAAGGGAGGTAAACTATGTTTGGTAAAAAGAAATCTGCAAGCAGAGCTAACGCAAGTGCAGAAACTGCCAAAGAAGCAACATCGTCTTCTCAAGGTCAAAAATGTTCTTCAAAAAAGGCAAACTCAACAAAAGCTTGCAAATAGTTGAACCTAACCAATAAAAGACTTGTCATTTGGCAAGTCTTTTATTGTTGTGTCAGTTTGTCTGTCCAGTTGTCTGGATAAGGCACTTCGAGAGTGATTGTTTTTTGTGTGCGAAAATGGACGAATGAAATTTTTTTCAAAACAAGGTAGGAGTTTGTGTGTTGGCCTTCAAAGTCGCTGTTGTAAATTGTGTCGCCAATCAGTGGGTGGCCGATGCTTGAAAGATGAACTCTGATTTGGTGTGTTCTGCCGGTTTCAAGTGTGGCTTGAACGAGTGCATAATTTGAAAAGTTTTTAATTGGCAAAATGTTTGTGATTGATTGTTTGCCTTCATATGAGATAATGCGCTTCATTTGATTGATGCCGTTTGTGTTTACGGTGTGGATTGGTTTGTTTATTGTGAATGGTGCAAATGAGTCGAAAGTGTTTTTGCATAAAGCGTAATAAACCTTGTTTATGCAAGAAGTGTTGTTTCTTGCAATCACATTTTTTGCAACAATCACAATGCCAGCAGTGTCTTTGTCAAGGCGATTGACAATCCTTAAAACAAAATCCGGTTGTTTTTCTTGCATATAATTTACGATTTGCCCACCAAGGTTGTTTGAATAATGCGATTGGGTGGGCATGCACGAGAGGTTGTGAGGTTTGTTGACAATCAAAAAATCTTCATCTTCAAACAGAATGTCCAAACTGCCTTCGCAAGGCTTTATTTTGCTTGCAGAATATGGGTTGTTTGAAATGCTGACAATGTCGCCATCTTTGATTTGTGCATTGATTGTTGTTTGATTGTTGTTGAGCAAAATTGCGCCAGAGGTGTTTCTTAAATTTTTGATATAATGCTCAGAAAGGCCAATGTTTTTAAGAAAAAAATAGATTGTTGACTTTTTCAATTTTGAGCAATTTTCTATTGTGTAGGTTTCAAAATTTTTCATAGTCATATTTTAGCATAATAAGGTGCCAAAACAAAATAATTCTGATAAAAGGTTGACTTTGTTTTTGGCTGTGTGGTATTATTGTTGCATAGCAAAAGCGATGATAAAAGACTAGTAGGCAGTTGATGTTTCTTACAGAGAACCCTGTTGGCTGAGAAAGGGTAGAAAACAGATTGTTGAATTCACTTTTTAGCTGTTTCTTGAACATTTGTCAAAATAAGTAGAGATAACCGTTTGGCAATGCGTTAATTTGCAAACAAGGCGCTTATATGCGTGAAGTTAGGTGGTACCACGACTTTAGATCGTCCTAATATTGGGGCGATTTTTTTATTGAAAGGAGAGATTATGAAAGAAAAACTTCAACAAATTGTAGAAATTGGTGTAAATGAAATTTCTGCTGCTGATGACTTGAAAAAATTGGACGAAATCAGAGTTAAGTATTTGGGCAAAGCTGGCGAATTGACTCAAATTTTGCGTGGAATGAAAGATGTTCCTGCAGAAGATAGAAGAGAGGTTGGTGCGCTTGCAAACACAGTGAGAGAAAGCATTGAAAAGGCGCTCACAGAAAAATTGTGTGTTTTGGAAAATGCGAAACTTGCCGCTGACATGGAAAAGGAAAAGGTTGACATTACCGAACCTAGCCAAGGCATAAAGAAAGGCGCTTTGCATCCTTTGACTCGTTTCAACAACAAGTTTATGGACATTTGTGTTGCTATGGGCTTTACTGTTGTGCAAGGACCAGAAGTTGAGACTGACTATTACAACTTCGAGGCACTCAATGTGCCAAAAAATCACCCAGCAAGAGACATGCAAGACACATTCTTTATCACTGACAACATTTTGCTTAGATCTCAAACATCAAACATGCAAGTTAGATGTATGGAAACAATGAAGCCACCATTCAAAATTGTTTGTCCGGGAAGAGTTTATAGAAATGACAGCGACAGTTCGCACTCTCCAATCTTCAATCAATTTGAAGCGTTGGTTGTTGATGAAAACATTGGTCTTAAAGATTTGATGTTGATGATTAAAGAAATTTTGAAGAGATTGTTTGGTGAAGATGTTAAGATGAGAGTTAGACCATCATACTTCCCATTTACAGAACCAAGCATCGAAATTGATGCAACTTGCCAAATGTGTCAAGGCAAAGGTTGCTCACTTTGCAAAGGTTCTGGTTTTTCTGAAGTGTTTGGAGCAGGGGTTGTAAATCCAAAAGTTTTGGAAATGTCAGGAATTGACAGCACAAAATATAGTGGCTTTGCATTTGGTCCAGGAATTGACAGAAGTGTTATGGTTACAAACAAGATTCCAAACATCAAATATTTGTTTAGAAATGATGTGAGATTTTTGAAACAGATGAGATAATTTATACAACATAAAGTGTATTATGTCTGCATAATACGACTAGATATTGTGTTATGCAATAAAAAAATAAAGGAGTTTATAAAAATGAAAGTTTCTTACAATTGGCTTAAAGATTTTGTTGATTTGAGTGATATTTCTGCAGAAGAAATTGCTGAAAGATTGACAGTTTCTGGCTTTGAAGTAGAAGAAGTTGAATATGCCAACAAATATCTTCATGATGTTTATGTTGGAAAAATTTTGAAAATTGAAAGACATCCTGCAGCAGACAAGCTTGTTGTTTGCCAAGTTGATGTTGGTTTCAAGCAAGTGCAAATTATCACATCTGCAACAAATGTGTTTGAAGGTGCTCATGTGCCAGTTTCTTTGGACGGTGCTGACCTTGCAAACGGCGTAAAAATCAAACCTACAGCAATGAGGGGTGTTGCGAGTGATGGAATGTTCTGTTCTGGTGAAGAATTGGGTGTTGATGACAACTATATTGAAGGGGGTTCGCTCTATGGCATTTTGATTTTGCCTGAAGATATGAAGCCTGGCACAAAGATTGAAGATGCTTTGATGCTTAATGATGTTGTTTTTGACATCAATGTTACTCCAAATCGTCCAGATTGCAACAGTGTTGTGGGTATTGCTAGAGAAATTTGTGCAATTTATGAAAAAGAATTTAAAGAAGCAGACATTTCTTACAAAACTGTTGGAGAAAATGTGAAAGATTATGTTTCTGTTGAAGTTGAAACTGAAAATTGTCCAAGATATACTGCAAGTTATGTGAAAAATATTAAGCTTGAAAGATCTCCACTTTGGCTTAGAAGCAGACTTTGGAATGTAGGTATCAAGCCAATCAACAATATGGTTGACATCACAAACTATATTTTGATTGAACAAGGTCAACCTATGCATGCTTTTGACTATAAGTATATTGATGGAAAGAAAATTGTTGTAAGACAGGCTAAAGCAGGTGAAGAAATTGCTGTTTTGAATGGCAATTCTTACAAGCTTGACTCTGATGTTATGGTTATTGCTGATGCAAACAAGCCGGTTGTTATTGCTGGTGTTATTGGCGGGGTAAACTCTTGCATTGGTGATGACACAACAGAATCTGTGTTTGAATGTGCAGTGTTTGATTTGAAGAGTGTGCGTTTGACAGCAAAGAAATTTGGTGTGAGAACTGACTCATCTGCAAGATACGAAAAAGGTGTAAATGTAAACCTTCCAACAACAGCGCTCAAAAGAGCTTTGCATTTGGTTGATCAATTGGGTTGTGGCGAAATTGTAGATGGCGTGGTTGATGTTTGCAACAAACAGTTGCAACAAACAGAAGAATTGAAGATTTCTTATTCAAAAGTTTGCAAAATCCTCGGCATTGATGTTGCAAAAGAAAAAATGTTGCAAATTTTGAACGGTTTGGGAATTGTTTCTTCGATCGAAGGTGATGTTATCACTTGTGTAACACCATATACTCGTGAAGATATCAAAAACGAAAATGACATTGCTGAAGAAGTTATCAGAATTTATGGATATGATGTTTACAACAATGTTGAAGGCGTTATGTTTGAAAATTCTTCAATCACAATTGGACAATACGAACCAAGATTGGTGCTTGAAAACAACTTGAAAAACTTGCTTGTGGGCGGGGGATTTTACGAAACTCTCAACTATTCGCTCTATACAGCATCTGCTTGCGACAAACTTTTGCTTGCAGAAGATGATGAAAGAAGAAATGTTATCAAAATTGCAAATCCAATCAGTGAAGATATGTCGACTATAAGAACAGTTATGGCTCACGCTTTGCTTGTTGATGTTGCTTACAATCTTTCTGTTGGAAACAAAGATTTGAGATTTTTTGAAGCAGGAAGAGTTTATCAACCAAAAGCTTTGCCATTGACAGAACTTCCAGTAGAAAACAATCGTTTGTCTATTGCTGTTTGTGAAAATGGATACAACTTCTTTATGCTTAAAGGTGTTGTTGAAAATTTGCTTTTGAATGTTGATCTTCAATATAAGATCGAAAGATCAAAACAGCCATATCTCCATTCTGGTGTAAGTGCTGATATTGTGACTGCTGATGGAAAGGTTGTTGGTTGGTTTGGAAAGGTTCATCCAACAGTCTTGAAAAATTATGACATCAATCAAGATGTTTGGTATGCAGAATTGGATACTGATTATTTGGCTGCACTTGCTGACAAGAAATATGCGACAAAAGAAATTTCAAAATATCCAGTTGTTGAAAGAGATATTGCCGTTGTTGTTGATGAAAAAGTGACAAATGGCGAACTTGTTGCAGCAATCAAATCTGCTTGTGGCAAGATTTTCTATGATGTAAACTTGTTTGATGTTTACAGAAGTGATGCTCTTGGTGAAGCTAAAAAGAGCATGGCGTATAAAATTATGTTTATGTCTGAAGACAAGACTTTGACAGGGGAAGAAATTAATTCTGCTGTAAACAAAGTGTTGAAGAGTCTTGAATTTAGATATGGTGCAAAACTTCGTTAATGCTAAATTTGGTGTGGTATGCTGTCGCTGATGGCATACCACATACAATATATTGGGAGTGTTTATGATTTTTTTAGACAATGCTGGCACAACAAAAATGTTTGAAGAGTGTGTTGAAGTCCACAAGAAATATTCTTGTGAAGATTTTTTCAATCCTTCTGCATTGTCTGTTGAATCAATGAATATGTCCAAATTGCTCTCTGAAACAGAAAAGTTTTTTTTGAAATCGCTTGATGCGACTCAAGGCAATGTGATTTTTACGGGTTGTGCAACTGAAAGCAACAACTTGGCAATCAAAGGAAGCTTGCGTTCTGGTGATTGGGAATATGTTTTTTCGGAGGGGGAGCATCCATCTGTTTATAATGTTGCCCAAAAATTGAAGCTTGATGGTGCAAAAGTGCATTTTGTGCCATTGACAAAAGATGGAACGGTTGATTTGGAAGTTTTGAAAACTGTGCTTAATGCAAAAACTCGTTTGATCAGCATTATGCATGTCAGCAATGAAACCGGTGCAATAAACAATATTGAATTGATTTCAAAATTGAAAGATAAGCTTGCTCCAAAAGCAGTTTTTCATGTAGATGGCGTGCAAGGTTTTATGAAAATTCCATTTTCTATGAGAAAAACATCGGTTGATTTGTATTCTTTTAGTGCTCACAAAATACATGGGCCTAAAGGTGTGGCCGGGTTGTATGTAAAAAATAAATCTGCTTTGAAAGAGTTGTTTCAGGGTGGTGGTCAACAATATGGTGTAAGATCTGGCACGGAAAGTGTTTCGTCAATCATGCAACTAAGAAAATGCGTTGAAATTTTAAACCCTGTTGTCAATCATGAAAGGGTGTCAAAGATTAGGGCGCTGTTCAACGAAATTGTTGGCAAGGTTGATGGGATCAAGATTTTGGATTTCAAAGGATCTCCTTACATTGAAAGTTTGGTTTTTTCTAGTGTTAAAGGGGAAACTATGCTTCATGCCTTAAATCAAAAGGGTGTGATTGTTGGGCTCGGTAGTGCTTGCTCGGCAAAAAAGGCTGGAAATCGCATTTTAGAGGCGATTGGTGTGTCGCAAGAAGATATAATTTCGAGCGTCAGAGTGAG
Source organism: Candidatus Caccovivens sp. (assembly GCA_045650745.1). Classification (GTDB taxonomy): domain Bacteria; phylum Bacillota; class Clostridia; order Christensenellales; family UBA1242; genus Caccovivens. The sequence goes on from JAZRRN010000008.1 coordinate 23,361, forward strand.
TTTTAATGCTTATCAAACTGATGAAGAGATTTCTGAAGCTGCAAAGATTGTGGCTGAAGTTTATAAAGATATAAAAGAAAGGGTGTCATAATGAATAAGGTTTTGTTATTGAAATTTGGCGAATTGTTTTTGAAGGGTAAAAATAGACGAGAGTTTATGAAGCTTTTGATGAACAATATCAGAAAGAAGCTTGCTTCTTATCAATTTAGGTTGGTGGAAACTCAAGGAAGGTTGATTTTGTGTGACTATAATCTTGATCAAGAAGATGAAATTGTTGAAAAAATTCAACATGTTTTTGGGTTGATTGGGGTTGCTGTTGCAGTTGAATTTGATACTACGCTTGAAAACATTGAAAATGAAATCAAAAACATTGATTTAGGTTTTGCAAAAACATTCAAAGTTGAAGTTAAGCGTGCTGACAAAACTTTTGAAATGAACTCTATGCAACTTGAAAAGCATTTGGGTGGGGTGGTGCTTGATGCGTGCCCTGAAATGAAAGTTGATTTGTATCATCCGGAAATTGTGTTGAATGTAGAATTGAGGGTAAACCAAAAAACTTATATTTACAGCAATTTGCTTCCTTGCGCCGGAGGACTTCCTCTTGGCAGTGCTGGAAAAGGTTTGTTGTTGCTTTCTGGGGGAATTGATAGTCCTGTTGCTGGTTACCTTATGGCAAAAAGAGGGCTTAAGTTTGAGGCAGTGCACTTCCATTCTTATCCTTACACAAGTGTTCAGGCGAAAGAAAAGGTGATTGAATTGGCAAACCAAATCGCTGAATATTGCGATGATTTTAAGCTTCATGTTGTTTCGTTTACTGAAATTCAAGAACAAATACATAAACATTGTGATGAAGAATATATGATCACAATTATGAGAAGAATTATGATGCGAATTGCTCAACGACTTTGCAAAGAAAATGGTTTGGGTGCAATCATAACAGGTGAGAGTCTGGGGCAGGTTGCAAGTCAAACAATGCAAAGTATGACAGTGACAAACGATGTTGTAAAACTTCCTGTGTTTAGACCGGTGCTTGCTTATGACAAAGAAGAGATTATGTCTGTGGCAAAAAAGATTGGTACATACGAAACTTCTATTCTTCCTTATGAAGATTGTTGCACTGTGTTTCTTCCAAAAAATCCTGTCATCAAACCAACTGTAAAAAGAGCTGAATATAACGAACAGGCGCTTGATATTGATGGGTTGATCGAAAGGGCGATGGCAGAAATTGAAGTGATTGAAATCAATAATTTTTAGTATAAAATTTAAAAATAAAAAAGTTGGCATATCTTGTTGATATGTCAACTTTTGTGTTGTTTAATAGATGTGTTGTGGGCGGGCGACAGGTGACTGTGTAAAATAGCGAATGTATGCTTGTTTATATTTATAAATTTTGTTTTTATATTTTTGCAAAAATCAAAATCTTTATAAAAAATTGCTGAATAAATATACAGAAAACGCTTGCATATTTATAAATTTTAATGTATAATAATTAAAAATGTTTGCATAAACATAGATTTATATTTATGCACAACCCACACATCGCCCTAAAATAGGGCTGTGTAGCGATTGAGGAGGAAACGATGGCAAGAAGTGCTAGACAGTCAAAAATCTTGGAATTGATTTCAACAAAGGAAATTGAAACTCAAGAAGAGTTGGCAAGAGAATTGAAAAATGCTGGCTTTGATATCACCCAAGCAACAATTTCTCGTGACATCAAAGAGTTGGCTTTGACAAAAATTTTGTCATCAACTGGCAAATATAAGTATGCTATTTTGGGATCAGAACAACAAGTCGTTTCAAACAAATACATAGCTATTTTCAAAGAATGTGTCATCTCTGTCAAATCTGCCCTCAATCTTACGATTGTGAGAACAATCAAAGGTATGGGACAAAGCGTTTGTTCGTTTATTGACAAGTTGAATTTGACAGAATTGATGGGTGCAACTTATGGAGATGATGCTGTGATGCTCGCTTTCCCTTCAACTGCTTTTGCAAGTGAGGCTGTGGCCACATTGAGTCAGCTTTTGTCATAGTTTTGAAATAGGAGATTGAAATGCTTACTTCTCTTTCACTCAACAATGTTGCTTTGATCAAAAAGCAAGAAATAGAATTTGAATCTGGTTTTAACTGTCTTTTGGGACAGTCAGGTGCTGGTAAGAGCATTATTATTGATGCTCTTAATTTTTCATTGGGGGCGAAGGCAGAGAAAGGTCTTATTAGATCTGGCGAAACAACTTTGAGGGTTGATGCAGTGTTTGACAACCTTTCGCAAGAAGAAAAAGCATTTTTGGAAGAACAAGAGTTTGATGTAGAAGATGAAGTCATTGTCACAAGGACTTTGAATGTTGATGGGAAGTCATCGGTCAAAATCAATGGTTATCCAACAACTCTCAAAGTATTGCAAGCGTTTGCTAGTATGCTTGTTGATTTTTGTGGCCAACACGACAGCGTTGGACTTTTGAATGCAAACAACCATTTGTCAATTTTGGACAAGTTTGCAGGCGAAGAGCTTAACGAACTTAAAGTTGCAATTGCTGAAAAATGTGATTTGTTGAAGAATGTAGAAAAACAAATTTCTTCGTTGGGTGGCAGTGAGGCAGAAAGAGCAAGAACTAAAGAATTGCTTGAATATCAAATCAACGAAATTGAAAATGCAAATCTTGTCGTGGGCGAAGATGTAGAACTTAAAGAAAAGTTTGCTTTTATCTCATCAGCTGAAAACATTTTTGAAAAAGTTTCGCTTGCCGTGACAAAATTGTCAGACCAAACTTCAAATGCGACTGGTTTGGTTTATGAAGCCAAGTCGGCATTGAATGGGGTTTCAGAATTTAAGGATATTGAAGACTGTCGCCAAAGATTGGAAGATGCTTATTATGAAATCAAAGACATTGTCGAAACTCTTGAAGACATCAAGGCAAAGACCGAATTTGATCCAAGAGAACTTGATCGCATTGATGCGAGATTGGATCTTATTAAAAAACTTTCGAAAAAGTATGGTGCTGGCGTTGAAGAGATTTTGAGTTGTTTAGACAAATGCAAAACGCAACTTGATGATTTGGAAAACAGTGAGTTTATGCTTGAGAAGTTGAACAAACAAAAACAAGAAGTTGAAGCTGCGTTGAAGCAAGATTGTTTGAAGTTGAGTGACAAAAGAAAGATTGCTGCAAAGCAACTTGAAAAACAACTCATGGCACAACTTGAAGACCTTGACATGAAAGGAACTTTCTTTAAGGTTGATTTTGAAGAAACTGTTTGTTCGAAAAAAGGTTGCGACATTGCAAAGTTTATGTTTTCGGCAAACAAGGGGCAAGAAATCAAAGATTTGCACAAAACTGCATCAGGTGGCGAGCTTTCAAGATTGTTGCTTGCATTCAAAAATGTTATGCTTGACAAAGAAAAAGTGCAAACTGTCGTGTTTGATGAAATTGATGCTGGCATCAGTGGGCACACTGCTGGAAGGTTGGCTGACAAACTTGCAAACATTTCAAAATATACCCAAGTGATTTGCATAACACATACGCCAGTGGTCGCAGCGAAAGCAAATGCTTTTTTGCTTGTTTCAAAAAATGTTGTTGATGACAACACGGTGTCTGTGGTTGAAAGATTGAATGATGAAAAAGCAGTGATTGAAGTTGCTCGTTTGATTGATGGCAAAAAAGATGTGTCTCAAACTGCGATTGATCATGCTAAAAAATTGTTTGAATAAAAGCGAGAAGATTGTTCTCGCTTTTTTTTTCATATCAACTTCTGCAAAGAAATAAAATTTAATATTAGAGGGTTGATATTATGTTAGATTTTTTTGCAGACAATTTTTCAAGCTGTGTATGGTTGGCTGTGTTTTTGGTTTCGATGATCCCAATGTTTGAAAGCAAGGTTGCAATCCCTTTTGCTATGTCGACTGATATTTGGGGTGATAAGATTTTGTCGCCGGTGATGGCTTGTGTGGTTTCGTTGGTTGGAAGTATGGTGCCTGCACTTTGTTTGCTTTTGTTTTGCAAATTGTTTAAAAGCAAAGTGTCAGGATTTGTAGTTTCATGCAAGGCGGCAAAAGGAAACAGGTTTGTTGAGAGGTTGCAAGCTTTGTCACAAAAAACAAGCGTCTTGCAAAAGTGTGTTTATCTTGCAAGCTTTGTTGCTTTTCCGATGCCGTTTACGGGGCTTTATACTGGCAGTGTGATTGCAGGGCTTTCAAATCTTGGTTGGTGGCAAGGGTTGATAGCATTGTTTGCAGGTGCTTTGGTGTCGTGTGTTGGGATTGTTTTGCTTTGTTGTTTGTTTGAAAATTCGATTTTCTATATCTTTTTGTTTGCAGTGGCTGTTGCTGTGCTTTTTTGTGTGGTTAATGGGGTGATTTGGTTGTTTAAGACAATAAAAAAGAAAAGAGATGCATAAATCGTTTTCACAAACTAAAAGCGTCTCTTTTCGTTTTAAGTTGGGCAACTGAGATTGATATTGCTGCTCAACTTATTTCTATTATTAACCCAACAAAAGTTTTTATACATTTTGGATTGAATTATTTTGCATATTTTTTGTAAAGGAATTTTTTGATGTGATAGTTGATTGGGAAGGCGAACAAAAGCCCGATTGATGGCAAAATCAAAGAAGTGAGATAGCGTGCCATATTTTCGGCTTGCATTCCACAGATTACATTTATAATCAAAATCACAATAGTTCCCAAAACAAAGATTGCCCAATTTGCAAGTGCGTTGTAAAGCAGTACTGCTTTTTTGCTTTTGAAGCATTTCCATTTCAAAAGCATAAACAAAGTCACAACTGCAAAAATTGCAGGCAGGGTGTAGAACATAAATGATGTTTTGTCGTATATGTTGCCTGTTGTGGCAATGATTGCGTAGAACACAGCACTTGAAACGCCTACAAACAACAACAAAAATGCTGAAGTGATAAATTGAAGGAAGTTTGTGTTGTGGTTTCTTTCAACGCTAGATTTTTTGTGTTCCTTAAACTCGATGCCATAGTTTTGATAGTGTTGTTTAAGGTGTTCGTAATTTGAAAAACTTCCGGCAAGTGGTTGAGTTTCAAGAGTTTCGACAACAGGTGACTGAGATTCAATCTCTTTGGTTTGTTTTTCTTTTTTGCGTTCGAAAAGTTTTGCCATCATGTCTTTGTATGTTGGCTCAAGGTTTGAATTTCTGTTTGGTGCTGGCAAATTGTCATCGTAGATGTTGACTTCGATGTTTGTTGGTGCAATTTTCTTTTGCACAGGCACTTCGTGTGCATTTATTCTGCCTGTGATAAGCACTGCATCATCTTTTTCTTCTTCTGCTTCTTCGACTGGTGCAGATTGTGTTGGTTGAGAAGGTGCTTCCAACTTATCTTCTTGCCATTCACTTTGAAGAGGTTGTTGGAAATTGTTGTTTTTTGCTTCCAACAATGATCGTTTGAGTGCTGCTATGCGATCTTTTTGAAGTTGTTCGTCTGCTTCAGTTTCGTAAGCAACAGCCATTTCGATTTGATTTTCTGAAAAACTCTTTTTCTTTCTATATTTTTTGAAATCGTTTGAAGAGTTGTAAAGAATTTGATTTTGTTCGGTTTGATATTGTGAAAGTTCTACCTTTTCATCATCTCCAAGAAGTTTTGCATCATCTTTGATTTCTTCTTCCTCTTCAATGATTTCGGCAGGCATTTCGGTTGTTTCAATCTGTTTGTCAGCTTCTTCTGCTTGTTGTTTTTGAGCTTCTTCAAGTGATTCTAATGTGTTGTCTGGGGCAATAGGTGCCATATTGAAAATGTCGATTTGATTTTCAGCGACATCATCTTCCTCTTCTTCGTCATCAGAATAGGTTTGAGCAGGTTGCTTTGTTATGTCAAACAAATTGCCTTGTTGCAAAAAGATTGTTGGATCGTCTTTTGCAGGTGTTTGAGAAGTTTGTTCTGCTTTTTCAAGCAAAGCGGCATTCGTGTATTGAACTCTTTCAGCAGGTTTTTCTTCCTCTTCTTCGGCTTCGTAAGTCATGTTTTCAAACTCTGGTGCAAGAGTTGCAAGGGTTTGCTTTCCGGCATCAGTGATTGAATAATAGTGTCTTTTGCCACCAAGTTCGCTTTCGCCCCAAAAAGAAGACGAAACGAGACCTTTCTTTTCCATTCTTGTAAGGCAAGAATAGAGTGATGGTTTTTTCATAATATATGTGCCATTGGTTTTTTGAGAAATGTATTCGATAATTTCCAAACCATATTTGGATCCAGATGCAAGACTGTCCAAAACAAAATAGGTGATTTGACCATTAGAATTGAATGCCATAATTTTTCTCCTATACAATAAAATTATATATATAACAAAAAACTTTGTCAAATAAAATAGAGGTATTATGCAAAAAGTTTGCGCTTGCATAATATGTCTAAATGGGTGGTGTTATGCAAAGATAATACACAATATATAGTGTTGTTTGACAAAGATTGTCAATTTGACTAAATTGCTTTGAAGATTGAATAAAAAGTGGTATTATTAAGATATGAATCACGAAATCAAAATCACAATCACAAAAGAGAAAAGAAAAACAATGGTGCTTAAACTTGTTGATGCTGAAAACGCAGTTGTCAAAGCGCCACTTTCTGTAAGCGACAAAAGAATTGGTGAGTTTGTCAAATCAAAAGAGTTGTGGCTTGCCAAGATGTCAAAGAAAATGAGAGATTACAAATCCTTTTCGCAAACCTTTGATTTGTTGGAAAATGTGTATATTGATGGGCTTGCTGCAATGAAAGCAGAAGAAGTTGCGATTGGTTTTTCAAAATTGCCAGAACTTACACAGAAAAAGTTGTTGAGAAAACACTATTTGGATTTGTTTTCTTCGCTTGAAAGCCTTGCAAGAGAACTTTCCGAAAAAACAGGATTGCCTGTCAAAGAAATCAAGCCACTTGATTCTGTCAGGGCTTGGGGGTGTTATAGCAACAAAAAGCAAATGAAACTCAATTGGAAATTGATTTTGGTGCCAAGAGAGTTGAAGGAATATATCGTATATCACGAACTCAGTCATAGCGTGTATATGAATCACAAACCACAATTTTGGGCATTGGTTGAGAAGTGGTGTCCAAACTATAAGGAATTGAAAAAGAAGCTCAATCAATATGATTTTGTGCTTAAATCCATATTCTAAAATGAAGGCTTGCGTTTGCAAGTCTTTTTTGTTGCGAAGTTGAATTTTCGCATATTTAGGCGATGTTTGCACACTCTAACAGCATGAAAAAGGTGTTTGTTTCGCTTGTTTGCTGTTTTTTTGTTTATGCATTTTGTTGTTCGGCTTTGGTGTCGTTTGGCAGGATAAATCAACTTGGCAGTGGTTTTTTGGTTGATTATCAGGACATTGAAATTGCAAACCAAAACAACACATTTGGTCGTTTGATCAATCTAAGCTTAAACAAAAAGCAATCTGAAGTTGGAAGTCAAGATGGGAAATCGGCAGAAATCGTTTTCAAATTGTTTGGGCTGATACCAATCAAAAGGGTGTCAGTTGAAATGGTTGATGATGTAGAATATTTTGTTGGTGGAGTGCCGATTGGCATCGAAATTGATGCACAAGGTGCGATTGTTGTTGGCAAAAATGAGGGATCAGCTTTCAATGAGGGTGATATTATCACTCAAATTGATGAAAAAAGGATAACAAGTCTTGATGATTTGGAAAATGCCGTGCAAGAGTGTGACAAAGATGCAGAAGTCAAATTTTTGCGTAAGAACAAAGAGTTGAAAAAGATTGTCAAAACGCAAAAAGATGAAGATGGCAGGCTGAAACTTGGTTTGTGGGTCAAAGATGATGTTGCTGGCGTTGGAACTTTGACTTATGTAAGCAAAAAAGATGGCAGTTATGGGGCGTTGGGGCATGCAATTGTTGATGCTGATGGAGGTAATGTTGTGCCGGTGTCTAGTGGAAGAGTTTATAAGTGCAGTTTGCTGGGCATCAAAAAGGGCAGAAAAAATGCACCAGGGGAACTTAGGTGTGTGTTTTCTTCGCAAAAAGAGGACAAGGGTTCAATCACAAACAACACAAAATTTGGTATTTTAGGCGTTTTGGATAACGCTGATGATTTGATTGATCAAAATCGTGTTGCAAAAATGGGTGGCAGATTGGGTGTCAAAATGGGCAAAGCCGTCATTGTTTCGAGTGTTAGTGGCATAAGAGAAGAATATGATATTGAAATCATTAAGGCCAATTTTCAAAAATCTGCTGATGACAAAAGTATTGTTTTTAGGGTGAAAGACAAACGGTTGATTGATCTTACGGGTGGCATTGTGCAAGGTATGAGTGGGTCGCCAATTTTGCAAGATGGCAAAATTGTTGGTGCCGTGACACATGTTTTTGTCAACGATCCAACCAAGGGATATGGGGTTTATGTTGATTGGATGAAAAAATAAAAAAATACTAGATATTGGGTAGTATGCTGTTGCATATCACACAATATCTAGTATTATGCAGTATTATTCAATCTACCTGTTGTTGTCGTAAATTTTGACAACATTTGCCACTGATTTGCGCATATCTTCGTTGATTGCTGCATAATGCTTTTTGGTAGTGTTGACATCTTTGTGACCTAAAACATCGGCGACAATGTAAATGTCTTTTGTTTCTCTATACAAATTTGTGCCAAAAGTTGAGCGAAGTTTGTGTGGAGATATTTTTTTGAGGGGGGATCCCTCTTTTGCAAACTTTTTGACAAGGTTTTCGACTGCCCTGGTGCAGATTCTTCTGTTTTGAAGGGAAACAAACATTGCATTTTCGTTTGGATCAAGATCCAAAGTCGCTCTTTTTTTCAGCCAAAGTTGCATTGCATCATAAACTTCTCGTGAATAATACAAAATTGCTTGATTTCCACCTTTTCTTGTCACTTTGAAGGCGTTTTGCGAAAAGTCAAAATCTTCGACATTGAGGCCAACAAGCTCGGAAATTCTTATGCCCGTGCCAAGAAATAGGGTCACAATGGCGTTGTCTCTTTCAAAAGTGTTTTTGTTATACTTCTTTTGTCTTTCGCTGAAAGTGGTTGGATCAACGACAGCATCGAGCATTCGTGACACTTCGTCTTTTTCAAGGCGAATGATTTCTTTTGTGTGTAATTTTGGTGTTTGAATCTTGCTTGCAACATTTGAAGAAAGCATATCGTGGTTGAAAAGATATTTAAAAAAACTCCTCACGCTTGCGAGTTTTCGAGCTTTGCCTCTTTCGCTGTTTTTGATCATTTTGTCATCGTTTTGATAGTATGACAAATAAGAAAGAAAACTTTCGATGTTTCGTGCTTGAAGTCTGTCAAGGTCAGCAAGTGTGATTTGATCTTTTGGTTTTTTGATGACAAATTTTTCTAAGTATTCGAAAAACACGCACAAATCCATTGCATAATTGACCCTTGTAAGGGTGGAAGTGTTGTTTTCGATGCCTGTGAAATAGTCGTAACAAAACTCAGGAAGTGTTGAAAGGTAACTTCCTATTTTTTCGATATTTTTTAAATCTCGAGTTTCGTAATACGACAATGTCTTCATAGTTGTATTATAGCAAGTGGCAAACAAAAATCAAACTTTTTAGACAAAATAAATCACAAATTGTGTGTCATTATTGTTGCTTTTTATTTTTTATTATGCTAAAATCTCATAGTTAAACTATGGAGGTACAAAATGTTTAATTTGAAGAAAGAAAATACAAAAGTTGAAATCGAATTGACGATTGATGGCGCTGAATGGGAAAAAGGCGTTCAAAAAATTTATGAATCATCAAAATCAAAATTCAATGTAGAAGGATTTAGAAAGGGCAAAGCGCCAAGAAAAGTTATCGAAAAAACTTATGGTGGCAATGTTTTCTTTGAAGACACTGTTGAATATTTCGTAAACGAAACACTCAATGAAGTAATCAGCAAAAATCCAGAACTTGAACCAGTTGCTATGCCAACAACAAGATTTGAAAGCTTTACAGTTGAAGCTGGCCTTAAAATGAAGATTATGTTTGAAATCGTGCCAGAATTTAAGTTGTGCGAATATAAAGGACAAACTTTCAAAGTTCATGAAGCAAAGGTTACTGACCATGATATCGAACACACAATCCACCACTTGCTTGAAGACAACGCAAAATTTGAAGTTGTTGAAAGAGAAATCAAAGATGGCGATGTTGCTGTGATTGACTTTACAGGTTATGTAGACGGAGTTGCTTTTGAAGGCGGCGCTGCTGAAGAATATCCACTTGAAATCGGATCTCATTCATTTATCGACACATTTGAAGACCAACTTGTTGGCAAGAAAGCTGGAGATGAAGTTGATGTCAATGTAACATTCCCAGAAAACTACCAAGCAGAAAACTTGGCAGGAAAACCAGCAGTTTTCAAAGTTGTTGTTAAAGAAGTAAAAGAAAAGGTTTTGCCAGAATTTAATGACAAATTTGTTGCTGATACGACAGAATTTGAAACAGTTGAAGAGTATAAAAAAGACTTGACTGCTCATATTCAAGATATGAAGAACAAACAACAAGACAATGAAGTTGAATATGTTATTCGTGAATACCTTTTGAACAACACAAATGTTGAAATCCCAGAATCAATGGTTGAAAATGAAGTTAATGAAGATGTAGAAAGAATGCGTCACGCATTGAGCCACTATGGTGTTACTCTTGAAGATTATCTTGCACAAACAGGATCAAACATTGATGACTATTTGAAAAATGCAAATGAAAGAACATTGAAAATGATCAAAACTCGTTATGTTTACAGACAACTTCTTGCAGAAAACAACATTGATCTTACTGCAGAAGAAATCAAAGATGCAACAAAAGGCATCTCTGACAGAAATGAAGTTTTGAAGATTGAAAACGAACTTATCCTTGCAAAACTTCACAAGTTCTTGAGAGAAAACAACACAATCGAAATCATTAAAGAATAATTTGCAAAGTTTGCATGATGCAGATTTTGAAGGAGGTTTATTATGTTGATACCTATGGTTGTTGACCAAACTGGTGCAAACGAAAGATCTTACGACATTTATTCAAGACTTTTGGAAGATAGAATTGTCTTCCTTTCGGGCGAGGTTAATGACAGCACAGCAAATGTTGTCATTGCCCAACTCATTTATTTGGAAGGAAAAAATCCTGACAAAGATATCTATTTGTATATCAACAGTCCTGGTGGATCTGTGAGTGCCGGTATGGCAATTTATGACACTATGAATTACATTAAGTGCGATGTTTCGACAATCTGTGTTGGGCTTGCTGCATCTATGGGAGCATTTTTGCTTTCAAGTGGCACAAAAGGCAAGAGATTTGCTTTGCCAAACAGCGAAATTATGATTCATCAACCACTTGGTGGAGCTCAAGGTCAAGCGAGCGATATCGAAATTCAAGCAAATCACATGAAACACATCAAAGAAAAACTCAATCGCATTTTGAGCGAAAACACAGGAAAAGATATTTCTGCGATTGAAAAGGATACAGACAGAGACAACTATATGACAGCTGCACAAGCACTAGAATATGGTTTGATCGATGAAGTGTTTGTTTCAAGAAAGGTTAAAAAAGATTAAGGGGCTTAGATGAAAGAAATTGATATGTGTGCTTGCAGTTTTTGTGGCAAACCACAAAAGGCAGCCAAAAAACTTATTGCAAGTCCAAACGGCGACAGCTTTATCTGTGATGACTGTGTGAGAATTTGCGCAGACATCATCAAAGAAGAAAGCATGAAAGTCAAAGTGTTTAAGGATTTGATTATTCCATCTCCAAAAGAAATCAAAAACAGTTTGGATCACTATGTGATTGGTCAAGAGCAAGCAAAGAAAGTGCTTTCTGTGGCAGTTTTCAATCACTATAAGAGAATCAACTACAACTATCACAACAAGATTGATGGAAAGAAAAACAAAGACGAACAAAACAAAAATGTTTTGGAACTTGAAAAAAGCAATGTTTTGATGATTGGGCCAACAGGTTCGGGAAAGACTTTGCTTGTAAAAACTTTGGCAAGGGTTTTAGATGTTCCATTTGCCATTGCTGATGCCACAACATTGACCGAAGCCGGTTATGTTGGCGAAGATGTTGAAAATGTGCTTTTGAAACTTATTCAAAATGCAGATTATGACATCGAAAAGGCACAAAGAGGAATTATTTATATTGATGAAATCGACAAGCTTGCAAGAAAGGGCGAAAATCGTTCGCTTACAAGAGATGTTGGTGGTGAAGGTGTGCAACAAGCACTTCTCAAAATCATCGAAAGCACAATTGCAAGTGTTCCACCTCAAGGTGGCAGAAAACATCCACAACAAGAAATGCTTCAAATCGACACTACAAACATTTTGTTTATTTGTGGTGGCGCATTTGTCGGACTTGAAGATGTTGTAAACAAGAGATTGTCGACTGCATCACTTGGATTTAATGCAAACATCAAAAATTCTAGCGAAAAGAAGAAAATCAACTTCAACACTGATGTTCAACCAGACGATTTGATCAAATTTGGTCTTATCCCTGAATTTGTGGGCAGATTGCCAATTGTGACAGGGCTTGATGACCTTGATCAAAAAGCATTGCAACGCATTTTGGTCGAACCAAGAAATTCGCTTATCAAACAATACAAGCAAATGTTTAAGATTGATGGTTTTGATCTTGAATTTGAAGATGATGCAATTGCATTTATTTCTCAACAAGCAATTGATATTAAAACAGGCGCAAGAGGCATCAGAACAATTATGGAAAACAAGATGCTCGAACTTATGTTTGATTTGCCAGATCCAAAAGTTTATGGAAAAATCATTGTCACCCGTGATTTCTTTGCAAATGGTGGCGAACCAATCTTGATAAAGAAAGAAGACGAAGTGCAAGCAGTTTAGAAATTTGTCGTTTTGTGAAAGATGAAGACAAAAAGTCGGGGTATATATAAAATATATATTTCAAAAAGTTGACAAAGAAAATTGAAATAAGGTAAACTATTTTTGTAATGGTTTGCCTTATTTTTTTCGTCAAATTGGCAAAACATTCACTAAAAAAGGGGAAATAGCAATGGGAAATATGATTTTGAGTGTCTCTCCTGCTATCGTATCTGTTATATCAGTCGTTTTGTTCGTTGTTGGACTTGGCGCTGGATTTTTGATATTTAAGGTTTATACAAGCAAAAAATTAGACAAAAACAAATCAAATGCTATCAAAATTATTGAAGATGCGTATGCAGAAGCAAAGACAATAAAAAAAGAAGCAATTATCGAATGCAAAGAAGAAGCGCAAAAACTCAAAGAAGCTGTTGAGCAAGAAGTTAAAGAGCGCAGAAACGAAGCTGTAAAAATTGAAGAAAGATTAAACCAAAGAGAAGAATACATCGAGAAAAAAGAGCAAGCTGTTGACAAAAAGAGCGAGCAACTTGATGAAGAAAAGAAAGGCATTGCCGAACTTAAGGAATCTTTGGAAAAAGTTAAGCATGAGCAAGAAGAGGTCAAACAACAAATTTTGGCAGAACTTGAAAAAACTGCTCAACTTTCAAAGCAAGAAGCAAAAGATTTGCTTGTTGCAAACATGAGAAATGAAGCTTGCAAAGAAGCTGCATCTATCGTGAAAAAGATTGAAGATGATGCACGAGAAGAAGGCGAAAAGAAAGCTCGTGAAATCATTGGACAAGCACTTCAAAGATGTGCAACAGAAACTGTAAGTGAAATGACAGTTTCAGTTGTTTCTCTTCCAAATGACGAAATGAAGGGAAGAATTATCGGTCGTGAAGGCAGAAACATCAGAGCGATTGAAGCAGCAACTGGTGTAGAACTTATTGTTGATGACACACCAGAAACAATCACTGTGTCTGGATTTGATCCAATAAGAAGAGAAGTTGCAAGAAGATCACTTGAAAAATTGATTTCTGACGGAAGAATCCATCCGACAAGAATTGAAGAAATTGTAGAAAAAATGCAAACAGAAGTTGAAAAGATTTGCAAAGAAGCAGGCGAAAACGCATGCAACGAAACAGGAATTTTCAACTTGAATGCCGAACTTGTGAGAACTTTGGGCAAATTGAAGTTTAGAACAAGTTATGGACAAAATGTTTTGAAACATTCAGTAGAAACATCAATCATCGCTGGTCTTTTGGCAAGCGAAATGGGTGCAAATGTTAAGATTGCAAAAAGAGGTGGTTTGCTCCACGATATTGGCAAGGCACTTGACCACGAATTGGAAGGCACTCATGTGCAAATTGGTGTCGAACTTGCAAAGAAGTGTGGCGAAAGCGAAGCAGTGATTCACTGTATCGAAGCTCACCACTTTAATGTAGAATTTAAGACAATTGAAGCTGTTATTGTTCAGGTTGCAGATGCGATTTCAAGTTCTAGACCTGGTGCAAGAAGAGATTCGTTTGAAAATTACATTAAGAGATTGCAACAACTTGAAGAAATTGCAAATGGTTTTAAAGGTGTTGACAAATCTTTTGCTGTGCAAGCAGGAAGAGAAGTGAGAATCATCGTAAAACCTGATCAAATCTCTGACAGTGAAGCTATGTTTATGGCAAAGGAAATTGCTTCTAAAATCGAAAATGAAATGCAATATCCTGGACAAATCAAAGTTAATGTCATCAGAGAAAGCAGATATACAGAAACTGCTAAATAAGGGGAAATTGTATGTCTCAAAAAGAAAAATCTACAAAAACAACCAAAACTTGGTCACAAACAAAGATTTTGGACTTTTTGGCTTATTTTGCGATTGTTTTTATTGCGATTGCACTTATTTTAAGATTGGCTCTTAAACAATATGCTCCAAGTGTTTCAAACGCTTTTGGTGCGATTGGCGAATGTTTGGCTTATTGCATCTGCATTTGGCTTGGTTTTTATTGGACAAGAAGAAAACAAAACATCTGGTGGACAGTCGGTTGGATTGTTGCAACAGTTGTGATTGTTGTTGTTTACATTTTCAATGTAATTTAATTTTGGAGAATATATGTCATATATTGTTTCAATAGTTGCCGTTGTTTTGGCGGCATTGTTTGCAGTGCTTGGCAAATGGTGGGGTGGTTTTGCATATTTTGTGCTTGCCACTCTCCTTTTGTTGTCTATTTTCTGGTCAGTTTGGCTTATTTTGAAGTATCGCACAGACTTCAAAAAAGAAACCGAAGAAAAATACAGACTTTACAAAGCAAGACAAATCAACAAGTTGCAAATCAGCGAAGACATGTATATGCAAAATGAAGCGACATACAAAAAAGATTTCAAAAGAAAAACCTTTAAAGACAGATTTGTCAAATGGTCATGCATTGCTTTTGCAATGGCTTGTGCAATTTTGTTTTTGCTTGGAATCATTCTTTACAAATAAACAGGTTGAAAAACCTGTTTTTTTGTTGCAAAGTGCCAAATTGTTTGAGATTTTTGGCGATGTTTGGTATACTTTTTGATATATTGTTTTAGGAGAAAGGATATGTTGTCAAAGGTAAAAAGTTTTGGACTCAATGGTATTGAAGGCTTTTTGACAGAAATTGAAACCGACATTGTTGGTGGTGTGCCACATTTTGAAATTGTTGGTCTTGGTGACACTGCTGTCAAAGAATCAAAAGAAAGAGTGAAAAGTGCAATCAGAAACTCTGGATTTGATTATCCGTCAAAGCATTATACAATCAATCTTGCGCCAGCAGATGTCAAAAAAGAAGGACCTTTGTATGATTTGGGCATTGCAGTTGGCATTTTGGCAGCGACCGAACAATTGACGACAAAAAGATATAAAGATTTTGTCTTTGTAGGAGAACTTTCGCTTGATGGAAGCATCAAAAAAGTGAAAGGGGTTTTGCCTATCCTTATCAGTGCAAGAAGTTTGGGTTGCACAAAGTTTGTTTTGCCCGAAGAAAATGCCGAAGAAGCCAAGTTTATTGAAGGTATGGAAATATATTCGTTTTCGCAACTTACGGCCGTTGTTGGCTTCTTAAATGGCGAAGAAGGGCACGAAAAGCAACCATTGCAAGCAAAAACTTTTGAAGAAGTTTCAAAAGAAAGTCAAAACAAGCTTGATTTTGAAAATGTCAAAGGTCAAGCAATGGCAAAAAGAGCGCTTGAAATTGCTGCAGCTGGTGGACATAATGTGCTTATGATTGGCCCTCCGGGTAGTGGCAAGAGCATGCTTGCAAAGTGTTTTTCTGGCATTTTGCCTGATTTGACTTTTGAAGAAGCATTGGAAGTGACAAAAATCCATTCTGTGGCAGGCGAACTTGACCTTAAACAAGGCATCATCACAAACAGACCTTTCAGGACACCACATCACACAGCCACAGTTGTCAGTTTGACAGGTGGTGGCAGTCACAGCAAACCAGGTGAAGTGAGTTTGGCACACAATGGGGTGCTTTATTTGGACGAATTTCCTGAATATTCTCGCAACATGATCGAAACTTTGCGACAACCACTTGAAGATGGAAGCATAACAGTTGCCAGAGCAATGCAAACTGTGACATATCCATCATCATTTACACTTATTGCAAGCATGAATCCATGTCCTTGTGGCAATTATGGCGCCAAAGACAGAGAGTGTCGTTGTTCGCCAGCACAAATTCACAAATATTTGTCAAAGATTTCTGGTCCTATTATGGACAGAATTGACATTCATGTCGAAGTTGACAACATTGCTTACAGCGATTTGCATAAGGACAGCAAAGAAGAAAGCAGTGCCTCAATCAAACAAAGGGTTGATAAGGCAAGAAAGGTGCAACTTGAGAGATTTAAAAATTCAAAAACTTTTTCAAACTCAAAAATGACGGTTCCACAAACAAAGAAGTTTTGTGTTTTGTCAAATGAGTGTCAGTCGTTGATGGAACAAGCGTTTTCAAACCTCAAACTTTCGGCAAGAGCACATGATCGCATTTTGAAAGTTGCACGCACAATTGCTGATTTGGAAGGAGAGGAAGAAATTTTGCCTCAACATTTGGCAGAAGCAATCTCTTACAGGGGATTGGATAGAAAATATTGGAGCATTTGATAGGAGAAAAACAAATTGTTGACTAAAAAAGAAAAGATTTTGGTTTTGTTGTCTATGTTTGAAGTTTCAAACAAAAAACAAGAAACCATTTTGGAGTTGATGGAAGATGTTGCGCCAGAAAAGATTTTTGAAAATCAAAAGGTGGTGGAACTTTTGTCAAACGAAGAATATCATAAATTGATTGGATTTGATGAGTTGACACTTGATCGTTGCATCGAAAATATGCAAAAATCAGGCATAACAATTTTGACAGTGTTGTCAAACGATTTTCCAAAATCACTTGTTGATTTGCCGGACAGACCTTTGATTTTGTATGCGAAAGGTGATTTGTCGTTGCTTGACAAAAAGTCAATCGCAGTTGTTGGGACGAGAAGTCCAAGCAATTATGGAAAGATTGTGACAGAAAAGTTTGTTGACAAACTTGCTCGTGCTGGCGTTGTGATTGTCAGTGGGCTTTGTTATGGCGTTGATGCGATTGCACACAAGAAAACACTTGATGTCAAGGGCAAAACGATTGCTGTTGTAGGAAGTGGTTTCAACAACATTTATCCATCGACAAACACCAATTTGGCAAACGAAATCGCAGAAAATGGGTTGTTACTTTCGGAATATTATCCATCTTTTGTGGCAAAGAGATATACATTTCCAAGAAGAAATCGTATTGTTGCTGGGCTTAGCGACGGTGTGTTGATCACTGAAGCTGGCATCAAAAGTGGCACGGTGCACACAAAAGAGTTTGCACTCGAATATGGCAAAGATATGTTTGCTGTGCCAGGAAACATTGGCAGTGAAAAGAGCGAACTCCCAAACTATCTTATCAAGACGGCGCAAGCAGAATGTGTGCTTGATGGTGATGATATTTTGTTGTATTATGGCATTGACAAAGCGGCAAAAAAGCAGGTTGTTGCACTAAATTTTGATGAAAAGTTGATTGTTGATTTGCTTGCAGAAGGCGACAAAAATTTTGATGATTTGGCAGAAAAATCAAAAATTCCTGTCAATATTTTGAATAGTTGTTTGACAACTTTGGAAATTCGTGGTTTAATAAGGAAGTTGCCGGCGCAAACTTTTGCACTTTTGTAGGCAACAGGGGATAAAAGAAAAAATAAGGAGTTTAGTTTTGAAACTTGTAGTTATCGAAGCCCCAGCAAAAAGGGAAACACTTAAAAAATATTTAGGCAATGGATATGAAGTTTTTGCGACAAAAGGTCACATTAGAGACTTGCCTGTAAAATCTTTTGCTATTGACTTAAACAACAACTATGAGCCACACTACGAAATCAATCCTGACAAAAAAGAGTTGATTGCAGATCTTAGACGCAAGGCAGACAAGGCCGACGAAGTCTTGATCGCAACCGACCCGGATAGAGAAGGGGAAGCAATTTCGTGGCATGTTGCTCATGTTTTGGGTTTGGACCCAAGCACAAAATGTCGTATTCAATTTAATGAAATTTCAAAAAAGGCAGTTGAAAAAGCACTCAAAGAACCTCGTGCCATTGACTTGAATCTTGTTGATGCTCAACAAGCAAGAAGAGTTATGGACAGAATGGTGGGTTACAAAGTGTCACCAATCATTTCAAAAAAGATTGCACCAAAATTGTCTGCAGGCAGAGTTCAATCAGTTGCTCTCAAACTTGTTGTTGACAGAGAAGTTGAAATTGAAAACTTTAAGCCAGAAGAATATTGGAATGTTTCTGCCATTCACAGCAAAAACGAAATTTCGTTTAAGTCGGCATTGGCAAACTATAAAAACAAAAAAATTAAAGTTGAAAACAAAGAGCAAGTTGACAAGGTGTTGTCAGAAATCAAAGGTCAAGATTTTGTTGTTGAAGCAATCAAAAAGACAAAAACAAAATCTCACGCACCAGCACCATTTACAACCAGCACTATGCAACAAGATGCAGGAAACAAACTTAAAATGAGTTTGAAGAAGATCACTTCTTGTGCGCAAGAGTTGTATGAAGGTGTCGAAATCAAGGGCGAAGGAAAGATGGCTCTTATCACTTACATCAGAACTGACTCGACAAGAGTTTCTGCTGATGCACAAGCAGCGTGCCGTGACTATGTTGCTCAAAAATATGGCAAAGAATTTGTGCCAGAAAAACCAAACATCTATGCATCAAAGGGCAATGCTCAAGATGCTCACGAAGCGATCAGACCAATTTCTATGCAAATGACACCAGACATGGTTAAAGATTCGCTCACAAAAGAAAATTATCGTCTTTACAAGTTGATTTACGAAAGATTTATGGCCAGCCAAATGACAGAAGCAGAATATTCAAATGTCAATGTTTCGTTTAAGGTTGGTGATTATACTTTCAAAGCAGTTGGAAAGACTTTGGAATTTGAAGGTTTTACAAAAGCTTACAAAGAATATACCGAAGAAGACAAAGAAAAAGAAGATGGCAAACTTCCAAAAATGGAAGAAGGCGAAGTCGTAAAGGTAAACGAAATCAAGACCGAACAAAAATTTACAAAGCCACCAGCAAGATACACCGAAACAAGTTTGGTTAAGGCAATGGAAGAAAAGGGAATTGGCCGTCCTGCAACTTATGCTGCAACAATCACAATTTTGACAGCAAGAGCATATTGCGACAAAGAAGCAAGATTTTTGGTGCCAACAGACCTTGGAAGACGCATAACTGAATATCTCGACAAATTCTTCAGCAAGGTTATCAATGTCAAATTTACGGCATATATGGAAGGCAGACTTGATGACATCGCCGAAGACAAAGACGAATGGATTGATGTTGTTGACAGTTTCTGGACAGGATTTAAAGGACTTTTGGCAAATGCTGATTCAAGCAGTTTGACAATGAAAGCGCAACCAGTCGAAACTGACATCAAGTGTGAAAAGTGTGGGCACAACATGCTTATCAGAGAAGGCAGATTTGGCAAATTTTTGGGTTGCTCAAACTTCCCTAAGTGCAAAAATGTCAAACCTTATGAAACAGAAGAGAAAAAACCTGTTGGCAAGTGTCCAGAATGTGGCAAAAGTGTTTTTGCTTTCAAAACTAAGAAAGGCAAAAGCTTTTATGCTTGCGAAGATAAAGAAAATTGCCATTTTATGAGTTGGGATATCCCAACAGGTGAAAAATGTCCAAATTGTGGCAAGCCAATCATCAGAAAAGGCAAGTTTGAAAAGTGTTCGGGTTGTGATTTTAGACCAGAACCAAAAGAATAAAAATTGAAATGGATTGTTTTTCGACAATCCATTTTTGTTTGTCTAAAAATAGGCAAAATTATGTGCTAAAATTTTAGGTTATTCAAAAATAAATGTGATATAATGAAACTGTAGAAGTCTGCCACGCAGACAAAATAAGGAGAAGAAAATGGAACCAATGTTTAGAGGCACAACAATTTGTGCAGTAAAAAGAAATGGAAAAATTGCAATTGCAGGTGATGGACAAGTCACTTTGCAACAAAGCATCATCTTTAAGGGCAATGCAAAAAAAGTTAGAAGAATTTACAACAACAATGTTGTGGTGGGTTTTGCTGGCTCAGTCGCTGATGCGTTTTCGTTGATTGAAAGATTTGAAGGCATTTTAAACAAATATGCTGGAAATCTTATGAGAAGCGCTGTCGAACTTGCTCAAATGTGGAGAGAAGACAAGTTTGCAAGACAACTTGAAGCAATGATGATTGTCGCAGACAAAGAAAATATCTTGGTGCTTGATGGAACAGGCAATGTTATCGAACCTCAAGATGGCATTTGTGCAATTGGCTCAGGTGGCAATTATGCTTTGGCTGCTGCAAGAGCACTTGTGCAAAACACAGATTATGAAGCAAAAGACATTGCTTACAAGGCGCTTAAAGTTGCAAGCGAAATTTGTGTTTACACAAATGACAACATTGTTGTTGAAGAAATGTAATAATCAAGGAGATCTGAAATGAATTTTACACCAAAACAAATCGTAAATGAATTGGACAAATATATTGTAGGTCAAGCAAAAGCCAAAAGAGCAGTTGCTGTTGCACTTCGCAATCGTTACAGAAGAAGTCAGTTGCCTGCAGAAGTTAGAGAAGAAATCACACCAAAAAACATTGTTATGAGTGGTCCAACAGGGGTTGGTAAGACAGAAATTGCAAGAAGACTTGCAAAACTTGTTGGTGCACCATTTGTAAAAGTTGAAGCAACAAAATATACCGAAGTTGGTTATGTCGGCCGTGATGTTGAAAGCATGGTTAGAGATTTGGTTGAAGTTGCAATCAGAATGGTAAAAGACAAGAAGAAAAAAGAAGTTGAAAAGAAGGTTATGCCTGTTGTTGAAGACAAACTTGTTGACGCTCTTTTCCAAAACAGAAGGGTTACAACTGTTGAAGTCAACAGAGATGCTTTGCTTGAAGAATTGAGATCGGGCAAATGTGATGACGAAACAATCGAAATTGTCGTTCTCGAACAGCCAAAACCACTTATGGCACTTTCTGGCAGCGAAATCAATCTTGGATCTATGTTTGAAGGGCTCAATCCTCCAAAACACAAGAAAAAGAAGTTGACCGTAAGACACGCAAGAGAAGCATTGTTGCAAGAAGAATCTGACAAAGTGATTGATATGGACAATGTCAACGAAGAGGCAATTGCTTTAGCAGAAGAGCAAGGCATCATTTTTATTGATGAAATTGACAAAATTATTGGCAAGAGTCAAGCAACAAACAGCGCTGATGTTTCAAGAGAAGGCGTGCAAAGAGACATTTTGCCTATCGTTGAAGGCAGCACAGTGCCAACAAAATATGGAAATGTAAAGACAGACTTTATTTTGTTTGTTGCAGCTGGTGCTTTTCATGTTTCAAAAATGGAAGATATGATCCCAGAACTTCAAGGAAGATTTCCAATCAGGGTTCAACTTGAAAGTTTGACAAAAGATGACTTCAAAAAGATTTTGACAACTCCAAAAAATGCTGTAACAGTGCAATATGGCAAACTTTTGAGTGTTGACAACATCAATTTGGTTTTCAAAGATGATGCTTTGGACGAAATCGCTGAAATGGCTGAAATCGAAAATGAAACAAGTGAAGATTTGGGTGCAAGAAGATTGCATACAATTATGGAAGCTTTGCTTGAAGATGTTTCTTTCAATGCAACAGGAGACCATCCAATGCTTGATATAAACATTGATAGAAATTATGTGAAAAATGTGTTTAGAGACAGACAAAAAACTTATGATTTGAAGAAATATGTATTGTAATGTATTTAGTGTGTTATGCAACACAGATATTGAATATTACTACAATATATTGACAAAAGGAAACTTATGTGGACTGACAGAACAGAAGCATTGATTGGCAAAGATGGTTTGCAAAAATTGCAAAACAGCAGAGTTTGTGTTGTGGGCATTGGTGGCGTTGGTGGTTACACTTGTTTGATGTTGGCTCGTGCAGGCATCGAAAACATCACTTTGGTCGACTTTGATAAAGTTGACGAAACAAATATAAACAGACAAGTTGTTGCAAACGTTGAAACGGTAGGAAAACTTAAAACTGAAGTGATGAAGGAGATGATTTTGAAAATCAATCCAAATTGCAAGGTTGAAGTTTTTAGCGAGAGATTTTGTGCAGAAATGGCAGAAAGATTGTTTGCAAACGGGTTTGACTATGTGATTGATGCAATCGACAGTGTGCAAGACAAGGTGCATCTTGTTTGTTTCTGCAAAGAAAATGGCATAAACATTGTGTCAGCAATGGGGGCTGGAAATCGTGTGGCGATTCCAGAATTTTCTGTTGTAGACATATACAAAACCAGTTATGATGGCTTGGCAAAGGTTATGCGCAAAAAATTGAAGGAAAGAGGGGTTGTTTCGCTTGATGTTGTTTCAACAAGAGAGCCAGCAACAAAACTCGACAACATGGTGGGAAGCATTTCTTATTATCCAGCGATGTGTGGCTGTGTTTTAGGGGCATTTGTGACAAACAAATTGCTTGAAAATGACAAATAAGGGAGATTTTGTTATGGAAATCATTTCAGAAAAAGATTTTAAGGATAAAATTGCAAAAGGTGTGGTTGTGATCGACTTTTTTGCAAATTGGTGTGGTCCTTGCCGTATGCTTGTACCGGTTTTGGAAGATGTAAAACAAACTCTTGGCGACAAAATCGAAATTTTTAAGGTTGATGTTGACGAAGATGAAAATCTTGCAAGAGAATTTGGCATTATGAGCATTCCGGCACTCTTTATTTTTGTTGATGGCGAACTTAAAGAGAAATCAGTTGGACTTTGCTCTAAATCAGACTTGCTCAACAAACTTCAAGCTTACCTTTAATTGGTTAAATTTGTTTGATTTTTAGGGAGTTTTGCGGCTTTTTGCCTATTGACAACCAAACTCTTTGGTGTTAAAATTGTCTTGTTAAAAAAGGGGACTTTTGATGGAAAGAAGAATTTACTTAGACAATGCTTCAACGACATTTGTTTCTAGTGAAGTGTTGGAAGAAATGATGCCTTGTTTCAATGTGATTTATGGCAACGCTGGCTCATTGCATAGCTACGGAAGAGAAGCGATGGCTGTTGTTGACAAAGCGAGAGACAGAATCAAAACAGCAATCAATGCAAACAAAGCAAACGAAATCTATTTTACTAGTGGTGGCACAGAATCTGATGACTGGGCTATTTTGGGTGTTGCTCACGCAAATGCTGACAAGGGTAAACATATTATCACAAGTCAAATCGAACACCACGCAGTGCTCAATGCTTGCCATCAACTTGAAAGAGAAGGTTTTGAAATTACATACTTGCCAGTAAACAAGCATGGTTTGGTTGATTTGGCAGAATTGTTGCATGCAATCAGAAAAGACACTATTTTGATTTCGATTATGGCTGTAAACAACGAAGTTGGCACAATTCAAAATGTAAAAGCAATTGCAAAGATTGCTCATGGATATGATATTTTGTTCCATACTGATGCAGTTCAAGCGATTGGAGTGATGAATATTGATGTTCAAGACATGGAGATTGACTTGCTTTCTATGTCTTCTCACAAGCTTCACGGACCAAAGGGTGTTGGCGCTTTGTATATAAAGAATGGTGTAAAAATTGATCCAATTTTGTTTGGGGGAACAAACCAAGAAAGAGGAAAGCGTGCCGGAACTGAAAATGTTCCAGCGATTGCCGGATTTGGCAAAGCTGTTGAAATAGCTGTAAAAAATCATATTATAAACAACAAAAAGTTTAAGACAATAAGAGAATATTTCCTTGAAAAACTTGAAGAAAGAGTTGATCATTATCAAGTGAATGGACATCCTCATCAAAAAGCAAATTCAATTTTGAATGTTTCTTTTTATGGCATTGAAGGCGAATCTGTGTTGATGTTGTTGGATTTGGCAGGAATTTGTATTTCAACTTCGTCAGCTTGCACATCAAAATCTTTGCTTCCGTCGCATGTTTTGCAAGCAATGGGAGTTGCTGATGATGTTGCTCAAGGTGCAGTAAGATTTTCGTTTGGATCAAACACATCAAAATCTGATGTTGATTATGTGATTGACGAACTTGTCAAAGTTATTGCAAAATTGAGAGCGATTTCTCCAATTCAAGCAGGGAGGGTTTAGTCATGTATAGCAAAAAGGTAATGGAAAGATTTCAAAATCCTCGAAATGCAGGCACATTGCAAGGTGCAAATGCAGTTGGTCAAGTTGGAAATGCAACTTGTGGCGACATTATGAAAATGTATCTCAAAATCAACAACAATGGAATTGTTGAAGACGCAAAGTTTAGAACTTTTGGTTGCTGTGCAGCAATTGCTTCAACAGATATTGCTTGCGATTTGATCAAAGGCAAAACTATTGAAGATGCATTGAAAATCAGCAACAAAGATGTTGTTGATATGCTTGGAGAACTTCCTCCACACAAGATACACTGCTCTGTTTTGGCTGAAGAATCAATCAGGGCCGCAATTGAAGATTATTATAAGAGATTGGAAAAAGCATCAAAAGATGCATTGAAAAAAACAAAAAAGAAACCAACAAAATGATGTTGGCTTCTTTTTTTTAGGTAAAAAATTGACTCATAGGTAGTTTTGTGATATGATTATATCATAAGGGAAAAAGGGGGATTTATGGCAAAAAATATTATTAATGAAGAACTTATTGAAAAATTGATGAGATGCGGTGATTATCATGGTGCTAATGGCTGTGATTACAAACAAACAGCATTTGGAAACTATTTGTATGCAATTTACAATGTTGCTCTTCGCAATGCTTCACACTTGTCAGAAAATGTTGCACAAGCGAGAATTGATCGTGCAATAAGCAAATTGGAAGATATTGCTAAGTCATGCATTGATACAGACAGCATGGTTATTCACTATGATGAAGAAAAAGTTGAAAAAATGGCAGAAGCAAGGGGACTTACTAATGTTGGAGCATTGATGCCATATGTTATTCAATATGTTGCACTCAAAATGGGTTATGATTTGGCACCAGAATGTCAAGATTATTGCACAAAAGATGTGTGGGAACCAAAACAACCACCATACAATCCAAGAAAAGATGATTTAAGAATTGTAAAATGCAAACCAATCACAGACAAGCAAATGGCGGCATCTGTTATTGTGACTGTTACTGAATATAATGATGATCTTATTGAAGAAGGAAAAGTTGTTAAAGGTTGTGAAGGATCAGTTATTAGAGAAAATGAAGAATTGATCAAACTTTTGGAAGATATTGTCTCTCCAAAAACAAAAAGCAATGACAACACTAAGTAAGAATAACTCAAAAAATAAAAAACACAGACGAAGCAATGTTTGTGTTTTTTTAATTAACAAACAAGTAGTATGTATGTAGTATGCAAGTTTGTATAAAAAAAGATGAACAAAAGTCCATCAAATTTTATTAAAATTTAAATAAATAGTTGAAAATTAAATATGTTGCATAATACAACATATTGTTGGTGTTATGTAGCCCGATATACTAAATATTGTCCAACTATGCGCAAAACCTGTGTTTTGCGAATAGTTGTAAACATTCTACCAAACAAAATTTTTGACATAACCCACCACAAATTTGTCTCGAAATTTGAATTTTGCCCCTGCATTTGTTGAAAATTTTCGAGTTGTGACCTGTTTGATTTTTCTTAAACAAGTTTACACTTTATAGTTTTTGATAAAGTTGTCTCTAAATTCTGGGAAACGGTCTTCCAAAATCGCCTCTCTGGCTTGTTCTGCAAGCCTAATCAAAAATCTGAGATTATGGATTGACAACAGTTCGCCCCCAAGCATTTCGCCTGCATTGATAAGATGTCTAATATACGCCCTTGAGAAGTGTTTGCACGCATAACAGTCGCAATCTTCTTCAATTGGTCTGAAATCTTCTTTATAAGATGAGTTTTTGATGACCATTTTGCCATTTTTTGTGAAAGCTGTTCCGTTTCTGGCAATTCTTGTTGGCAAAACGCAGTCCATCATGTCAACGCCCCTAGCAAAACCTTCAATCAAGCAATCTGGACTGCCTACGCCCATCAAATATCTTGGCATATCTTTAGGCATAAGTGGTTGCAAATGATCCAAAATGTCATACATCAATGCCTTGTCTTCGCCTACTGAAAGTCCCCCGATCGCCATGCCACATCTTGCGTAAGGTTTGCAATCTTCAACACATTTTGATCTCAAATCCTTATACATATTGCCTTGAACAATAGGGAAAAGGATATGCTTGCCACCTTTGTGTGCTTTGTGGCATCTTTCGAGCCACAATTTTGTCAATTCTCTAGCTTTTTCTGCTTCGGCATAAGTTGCGCCTGCTTCCGTGCATTGATCAAGTGCCATATGAATGTCACTATCCAAAGCTTCTTGAATTTCCATGCAGAGTTCTGGAGTCATCAAAAACTTTTCGCCACTCAAGTGCGAACGGAACTCTACCCCTTTTTCTGAAACTTTTCTCAAATCAGAAAGTGAAAAAACTTGAAAACCACCACTATCGGTAAGGATTGGTTTTTCCCAATTCATCATTTTATGAAGGCCGCCAGCTTTTTTGACAATATCATGACCAGGTCTCAAAAACAAGTGATATGTGTTTGAAAGAATGATTTGTGCATTCATATCATGCAAATCTTCAGGTCTAAGACCCTTGACTGTGCCTTGTGTGCCAACAGGCATAAACACTGGAGTTTTGATATCCCCTCTTGGAGTATGAAAAACACCGGCACGAGCGCCTGTTATAGGACATTCTTTTATGATTTCATAACTAAAAAATTCGTCTTGCATAATTTATCCTTTTGATTTTTATTCGATAAACATTGAGTCGCCAAAACTGAAAAATCTATATTTTTCATCAACTGCTGTTTTGTAAAGTTGCAAAGTTTTGTCAATGTCGCCCACAAATGCAGAAACCAACATAATCAATGTGCTTTCAGGCAAGTGGAAGTTTGTGATAAGTGCATCAACCATCTTGAATTTGTATGGTGGATACAAAAAGATTTTTGTTTCTCTCTTTTGTGGCACCAAATAGCCATCTTCACCAACGCCACTTTCCAAAACTCTGACAGAAGTTGTGCCAACAGCAATAATTCTGCGTCCTTCACGCTTTGCTTTGTTGATCTTTTCAGCGTTTGCTTCTGTGATTTCAAAATATTCGGAGTGCATTTCGTGGTTTAAGATATTGTCTTCTTTAACGGGTCTAAAAGTGCCCAAACCTACATGCAAAAGAACTTCTTCAATTTCAACGCCTTTCGCCTTAATTTGGGCCATTAAATCGGTCGTAAAGTGCAATCCTGCTGTTGGTGCAGCGCTAGAACCTTCAATTTTTGAATAAACTGTTTGATATCTCTCTTGATTTTTGAGTTTTGCTTTGATGTATGGTGGAAGTGGCATTGTGCCGATTTCCATAAGGTGTTCTTCAAACGACTTTTTGTCGCTATACTCAAATTTGATTTTGCAAGCGCCATAGTCGCCTTTCTCTGTGACAAAACACTTGATGTTTTCGTTGAAAACAATTTCTGTGCCAATAGAAAGTCTTTTTGTTGGCTTTGCAATAACTTCCCAATTGTGCAAGTCAATTCGTTTTTGAAGAAGGATTTCAATTTTTGCTCCAGTTTCGCTTTTATATCCATAAAGTCTTGCTGGCAAAACTCTTGTGTTGTTTACAACAAGCAAATCGCCTTCTTGAAGCATATCCAAAAGATTGAAAAATTGTTTGTGTTGGATTTTGTCTGTTGTGCGATTGTAACACAAAAGTCGAGAGTGGTCTCTCGGCTCTATCGGTGTTTGTGCGATTTGTTCTTCTGGCAAATCGTAATAATATGTGCTTCTAAGCAGTTCTCTTTGCATTTTATTGTCCTTTGTTGTCAGGATAAGCAATTCCCAAATGTTTGTAGGCATTTTCGAGTGCTACTCTGCCTCTTGGAGTGCGTGCAACAAAGCCAAGTTGAAGAAGATATGGTTCGTAAACATCTTCGATTGTGCTTGCATCTTCGCAGATTGTTGCAGAAAGCGTTTCAAGGCCTACTGGGCCACCTCCAAATTTGTGAATAATGCTTTCCAAAATTTTTCTATCAATAAAATCAAGCCCAAGATCATCAATTTCCATCTTTGCAAGTGCTTGATCGGCAATTTCTTTTGTAATTTTGCCTGTGCCGATGACTTCGGCATAATCTCTCACTCTTTTGAGCATTCTGTTTGCAATACGAGGAGTGCCTCTTGATCTTTTTGCAATGTTGAGGCTTGCAGTGTCATCAATGTCGATTTTCAAAACACCTGCAGATCTTTTCACGATAACTTGCAACTCTTCGTCACTATAAAGTTCCAAACGGCAAATCACACCAAATCTATCTCTCAATGGTCCAGTAAGCATGCCGGCTCTAGTTGTTGCACCAACAAGAGTGAAAGGTTGGATTTTGAGTCTCATATTTTTTGCAGAAGGACCTTTTCCCACGATAAAATCGAGCGCAAAGTCTTCCATAGCAGGATACAAAATCTCTTCTACATTTTTGTTGAGTCTATGAATTTCGTCAATAAACAAAACATCGTTTTTGTTGAGGTTTGTCAAAATTGCAGCAAGATCGGCAGCATGTTCGATTGCTGGGCCAGATGTAACCTTAAATTGTGATCCAAGTTCGTTTGCAATGATGTGTGACAATGTTGTCTTTCCAAGTCCTGGAGGGCCATAAAGCAAAACATGATCCAAAGCATCTTTTCTTGATTTTGCAGCTTTGATATAGATTTCGAGACTGTCTTTAACTTTCTTTTGTCCAACATATTGATCAAGAGATGTTGGTCTGAGAGAGTTTTCGATTTCTGCATCTGTCCAGTTTTTGCTGCTTGTTATGAATCTATCTTCCATAATTCCCCTTTATGTGTGTTGTGTAGTATGCTGTTTGCTTGTTGCATAACACACAACATATTGTGTTATCTGCCAAGTTCTTTAAGAACTTTCAAAATGATTTCTTCAGCTGTTGTTTCGGCAGTTGCTTTGCTTCTAGCCAAACGATAAGCTTCGTTTTTGTTTACACCCAAAGCAATCAGTGTTTCCACTGCATCATTAAGAGCATTTTCGTTGTAAGTTTCGGCAAGTGTTGATGCTTCGCCCAAACTGATTGAAGTTGTTGAAAGTTTGTCTTTGAGTTCCAAACAAATTCTTTCAGCAGTTTTCTTGCCCAAACCTTTGATTTTTGAAAGCAAGTTTGCATCTTCGTTGATGATTGCCACAACAAGGTCAGAAAGTTTGATTCCTGACAAAATTGTTATCGCCATTTTAGGACCAACGCCAGAAACAGTGATAAGTTTCATAAACATTGCCTTTTCTTCTGCTGTTGCAAAGCCATAAAGGGCAATTCCATCTTCTTTGACTTGCAAATATGTCAAAATCTTTGCTGTTTCACCTTCCATTGGAAGTGCACAAAGAGTGTTGTTTGAAATGCAAAGTTCGTAACCAACTCCATTTACATCAACAACGAGCAAGTTTTCTGTTTTTTCTTCAATAGTTCCTACCAAAAAGGCAATCATAAAAACTCCTTAAACAATCTCAACTAAAGCATATTGTCGTTGAGCATTGGATTTATTTGACTGTGACACAACGCAATTGCAAGAGCGTCAGCTGCATCATCTGGCTTTGGGATTTTTTCCAAACCAAGAATGTTTTTTACCATAAACTGCATTTGTTTCTTTTCAGCACGACCATTTCCAGTGAGTGCTTGTTTGATTTGCATTGGTGTATATTCGAAAATTCGGTCGCAATACTTTTTGACTGTAAGCACAATAACCCCTCTTGCTTCTGCAACAGGAATGACAGTTGTTTGGTTTTTGCAATAAAACAATTCTTCAATTGCAACCTCATCTGGCTTATATCTTTCCATAAGCACACGCAACGACTCTTCAATGCGTTGAAGTCTTACAGGAAATGTGTCTTCTTTTGGTGTTTCGATAACCCCAAAATCAACGACAGCATTATCTCTGTGTGTGTCAATTATGCCAAATCCCACGATCCCATAACCTGGATCAATACCCAAAATTCTCATACAACAATTTTAATAAAATTGCCAATATTTGTCAAACAAAACGACTGCATTTAGCATTTGTGAGTGGCAAAAATAAAGAAGATGTTTTTATTCATCTTCTTCATCAATATTTACATTGTGATAAACTTCTTGAACATCGTCCAAATCTTCCAAAGCATCGATCATTTTTTGGAATTTTGATTGTTGTTCGCTGTTCAAATCAACATAGAGATCTGGAATCAATTCTGTTTCAGCAGAAACAACATTGTATCCTTTTGCTTCCAAAGCCTCTCTCATTTGACCATGTTTGTTTGGTTCGGTGATGATTTCGATGCTGTCTTCGTCTTCAACAACATCAACTGCACCTTCTTCGATTGCATCAAGCATCAAAGTATCGGCATCTTTTGCATCAACAACGATAACAACACCTTTGCTGTTGAAAAGATATGACACGCAGTTTGTAGAACCCAAACTTCCACCAAACTTGTCGAAAGCATGGCGAACATCGCCTGCTGTTCTGTTTTTGTTGTCAGTCAAACATTCAACAATAACAGCCGAACCACCAATTCCGTAACCTTCGTATGTGATTGCTTCGTAGTTTACGCCACCAAGTTCGCCTGAAGCTTTTTTGATTGATCTTTCAATGTTGTCATTTGGCATATTGTTTGATTTTGCTTTTGCAATAATATCTTTCAATTTGCTGTTGACATTAGGATCTGGTCCGCCGAGTTTTACGCAAACGGCGATTTCTCTGCCGATTTTTGTAAAGATTTTGCCTCTAGCTGCATCAGTTTTACCTTTTTTGGCTTGTATGTTATGCCATTTTGAATGTCCAGACATAATTTTCTCCTTAATTTAATTTAGTTTGACAATTGTTTGTCTTAAAACAAATTTTTGTTGATTTCATACATGATGATTGAGCCACTAACACCAGCATTCAAACTTTCAATACCCTTCATCATAGGGATTTTGATTGTTTTGCTGCACAAAGAAGCAATTTGGTCGCAAACACCTTGACCTTCGTTTCCAACCACAATGCCCAAGATGCCTTCATTTTTGAATGTGAAGATGTTTTCGCCATCCATATCACACATCGCAAGTTGAAGTTTGTTTGTTTTTGCAAACTCAACAAATTCGTTTTTGCTCATTTGAAAAACTTTGCTGTCAAAAACTGCTCCGACCGAACTTCTTACAAGTTTGCTATTTTCTTTTCTTACAGAGTCCAGCAAAAAGATGTATTCAAACCCACATGCTTTGGCAGTTCTGATCAAAGTGCCAACATTTCCTGGGTCTTGCAACGAGTCCAAAACCAAAAAGTTGGTTTTTGGCACCTCCACAACATTTTGTGTAAGGTATGCAATGCATAATACTTTCTGTGGTGTTTTTGTGTCTGCAAGTTGTTCGATTGTGCGATCATCAACTTGATAAATTTCTGCGCCCTTTGCATCAAATGGCAACTCTTGCAAACTTGTCAAAATGCATTCGACATTGATTGAGTTGTTTGCAATTGCATCTTTGATAATTTTGGCATTATCTAAAAAAAGCAAAGACTTGTTTTCGTGTTTTTGCTTTTTTAGATTCAATATGAAATTTTTGCTTGCCTTAAGCACTTACTTATGCCTTTTTAGCAACTTCAACAAGGTTTGCAAATGATTCTGGTTCTCTAACTGCCAAATCAGCAAGCACCTTTCTGTTCAAAGTTACATTAGCTTTCTTGAGACCTGAAACAAATCTGCTGTATGAAATGTCGTTTTGTCTGCAAGCTGCGTTGATTCTTGTGATCCAGAGAGCTCTGAAATCTCTCTTTCTTTGTTTTCTTCCAATATAAGCATATTGGCCACTCTTCATAACTTGTTCTCTAGCTGTTCTGTAGAGTTTGCTCTTTGCGCCAAAGTAACCTTTAGCTGATTTCAAAATTTTTCTACGCTTTTTAACTGCGTTTACTGCTCTTTTAATTCTCATGTGTTCCCCCTAATTATTTGCAGAGCAAAGTCTTGATATTGCTTGCATTCTTTCCTGCAATATAAGAACCTTTTCTGAGTTTTCTTTTACGACTTTTAGCTTTGTTTGTCAAGAAGTGACCTTTGTTTGGTCTAGCATACTTAACTTTTCCTGTTGCAGTGAGTGAAAATCTTTTCTTAGCACCACTGTGTGTTTTCATTTTAGGCATTTTCCCTGTTCTCCTTTTATTTTGCTTTTTTTGGATTGATTACCACTGATACATTTCTGCCCATAATGGCTGGATCTTTTTCGATAAAGCCATAATCAGCAAGGTCAGCAACAAACTTCTTCACTGTTTCAACAGCATTTTGTGAATATGCTTGTTCTCTACCTCTCATTCTCAAAGAAACCTTAACTTTGTCGCCTTCTTGCAAGATCTTTTGAGCGTTTTTGAGCTTAAAGCTTACATGATAGTCATCAATTCTCATTGAAAGTTGAATTTCTTTGATTTCGCTAATCTTTTGATTTTTGCGAAGTTCTTTTTCTTTCTTTACAGCATCAAACTTATATTTGCCATAGTCCATAAGCTTGCAAACTGGAGGATTTCCGTTTGGATTCATAAGGACAAGGTCAAGTCCTGCTTTGTCAGCGATGTCTTGAGCTGCTGCTTTTGAAAGCACGCCGTGTTGTTCGCCTTCTTCGCCAATAAGTCTTACTTCTTTTGCTGTGATTTGGTCATTGATAAAAAGTTCCTTGAAAATAGTCGTAATCTCCCTTTAATAAAAAATTTGGTAGGACGCAAAAATCCTACCAAACCAAAAAACAAGAATAAGTGATTTCTCACAAAAAATATTCAAAATTTTTGGACCATATCAAAACGAAATTCGATAGGTGAGAAGGTGGACTTCTGCTTTCTTACTCGCATATCTTAACATGATTGCCTTTGCATTGTCAAGAGATTTTACTTATTTTTTGAAATTTTCTTCTTTATTTTAGAAAAAAACAGCTTTGGACTGACCAGAACATTCAAAACCTGACTTGTTGTCATCAAAATTTGCTCTGCTTTTTGTACTGCCTTCTTTTTCATGATTGCTTTTGCAAAAATTGTAAGCCCGGCAATCAAAGAACTTGTCAGACAAGTTGCTATCACATAAATGCTTGGATCTTGAATGTTGAGATTCAACACCACACTCACCCCACCTGCTCCACTCAAAATGCCACAAATGTCACCCACGACATCACAGCAAAATGAAGAAACCTTTTCGGTGTTGTTGCACAATTTTGTTGCTGTTTGCCAGCAATCCTTGAATTTGTCTTTTTTTAGTTTGTCTTGATTTAGTGATGCAATCGCAACCCCAATCATATCAAAAATTGTGCTAAGCACAATAAAAAACAAAATCACAACCACAGACAAAATGTTTGGCAATGTTGGAAACAAACTTTGAGATATCACGCTAAACAATATCGAAAGACAAATCGACAGAATAAAGATTTTGACGGCCCAACCCCAATTGTTTTTGTTCATACAATATATGTATATTGCAAGTGTTGAAAAATTAGGACAAAATTGTGCCATAAAAAGCGAGTTGTGTTTTGGCAAAGAAGTAGGCGAGAAAACGCTTTGTGGGCAATTTAGCAACAAAAAAAGGTGTATTTTCAACACCTTTTAATGATTTCTTACAAATCCTTTTCGATTTCGTCGATTTCGTCTTTGATCATCATGATAAGTTCGGAAATCAAATCATTCAAAGCAACAAAGATTTTTTCGCCTGTTGCTCTGATTGTAACTTCTGCTTGTGCGTTTTCAAGTGTTTTTGGGCTGATAACTACTCTGAGTGGAACTCCCATAAGTTCGCTGTCAGTGAGTTTTACGCCTGCAGAAACATTTCTTTCGTCATACAAAACTTCGATGCCTGCTTGTTGCATTGATTTGTAAAGTTCTTCAGAGATTTCTGCAACATTTTCGTTATCAACTCTGAGTGGGCAAAGATGAACTTGCCATGGAGCAATTGTCATTGGCCATACAAGACCTTTGTCATCTGCCTTTTCTTCGATGATGCTTGCGAGGTTTCTGCCAACACCAATGCCATAGCAACCCATGATTGGTTCTTTTGCAGTGCCATCAGGCATATTGATTTTCATGCCCATTGTTGCTGTGTATTTTGTGCCGAGTTGGAAGATGTTTCCAATTTCGATGCCTCTTGTGTGAGTCAAAACTTCGCCACAGTGAACGCATCTTTCGCCTTCTTTAACCAAAGCGATGTCAACAAATTCAACATCTTTCATATCTCTAGACATACTTACATTTTTGATGTGATAATCTGCTTTGTTTGCACCTGTAACAAAATCTTCAAGACCTTGCAATGTTTTGTCATAGAAAACATAACTTCCTTCTGGAACTTTCAAGTCAACAAGGCCAATGTTGCCTGCACACAAACCAAAATCTTCAACTTCAACATATTCCAAAGCACTCTTAACCAACTTTGAAAGTTTTGTTTCGTTGATGTCGTGGTCTCCACGAAGGAAAGCAACAACAAGTTTTCCATCGTTTTCTGTCTTATAGCACACTGCTTTTGCAGAGTGTTTTGCATCTGTTTCAAGAAAAGCACAAACTTCTTCAATTGTGTGAGCGTTGCCGGTAAACACTTCTTGCATTTCTCCTGCAATGTCACCATCGTTTGCGTCTTTCACGCAACAAGCAACTTCCATATTGCTTGCATAGCCACACTTAGGGCAAACAACAAGGCTGTCTTCACCAGCGTCTGTCACTGCCATATATTCGTGTGAAATCTTTCCACCCATAATGCCATTGTCGCCTTCAACAACAACAAAGTTTTTGAAGCCGATTCTCTTGTAAATTCTTACATAAGCATCATAGACTTTTTTGTAGTAACTGTCCAAATCTTCTTGAGTGTTGTGGAATGAGTAAGCATCTTTCATTGTAAATTCTCTTACTCTGATAAGTCCACCACGAGATCTTGCTTCGTCACGGAATTTTGTTTGGATTTGATAGATCATTGCTGGCAAGTCTTCGTGACTTGTTGCAGTGTTCATCATCATATGCACGGCAGCTTCTTCGTGAGTCATACCCAAAAGCATATCGTGACCTGTTCTGTCCTTAAATCTTACCAATTCTTCTTTGATTGATGCATAACGACCTGACATATCCCAAAGTTCTCTTGGCATAACAACAGGGAAAAGCACTTCCTGTCCACCAAGCTTGTTCATTTCGTCACGAATGATTGCTTGAATCTTCAAGCTCACTCTTTGTGCTGGTGGAAGAAGCGAAAATATACCTGCCCCTACTTGTTTTATGTAGCCACTTCTCAAAAGCAAAATATGGCTTTTAAGTGTAGCACCTGTTGGCATTTCTTTTACTCTTTTGCCTACCAATTTGCCTAATTTCATAATTCTTCCTCCGTAATTTGATCTAATTCTTGTTTAATTTGATAAAGTTTGCCGTTTGTTTTTGAAAGTTCTGCTTGTGCAAATTTTGCCAATTCTGATGCTCTTTCAAAAAGTTGTTGTGCTTGTTTGAGCGGCAACTTGTCGTTTTCCAATTTTTCAATAATTTCTTCCAATTCTTTTATTGCGTCTTCGTAATTCATTTTCCTACTCCTTTAGCAATCACTTGACCATCTGCAAAATAAATTTCAAATTCTGCATTTTCATCAAGTTGATTTTTGCAAGAAACACTTTTTTGATTCTGTTCTATTTTAGCATATCCAAGTGACAAAATGTCAAGAGGATTGAGTTTGTTTAAGTGTGCGAGTTTGAGTTTCAAGGCATAATCATTTTCGCTGGCAAAACTTTCTGCTTTGTTTGCGATTTTGCCTGCCAATTTGTCGAGATAGATTTTTTTGTCTCCAACAAAATCTTCTGCAAGCGAAACGAGCAAGTTTTTGTCATTTGAAAACTGCATAGTTTTGTCTGCGACATATTGATCAAGCGCCCTAGAAACCCTTGCAATATCCTTTTTCAAGACAAGAACAGATGTTTTTGTGTCTTGTGTCAAAAGTTCTGCTGCGGCACTCGGAGTGGGGGCTCTCAAATCCGAAACAAAGTCAATGATTGTAAAGTCTGTTTCGTGCCCAACTGCCGAAACAATAGGTTTGTTGCATGCGTAAGTCGCACGAGCCACAATTTCGGTGTTGTAAGCAGCCAGATCTTCCAAACTGCCACCACCTCTTGCAACAACCACAACATCAACCCCGTCATAATCAGAGAAAAATTCGATCCCTCTTGCGATTTCTTTTTCTGCATCGTTGCCCTGAACTTTTGTGTTGTAGAGCACAATGTCGATCGCTTGATTTCTTCTCCAAGTTACATTTTTGATGTCTTGAATGACAGCACCATCTTTTGAAGTGACGACGCCAATTCTCTTAATGTTTGCTGGCATTGGTTTTTTGTGTGCCTGATCAAACAATCCTTCACTTTCAAGTTTTGCTTTAAGTTCCAAAAATCTTTGATAAAGAAGACCAAGGCCAAACGGTTCTACTTTGTTTACAACAAAATTAAATCTCCCGCTTTTTGCATAGAAGTTTGGCGAACCAGTCACAACCACCATGTCGCCTTCTTTGACATTTTTCATAATGTCTCCATAAAAACAAACGCAAGGAAGTGATGCTTCTTCGTCTTTTATGCTGAAATAAACGGAAGATTTTAATAAAGAAACGCCAAAAACTTCTCCAACAATTTTTATGTTGTGGAGAAGTTCTTCGTTGTTGAATATATCTCTAACAATGCTGTTAAATTTGCTTACTGAAAGTGTGTATGCTTGTGTCATTATTTTTCATTTATTATGGCTGAAATAAGTCCATTTATAAATTTAGATGATTTTTCTGTGCTGTATTTTTTTGCAATTTCCAACACTTCGTTGATAGCAACTGCTTTTGGTGTTTGGCAATATTTGATTTCTGTCAATGCAAGATAAATAAGTGCCAAGTCAACTTTGAAAACTCTCGAATATGAATAGTTTTTCAAGTTGCCTTCAATTTCTTGTTGCATAGTTTGTTGATTTTCTTCAAATGCAGTCATGATTGCATTGAAAAATTGGATATCATCTTCTTTTTTAAGTTCTACCAAGTTGTCTTTTGAAAGTTCGACATCACATTCGTGAAAAAGTCCTTCAAAAATCAACTTAAACGCATTTTCTCTGGCTTCGTTACGCATTTTCTGTCACCTCTTTGTCACATTCGATGTTGAGAACATGAATATTTATTTTGAGTGGTTTGAGTGCAACCATTGTTGCAAGTGAGTTTCTGATGTTTTCTTGAACTCTGTATGCAATGTCGGGCACACTGTAACCTACATATATGTTGAGATAAACATCAATGGTAAGAGCACCATTTTTCTCAAATTTGATTTCAACACCATCATCATAGCGATTAAACAATCTCTTAAACCATGATCTTTCTGTGTTTGTAACACTTTCGACACCATTGATTTCTTTTGCTGCCAAGTTGATGATTGAAACAAGGATTTTTCTGTCAAGTGTAATTTTGCCATTGTTTGTGTCTTGGTTTTTTGTAGCCATAAATTTCTCCTTATGCTAGTTCATAAGTCATTTTATCACAATCAACCAAACTTTTGCAACCTATTCAGCCGGAATTATCACAATATTTTTAAGTTGAGTGTCAAGTTGTTCTTTGACAATTGTTGAAATTTGTGCCACCTCGTTTTCAGTGAGCGAACTTCCTTTTACAACCACATTGACCTTTTCGTTTGAAATGGCAATCACACAATCTTCAAACCCTTGTGCTTTGATAAGTCCTTCAACGGCAAGTTCTTTTTCCATAAGCGAAACAAGTTCCATTTTGGCTTGTTCTGCTGCCATAATGGCCGCTTCCGAAGAAGAAGGACTGTCAATGATTGCATCATAATACAAAATTTCTTGATCTCGTGTGCTTTCTCTGTCGTTGCGATATGATGTGAAGTAGCTCGCTGTCGCAACTTCTGTGTTTGTTTGCTTGACCGAATTGTTGAGCACAATGTTGAGATAACCTGTTGCACCCAACAAAACAATCATAAATGAAAGAATGATAATTTTAGTTCTCTTTTTCATAAAAACTCCTTTTATGCCAATATTGTTATGTTCTGCCTGTCCACTTGCAGAATTGTCTCTATTGCCGAAATAATGCTTAACTTTACATTTATGTCATTTGCACCATCTGCTACCACAACCACCCCCTTTATCTTTGGATAATTTTGTTTTGAAATCACTGGCTGATTTGAAACCAAAATCACCGTTTCTGTTGTCACTGTTGTTTCATTGTCGCCAGAAGTTATTGTTTTTGTTTCGGTGTTTGTTGCATAATCAAACGAAAATCCACTTTCAAGAGTAATAACAACACTCACTTTCCCTGCCCCAGAAACTTTGGACAATACATTACATAATTTATTCTCAAGCAGTGTGGCATATTCCTCAGCAGTGGTGCAATCTTCTGTCGCAATTTCGGTTGTGTTGTCACTTTTTTTGTTTTGCATTCCTCCCAAGCACACAACACAAATCACAAGCCCAAGCACAAGTGCTATATAAATTTGGATATGTTTTATCTTTGCTATCCTTTGAAACAACTTTTTTATTCTATCCATCAAATCTAACCTCCACATTTTTCAAAACAGCAAATTTGTCTATGATTTCATTTATCTGCATTTTTATCCATGTGCCATCTTTTGTTTTGTCTTTATAAATGACATTTGACAAATCGACATCAATCCAATAAATTTCTAGTTGAGAAGCAAAGATGTTTGCGTTGATTGACACCTCGACATTTTCAAAACCTAAACTCTCTAGCGAAGCATTGAGATCTTTGTTTATGGCAGAGAGTTTGTTTAGGTTTGTCTGCTCTAAATAGTTTTCTTGCAAAACGCTTTCGCCACTTGAAAAAAAGCGTGACACATCAAAATCTTTTCCAAACAATTTGGGCAGTGGCATAATCACCACCAACAGCACCACAAAAGAGAAAATCACTTTTGTATATTTGTTTATCTGCCCCTCTGGCAAAGCAAACTCGGCAAGCACGCTCAAAAGGATAACTCCTGTTATTGACAACAGCCACTGCGAAACGCCACTCATCGCCCCTCCTTACACAAGCAAATTTGCACTGCACATAACAAGACCTGTCAGCACTAGATACATAAACGACACAGCAATCAAAAGTGCAATCAAAAGTGACAAGCTTTTTGACATTTCGCCAACAAAGTTTGCAATCTTTTTGTCGCCGATAGGTTCGACAATGCCAGCTATAAATTTGAGTGCTAGCATAAACACCACCAAATTTAACAAAGGAGAGATAATGCTGGACAAAAGCAAAAACAATCCCACACCACCAACTGCATTTTTGATGAGCACACTGCTTGCTGTGATGATTGAAAGGCCATCTGACACATAGCCACCAACAATCGGCACATAACTTTTGATTGCATATTTGGCAGTCCTTACAGACAACCCATCAACTGATCCTGCCATAATGCCTTGAATGCTGACAAACCCTAGAAAGATTGTAAAACACAACCCCATTGTCCATTTGAAAGAACCTTGCAAAAACGAAACAAATCTGTCGAGTTTGACATTGTTTGAAAGGTTTCCTACCAGCGAAAAAACAAGCGAAAAGACAAACATTGGCATAAGCACATAAGAGATAAGCGAAGCAAACCCACCACTGAGCAGTGCAATCGCTGGCTGATATATGCCAACAGACACGCTTCCACCAACGGCAGTAAGAAGTGTCAATAATATTGGAAATATTGCATCAAAAATGCCTTTAACAAGTTTTAGTGTGTTTGTCACCAAGTCAACCAAATTGACCAATATAGTGCCCAAGAAAACCACCACAAGTCCATAGGTTACAAAATGAACAATGTTGTCAATTGATTTTCCGTTTGTAGTTGGTTTCAAAGCACCAATCATACCACCCAAAATAGAAACTGCGATGATGGTTGCGATGGTTGGCAAAAACTCTTTTATGTTGCTGAAAAACAAAGCCATTGCCGAAGAGAAAAAACTTTGCGAATTGCCTATATACTCACCAGAGACAACCTGCTTCACCACTTTTGCAAAGGATTGTTTTGAAAACATTTGTTTTGCATCGGTTGAAAGGTTTGTTACGATTTGTTCTATCCCAGAAAAATCCAAATTTGACAACTGCTGCGAAATTTCTTCTTCAAATTTTTGCTCTATATCGTCCTCTTGTTGAGATTGTGCTTGTGCTGTGTAAGTCACAAACCCTCTTGCAATGTCAAATCTGCCAAAAAAGCAAGAAATCAAAACAAACACAACAAACAACAGCAAAACAATTTTCTTTTTGCGTGTCATGGCAACAACTCCACAACAATGTTTAAAATGCTTTTCACAATTGGCAGGGCCATAACCAAAATGATCAATTTGCCACCAAGCAAAACCTTGTCTGCCAAACTTGCATTGCCCGTGTCGGTGCAAATGCCAGCAGTAAATTCGGTCAAATAGCCAATGCCAATCACCTTAAACACAACCGAATAAATCGAAGTGTTGATGCCTGTGATATTAAAGATGTTTCCAAACAAACCAAACACATCGGCAAGGTAGCCCATTGCATAAATCAGCACCAGCACCCCACCTACAATTGAGATGACAACAGCAAAGTCAGCACGGATTGGTTTTACAACAAAACAAGCAATGCAAGTGACAATTGCAATGCCGATAATTTTGTAGAGAGTTTCCATAAAACCTCCTGAAAAAGCAAATTGTCACATCAACAAACTTGCAAAACTAAACATTGTTTTGATTGAAGAAAACAAGTCAGCAATAAGCCCCACCACCATAAACAAAACAATTACCACCCCAGCAAGTGTAGCCAAAGTCGAAATGTCATCTTTGCCACTGTTTTTAAGGATTTGACCTATGACTGCTGTCAAGATGCCTATGCTGGCAATTTTGAAGATGATGTCAACTTCCATAAACTCCCCCTATCAAAACATAATCACAGCCCAAAACAAACCAACAACAACCCCCAATTTGATTGACAGAGTGCCATATTTTTTCTGTTCGGCATCGCATTTTGTTTTCACCTCTGCAAAACGAGAAACAAAACTTTGGAGTTCTTTTGTCTGATTTTCAACATCTCTTCTGCCTAGTGCCTTAAAAAACATAAACACAAGGTCTTTTTCATCATTTTTCAAAATTTTGACATCTGCAAGCAAAAGCTCTTTGGTCAATTCGCTTTTTTTATCCAAAAAATCCAAATATTTCTCACAAACATTAAACAGATTTTTTTTGTGACTTTCATCAAACCCTTCGATCAAAACCCTCAAACGCTCTCTCGAAAAGTTTATTTCAAGCGACAGCTTGTCAGCAAAGCATATAAGCGAGTCAAAAAACTTTTTTCTCTTTTGAAATTTTGAAGAATAAAACACTCCAATCCCAACACACGACAAAAACACCGTCAAAATCAACACAATTTTCATAAAACCTCCTAAAATGATTTGTAAATTCGATTTAGATTTTCATCATAAACTCCCTCAAATGTGCCAGGTCCGTTTTTCTTTGACAAAAAAACATAGCGAGCGAAAATTTTGTTTTTTTGAAGTCGTTGAAACAAAGGTTTTTTCAAAAAATTTTCCAGAGTATCACAGTGTGCCGAAGCCAAAATCTTTACGCCACAACCACAAGCATATTCAAGCGCTGAAACATCATTTTCTTGCCCTATTTCGTCCGTAACTATCACATCAGGAGAAAGAGATCTGATGCCACTTTCAAACCCTTTTTGCTTGTCAAAAAAGGATAATTTGTCAGTGTAGTGCGAATTGATGCCAAAATCCAATTCCCCTCTCTCATCGAGAAGCAAAACATTGAGAGAAATGTCTCGTTGCGAAAGCTGAAAAACAAAATCTCTCAAAAATGTTGTCTTGCCACAACCTGGTGGCGAAACAACCAATGTGTTGTGCACCAAATTGCCGTTTACGATATGCGAAAATGCAGACAAACTGCAATTTTTGATTGTGTGAGGTATACGAAGATTGCAACAGCAAAAATTGGATATTGTTTTCACCTTTCCATCTTCTTCGATCAAATCTCCACCAATGCCAATGCGCACTGCTTCATCGGTGACAATAAACCCTCGTTTTATTTGTTCGTTTACCGAATAAATCGAACACTCGCTTGCCCTGAAAATCACATCTTCAATCATCAATTTGTTTGAAAAAATGGCTTGTTTTATGTTTGAAGTCAGTCCATTTTCGCAAACAAAAAAGTTTTTGCCACCAACAGACACAATGATGGGACTGTCGATACGCAATCTTATCTCATTTACGGCTTGCAGATTGATTTTTTTGTTTAGAATCTCTGCCAAGTTGTCTGGCAATATCTTTTCAAGCATAATTTACCTCACACAGCATTGTATGAAGATGCTTTTGGCATATAAAAGAAAAAAGATGGCATCTTGTGTCATCTTTTGTCGCCAAAGCAGCAAAATTTTGAAAATGGCTATACTTTTTGCCAAACTGCTTGACAATTTTGCCATTTGGACATATAATAATTGAACACTGAGCTAGATGGGGAGTTAGTGGTGCCCTGTAACCTGCAATCCACTACAGCAGGATCGAACGCTTGCCTAGATGCCGTTTGGTTGAATATGTGTGCAAGGTGCTGATGGTGAAATTAAGGTCTTATGCAATTTGTCCCTTCGAACCATGTCAGGTCCTGACGGAAGCATCATTAAGGAGACCGGCAGATGTGCCATGAGGAAACTTTGGTGGAGTTGACAACTTGCAAGGCAGTCAGTCAAATTGCAACGAAGCATTCGCTCAGTGTATATGAAAAAAGCAAGGCTATATACCTTGCTTTTTTGTTTTATTTTCAAAAATTAAATCAAAGTTGGGTCAGCCTTGAGCTTTGCCTCAACATCGCCACCCAATGCAGCGAGTTTGTTTTTGATGTATTCTGGATCGCAAACCAAAAATCCTGGGTTTGAGAAAATAAGCGAGTCGATGTCATCTTTTGGATATCCAGCTTTTACAACTTCTTCGATGCAAGCGAGAGCTTGATCCAATTCGATATATTCCAACGAAGGAACAAGAATGCAGAAGTTTTCAATATCTTCATCATCAAAATCAAGTGATTTCAAATAAGCTTCAAAATTTTTATCCATAACTATCTCCTATTTTTCAATTATAAAACAGCATTTCTTTCTTCTGGCTTCAATGTGATTGGTCTTCTGTTGTTTGCAGCATAAGTTGCTTCGATGTTTGCAATTGCAGCAGCATCAAGTGGATATTGAGCAGTCAAAGTTGCATCAAGCACACCAAACTTCTTTTCAAACTTGTCTGAGAAGATTTCTGATGAAGCATATTGTGTGCCTGTGAGTGTTGCCAAATATTGTGCACGAGCATAAACCTTTTTCTCGTTGTACATAAAGCCACCATTCACAAAAGCATCTCTAGCACCTGCATTTTTTGCAATCATATATCTGATTGTAAATTTTTGTGCTGGAACATTCATAATCATTGGATTGTCTAAAATTTCGTCCATAGAAAGCACTGATCTAAATTTTGCAATCTTTGCAATTGTTGTATTTTTTCCGTTTGCAGAGCAATCAAGCAAAACCACTTGAGGATTCCCTACAACAAATCTTCTAAGTTCGACATCAGTCAAGTCCAAAGTTGATTTGATGGCTTCCATCTTTGCCAAAAATGTTTTTTCTGAAGTGTTGAGCAATGCTGGATGGCTTGCAATCATACGCAAAAACTTCTTTTCAGGAAGTTCTGCAGGCACTCTAAAAACATCTCTATAAAAACTCATTCTGTCAATCAAAACATTGACAAGCATTGTGTTTCCTGCTTCGTCTTTTTTCCATACTTGTTGTGTGCTATAATTGATCAACGAGGGTTGTTTGTCGATCATGCTTTCTGCTTCTGCTTCTGTGATTTGAAGCAAGTTTGCAAGAAATTGCTTTGTAGCGTTGATTTTTGCAAATAATTTACTCATAAATAACTCCTTATAGGGTCATTATACCATAAAATTCGACACATTTCAAGGGGCAAAGGACATTGTTTTTTGTCGCGAAAACAAAAAATAGGCAAAATCGCCTATTTTTTTTGTTTGGAGTCATTTTGTGCTTGTTGC
The DNA here is from genome assembly GCA_045650745.1 of Candidatus Caccovivens sp. GTDB lineage: Bacteria > Bacillota > Clostridia > Christensenellales > UBA1242 > Caccovivens. The sequence continues at coordinate 67,703 of JAZRRN010000008.1, forward strand.
ATAGAGTCTTTTATCATCTCTACTTCTTGTCTAACGGCTTTTTCGCCCTTGTTGACAAGCCTTTTGGCATCTTGTGAGTGTTTGTAAATCAAAGCACCGGCCACAATACCTGCACCAAAGCACAGAAGCGACATCATATCCTTCATTTGCACCTCCTTGATTGTAGAGTTTGCAAAATGTCGAATTTTATACCTAAAGCGAAATTAATATTTATATCTATCAAGCATATTGATAATTTTTCCAAAGTCAATTTGGGCATTTGTTCTGTCAACCAAACTTTCTTCAAAAATGTTTTTGCTTTCGTCACAAACCGAAACAAAACTCTTTGGATTTGTAAGTCTTATATAGTTTGAAACATTGACAAATGTCTTGTAGACATCATTTTCGTCAAAAAGCACTGTTGGGCAGTTGTAAAGCAAACTTTCAAGCAAAATTTGATTTGGCACTCTGTCATAATTTTTTGAGTAAAGTGCGTTGTAAATTTTTGCCATGTTTACAAACATAGGTCCACATTCAACAACTTTGTTGTCGAGGTTTCTAAATCTGTTTCCAAATGCAACAGGAATGATTTTGTTTTTGTTTGCTTTTGGCAATCCAAATGTTTCTGTTTTTGAATCGTAGAAACAAACATAGATGTTGATCATGACACCTGTGCCAAAGTCGTCAGCACCAAACAAAGAAAGGTGGTTTGAATATTCTGTGATAACGCTTGTTTCACTGACTTTGTTTGCCAAAGCCATAACCAAATCGTGACGAAGGTCAGCCAAAGAATATCTTTGCAAACTTTCGATTGATCTTTCTTTTTCTTTTATTTTTTTGTATTTTTTCTTTCTTCCAATTCTCCAAGAAGCTCTAAACTCTCTCCAAAGATATTTCAAAGTTTGAGATTTGCTTTTCGAATTTACTTCCATTTGAGCATTGTCGATGCCAAAAAAGTAAGTGTATTCTGACAATTGCGAAAATGCACCCAAATAAATTTCGTTTGCTGGCACAAGCACGCATTTGTCGCTACGCACGAAAGGAGAGATCAACGAAACTTCGTCAACTACCTCTTCGATAAGCGAATATACAATGTTGTTTACAGTTTCAGCAAAATTTTCATTGCTGCTTTCATTCAAGTTTTCAATCAACTCTCTATTCAAATCACTCTTCATTTTGTTTTCCTTTTAGTGAAAATGATAAATTATTTGTTGTTTTGCATAATGTAAGCACAGAGGTCAACAAGTTTGTTTGAATAACCCCATTCGTTGTCATACCAGGCAACAAGCTTGACAAATGTTGGGCTAAGCATAATGCCTGCGTTTACATCGAAAATACAAGTTCTTGCATCACCAATGAAGTCGCTTGAAACAACTGGATCTTCAGTCACACCAACGATGCCAGCCATTTCGCCCTTGCTTGCCTTCTTAACAGCAGCAACGATTTTTTCGTAAGTTGTAGGTTTTGCAAGTCTGCAAGTAAGATCAACAACAGAAACATCCAAAGTTGGGACTCTGTAGCTCATGCCTGTAAGCTTGCCTTTAAGTTCTGGAATAACTTCGCCAACTGCTTTTGCAGCACCTGTTGAAGATGGAATGATGTTGTATGTTGCAGCTCTTCCGCCTCTCCAGTCTTTTTTGCTTGGTCCATCAACAGTAAGTTGTGTTGCTGTTGTAGAGTGAACTGTGCTCATAAGACCTTCTTCAATTCCAAATGCATCATTGATGATTTTTGCAAGTGGAGCAAGGCAGTTTGTTGTGCAAGATGCGTTTGAAACAATGTCCATATCAGGTGTGTATGTTGTGTTGTTTACGCCCATAACAAACATTGGCATATTTTTTCCTGGTGCAGAAACTACAACCTTCTTTGCACCTGCTTCAATGTGAGCTTTTGCACCATCATAAGCAGTAAATTTTCCTGTACATTCAACGACTACATCAACTTGGTCATTTTTCCAAGGGATCAAAGCTGGTTCTTTTTCCAAATAGAAAGAGATTTTTGATTTTCCTACAATGAGTTTGTCATCTTTAACTTTTACTGGCACATCAAAATGTCCGTGAATTGTGTCATGTTCCAAAAGATATTTAGCATATTCGACTGTCAAAAATGGATCGTTGATTGCCACCACTTCAACATCATCTCTTTTTGCTGCAATTCTAAGAGCAAGTCTTCCAATTCTTCCAAATCCGTTGATACCCAATCTTACTTTTTTCATTATTTATTGTTCTCCTTTTTAATAATTATTTCTTCAACACGCCCAAAGTCAAGCTGTCCGACAGTGACAGTTCGTGTAAAATTGACAAGTGCCACAATTTGGCAAACGAGAGCAACCACAACCCAAAGCACCATCAAAACGACATACAACGCTTTGATCTTTGGCAATGTGACACCCAAAAAAATGATTGTAAGGATAGTTCCCAAGAAAAACACGGTCCCCAAGAGCAAATTCATAATGTTTTCTGCTCTGCCATATTCTTTTCTTACAGGTTTTGCTTCTGTTTCGATTTCTTCGACCGAAACTCCTACATATCTGTTCAAACGAGATGCGTTTGAAAGGTTTGGACACACTGAAAGCAATTCATACATGCTTTCGCCGTAGCAAATTGCCGAAATATCTTCAAAATAAGAGAAAGCAAACACTTTTTTGATCAACTTTCTTGCAAAGTTTTTGAATTTTGTCGCAAACTTGCTTCTCACTGCTTTGAGTGAAACAATGTCTTTGTTGGAAGTTGTAAGTTTTGTGTATTCGTCATCAGACAAAGGTCTTCTTGCAATAAGAAGTTTGCCCTTTTCTCTCTTGCAACTGCCAAGAGCATTGACAATTTCTTCAACTCTTGCACCATCTTTATATATATGCACTTCGACATCTTTCTTTTTGCAGTCAAATTTTGCTGCAAGACTTTCTGTCACCCCAACAAAAAACTTTGTGGTTTTGTTTGCATACTTTGAAACGAATGCTGAAAATTCTTCTACATCTTTTGTGATTGGAACAATAACATTTATCATCTTATTTATCTCCTGAAATCTTTTTTAATCTTCTAGCATGGCGGCCGCCTTCAAAGGCTGTTGTCAAAAACAATTTTATCATCTTTATTGCTTTTTTCTTTTTTGTAAAATTTGCACCGATGCACAAAACATTTGCATCGTTGTGTTTTCTTGCAAGCATTGCCATATTTTCGTTTGAGCACAATGCTGCACGGATTTTTGGGTTTCTGTTTGCTGCCAAACTTACACCAATGCCAGATCCACATATATAGATGCCAACATTGTTTTTGTTTTCAAGCACTTTTGCATTTGCAAGTTTGACAATGTCTGGATAGTCAACAGGCTCTTTGCTGTAAGCCCCAACATCAATCGTGATAATGTTTTCTTGATTGAAAAATGTTTTCAAATCTTCTTTCAACAGATAACCTCTATGGTCACTGGCAATAACTATCATATTTCACCTCTCAATTTCTTTATCTTTTCAAGCAAAATTGAAACATTTTCTTCAATTTGTTTTGCTGTTTTCATATAGGTTTCAAAATCTTGACCATAAGGATCAACCACTCCACCAGCCAAATCTTCAAAACTCAACACATTTTTTGTCGAAACAAATTGCTTGTGTTGGTTTGTCACAGTGACATAAAGCACTTTTGGTTTTGGCTTTTTGAAAAGCACACTCTTTCGATCTCTGCCATCATAACCCAAAGTTTTGAGCGCTTTTGATGCGTAAGGTGTGATATTTTCCTTTTTTGCCTTCAAGCCACATGAAGAAAACTTGACATCCTTCAAGCTAGATGACTTTGCCATTTTTTTAGCAATTCTCTCAGCCATAACCGACCGACAAGTGTTGCCTGTGCAGACAAAACAAATTTCAATCATCTTTCACCTACAAAATTAAGCAAAATGCCCTTCAAACTATGTTTGTTTTGCAATTTACAAAAAAATTATAACCTAAAAAAACAAAAAAACAAAGCAAAACAGCTTTGTTTTTAAAAAATGTTTAGATTGAAATCTTTTTTGGTTTGTAAAGTTTGTCAAGATTGTATTTGTCTCTCACTTTTGGAAGAAAAATGTGCAGGGTCAAACCAACAAAATCAAACACAATCCATTCGCCTTTGTTGTAACCTTCAATTTTGCCTGTATAATTGTATTTTTCTGCGATAATATCGGCAACTTTCTTGCTGTCGGCAATCTTGTTTGAAGAAGACAACACAACAAATTTGTCATCTCCCATTGACGACAAATCATAAACCGAAACGCTTTTCATTTTGTTTTCTTGAAGCAATTCAACAAGTTCTTTAACTACTACCATATCTAAATATTATCAATCTGCAAATTTTTTGTCAAGAATTTTTTAATCTTCTCAAACACAAACCCTGTTTTTCAAGTGTTAAAACGCAAAATTTATGTCAAATATTGTGTTATGAGAAAAATTGTGTTGTTTCTGCAAGAAGTGTCCAAGGTCGCAATTTGCTTTTTTATTTGCTTGGTTTGGACAAGATATTTCTTTTATCAAAAGTGGTTGGCTTTTTTGCTGGCTGCGATTTTTACGGCACTCGTTTTTTTGACGATTTGGCTGTATAGAAGAAAGAAAAACGCCAAAACGGCCCTAAAAATCAAAGAAAAACAGCAGGCAGAAGATATGTTTGTTTCGCTTGCACAACAAGAAAATCCACTTGCTTTTTTCTGCAAACTTGCTCAAAAGAAACATTCCGATGTCAAAAAGTTGACCTATTATATAGTGATCAACCACACAGAAGAAAAGGTAAAAACTATTTTGTATTTTGACAGTTCGCTAAACGGACTTGACGCCGACAAACTGTTTGAAATCAAAAAAAGAGTTGCCAAAGAAAAAGCAAGCAAAGTCGTGGTTTGTTGCCGAGAAGTAAAAGATGCCAAGGTTTTTCTCTATGCTGAAAAATTTGCTGAAAAATGGCTGTTTCTCGACCAATATCAAACCTATCAAGATTTATACAAGCTTTATGATTTCTTTCCAGAAATTTCGATTTCTTCGACTGCAACAAACCAAAAACTCGGTGCAAAACAACTTTTGGCAAGTTCTTTCAACAAAAAAAGGACAAAAGGTTATCTTCTGTCCGGTTTTATCCTTATGTTTAGTGCAATGGTTGTAAGATTTTCGCTCTATTATTGCATTATGTCTTCACTGCTGTTTGTTTTTGCCATAGTGTCACAATTCAACGGCAAGTTCAATCAAAAACAAACCCATCCAATCCTCTAAAACTGCTTATATTATGGAAGTTGAATGTGCTTAAAATCCTTTCTTGTTGATCTCTTATACAAAATAAAGATATTTCCAATCACTTGCACAACATCTGCACCCACTCTGCGAGCAATTTCGTTTGCAAGAGTTTTTGCATCTTCATCACAGTTTCTAAGCATCTTAAATTTTACAAGTTCTCTTGCTTCCAAAAGCAAATTTACTCCGTTGAGCACATTGTCTGTTATGCCATCTTTTCCAATTTGCATAACTGGATCAAGTGCATTGCCAAGACCTCTTAAAAACGCTCTTTGTTTGGTTGTAATCATAGTTTTTCTTTCCTTTTAACACACAACATATTGTGTAGTATTCATATTTAGATTTTGAATAATACACAAAATCGAGTATTATTCAACATATTCAAACGAAATGTCTTTAATGATGACAGTATCGCCTTCTTTCATACCTCTTTCAAGCAACATGTCAATCACGCCCATTTCTTTAAGCTTTGTTTGAAAATATGCAAAAGAGATTTCATCAGAGATAACAACACCTCTCGACAAGTTTTCGATTCTGCCTCCTGTGACTTCAAAACTGCCGTCATCATGGCGTTTGATTTCAATGGTTGAGAAATCTTTCTTGTCAAAATCATGTTCTTCAACTGCAAGTGCTGGTTTCTTAGGGATTTTCTTAAGATTTTCAAGCACTTTCTTTTTAAGTTCTTCAACACCTTCTCTTGTGTAAGATGAGATGCACATATATTCGTCAATGTTGTGAGCTTTCACAAAAGCGTCGATTTTGGCTTGAAGTTGATCCTTTTCAACCAAATCACTCTTTGAAAACACAACAATCTGTTTTGTTTTTGCAAGTTCGGCATTATATTTTGCCAATTCGTTGTTGATGATTGTGTAATCTTCAATTGCATTTCTGCCTTCACATTCTGAAATATCAACCAAGTGCACTATCAATCTCACTCTTTCAACATGTTTAAGGAAATAGTGTCCCAAACCTTGCCCTTCGCTCGCACCTTCGATAAGTCCTGGAATGTCGGCAACAACAAAGGTTTCGCCCAAAACTTCGCACACGCCCAAGTTTGGATAGATTGTTGTGAAGTGATAGTTTGCAATTTTTGGATTTGCATTTGAAATCACTGAAAGCAAAGTTGATTTGCCTACATTTGGAAATCCTACCAAACCGACATCAGCAATGGTTTTGAGTTCCAAAATAACTTCTTTGATGTCAACCACTTCGCCTGCTTGTGAAAAAGTTGGCGCTTGTTTGATTGATGATTTGTAATAAGCGTTTCCGTGACCACCCAAACCACCTTTGACAGCAACAAAAGTTTGTCCATCTTCGCTCAAATCTGCAATAATTTTGTTTGTTTTTGGATTGATCAAAACAGTTCCTGTAGGCACAAGGATAATTTCGTCCTTTCCATTGCGACCTGTTTGATTTTTTTGATGTCCGTCTTCGCCGTTTTCAGCAACAAACTTCTTCTTAAATCTAAACGAATACAAAGTGTTCATATCGTTTGTCGCTTTGAAGATAACATGGCCACCTCTGCCACCGTCTCCACCATCAGGACCACCATTTTGTGTAAGTTTGGTGCGCAAAAAAGAGGTAGAACCCTTTCCACCATTTCCAGCTTTTATAGAAATTTTTACTCTGTCAAGAAACATCTACTTCTCCTTTTTGTTTGCACAAATCGCCGCAAAAACGCAATTTGCGCACTGTGGGCTCATTGCTTTGCAGGTATATCTTCCAAAAAGCACCATTTGATAGTGCAATCTGGACCACTTTTCTTGTGGGAATATTTTTTTAAGTCGTGCTTCACATTTGTCTGGATTGTCTGTTTTGACCAATCCCAATCTGTTTGACACCCTAAGCACATGAGTGTCGACAGCAAAAGCATCACCTTTAAACGCTTCTGCAATCATAACATTTGCAGTTTTTCGTCCAACCCCAGCCAAAGATGTCAAATCTTCAAATCTTGATGGCACTTGACCACCAAACTTTGCCAAGATTGTTTGACTTGCTGAAATGATTGCCTTTGCCTTGTTGTGATAAAACCCACACGAATGGATTTTTTGCTCCAACACCCCAAGAGGCATCAAAGCAAAATCTTCCGGTTTGTTGTGAGTTTTAAACAATTTTTCGGACACTTGATTTACTCGCTTGTCAGTGCATTGTGCCGACAAAATCACTGCAACCAAAAGTTCAAATGGTGTGTTGTAAACAAGTTCGCATTTAGGGTCTGGACAAATCAAATCCAAACCATCTGCAATAAGTTTGCCATCAACTGCCATTGTTTTCTCCTGTTTTATTTCATTGTTGGGAACAATACAACATCACGAATGTTTGGACAATCGAAAATAAATTGCAAGAATCTGTCAATTCCAAATCCAAGTCCTGAGATTGGTGGCATACCATGTTCCATAGCAAGCAAGAAGTCTTCATCAACATCCATTGTTTCGTCATCGCCTGCTGCCTTTTCTTCAAGTTGTTGTTCCAATGTCTTTCTTTGCACGATTGGATCTACAAGTTCGCTATAAGCCTTAACAAGTTCTGCCCCACCAGCAACAACTTGGAATACATCGATGATTCTGTCATCTGCATCGTTTCTTCTTGCAAGTGGAATAAGAGATGCTGGATAGTTGTAAAGAATTGTTGGGTTTACAATGTTTGCTCTGATCTTTCTCTTGTAGATATAGTCAACCAAAGTTCTTACAGTCTTGCATTCTTCAAGTTCGCCATAACAAAACAAACCTTTGTCAACAACAATCTTTTTCAATTCGTCAACATTGTCAATTGCAAGGAAGTCGCAACCAAGCAATTCTCTCATAGTTTCAACATAGTTGATTCTTGGCCATTCGCCACTGAAATCAATTTCTTGTCCTTGATAATTTACTTTTGTTGTGCCAAGGCATGTGTTGAAGAGTTCTACAATCAACTTCTTGAAGAAAGTGATGTTGTCTTCAAAATTCCAATAAGAAGCATACCATTCTACTTGTGTAAATTCTTGCAAGTGTGATGGGTCCATACCTTCGTTTCTAAAATCTTTGCCAAGTTCGAAAACTCTGTCGATGCCGGCAGCGATACATTGCTTAAGCCATGTTTCTGTGGCAATACGAAGATTGCATTGCAAATCCAATGCGTTGTGATGTGTGAAGAATGGTTTTGCGCTAGCGCCTGAAACGCTTGTTTGCAAAACTGGTGTTTCAACTTCGATAAAGCCATTGTCTTCCAAATATCTACGGATAAAAGAGCAAACCTTGCTTCTTGTCAAAAAGATCTTTCTTGATTCTTCATTTGTGATAAGGTCAAGATATCTTTGTCTGTATCTAATTTCTTGATCAGCGATTCCGTGGAATTTTTCTGGAAGCGGTCTCAATGTCTTTGACAAAAGCACAATCTTTTCTGCCTTAACTGTGATTTCGCCTGTTTGAGTCGCATAAACTTCACCTTCAACACCAATAAAGTCACCGATGTCGATCATCTTTTTGTAGAAGTTGTAATCTTCTTCAGAAAACTCGTTTCTACCTACTGAAATTTGAATTCTGTCATAGATGTCTCTGATTTGGCAGAAACCAAATTTTCCCATAATACGGCGAAAAACAATACGGCCTGCAATTGCAACCTTTTCGCCCAATTTTTCTCTTGCTTCTTGAATTGTGCAAGTTCTATCAAATTTTTCTTTGTATGGAATTTCTCCCATTTTTCTAAGTTCTTCAATCTTTTGTCTTCTAATGTCGACTTCGTTTGACAATACTTCTTCCATTTCTTTACTCCTATTTTTATAAATATCAAGCATAAATATATCACAAACCAAACCATAAGTCAACAAAAACCCCCTTTTGTCCCTTATTTTTTCGACAATCAAACAACAACCACAAAATATTTTGAATTTGTCTTCTTGATATGCTAAAATATCAAAGAAAAACCCTTTAGGAGAATTGAAATGATAAGAAAAACAGCCATCATTGTCGGTGCATCAAGCGACATCGGCCTTGCAACAGCAAAAAAGTTTGCCGAAGAGGGCTACAACCTCGCTTTGACATACAACAAAAATGAAGTTGATTTTGCAAATGAAATCACACAAACTGATATCCAACTTGAAACCTATCACCTTGACCTTACAAACAAAGCAGAAATAGGTGAATTTTTTGCACAAGTGAAAAACGATTTTCAATATTTGGATACTCTCGTATTCTGCTCTGGCGTTGCGCAACATCGTGCAATCATTTTTGATGTGACTGACGACGAAATAGACACCTTGTTTGAAGTAAACATAAAGTCGGCAATCCGTTGCGTGAGAGAGTTTTCAAAACTTACAGCAGGCAAAAACCCTGCAAACATCGTGCTGGTTGGCAGTTTTGTCGAGAAAAATGGTTGCTCTTGCGAAAGTGTCTATGCTTCGACAAAAGCAGCAATGAGTGGCCTTTGCAAATCGCTTTCTAGCGAACTTGGCAATCTTGACATAAGATGCAATATTGTTGCTCCTGGATTTATTGACACAAAAATGAATCACAACCTTACAACAGAAGAAAGAGACGAATTTTGCAACATCACACCTCTCAAACGACTTGGCACAACAGAAGATGTGGCAAACGCAATAAGCTTTATCGCAAGCGAAAAAGCAAGCTTTATCACTGGTCAAACATTGTATGTTGATGGTGGTTTAATTTTGGAATAATATAGCATAATACACTATATATTGTGTAGTATGCTTGAATAACAACATAATATATTGACAAACTCACAAACACAAACAATCACTTTTTTTTGTTTGTGTTTTTTGTCGAATTGTGATATAATGTCAACAGAAATGTTGTTTTACAAAAAAATACAAAATTTCAGGGAGTTTTTTTATGACAAAAAAGAGTGGCTACAATTTCAACAACCTCACAAAGACTCAACAAAACTGTTTGTCTTTGATCGAATCTCTCGGGATTTACGAATTGCGTGCATTGGCAAGGATTTTTGGTGGAAATTCGCCTACAACCATGAAACGCAATGACCATATCCAAACAATCATGGACAAAATCGTTTCTGGCGAAGACATTCGCCCTATCCCTCTTCGTCAAGGCAGACCTTACAAAGAGCTTACAAACATTCAAGGCATTTTGGACGAATTGTCACATATTGCTGGCAGAGATTATTCACTTCAAGCCAACAAAGCCCCTGAAAACACTGTTTTCAAAAAGAAAATCACCTTCAAGCAACCCGTAGATTCAGTTTTGACCCAAAAGTTGTTTCCTATTCAAGCAAAAGGCATTGTAAACGAAAGTTATGATGGAAACTTCTATTTCTACAACCAATTCAATTCTCGCTATATTCTTGTTGCAGAAGATCAAAAAAACAAATTGCAACCTTTCGATTTTGTTGAAGGAACTGCCGTTTTGATGAACGACAACGACTATATGCTTGAAACTCTTTCAAAAATCAACTTCCAACCTGCACAACTCTACTCTGCAACAGAAAGCCCTTACAAACAAGCACCTGCAAGCAAAATCGCAACCCTTGCTGGCAAAGAAGTTGTTTTGGGCAACAGATATGTTGTTTGTGATGCAAACTTGACACAAGACGCTTCAAAGTTTGCAGAAATCGTAAGTCAACTTAAATCTCTCAACATTTTTACAATTGCAATCGTGCCAAATGTAATGGAAGAAGATGTGCTTACAATTCAATCAATCGGTTTTGACAATTTGATTATGTCAAAATACGAAGATTCTTGCGAAGATGTTTATCTCAACTTGATACTTGCAAAAGAAAATATCAAAAAACTTCAAAATCTTGGCACAAACTTGGCAATTTTTGTTCAAGATGCAGTCACCTTGGCAAACAATGTTGACTGTTGCGCAAAACTCAGTTTAAGAAATGCCATTGGACACACAGATGAGTCAGTCTCTCTTGTGAAAGACATTGTTTTAAGCGCCAAAGCAGCAGAAGATGACAAACATTCGACTTTTTTTGTATGTTATGATCAGACAGATCTCAACGATCAATTGTTTGTTTCAAACATCTTCAAAGTTTCAAAAAAATTCGACTTCTAAAAACACAAATAAACACCACTTGTCTTGGTGTTTATTTTATTTTGTTTGACTTTTTGTTGTTTGATATTTATACTTTATACATAAGGATTTTTTATGGACAATATCACACTTTCAATCCCTTCTGGGTTCAACCTTTTTGGTCTTCATATAAACTTCTATGGCATCACCAGCGCCCTTGCTTATTTGCTTGGCGTAATCATGGTGTGTGTTTTTGCAAAAAAAAGAGGATTCAAGACTGACGACATTCTTATTCTTGCTTGCTATGTGATCCCATGTGCTGTCATTGGCGCTCGACTTTATTATGTTTTGTTTAGACTCGAACTTTACAGCAACTTCTGGGATATTTTCAAGATTTGGGAAGGTGGACTTGGCTTCTACGGTGGCCTTATTGGTGGAGCTCTTGGAGTTATGGCATATTGCCTTATTCACAAGAAAAACTTTTTGGCTTTGCTCGATCTTATCGGCCCTGCAATGATTTTGGCACAAGCACTTGGCCGTTGGGGAAACTTCTTCAATCAAGAAGCTTTTGGATATGAAGTCACAAACCCAAAAATGCAATGGTTTCCATTTGCAGTTTACATCGAAGACACTGCCACTTGGCATCTTGCAACCTTTTTCTACGAAAGCATCTGGAATTTGGCAAGTTTTGCAGTCCTTACCACATTGCTCTACAAAAAAGATTTCAAGCACAACGGAATGATTGCCTGTGGCTATCTTATCACCTATGGTTTTGGCAGAATGATCATCGAAGGTCTTCGCACCGACAGTTTGTATCTTGGACCAATCAGAGTGTCTCAACTTTTGAGTGGCATTTTTGTAGTGTTTGGCGCAACAGTTTGGCTTTGGTTTGGCATCAAACAATGGCAAGAAAAGAAAAACACCGATCAATCTTTCAAAAAAATTATGAAAGTTTTGAAAACTGACTTATAATCACCTACAAAAACATCAAAACAGCTTGCAAATGGCAGGCTGTTTTGTTTATTTGCCCAAAATTCGTTTATTTTGCCGTCAAAAACCAATAATAAGATTATGGACAGCAGATTGTTTGGCATAAAAAGAAGTTTGATTTTAAGGGCAGTTTTTGTGGTCGTATCAATAACCTTTCTTCTTTTGCTGTCACTAAACATCTTTGTTTTTGAAATCCCCCTGTTGTGGTTTTGGCATTTTTGTGGTTGCACCGGCATCTACCAGCTGACAAAAGCTGTTTTGCTTAAACTTGACAGCAGCTTATATTTAGGGTTTTTGCTTGTGTTTGGTTGCATTGCAGGGCATTTGTATGTTTTGCTGGATTTAACCCAATATGCCGTCATATTGATTTTGCTTTCATTTATTTTGACATCTGTCGCCTGCACAATCTTCTTGAAGCAAACATTTCATTTGATTGTTGCCTATATTCTTTTGTATTTGACAATATTTTCAATATTGCTTACAAAAAATTTGATAACAATTGCAATTTTTATTGCATTTGTGACTAGTTTTTTGGTAATATCTATATTGGATTTATTTCTAATTATAAAACGGAGAAATTGATATGTTTTCACAAGAACCTTTTGGCTACAACAGAGCTGAAGTTGACAATTTTATAAAAAGAATGCGTGCTGGCTACGAAGCAAAACTTATGGAAGAAAAGTTGAAGGTTTTGGAAGCTGAGAAAAAAGTTTTGGACATAAAAAACGAAAGAGTTGCAATTGAAAACAGAGAAAGAAACATCATCACTGCACTCAATGTGATTGAAAAAGCAACCCAATTCAACGAAGAAGGTCCAAAAAAACTCTACGAACTCACAATGGACAAACTTGAAGTTTTGGTCAAAGAACTCTCTTTGAAATTTCCTCAACTTCGCAAGAGTGCCGAATTTGAAGAATTGTTGGACGAATTTGCAGGCATTGTTCAATCATATAAAAAACAACTTGCACACAAAGCAGACATCACTCACCCTGTTCACTCAGAAAACGACAGCATGAGAATGTTGCTCAACAAGATGAGAGGCTACAAAAAACAAGAGGAAGAAACAAAAGAGGTTTATATCCCACCTGTGCAACACACACCACCAATCAAAAAGCCAACTCAAACATTTGTTATTGCACCTTCAAGCATACCTGACAGCGAAAGTGGTTTCAGTTTTGAAGAAGCACTCAATCCAACTGAAGATTTGGAAGAAATCATGAAAGCATTTGACTTTTACAATGGTTAAAAAAAGACGAGCATTCAGCCTGTCTTTTTTGTTTTAATTTGCCGTATCACTATGCTTTTTCTGCATATTCTTTGATCATTTGGCACACTTTGTCAAATTTGTCTCTGTCAAACTCGTAAGCAGATCTCTCTTTCACAAAGTTTGTAGAACCTCTTTTTTCAAAATCATATCTTGGAATAAGTTGCACATGATAGTGATTCATCGGCCCATCTGCCATCGTGCAAAGATAAACTCTCACACAACCATAAACTTCTCTTATGATTTTCATATAAGCACGAGCAAATCTAACGATCTTTTCATTGATCCAATCTGGAGCCTCCTCCATGTCGTGGAAGTGCTCTTTGGTTGAAATCATCATGTGCCCTTTTGCTCTTGGGTTTGGGACAAACAAACATTCGATGTCTTCATCTTCATAAGTTTTAAGCAAACTGTCATCTCCATAAAGTGCACCATCTGTCGCCCTGTCAAAACAAGTTGGACAAATACCCATGTCAGTCAACTCGCCTGGCGACATTGTTTTAAGTTTTTCAACATCAAGTTGAGTTATGTCAATTTTATATTTCATATATCCTCCTTTTCCATTTTCAGATTTTACAACAAAAAAGAATGTTTGTCTAGTCAAACACCCTTTTTAGAAGAAAATTGTCAAAAAGACACCAGAAATCACCCCGATTGCATATTGCATTGCCATAATGCCAAGGTTCTGCAATGGTTTTTTGCGATTTTTAGACCACAATACAAACAAACCCACGCCCGTGCCGGCAGACAAACCTGCCACCAAAGCAGGGAAGCAAAGCGTGCCAACCATGTTGAGTTGCACCAGCAACACCGAAGATGCGCAGTTTGGAATAAGACCAATCAAGCTTGCAACAGCAATTTGCACATAAGCATTTGTTGTAAACAAACTTTCAAGTGCGCTTGTGCCAAAATAACCAATGATCAAGTTGATTGCAAAAGTTGCAACAAAAATGTAAATCAAAATGCTAAATGCATGGGCAAAGGCATCAAGAAAGATATTGCTTGCACAACAGTTGCCGTGTGCACAGCCACAATCGCATTTGTTTGTGTGGACATGACCACAAGATGTTTGTGAGGCAGATTCTGCTGTGTGTGCGCGCCTATGCTTTTGTGATTGCCCTCTTGCGTATCTTACTGCAACAGGTTTTTGCTTTTTTCTGAAAGCAAGCATTGCAAGGTCAACCATATAGCCCCAAAAGATTGCAAGTGCCAATTTTACGCCGACAAGCAAAAGCAAATCCAAAATTTTGTCTGTATGTGAAATCATCAAAGGGATTGCCTCATCTGATGTTGCAACAAACACTGCAACCAAAGTGCCAAGCGAAACACTTTTGCGAGAATATAAATCGGACACTACCGAAGAAAACCCACATTGAGGAACACAACCCAAAAGCGATGCATACAAAACACTAGTCTTTTTTTGTTTAGACAAAAACCTGTTCATTTTGTTGCCATGATCGTGCGACAGAATTTCAATCAAAAGATAAGCGAGAAAAAGCACCGGAACAACTTTCAAGCAGTCCAGCACGGCATCATACAATCCTTCGACAAAAATCTCCATTGACACCTCTTTTTTTTACAGCGAGATTATAGCACACGGCACAAAAAATTACAAACAAAATCAAACATATTTGTTTGCACATAATTGACTAATCTTGACTATATATGTTATCATAAAGTTGACTAGGCAACAAGGAGTATTGCATGTCTACGACAGAAGAGAACATTAAGAAGTTGTTTGTATTAAAAAAGTTTTACAACAACACTCTCAACACAAATGAAAAAAATCCTTGCGGGATATATTGTTTTTGCAAAGGCATTATATAAAAGAGAATTTAGTTCGCAACAAGAATTGTCCGACTATTGTGGTTGCAACAAGGCACACACAAGCCGAACTCTTCTCAAAATGCAAAAGTGTGGTTATGTATCACTCAAAAACACAAATGACGAAAAGAAAATTTCACTTACTCCTGCAGGCAGAGAATTTGCACAACAATCTATCAAACGAGAACAAGACATTTTTTGCAAGTTGAGCGAAGATATAGACAAACAAGATTTGCAAACCTTCAACAAGGTCATCAATCAACTTGTTGAAAAGGCAGAAAAATTGACCCATGCTGCAAGGAGGGAAGAATGAAAGAATTGCAACTTACTCGAGTTAACAAACGATACAAACTCGACAACAAAATGGAATTTCAAGCCCTTTTCGATGTAAATATCGAATTTGACAAAGGCGAACTTGTTTCCATCGTTGGAGAAAGTGGAAGCGGAAAATCTACACTTATGAACTTGATCGGAGGTCTCGACTCTGACTTTACCGGCAAAATCATTGCTGGTGGCGAAGATTTGAGAAAGCTTTCCGAAAAAGATCTCGACAAATACAGAAAAAACAAGGTTGGATTTGTTTTTCAATCATTCAACCTTATTTCTCACTTGTCAATTTTGGATAATGTCACTTTGGCACTCACTCTTTCAAACATTGGCGAAAAAGAAAAAATCGAAAAGGCAACAAAACTTCTCAAACGAGTTGGACTTGATGGTCATTTGAAAAAGAAACCAACCCAACTCTCTGGAGGACAAAAACAAAGAGTTGCCATCGCCCGTGCACTTATCAACGACCCAGAAATCATCATTGCAGACGAACCAACCGGAGCACTTGACAGCGAAACCTCGATGCAAATTTTGCAGATTTTGAAAGAAATTGCAGACAGTGGCAAATTGGTGATCATGGTCACCCACTCCGAAAAAGTCGCAGCAGTGTCTTCAAGAGTGGTAAAGATTTCTGATGGTCGCATAACAAGTGACACAACAAACCCTGACTATCAAAAGTCACCAAAAATCGAAACTGAACAACCAAAAGAAGAAGTGGTTGAAAAAAACAAAGAAGAAGTTGCCCCTTTGCAAACAAAAACTTCTGCAAAAAAGAAAGCAAAGAAAACAAAAGACACTCAAAATCTTTCACTTATGTCTGCCATTCGCCTTTCGTTGCACAATATGTGGGCAAGCAAAGTCAAAAACTTTTTGATGGCGTTTGGTGTAGCAATCGGCATTGGCAGTTTGATTTTGATGCTTTGTTTCAGTTCGGGCATCACCGACTTTATCTCAGACACAATGAAGTCCTATTCTGACCCAACAATTGTCACAATCTCCAAAAAAGGCGAAGATGACAGCATGATGGGCATGTTTAACTACAACAACACATCATTCAAAGCAGATGAGATTGGCAAACTTAAAGATGACATCAACGCCCATCTCAAAAACAAAGGAGTTGAATACAGGATTTCAGATGACAACCTGTCGCAAGGCATTCAACTTATGACAATGGTCACAAGTGCAAACATCATCTACAACCCAAATGGCGAAGATGTTGATTATTTCCTTAAAGGCGAAAACGAACAATATTATTTCAACAAAGACGGTCTCAACGAACTTGATATTGCATACGAACAAATCATGTGCATCTACACAATCCCACCTTACTATTCTCCATCAAATGTCATTGAAGGAAAATTGTCAACCAAAGAAGGTGGCATTATGTTGACCAAAGGTGGATTGGAAGTTTTTGAAGATAAAAGCATTTTTGATGAAAGTGGTAAAAACAGAAAGGTTGACATTGCCTTCAACCTCAACGGAACTCAAGTGTTCTACAGCCAAGAAGTTACTGGCGTTATGGACACATCAATTATGTCAGGCATAACTGTTATGTATGTTGATTATGAATATTTCCAACAACTCTATGCCGGCAAAAGTGGCAATGATCCCCTTGATCCAAACACTTTGTATGTAAAAACTGACAGCGAAGAAACAACAAAGATTATCAACGAATATCTCGCAAGCACAGGCAAATACAACGGTTCGATTGAAGATCAACTTGCAGGAATGTTTTCAAGCATGACAAATGTCATCGGCACTTCGCTTGTTGTGATTTCATCAATCTCACTTCTCGTATCAGCAATGATGATTTTGGTTGTTTTGTATATGAGCGTAACCGAACGCACAAAAGAAATCGGCGTACTCAAATCAATCGGAGCAAGAAGAAAAGATATCAAACGCATCTTCACCTCAGAAAGTTTCCTTGTCGGGGTTTTGAGTGGAGTGATGGGCATTTTGTTTAGTTTGTTTTTTGCACTTGTCATCTGGATAGTGCTTAAATCAACAATTGGCCTTGCCCCTATCTCATTTAGATGGTGGTATTTTGTGGTGGCAATGCTTGTATCTGTTTGCATCAGCATGCTTTCAGGCCTTTATCCAGCAAGCAAAGCAGCAAAACTTGACCCTGTTGAAAGTTTGCGTAGAGAATAATTAAGGAGTATTATATGGATTATACCGACAAATTTAAAACCGTTTTATACGAAGATGAAAAAGTGATTGCAAGTGCAAGTGCAAGCAAAAAAAGTTATATTTTGAAGCTAATTTTAGCGCCTGCAATCATCTTCCTTGTTGCAACATTGGCATTGACAATTGTTGCAATCACCTGCCCAAGAAGATTTGTGCCAAGCAATGAATCATTCTGGTCAAGAGATCATTATACTGGCATGCCATTGTGGGTGTTGTTTTTGGTTTCTGGCGTATTGTTGGCAATTTTTGGTTTGGTTTTCTTTCTCTCATATAAGTCAGCAAACAACTATTACATCGCCTTGACCGAAAAGCGAATCATCATCAGAAGAGGTGCTTTGACAACAGACTTTTCTTATTTGGCAATTGACAAAGTTTCTGGAAACATTCACATCACCTGCAATCAATCTATTTTCGATAGAAACGAAAACAACTGCGCTTTGTATGTAAGCATCGAACTTCTTCCTGTTGGCCACCGTGGAGTGTCAATTGCGACTCCTCCAATTGTTGATGGCTACAACTTTTCGATGGCCATTGACAAACAAGTCAAAGAAAACGCAAAGTTGCAAACAATTCAAACTATCAAAGAATAATAAAACAAAAAGCGAAAGTGCCCTGCATTTGCAATACTTTCGCTTTTATTTTTTTAGAAATACTTTCGCTTTTATTTTTTAGAGCCACAACAAAAAGATAAACTACAACAAAAAAGAAGAGGACAAACGCCTCTTCTTTTTTATGCTAAACTTATTTGTTGTCTGCTGATTTAACTTTTGCAGCTTTGCCAGTGAGGTCTCTAACATAGTAGAGTTTTGCTCTTCTTGGTTTACCTTTTCTTACCACTTCAATAGAAGCGATTTTTGGTGAATGAACTGGGAATGATTTTTCAACGCCAACACCGTAAGACATTTTTCTTACTGTGAAAGTTTCTCTAACTCCACCGTTCTTTCTGGCAATTACAACACCTTCAAAAGCTTGGATTCTTTCCTTGTCGCCTTCTTTGATTCTCACATTAACTTTAACTGTGTCACCAATAGCGAATGCAGGAACAGATTCTTTCATGCTTTCTCTTTCAAGTTGATCAATAATTGTAGCCATGACTTATCTCCTTTTTTCAGATTTTCGACAAAGTGTTCATAAAGCTTTCTTACTTTTGCCCAGCGGAGCACCCGAAGTCTTTGACATTATAACATAAGGATTATATAAAATACAAGTATTTTTGAAAACTTTTTTTACAAATTTTTCGGCTTATGCCACATCAGGCTGCAAAACTGCCAACAAAACAGCCCAACCAACCCAAAAATGGGCAAATTTTCAAAATTTTGGCAACAAAAAAAGGACTGTCGCCCTTTATCAAAAAGCATTTTCTATATGAAACACTTCTTCGTCTAAGATTTCAATCACATCAAACCTGCAATCTGCATATCTCAAATTGTTTTCAATCAAAAACAATTCAGCAACCTTTTTGATTTTGTTTTGCTTACGCAAATTTACTGCTTCAACAGGTCTGCCGTATTCCAAAGTTGCTCTTCTCTTGACTTCAACAAAAACAATTTGCCCCTTCTTTTGAGCAACAATATCGATTTCGCCAACAATATTTTTGTAATTTGTTTGCAAAATTTTATATTTGTTTTTCTTCAAAAAATTGATAGCTAAAACTTCGCCACAGTCACCTTTGATTTTGTTTCGATGTTTTGTCTTAAATCCAAACATTTTCATAAGCAAACCCTCAAACACCTTTTGATATGTTATATTTTAATAACTTTAATCAAGTGTCAACTTGCCAATGCGACCTTTTCTAAAGTCATCAACGATCATTCTTGCTGTGCGATCATAGTCAACTTCGCCACCATTTGTGACATATTTTCTCTCGACTGCAATGTCTTCAAGACTGGTTGCACCATTATATCTGTTTGCAACAGCATCAGGATAAATTTTGTTGAGAAGTTTCAAAAGTTCAAATGACAATTCGCCAAAATCCAAAATTTCATCTCTCACACTGCCAACATAAGCCAATTTCTTTGCAACTTCTTGGTCTGCAATGTTTGGATAAAGAGTGCCTGGCGTGTCATAAACTTCGATGCAATCGCCAACAGGAAGCCAAAGACCATGTTTTGTTACACCTGCCTTGTTTCCTGTGATTGCCTTTGCTTTTTTGCTCAGATTGTTTACCATAGTGCTTTTGCCACAGTTTGGCACGCCTACAATCATAGTTCTGATTGTCGCCTTAACACCTTTTGCTTTATATTTTTCAATTTTTGCAGAAGCAAGTTTTTTAATTTTGTTTAAAATAAGTTCTGACTTTCCTGACAAAGTGCTGTTGAAAAGGATATAATCACAATTTTCACCCTTAAATTGAGGCAAAATTCTGCTAAGCTTGTTTTCATCTGCCATGTCAATCTTGTTGAAAACATAAAGCACTGGCTTGTTTTCTGTAAGTTTGCTGAGTGAAGGATTGAGAGAAGACAACGGAATGCGTGCGTCAAGAATATAAGTGACCACATCAACTTTTTTAAGTTGTTCACTTATATCTTTAAGCGCTTTGTTCATATGTCCAGGAAACCAATTGATTTTCATAACAACCCCTATATGTTGTGTATTATTCAATGCATAACACTAGTTATCTTGTGTGTTATTCAATTTGTCATACAAATCTTTTCTTATTTCTTTTGTGCGAAGCAAAGACTGTTGTCTTCTCCATTTGTCAACCTCTTGATGATTGCCTGACACAAGCACATCTGGCACTTTCAACCCCATAAATTCTTGTGGTCTAGTGTATTGAGGATATTCCAAACAGCCATTTGAAAAACTTTCGCTGTCCAAACTTTCTTTTGTTATCACCCCATCAACAAATCTTGCTAAACTGTCAATGATCACCATAGAAGGGATTTCTCCCCCAGTGAGCACATAATCGCCAATTGAAATTTGTTCGATGTCAAAAAGTTGAAACAATCTGTCATCAACACCTTCATAATGCCCACAAACAAAAATCAAATGCTCAAATTGCGAAAGCTGTTGAGCTTTTTGCACATTGTAAGTCTTTCCGATTGGCGAAGGAAAGATAATCTTTGCCTTTTCATCATAAACCGATTTTATGGCATCAAACAAAGGTTGGACAGTCATAAGCATACCTGCCCCACCTCCAAAAGGATAATCATCGCATTTTTTATGCTTATCTTGTGAAAAATCCCTTATATTGATGATGTTTATCTCCAACAAGCCACTTTCTTCTGCTCTTGCCAAAATGCTGGTTTTAAGTGGCGAAAATGCCTCTGGAAACAATGTTAAAATATCAATCTTCATCAGTCTTGACTTACCTTTGCTCCGTTAAATTCTGCTCTTATAACAATCAAAGTTTTGTCGGCAGTCACCTTAAAAATTGCCTTTTTGAAAGGCACTTCATAAATGTGTCCATCTTCTTTGACAATGATGATGTCATCAAAGCCATAGTTGTCTACACCCATAATTTGACCAACAAGTTCGTTGTTTTCGTCATAAAGCAAAG
The DNA here is from genome assembly GCA_045650745.1 of Candidatus Caccovivens sp. GTDB lineage: Bacteria > Bacillota > Clostridia > Christensenellales > UBA1242 > Caccovivens. Next base: position 88,987 of record JAZRRN010000008.1, read on the forward strand.
TGCCAACAAGTTCGTCAATCAAAAAGTCATCAACGGCCAACTTGTCAAAATCTTCTCTTGAAATAAAAATTTTTTTGTTTCTATACTTTTCTGCTACATTTCTGTCTGTAATTTCTTCAAACATAACATAAGCATAACCAAGTCTATGTGTCGCATGTTTAAATGGACTTGGTCTTTTTTCTATGTATAATTGATGTTTACCATTAAAAATCGCAGGAATATCGATTGAAGGAAGTATTTTCACTTCCCCCTTGATACCCTGCGGTTTAATGATTTTTCCTACGCAAACGAACTCCATATTAGTCCTCAAATTTCACAAAAACTTTTTTGCGAGTTTTTGCTCCAATTGATTTCATAACAGTTCTAATGCTTGTTGCTGTTCTACCATTCTTGCCAATAACTTTGCCAAGATCAGCAGCTGCAACCTTAACACGATATGTGATTGAGTTATCGTCTTCCTCTTTTTCAACTGCAACGCTAGCTTCGTCTTCAACGAGAGTTTTCACGAGAAATGTCAATAATTCGTCCATAGGTTTCTCCTTTATTTGTTTTCGTTGATTGCACCACTCTTAACCAAAACTGATTTTGCAGTTTCTGTTGGAAGAGCGCCGTTTTTAAGCCATTGTTGAGCTTTTTCGTTGTCGATTTTGATTTCTGCTGGGTTTGTCAATGGATTGTAAGTTCCAAGAAGGTCGATATATTTTCCATCTCTTGGGCTCTTTGCATCAGCAACTACAACTCTGTAAAATGGAGCTTTCTTGTCGCCCATTCTTGTAAGTCTAATCTTAACAGCCATGTTTATTCTCCTTTTATAGATTTTTTGAAAGTTCTTGTCTTTCGTATATAATCAAGGTTGCCCTTGTTTATACCATTTTTTCGTGCCAGATTGCACGGCATCAGCCAAACAAGCCTCTCATGCCACGCTTGCCTTTGAGTTGTTTCATCATTTCTTTTGATTGTTCAAACTGTTTAAGCAATGTGTTTACTTGTTGGATTGTTGTTCCACTACCTTCGGCAATACGCTTTCTTCTGCTTGCCTTGATAATGTCTGGATTAAGTCTTTCTTCTCTTGTCATGCTTTGAATGATCGCTTTGTTGACTTCGAGTTGTTTTTCGTCAATTGTGATGCCTTTCAATTTTGCTGACATACCTGGGATCATGCCCAAAAGATCGTTGATATTGCCCATCTTTTTAAGACTTTCCATTTGTGTAAGATAATCTTCAAAAGTGAAAGAGTTTTCTCTCAATTTTTCGGTCATCTTTCTTGCTTCTTCTTCAGTTACGGCTTCTTGTGCCTTTTCAATAAGCGAAAGCACATCGCCCATGCCAAGAATTCTGCTTGCGATTCTGTCTGGGTGGAATGGTTCCAAATCGCCAATCTTTTCGCCAATACCAGAAAATTTGATTGGCTTTCCTGTGATTGCCTTGATTGAAAGCGCCGCACCACCTCTTGTGTCGCCATCAAGCTTTGTGAGCACAACACCTGAAATGTCGAGATCGTTGTTGAAACTTTCTGCAATTGTGACAGCATCTTGACCTGTCATAGAGTCAACAACAAGCAAAATTTCGGTTGGTTTGACCTCTTTCTTGATGTCTTTGAGTTCATCCATCAATTCTTGATTGATGTGAAGTCGTCCAGCAGTATCGATGATCACCGTGTCATAACCTTGTTTTCTTGCATGATCAAGTGATTGTTTTGCTGTTTTTACAGGGTTTTGAGTGCCTCTTTCAAACACTTCAACATTTGCTGTCTTTCCAACAACTTGAAGTTGATTGATTGCGGCTGGCCTGTAAATGTCGCAAGCAACAAGCAATGGTTTCTTGCCACTCTTTTTCAAGTGATAAGCAAGCTTGCCACACATTGTTGTCTTTCCGGCACCTTGAAGACCACACATCATGATCACTGTTGGTGGACATGATGAAACTCTCAATTTTTGATGATCGGACGAAATAAGTGCTGTAAGCTCGTCCTTCACAATTTTGATAACCATTTGTCCTGGTGTAAGGCTTTTCATGACTTCTTCGCCACTTGCCTTTGCACTTACATCAGCAACAAACTTCTTTGCGACCATATAGTTTACATCGGCTTCAAGAAGCGCAATTCTTACTTCTCTCATCGCTTCTTTGATTTCGAGCTCTGTAAGTTTGCCTCTTTTGGTCAACTTTGAAAAAATATGGTTAAATTTTTCTGATAATGATGAAAATAATGCCATTATATCTTCCTTAAAATTTCTGCGACTTTTTCTTTTATTTTGTTGTCCTCGCAACTGTCTGCGAGTTGTTGCAATTCTTGTGAAAGAACTTGATTTTTTTCATACAAATGCAAAACATTTTCATATTCAAGCAACTTTTCGCAAGATTTGTCAATTGCATCAAGCACTGCTTGTCTTGAAATGTTTTTTTCTTTTGCTATCTCTGCAAGGGTCATATTGTATTCGAAATACAAACTAACAATCTTTTGTCTATCTTGGCTAAGCATTTTGCCATAGATGTCAAACAACTTGCCATATTTAACAAAATCTTGCAATTGTATTTTTGCCATACACACTCCGTTTTGTCAAGTATTTTAACTTTACAACTGCATTATAACACATACTTTTGCATAATGCAACCTTTTTTCAAAAATTTATGGCAAAAGATTTGCAATGATTGTGTTGCTCAAATGATAGAAAACCGGATTGAGAAACAAAGTTTCTCCCTCTTGGGTAAGCACACCCTCTTGAATGTAATCTTTATAGAACGCATTTAGAGTTATGTCATAACCAAGCGAAACAAGTTTTTGCATATCAACTCCCAAACAACAACGAAGCCCAAGCATGATTATTTCTTCGATTTGTTCGGCCGTGCTCAAATCCTCAATCTCAACTTTTTTTGCCTTAAAATCGGCAAAAGAAGCCAAATTTGCCACCCTTTTGCCGTCAACAAACGAATGTGCACCAAGCCCAAAGCCCAAATATTCGCCTCTTGCCCAATAATTGAGATTATGTTTGCTTTCATAACCAGGATATGCAAAATTGCTTATCTCATATCTGTCCATACCTTTGTCTTGCAAATAAGATGCCAATTTGTTGAAAGCAGCAATCATTTCGTCTTCATCTAGTGGACTGTATCTTCTATCTTGCACCATTTGATAAAGTTTTGAGGTTTCGTAAATCTCAAGCAAATAGCAAGAAACATGCTTAACCCCCAAATCAAGCAACATACTCGCATGTTTTGCAAGCTGTTTTCCATCTTCATCTTCAAGCCCAACCAACAAATCAACCGAAACATTGTCAAACTGCCTGCGAGCAAGTTTAATCTTTTCAAGTGCCATCATCTTGTCGTGCAACCTGCCAATTTTGCGAAGATTTTTCTCTTTGAGAGTTTGCACACCTATACTCAAACGGTTTACACGAAGCCTCTTCCACATGTCAAGTTTTTCTTGTGTTATAGAATTTGGATTTGCTTCAACAGTAAATTCTGCATTGTCATAAACATTGTAATTTTGATAAATCACATCAACAATTCTCTTAAACTGCTCTGGAGAAAGCATGCTTGGCGTGCCGCCTCCAAAATAAATTGTCTTGATCGGATTTTCAACCCTTCTTCTTCCAATTTCGTCACACAGATCGTTGAGATAATCTTCGATTTGCGATTGATTTACACAAAAAGAAGCAAAAGCACAATAATTGCACTTCTGCTCGCAAAATGGAATATGCACATAAATAGACATATCTTTGTTTTCGGTCATTATTTGTCCTCGTCCAACTTCAAAATGCTCATAAATGCTTCGGAAGGGATTTCTACAGAGCCAATCTTTCGCATTTTCTTCTTGCCTTCCTTTTGTTTTTCCAAAAGCTTTCTCTTTCTTGAAATGTCGCCACCATAACACTTGGCAAGCACATCTTTTCTCATCGCAGAGATTGTTTCTCTTGCAATAATCTTGTTGCCAATGCATGCCTGAATAGGCACTTCAAAAAGTTGTCTAGGGATAATCTTTTTCAATCTTTCTGCCAACTCTCTGCCACGATTGTATGCCTTGTCCTTATGCACGATAAGTGAAAGAGCATCACACTTTTCGCCATTGAGCATCAAGTCAACTCTCACAAGGTCTGCTGTTTCAAAACCATCAAATTCGTAATCAAAGCTTGCATAACCTCTTGTGCGAGATTTCAAGCTGTCAAAAAAGTCATAAATGATTTCGCCAAGTGGCAAAATGTATTTAAGCTCTACTCTCTTTTTGTCGATATATTGCATATCTTTGTAGATACCACGCTTGTCTTGACACAATTCCATAATCGTGCCCACAAACTCTGGTGGCGTAAACACACTGACTTTCACAATCGGCTCTTCAATATGATCAATTTCGATTGCTGGTGGCAAGTTTGAAGGGTTTGATATTTCAAGCATGTCGCCATTTGTTTTGTAAACATTGTATGACACGCTTGGTGCTGTTGTGATAATGTCGAGATTAAATTCTCTTTCAAGTCGTTGAGTGATGATTTCCAAGTGCAAAAGCCCCAAGAAACCACAACGGAAACCATAACCAAGAGCAGAAGAAACTTCTGGCGCAAATTGCAAACTTGCATCGTTGAGTTTCAACTTGTCCAAACTGTCTTTAAGTTCGTTATATTTCGCCCCATCAACAGGGAAGATTCCACAAAATACTACCGGTTGCACTTCTTTGTATCCGTCCAAAGGTTTGTCTGTTGGATTTTCGGCATTTGTGATTGTTCCACCAACCTTAACATCAGAAATTGTCTTGATTGATGCAGCAATATAACCTACATCACCTGCAGAAAGGCATGCTGTTTCTTTTGTTGTTGGCACAAAGATACCAACTTCGGTTACATCAAACACTTTGCCTGTTTGCATCATAAGGATTTTGTCGCCTGCTTTCACAGTTCCGTCAACAACCCTCACCAAACAAATCGCCCCTTTAAAGTTGTCATAGTGGCTGTCAAACACCAAACATTTGAGAGGTTTTGTTTCGTCTCCTGTTGGCGCAGGGATTGAAGTGATGACTGCTTTCAAAACATCTTCAATGTTGATGCCATCTTTTGCAGAAATGCAAGGGCAGTTTTCAGCAGGAAAACCAATCACTTCTTCAATTTCTTGCTTGACTTCACCAACTCTTGCAGATGGCAAGTCGATTTTGTTGATGACAGGGATTGTTTCAAGATTGTTTTCAATTGCAAGATAAGCATTTGCCAAAGTTTGAGCCTCGACACCTTGCGAAGCATCAACCAAAAGCACAGCCCCCTCACATGCTGCAAGCGAACGAGAAACTTCGTATGTAAAGTCAACATGTCCCGGTGTGTCAATAAGGTTTAAGATATATTCTTTTCCTTCGTATTCATAAAGCAATCTAGTTGGCGCAAGTTTGATTGTGATGCCCTTTTCTCTTTCAAGTTCCATACTATCCAAGATTTGAGCTTGCATATCTCTTTTTGAAACTGTGTCAGTAAGTTCTATCAAACGGTCAGCCAAAGTGCTTTTTCCGTGGTCTATATGCGCAATAATGCAAAAATTTCGTATAAGGTTTAAGTCTTTCACGCAAAAATCTCCTATTTTAATTCAACAATATTATACAACAGCATTAAAATATCTTGCAAACAAATTTTAAATTATTCTACCAAAAAGAGAGCATATTTATTTTGAAAAAACAAGTGCTTTTGTTATAATCTTCCAAAAGGAGTGAGTATGGGAAAATTATATTTCAAATATGGCGCAATGGGCTCATCAAAAACAGCCTCAGCCCTTATGTGCAGATTCAACTATATGCAAAAAGGCATGAAGGTTTTGCTTCTCAAACCACAAATTGACACTCGTTTCAAAGCAAACGAAGTTGTCTCTCGTATTGGTCTTTCAGCACCTTGCATCACCTTTGCAGACAACGAAAACCTGCTTGATTTGTTTGAAGAGCAAAATGACAACCAAAATCTCGATATTGTGATTGTTGACGAGTCTCAATTTTGCACAAAGCAACAAATCGAACAGCTCCGTGCAATCACAGACAAAGTTTCGGTTTTGTGCTATGGCCTTATGACCAACTATAAAGGCGAACTTTTTGAAGGCAGCAAACGCCTCGTAGAAATTTGCGACAGTTTGTCAGAAATCAAAAGCGTTTGCGAATGTGGCAGAAAAGCAACAATGAATGCCAAATTTGTCAAAGGCATCATCTCTGTTGAAGGAAAAGAAATTGACATCGGTGCAGATGAAAAATACAAAGGCATGTGCTATCCTTGCTTCAAAAAAGAACAACAAAAGGCAAAGGTTTACAACAAAATACTCACCCACCTTAAAGGCATCAAAGCTTGCAAAGATGCTGGCACATGGTCAACAGACACAGCAGCAGGAAACATTGTTATTGACAAACCTTATGTTATTTACGATGACGAAGTCAAAAGTTTTGTTCGTGATTTCAGAGAATTTGAAATCAAAAAACCAGAAGAAATCGTTGACATAAATGCAACAGTTGAAACCCTTGCCCCACTTTGTGTTTGCGACAAAAATTTTGAATATATGATTGCCCTTATTTCTCTCGTGCTTAAAGAAGAGAAAAACAAACCAGGTCTTCTTAAAGCACTTATCGAAACCGACATTCTCACAAATTGGCTCAAACGAATCAAGAAGATTGTCGACAATCTTGATGACTAACACAACAAAAAAACACAACCGATTTGGTTGTGTTTTATTTTTAAATCAAGTTTCTTACTTAACTTTTTCCATGTAAGAACCATCTCTTGTGTCAACACGGATAACATCTCCAATGTTTACGAAAAGTGGAACTCTGATCACATAGCCAGTAACCAATGTTGCAGGTTTTTGAGAAGCTTTTGATGTGTCACCTTGAATACCAGGTTCTGTGTCAACAACTTCAAGTTCTACAAATGTTGGTGGGTAAACAGCAAATGGAACACCCTTATACATATACATTGTTGTTGGCATATTTTCTGTTACAAAGTTGAGAGCATCTTCAACTGTATCTTTGTTGAGTGGCATTTGTTCGTATGTTTCATTGTCCATGAAATAATAAAGTTCGCCATCGTTGTAAAGATAAAGCATTTCTTTCTTTTCGATAACAGCATCTTGAAATTTGTCAGATGGGTTGAAAGTGTCTTCCTTAACTTGTCCTGTCATAACGTTTTTGATTTTTGCTCTTACAAATGGTGAACCCTTTCCTGGTTTAACATGCAAAAATTCGATAACGTTGTATACACATCCGTCCATTTCAAATGTTGTGCCTTTTCTAAAATCTCCAGCAGTAACCATAAATTAATATCTCCTAATAATTAAATTTTCCTTACTTATATTAGCACATTTGCCCATATATTTCAAGCAATAAGCTCAAATTTTCAAATTTATTTCAAATCTCTGGCAGCATCTTGCATAATATGCGCCGTGTCTTTTCTTTGTTCGTCAAGCGTTGGCACTGTGCCACCAAATGCTCTGTCTCCATAAATTTGTCTGCTTATCTTGTCTTGGTTTTCTTTTTCAATCGCAGAAAGTTGTCTTACATCTCGTTCGTATGGCATAAGCATTTCTAAAACTTCTTCAAACTTTGCAGTTGTTTCATCACTTGAAATTGCCGCAAAGTTTGCAGCAAATTGTTGCATTTGCAAATAATTGAAAGCACTCACAGATCTGTCGCCTGCTTGCACTTTTGCAACCATTTCTTTGGCACTCTTTTCAAAACCTTCTGCAAGGGTATTCCAGATTTCTGTTTTTTCTTCTGCTTTTAATGGCGAACCAAATTTGACTGTTGATGCAACATTGTCAACAAACTTTGCAGCATAAACAATTTTTCCGTCAGCAACAAGTTTTTCAGTCACTTGTTTGATTTGTTCTGCAGAAAGCAATCTGTCAAATGTAACATGCTGATAAATTGAAAGTGGAACGCCGTCCATTGTCAAGAGCTCTGCAACACCATTTGCAAGCACGGTTTGAATTTTTGGATTTGATCTTGCTTTTGTCATCATAACATCTTGCAAAACATTTGCAACAATATCATTTCCGTTGTGGATTGCCAAAAGGTAGTCATTCATTGTTTCAACAGCACTCTTTTTCAAATATGTTTTTCTCATCACATTTGCCAAAGTTTGCGTATAAGTGTTTGAATCTGCCAATTTTGAGAAAAATTCGTCCGAACTTCCTGCCACAGCAAACATATTTCTAAATTGTGCCACACCTTCTTTGTCTTTGCCTTTGACAAAAAATTCTTTTCCGAGCAAATCTTCAATTGTTGCTTTTGACAAAACTCTTTCAAAGTTTTCGTAATAAGCATATTTTTCTCTGTTTTTCTTTTCGTTTTCTCTGTAATGATCAAGTGTTGGCTTTTGTGCTTCAAGCCATTGCTTCATCTCTGGTGTGCATCTTGGATCAGCAGCAACGCCTGCCATGAATGTTTCGGCAAAAGCAAAACTTCTTTCTCTTGCCTCTTCTTCATATTTCAACTTGACATAGTTTCCAAATTGAACATTTGCGATATATTTTTTTCGTGCCTCTTCTGGCATTTTTTCAAACTTTTCAACAAATTCTGGCCCAAAGCAGTCAGCATAAAGTTGCATTGCCATAAAAACTTGCTCTGGCGTCAATTTGATGTCTGCAAAGTTTTCAACACAAGCAGTTGTGATCTTTTCAAACGCAGGATCATATTCGTCAAAACCTTCTTTATAATCTTTGTATGTATGTTGTTGAGCATGTTCGTTTTCATGTCCCATTGTAATTACAGCATCCATAAAAGTTCTTTTTCCAGACAAAATCTCATCTGCATATTCTGCGGCAACTGTGATATCTCTGTTTCTTGTTGCACCTTGTGCTCCATCACCAGTGTCGCCAATTTCAACTTCAATTTCTTCGTCAGCAATTGTTGTTGCCTTTGCAAACTCACTTGTATATGGGTTTGCATTGACAAGCATTGACAAAAATGTTGCCATTTCTTCTTTTGTCATGTCGCCACTTTTTGCTCTTTCAAGCATGGCAAACATGGCATCTTTTTGAGATTCAACATCAATTTCTTCTGTATATTCTTCTGCCATAAATTCCTCCTCCTTAAAACTTATGCTTTTGCATTTTCATACATATTTTTCATATCTGCGCTGTCTTCTGCCATTGTGCCATCAGACTCGCAAATTATATGACAAGAAAGATTGTTTTTGGCCAAAATCTTCGCCAAAGGTGAAAAATCAGGTCCATAAACTTCATCTGCAAAAGTGAGATGCCTTATCTCGCCTTTTGCCCCATATTCGATTTTTGAAAAGTGAACATGAGCATTCTCAGTTCGCCAATCGCCAAGTTTTTCTCTGCAATAATCAAAAATCTCTTGATAATTCTCTTCGGTTTTGAGTTGACCTTGAGTAAAAGCATTGATATGTCCAAAATCAAAGGTAGGCAAAAGTTTTGGCGAAATGGTGCAAAGATCAATAATCTCTTTCCAAGTGCCAATTTGCATTGATTTTCCCATAGTTTCAGGGCAGATATACATATCTTCATCAAGCAAACCTTCAATTTCAGGCATAAATTCTGCAAATCTGGTTTTCATAAGTGCCAAAGCATCTTCTCGTGTTTGCTTTCCACATGATCCAGCATGAAAAATCAATCTTTTTGCGCCAAGAAGCTTCATATACTTGATGCCGTTTTTTATGTAACCCAATGACTTTTCATACATTTCAGGATCTGGATTTGCAAAATTGATAAAATACGGAGCGTGCAACGAAAGTTCGATGTCATATTCTGCAAATTTTGCACCAATTTGCACTGCCATATCTTCTTTCATGCGATAACCTTGTCCAAAACTGTATTCAAACAAGTCCAATCCCCTGTCTTTAACCCATTTTGCAGTTTCAAGACTAGATTTGTGCCCTTCCTCATAAAACGACAAACTGTTTCCAGAAGGTCCAAACAATGCTTTTGCCATACAAAACTCCTTAAATCAATCTTGTAGTATAACTCAAAATTTTATCTTCGACTTTTCCAAGCCCAATAAAGTCAATACCTTCATAAAGCCTGTAAGTCCCGTCTTCTTTTTCAATATCCAATCTTTGTCCCATATACAACCTTTGTGCATCATCAACAGACAAAAAAATGTTTGGATAATCGAAAACATTTTCACATGACAACAACTCAAATTTGCCATCTCTTATTTGATCAAGCGTAAATGCGTTGTCAAGCATAAAACCACCACATCTTGTGCGTGTTATGCATTGCATACTACCATAGGTGTCCATTTTTGCTGCCATATCTCGACAAACACTTCTTATGTAAGTGCCACTCGAACATGAAATTTCAAACTCAAATTTGTTGTTGTCAATTTGCTTCAACAACTTGCAATCATAAATTTCAATTTCTTTTGGTTGAAGCGCCAAATCGTTGCCTTTTCTGGCTTCTTTGTATGCAACTTTGCCTCCCACCTTTTTTGCAGAATACATAGGTGGCATTTGCGCATATTTGCCAATCATCTGCTTGCAAGCAACTTCAACTTGCTCTTTTGAAATGTCACACTCTTTTTGTTTGACAATTTCGCCTGAAGTGTCAAGTGTGTCTGTTTCAAATCCAAAAACAAAAATTGTGTGATATGTTTTGTCTTTTTTTAAAAAATAATCAAACAACTTTGTTGCATTGTTGACTGTGACAGGCAACAACCCTTCTCCTTCCAAGTCAAGAGTGCCCAAATGACCACACTTTTTGGCATCTAAACAATGTTTTACAATGTTTACAACAGCATTTGAAGAAATGCCAACAGGTTTGTTTACCAGCACAATCCCACTTTTAGTGAAAGAGTAGTGTTTGTTTTTAGCCATGCAAAATCTCCTTGCTCCAAGCATTCAATTTTGCAATCAATTGTCTTTTTGTTGCATCAATTTCAAAAGCAGCAGCACAAACATGTCCACCACCACCATTTTTTGCAGCAAAAGCACCAACATCAACACCTTCCATTGATCTCATGCTCACTTTAAAGTGATTTTTTTGATATTCAGTGCACAAAAACGCCGCCTCGACACCTTCAACCTTGATTGCCAAGTCACTAACCTTTTTCACTCCGTCCAAATCAATGCCAAGTTTTTTCATATCTTTGATTGTGAAAACGATGTATGCAACTTTGCCATCTTCTTTGAGCACCAACTTTCTGGCAGCAGTGTTTTTCACTTGAAGCTGTTGGAAAGTCATGCTCTTAAACATAATCTCATAAATTTTTTGCACTTCTGCACCTGATTGCATAAGCACTTTGGCACACTCAAAAACTTCTGGTGTGACATTTGAATTGAGAAATCTGTTTGTGTCACCCATAAGTCCTGCCCAAAGATATGTTGCAAGTTTTGGAGTGATTTCAATGTTTTCTGCCTGACAAATTTCGCACAATATTTGCGAACAAGCTGCAGCTGCTTGGTTTAGATAAGTTTTTTCTGCAATCATAACATCACCTTCGCCAATTGGATGATGGTCGATGCAAAGTTTGTTTGCAGGTTTTACTGCCAAATCAATATGCTGAGCATCCAATCTAAATTGCAAATGCATATCTACAAACACAACCAAATCATATGCCTCTGGATCAAACTCTGATTTGATTTCGTCATAGTTGAAAATCTTTGTCATATCATTTGAATAGTTGCAAATTGCATAAATGTCAGCATCTTTGCCCAAAATACGGCAAATTTCCCTCAACCCAAACATTGAGGCATAAGCATCAGCATCAGGGTGTCTATGGGCAAAAATTGCGATATTTTTGGCATCTTTTATTGTTTTTATAACTTCTTTGGTGTCAATCATCAATTTCTTCCTCTTCTTCGGCTTTTGGAATGTTGAGATTTCTCAAAATCTCTTCAACTCTAAGTGCACTTGCTGTGCTCTTATCAACCACAAAATTGATTTTTGGCACATAAGGCATATCAATCATTTTTGCAAGTTCTCTTTTGATAAATCCTTCGCTCTTTTGCAAAACTTTTGTCACATTTTCGACATCTTTCAAGTCCAAAACACTGACTTTAACTTTGCAATACTTAAAATCTGGAGTAACTTTAACTTCGGTAAGGCTTACGATTTTGTCAACTCTAGGGTCATTCATCTTAAATTTGATGATTTCTGTCAAACATTTTTGAATTTCACTGTTTGCTCTTTCAACACGATTAGACATAAATACCTCCTTGTCTGTTTATAAAGCAAAAGAGATTAAAAACTAATCTCTTTTAACCTCCTGTTTCACATAGCATTCCAAAATATCTCCTTCTTGGAAATCGATATTGTCTTTAAGTTTGATACCACATTCAAAGCCTTTGGCAACTTCGCTCTTTTCATCTTTAACAATCTTCAAAGAGTCGATAGCACTGTCTCCAATGATTTCGTTGCCTCTCTTAACTTTGACAATAGCATTTCTTTGAATCTTTCCATCAAGCACATAACTTCCTGCAACTTTTCCTGCAGAAGAAAGCTTGAAGACAACTCTTACTTCGGCACTGCCGACATATTTTTCTTCGTATTTGATTGCCATCATACCTTTTGAAAGTCTTGTGATTTGATCAACAACTTCATAAATGATTCTTGATTCAATCAATTCAACCTTCAAACTGTCAACCATTTGCATCATCTTGTTTGGAGTTTTGATGTTGAATGCAATCATAACCGAACCTGTTGTTTGTGCAAGCACGAGGTCGCTTTCTGTGATGCCACCTGCTGCACTGTGAATACATACAACCTTGACTTCTTCGTTTCTGATTGATTCCAATGATGCTCTAAGCGCTTCAACCGAACCTTGTGTGTCTGCTTTGATTATGATGTTAAGGCTCTTCAAGTTGCCTTCATGGATTCTGCTCATAAAGTCATCAGCACTTACACCAGAGGTTTGTTTTGCTCTTTCTTGTTTAATCTTGTTGATTCTTTCTTGGATAACTTGTTTTGACAAGCTTTCTTCAACTGCATAAACTGCGTCGCCTGAATTTGGAACATCATTGAAGCCCATAACGGCAACTGGAGTTGAAGGACCGGCTTTCTTGACAGGTTTGCCATTTTCGTCAAACATTGCCTTAACCTTTCCGTAAGTGATACCAGACATAATAGAATCACCAATCTTCAAAGTTCCGCTTTGAACCAAAACAGTAGCAACTGCACCACGGTTTTTGTCAAGTTCGGCTTCGATAACAGTTCCTGTTGCCATCTTGTTTGGATTTGCTTTCAAATCTTCCATTTCAGCAACAAGCAAAATCATCTTTTTGAGTTCGTCCATACCCATACCTTGCTTTGCAGAAATAGGCACGCAGATTGCATCGCCGCCCCATTCTTCTGGCAAAATTCCGTGTTCGGTAAGTTGTTGTTTAACTCTGTCTGGGTTTGCTTCTGGCTTGTCCATCTTGTTGATTGCCACAATCATTGGCACCCCTGCAGCTTTGATGTGATTGATTGCTTCGATTGTTTGAGGCATAATACCGTCATCAGCAGCAACAACCAAGATTGCAATATCAGTAACTTCTGCACCTCTGGCACGCATTGAAGTAAATGCAGCGTGTCCTGGAGTGTCCAAGAAAGTGATTTTTTCGCCATTGAACGAAATTTGGTAAGCACCAATTTTTTGTGTGATTCCACCTGCTTCGCCAAGCACGACATTTGTTTTTCTAAATGCATCAAGAAGTGATGTTTTACCATGATCGACATGGCCCATAACAGTGACAACTGGTGGTCTCTTAACCAAATCTTTGTCATCATCTTCTTCTGCTGACTTGTCAAGAAGTTGTTCTTCATAAGTCTTGTCAAGTTTAAGTTCAAGTGTTACACCAAGTTCGCCCGCAACAAGTTCGCAAGTGTCAAAGTCAATTGTGCTGTTGATTGTTGCCATAATGCCCAAAAGCATAAGTTTCTTAACAATTTCAGCAACTGGCTTTCCAATCTTTTCGCTCAAATCTTTGACTGTAATTTCTCTTGAAGTCATCACAGCATGAGTAACTTGTGGTGCAACCACTACTTCAACTTCTTTTTTCTTCTTTATAAGTTTTCTAGAGCCCATTGTTGTTTCTTCAAAACCGTCTTCATCCATAACAAGAATGTTGTTTTGTTTTGACATATTTGCTCTTGCTCTAGCACTAATTTTCTTAGTTTCGTCAATATTTCTTCTTTGTTTGTTTTTGTTTCCAAAGTTTCTTTCTGGTTGAGAAGCCAAAACAGCACTGCTTTCTGTTGGTGCTGGAGCAAATGACTTAAATCCGTTTGCTCTTGTCGAAACAAATGGTCCATTTTTAGGTCTTTGACCTTGTGGGCCTTGTTGTCCGTTGCGATTGAATCCACCATTTTGGTTTCTGTTGGCAAAATTTCCACCAGAAAAGTTTCCATTTCTTTGTTGTTGATTTGGTCTTTGTTGTCCATTGAAACCACCTTGTTGATAGCCACCTTGACGGAAGTTTCCGTTTTGTGCATTTCTTTGACCAAATCTGTTGTTTTGATTTTGTCCATCAAACTTACGGAAGTTGTTTTGACCATTGCCTTGAGAAAAGATTTGCTTTTCTTCTCTTGCTGGTTTTTCAACTTTTGCAGTTTGGGCTTGTTCTTTCGCCTTTGCTTCTTCAATCTTGGCTTTTTCGATTTCAAGTTGCTTTTTAGCTTCTTCTTTTTGCTTTGCTTGAAGTTTTGCTTTTTGGCCTTGAACAGATTTTGAGAATGTGTCAATATCAATCTTTGCTTGTTTGATAGACAACAATAAATCCTGCAAAGAACCATCTCTTTGAATGTTGTTTATTGTTTTGAGTGCGTTGAGTTGTTGTGTAGCCAAATCTATTCTCCTTCTTTTATAATTTTGATAATATTGTCACTGAAAGCCTTGTTTTTGACACCAAGAGCTTTGCAGTTGTCAATCCCTATAAGTTTTCCAAGTTCTTCAACTTCAAGCAGTGGAATTTGCCTTTCGTTTGAAATATGCCTCATTTCACGAACAAGCGAATTTCCTGCGCTTTTGCACATTAAAAGCAAATAAAGTTTTTGTTTGTGTTCGGACAAATTGTCTTGCCCGATCACTACATAACCTGCTTTTCTTGCAATCGAAATCAAACCACTAATCTTTGTCAATTTCTTCTCCGATCATTTGATATACTTGTTGAGCAACTTCACATTTGAATGCTCTGTTGAGTGACTTTTGTTTGCAAAGTTTTTCAAAACATTCTTTGTTTTTGCAAACATAAGCACCTCTGCCATTTGCTTTTCCTGTTTTGTCGACAAAGATTTCGCCATCTTTGTTTTTGACAATTCTAAGCAAAGTTTTTTTGTCGCTTTGTCCTCTGCAGACAATGCACATTCTTATTTTTTCTTTTGGTTTTTGTTGCATAAGCAATCCCCCAAATTAGATTTCTGTCAATTCGTCATCAAGTGATTCCAATTCTTCCAAATCACTCATTGTGTCAAAAGAATCTTCATCAGAAAGTTCTGTAAGTTCGTATTCAACTTCTTCGTTGTTTACTTCAGTTTGAGCTGGTTTAAGGAAGCTTTCTGGTTTAACATCAATCTTCCAACCAGTAAGTCTTGCTGCCAAACGAACATTTTGTCCACCCTTGCCGATTGCCAAAGACAATTTGTCATCAGGCACGATAACTTGTGACATATTCAAACTGTCGTTTGTTTCAACTGAAAGCACTTTTGCTGGACTGAGAGCTCTTGCAATATATTCAAGTGGATCTTCAGAATATTCTACAAGGTCAATCTTTTCGCCGTTCAATTCGTTTACGATTGTGTTGATTCTAGTGCCTCTGTTTCCTACACAAGCGCCAATTGCATCAACATTTGGTCTGTCTGTGTAAATAGCAACTTTTGCTCTGTTTCCTGGGTCACGAGCGATGTTTTTGATTTTTACTTCGCCACTTGCGATTTCAGGCACTTCCAATTCAAACAATTTTCTGATAAAGCCAATGTTGCTTCTTGAAACTTGCACTTGCAAACCTTTGAAAGAGTCTTTGATTTTCTTTACATAAACCTTCACTCTGTCGCCTACATTAAACTTGTCGCCAGGGATTTGGTCGTTTTTCATCATAACGCCTTCTGTGTTGCTTCCTGCGATTTGAACATAAACAGTTTCGTCATCAACACGCTTAACAATTGTTGTAAGAAGTTCGTCTTCTTTTTCAGCGAGTTCGCTTGCTGCTGTTTGTCTTTCCATTTCACGGAGTTTTTGCATAACAACTTGTTTTGCTGTTTGTGCTGCAATACGGCCAAAGTCTTTTGTTGCTTCTTCAACCATAACAACATCGCCAATTTTTGAAGATTTTTTAGTTTCTTTTGCTTCTGCCAAAGACAATTCTTTGTCTGGATCTTCAACTTCAGCAACAACTGTCTTGTAAGAATAAATCTTGATTGTGCTTTTTTCTGGGTTGAGTTTCACCATTGCAGATTTTGCTTCGCCATACATCTTTTTGTAAGCTGAAGAAAGTGCTGCTTCCAATGTTTGAATAAATGTTTCTTTGTCAATTTTTCTTTCTGCTTCAAGTTCGTCAAGAGCCTTGAAAAAATCTTTATTTACCATTTTGGTTTTCTCCTTAAAATTTTATAACTAATTTGATTGATGCAACTTTTTCACGATCGAAAACAAGTTGTTCTTTTTCTGTTTTGATTGTCACAGTCTTTTCGTCAAAAGCTGTCAACACTCCAGTAAAAGCTTTCTTGCCATCAATCTTTGCAAACAAATTGAGGTCGACTTCTTTTTCAAGATTTCTCTTCAAATCTCTGTCTGTTTTGAGTGGCCTGTCAAGCCCTGGCGAACTTACCACCAATGTGTATGGTTTGTCGTCAGTTGGATTGAGTTCTTCCAAAATCGGATCAATCTTTCTTGTCACAGTTTCGCAATCATCGATTGTAATCCCTTCTTCTTTGTCGATAGTGAAAATCAAACTCATTTCGCCGTTTTCTTTTTCGTAGCTCACTTCAACAAGTTCGTAACCCATCTCTTCGATCACAGATTTGAGTTTTTCTTCACAAATTTGTTTTACTTTTGCCAATTTGCACCTCCAAAAATGTCCACTTAATACAAAGAGTGAGCAAAGAATTTGCCCACTCCTGTCAAGATGTTATTATTATAAACTATATATCTAAAAAAATCAAGACAAATTTGCACATTTAACACAAAAAAATCTCAAAAAATCATACAATTTGGCGATTGTTAGTGTTTTTCACACAATTTAAGCAAAACTTCTGCTGTTGCATAAGCATCGTTCCACGCTCTGTGTGCCCCTTCAAGCGTCAAATCAAAGTATTTTACGATAGTTCCGAGCTTGTAACTTGTAAACAAATGCTTTGATTCTCTCGCCAAATTGAGAGTATCCAAAACAGGGTTGTCAAATTCCAAACCAAATTCGGCACCAATTCTTCTGACAAACTTCAAGTCAAAATTGATGATGTTGTGCCCACACAAAGTCGCACCCTTTGCAAACTCATAAAAATCTTTTAAAACATTTTGGACTTCTGGTGCATCAGCAACCATTTCGTTGGTGATGCCCGTAAGATCTGTGACCTCTTTTGGGATTGTGATTGATGGCTTGACAAATGTTGCAAACTTTTCAGAAATCACCCCATCAACAATCTTCACAGCACCAATTTCTGTGATTTCATCAACTTCAGAGTCAAGACCCGTTGTTTCCAAGTCAAACACAACTATCGTTTCGCCATTGATGTTGTCATCATAAACCTTTGGCGCTTCAAACAAGTTTGCTTGTTCTGTCGTTGTCAATTTTTCGATTTTCACAACAGGACCTTCAACTTGTTTTGCCTTTGGTTTTGCAGGCAAGTTTTCTTTTTCTACAATTGTCGCAAGAGCCATTTTGCCAACCATCAACTGCAATCTGCCATCAAACTTGCTTGGCGCAATGTCCCCTTGCACAAGCACATACATTGCCTCTTCAAGTGCGTCCATAACCTTTTCGTTGACCTTTGAAGAGAAGTAAACGCAATCAATTTTTCCTTTTCCATCTTCAAGAACAAAAGTGTAAAACTTCTTTTCTTGTCCTGCCCTTGCCCCCTTCTTTGCAACAAAAGTTTTCTGTTCTATCTTTCTGATAAATCCTGCCACAATAGCTGATTGTTTTGCCGATTTGATATAAGACAAAAACTCAGGTCTTGGCACAATGTTTTTGCCAATAATGTCCTTTATCACTTCAACTTCGTATCTTTTGACCGGTTTGTAGGCAGTTTTCATTTCGACATTGACAATGTCGACCTCATCAACAATGTGATCACAAGCATTAAGCCTTATCACAAAGTCAACAAGAAAATCGTTTTTCAATTCTTTTGCCAAATCTGCTTGGATTTTGTGTTCGGCAAAAAAGTCAATCATTCTGTTTGACACATCAATATCAATGATTATGTCAATGTTGTTTATTTCAATTTTGAAACTTTCTGCAGTCAAATAAGAAGTCAACAATTTGTGTTTTTTTTCAAAGTAATTTTGCAAAAACTTCAAAATCAATCTTTCTTCCAAAAACACTTTCATAAATTTGCATCTAAGTGTCACTTTCTCCAATTGCAAAACATCTTCAAGCCAAGCAACAACCTCTTTTTTGTCAGCATCAGTCATCTCTTCGATTGTTGAAGGATACAAAAAAGTGACCACGCAACTGCCGGTCTTTCTCTTCACCACAACATCTTTGAGTCTAAGTTGAGGAAATTTGTCCCCAAAATTTGCATAAAATTCTTGTTGGAAATTCATATAAATATAATAAAAAAATGCCTGACTTTTGTCAAGCATATTTTGTTTTGTAGTTTGCAATTTTTGATTGCCTTAAAGCACAAAATGCAAGATGTCGATTATCACAACAAATCCCAACAGCACACAAAGGCCAATAAAGTTTATCATGCCTTGAGTTTTGCGATTTATCGGTTTGCCTCTTATCCATTCTATGGTCGTAAACAAGATTTGACAGCCATCAAGTGCTGGAATAGGCAAAAGATTGAATATCGCCAAGTTTGCCGCAATAAGAGGCATAAAAATCAAGAAATAAGACATTGATTGCGAAGCCATTGTTGCCATTGTTGCAATCGTGCCAATTGTGCCTGTCATCTGTTTGATTGGCACTTGGAATGTCAAAAGCATAAACAAACTCTTAAGCACAACCCAAGCAAAACCAAAAGCCATTTCAAACGAACGGCCAAGTCCACCCCAGAATCCATATTTATATGCTGCTGTGTGAGGATCTTCGCCTTCGGCAGATTCGAGACCGATGAAAACATTTATTGAAGTTTTTACGATTGGATTTCCGTCTTCGTCCAATTCTTCAGTTTCAGTAATTTCAATTTCTGGATAAACTGTGATGGTCAACTTTTCTGACTTTCCATCTCTTTTGACAGTCATTTCAAAAGTATAAAAATCTTCTGTTGGCAAACTTCCGTTTGCATCATAATAAATTTGATATTGCTTATGCGCAGCAGATCTTTCAGCATTGACCATGCTGACATAGTTTCCACCAAATGCAAAGTCAATTTCTTTGCCTTCAATGTGAGTTATCACATCGCCCACTTGATAAGGGTTTGCATACAAGTCATTGTAAGATTTGATTTGTGGCACATCATAACCACTGCAACAAAGCAAAATCCACGAAAACAAAATCGCACTCAAAAAGTTTGCAGTTACACCTCCAAGAAGCACCAAAATTCTCTTCCAAGGTTTTTGAGCATAAAACGAACCTTCTTTAGGCTTGTCTTCAACTTTTTCGGTCTTTGCAACCTCTTCAGTTTTTGACTCTTCAGTCATTTCTTCTGTCGTTGCATCGGCATTTATCGCAACTTCTGAGCCGTCTGGCAAAATTGCTTTTTTAGATGGTTCTTCTTCATCATCTTCGCCTTCAAAAGCACAATATCCACCCAACGGAAAAATACGGAGTGAGAACTTCTCCCCCGTTTTTTTGTTGATTTTGGAAAATATTGCAGGTCCAAAACCAATAGAAAATTCTTTAATCTTAAATTTCAAGATTTTGCCAACAATGTAGTGCCCAAGTTCGTGAATCGTCACCATAACAAGAAGCACAACAACTGCAAGCAAGATATAAAGAAATGTCATAACCCTTCCTTAAAAAATGTCTAGGCTTTTGTTAAATAGCAAAAATCAAAAATGCGATCAAAACAAATGCTGCAATAAAAATGTGAGAGTCGATTCTGTCCAAAAGACCACCATGTCCTGGCAAAAACTTTCCACTGTCTTTCACATTTGCTCTACGCTTGAGGATTGATTCAAACAAGTCACCACATTGAGCAACAACACTGCCAATAAATGTGATGATAAGATATGCCCAAATTGGGAAAACTTCCATAAATGGAGCAAACGAACTGATAGAGCCGAAAATCAAATAAACACAGGCACTAAACAAAACGCACCAAAGCACCCCACCTACAGAACCAGAAATTGTTTTTCCTGGGCTGATTTTTGGACAAAGTTTCTTTCCACCAATCACAGAACCAGTAAGCATAGCAAACGAATCTGTAAAAATAGGGATAGTAAACGCTGTCACCAAGATAAAGAGTGACACATCAGATCCAACGCCTGCAAGTTTTGTGAGTGGCAAGTCGTTGAAATGGTTGATAAAGATAAAGAGCAAGAAAATAAATGCTGGATAAACAAAAGCAATCATTGTGTGAAGTGCTTTTTTGAGAGAAAACTTCACAACTGACATTCCGTTTAAACCTCTAATATCCATTTCATGCAAAACATTTTTTCTTTTTCTGAAAAAACCAAACAAA
This sequence comes from Candidatus Caccovivens sp., assembly GCA_045650745.1. Lineage (GTDB taxonomy): Bacteria > Bacillota > Clostridia > Christensenellales > UBA1242 > Caccovivens. The sequence goes on from JAZRRN010000008.1 coordinate 109,654, forward strand.
AATGAAGCAAGTCCACCCAAAAGGATAAGCCCCATATCAATCAAAAGTGTGTAAAGGATCCACATTACATTTGCTGTTGTGCGTGCAGCGTAAATCCCAACCAAGTTTGCTGCCATCAAAAATGCAGGGAAAAACATAGCCATACCAAGATAGTTGTAACGCCCTGTTTTGCTCAACAGCTTGGACATTTCATAACCTGCATAGCAAGCCAAAATGCCAAAAAAGGCATCGAAGAAGTAGTTGCTTACAAAAATTTTAAGCACGAAGAAAACTACCAAAACGACAGCCATAAGACCTGCTGAATAAAGTCTTTTTTTCATCATTTTCCTCCAAATCTTCTGTTTCTTTTCGAATAAGCTTTAAGAGCTTTGTCGAGTTGTTTCTTGTCAAAATCTGGCCAGCAAACTTTTGTGAAATAAAGTTCGCTATACGCCATTTGAAACAACATAAAGTTTGAAATTCGCATTTCGCCACTTGTCCTAATAAGCAAGTCAACATCTGGCGATCCTGCCGAATACAAATTTTGTTTGATGCTTTCAACATCAACAGATTTATTGCCCTTTTCAATCAATTTATTAACTGCTTGCACAATATCATCTCTTCCACCATAATTCATCGCCAAATTGACAACAAGACCGGTGTTGTTTTTGGTTTCTTCCATTGTGCTTGCAAGCACATTTTTCAACTTGTCAGGAAATTTGTTTATATCTCCCATCGAAACAAACTTGATGTTGTTTTTTGTGAAAAACGACTTGTTTTCTGCAATCAAATGATAGGCAATGTCAAAAATCGAATCAATCTCTTTTTGAGATCTATTCCAGTTTTCAGTAGAAAAAGCAAAAAACGAAACATATTTGATTTCTTCATATTCGCCAAAAAGACTCATAAGGTTTTTGAGTGCTTTGCCACCTGCCTTATGCCCATCAAGTTTGTCTAACCCCTTTCTGGTCGCCCACCTTCTGTTTCCGTCCATGATCATAGCAACATGGGTTGGCATATTCTCAAATTTTTTCTTTTTTTGCATATCTTCCTTTAACTTGAACCTTGATTAAACCTTCATCACTTCTGCTTCTTTCGCTGCAGACTCTTGATCAGCCAAATCAGTGTATTTGTCAATAATTTTTTGAACTTCTTTTTCTGCAACTGCAAATTCGTCTTCAGAAAGTTCGCCATCTTTCTTCAAATCTTTAAGCATATCAAGTGCATCACGGCGAGCATTTCTCATTGCAATTTTTGTGTCTTCGCAAATTTTCTTAACATTTTTTACAATTTCTTTTCTTCTTTCTTCTGTAAGCATTGGGAAAACAAGTCTGATTGTCTTGCCATCATTTGTTGGTGTGATGCCAATGTCTGCCATCGAAATTGCCTTTTCAACATTTTTGATTTGAGATGCGTCCCAAACACTGATGTTGAGGATTCTTGCTTCAGAAACTGTCACTGTTGCCATTTGCACGATTGGCGTTGGCATGCCGTAATATTCGACCATAACCTTATCCAAAATGTGTGGATTTGCTCTTCCAGCTCTAATAACAAGATATTCGTTTTGTTGATGCGAATATACCTTTTGCAAGTCTTGTTTGCAGGTTTCAAGAATTTCATCTACTAATTCGTTCATAAAAGCTCCTTTATAATATTTACTTGTATAGTATAACTGAAAAGAAACAATTTTGCAAACATTTTAACAAAAGTTAAATCGCCATAAAAAAAGAAATTGCCATAATGGCAATCTCTCTTTATATTATTTATGTCGCTCGATGCGAATTGTGTTTGCTTGCACATCACTTGCATCATTTTTTTCTACTGCTCTGACAAGTCCTTTGAGAGGATAAACAAGTGATGGTTTGTCAACCGTGATAGTTCTGTTTACCCCACCAAACAATGTTTCGATTGAAGAGTCACAACCATATTCGCTGATCAACGCTTCTTCCAAAGGTTTTGTGATTTCTTCCCTAAACAAATCAGAAATTGCCAAGTGATCATCAAACTCTTGTTCGAGATACATCATTGTGTAGTTGAACAATTTTTCAACATTTGTAAACTTTTTGCCAACATTAAATCTCTTCTTTTCGTAAGCATCTCTAAGCATTGTAAGAAGGTCTTCAATCTTGTCTGCATTTCGTTTTTCTTCTCTTGTTGAGAAGTAACCAACTGAAGCTCTGTCATATTCGGCAGTGTCAGCAAGTTTAAATCTAGACAAGTGCAAGTCGCCAATTTCTGTTGTAAGTCTCAAAATTGATTGTTTGTCTTTGACAACACTCTTCCAATCTGTGTTTTTGCCAATCAAGCGAATTGCTCTTCTCACTTCGCTTTCGCCTGCTCTTTCTCTTGCGTGTTTTTGTCTGATAAGTGCCACAATTTCGTTTTCAACTTGCATATTGCCATCAAAGAACAATTCTACAAATTTTGAAAGTCTTTGTGCATCGCTCATTTTTTCAACATCAAGGTCATTGAGCAATTCGAGATTGTTGAGTTTTGCAAAGATTTCGTCTGGATTAAATTCGACATTGCTTGCAAACAAAGTCTTGCCAAACTTCAAGAAAACTTCAAGTTTTGGATTGTCTGGATTTTCTTTGTCGTGATCTGAGATAAGTTGCAACAAATATGTCAATTTGCTTGTGCTCATAGCCAAGAAATAGTGGTTTTCTTTGATGTATTTTGCCACTTTTTCTGGTGTTGTGTAACATTCAAGCAAAGCAATGTTTTCTGCTGCATAGTTTTTGATAATATGGTCTGTCGCATCGACTTTTGCCATGTCAGACAACTTCATACCACTCAAAATGCTCAAACTTACAGGGTTGTTGATCATGCTTCTGAATGCACTTCTATAAACCTCTTGTTTTTCTGGTGGCATTTGATTGAAGATGCCCAACAAAAGGCTTTCTTTTTTCTTCATGTCTGTCACATTCATTGTAAGAAGTGTCGAATTGTCCTTAATCCAACTTCTCAAGATTTGCACTTTTGCATCAAATCTTGTCATTGTTGTTTGTGGATTTTCGGCCAAAGCTCTTTGATAAACTTCTTCAATTTGTTCTTTTGGAACTCTTGTGCAAACATAACCAAAAGCTTTTTTCAATCTTTCTGGTTTTACCATAAAGAGAGATGGGTTTACTTTTAAAATATTTTCAATTTCAACCGAAACTCTTTTTTCTCTTGGAAGAAAATCGTTTTCGGTATGAACTGTTCTAAACAAATAACTTCCTCTCGCCTCTTCTGAACTCATGATTGTCAAAGACAAAAGTTCTTGATAAATGGCTGAGATGTTTGTTGAATAGCATTTAGAGGCCAAAGAAGAGCATTTTTCAAACAATTCGTTTGTTTCTTCTCTCGACAATCTCAATGTGCTTCTCAAAGAGTTGTAAATTGCCAAAAATTGTCTTGCTTCGCATCTGTCATCTTTGACACCATTTTGATAGTCATCTCTCAAATTGGCATTTGTCAAAACAGTTGCATAGATGATTTTGTAAGGATTGATGCCCATTTCTGTTGTTTGCCCAAAAAATCCATCACCCTCTGTGCGCAATCTATAATATGTTGCTCGTGGCGATTCTTCATCAGAAAAACTGCCATAATCAAGTCTAGCGAGCAAAAGTTTTCCAACTTTGTTTTTGAGTTTTTCGTTGACAAGCAAATTGCCTTCGGCATCAATTTTGCCAGCAAATTGTTCGCAAGCAGGGCCAACGGCTTGCAAAATTGCAACAAGTCGTTCTCTATCTCTTGTTGATCTGATTTTTGTGTCAAGTTGTTGTTGAATATAACTCTCTGACAAACCAAAAAGTTTTTGAAGTTGTTCAACGACTTCTTGTTGATTCCATGTCAAATCTACCATAAAATCCCCCTTTCCATGATACTATTTTATCAAATATTGATAAATAAGTCAATATCGAATCGTTTTTTGCAAGCATTTTTCGACAAAAAAACACACCCAAACTGAGTGTGTTTGTTTTGTTATGGAATTAGTTTCCAGCCATTTGTTTTGCAACTTCTGCAGCCAAATCGTCGTTTCTCTTTTCCATTCCTTCGCCAAGTTCATAACGAACGAATCTTCTTACAGAAATCTTTTCGCCGATTTTAAGTGTAGCTTCTGTCAAAACATCTTTGATTGTCATGCTTGAATCTTTAACAAATGCTTGGTTCATAAGGCAAACATCTTCATAGTATTTTTTAACTCTGCCTTCAACCATCTTGTCAACGATTGCAGCTGGCTTTCCTTCGTTGAGTGCTTGAGCTCTCAAAATTTCTTTTTCTTTTTCAAGTTCTGTAGCATCAACTTCTTCTTCTCTAACATATTTTGGATTTGCAGCAGCGATTTGCATAGCAATATCCTTTACCAAGTTTTGGAAATCGTCACTCTTAGCAACGAAGTCTGTTTCGCAGTTAACTTCTACCAAAACGCCGATTCTTCCACCCATATGGATGTATGAAGCAACCAAACCTTCTGAAGCAATTCTTCCTTGCTTTTTGTCAACAGCCTTAAGTCCTCTTTCTCTCAAAAGAGTGATAGCTTTTTCGAAATCTCCGTTTGCATCAGTAAGTGCTTTTTTACATTCCATCATACCAACGCCTGTTTGTGCTCTAAGTTTAGCAACATCTTGTGCAGTAAAACTCATAATAAATTCTCCTTTTTAATTTTTGTTTTTCAAAATTGTAAAAATTGTATAGATTTATTCAGCATCTGTTGTTTCAGCAGTTGTTTCTTCTGCCTTAACTTCTTTCTTTGCAGCAGGCTTTTTTCTTGGTTTTTTAGCTGCTTTCTTTTCTTCGCCAGCTTCTGCCATTTCTACTGAAGGTTTAGCTTGTTCGAGCAAACTTTTAAGGTCTACTTCTTCTTCAACTTCTTCTTCCTTAGTCATAGAAACGCCTTCTCTAGCTTCGATAACTGCATCTGCAATAGCACTTGCAATAAGTTTAACTGAACGGATAGCATCGTCATTTCCTGGAATAACGATATTAACGCCTGATGGATCACAGTTTGTGTCTACCAAACTTACAACTGGAACATTCAAGATTCCTGCTTCGTGAACACAAATCTTTTCGTTTGTTGGGTCAACAACAAAGATAACGCCTGGCATTTCTCTCATATCTTTGATTCCGCCAAGGTTCTTTTCCAATTTGTCTCTTTCTTGTTTAAGAAGAGCAACTTCTTTCTTAGGAAGCAAATCAAATTCTCCAACTTTTTCCATTTGGTTGAGTTTGTTGAGTCTTTCGATGCTGTTTCTGATTGTCTTGAAGTTTGTAAGTGTACCACCCAACCAACGAGTGTTGATGTAATACATTCCACATCTTTCAGCTTCTTCTTTAACAGCTTCTTGAGCTTGTTTCTTTGTTCCTACAAAAAGAACGCTTTTTCCGCTAGCTACGATATCACGAACAAATGTGTAAGCTTTGTCCACTTGTTCTGATGTTACTTCCAAATTGATGATATGAATGTCACCTCTAGCAGTAAAGATGTATTCTTTCATCTTTGGATTCCACTTTCTTGGTTGGTGACCGAAATGAACACCAGCTTCCAAAAGTTGTTTCATTGAAATAACTGACATAATTTTTTCCCTCCTGTTTTTTGTCGTCCCCGTGCTTCCTCTTTCAATGCAACCCAAGATAGCAATCTTTTACACTCAATCAAATTCATAAAAATACCAAAAAAAAATCAAACGATTGAATGCGTTCAGGCAACAGCTGTTGAAATCTGCGCCGGGTGTTTATTTGTCCAATGACTTTGAGAGTATAACACACCGTTTTCAAAAAATCAAGCGTTTTTGACCAATTTATATATAAATATTATAGACATCATCAACAACCTTTCTATAAAAAGCTCAACAACTTTCTCAACCGATCTCAATCAACAAAAAATCTCAACAAAAAAAGGCACACTGTGCCCTATTTGTGATAAGATTTTCCGTTTATGATTGTGAAGGCGCGATAAACTTGTTCCAAAAGCATAATCCTAAACAAGTTGTGAGGGAAAGTCATCTGCGAAAACGAAATCTTTTCGTTTGCCACCGCTTTCACTTTTTCACTCACCCCATAAGAGCCACCAATCACAAAGTTGATTGTGCTGGTTTCCATGGTCAAAGCATTCAACTTGTCAGCAAGCATTTCGCTTGAAAGTTGTTTGCTTTTGATATCACACAAAATGGTGTAACCCTTCAGTTTTTTCAAGATTTCTTCGCCTTCTTTTTCCAAAATAAGCGAAGGGTTTTCAAGTTGGTTTTGCTCTTTAATTTCAATCACATTAAGCTTGCAAAATGCAGACAATCTTTTGAGATATTCTTCCTGTTCGTCCTTTGAAAATTTTTCTTTGAGATTGCCAACACAAATCAAATTTATTGTTATCATAACAACCCCCAAATAAACGACAACAAAGTCATAATCGCACCAAGTGCAATTGAGCCCCAATAAAACACTTTTGCGTTTTGCGACATTCTAAACTTTTTATCCTTTTCCTCTATTGCCTTTGCTTCTTTGAATATGTTTGCCAGATTTTGACTTACAAAAGCATTAAAATCATCAGCATCAATTCTCAAAACTTCATCATCTTCCCCTTTGTCTTGTTTGATGCTGTCAATTTCGTGGAAGAAAGACTCCCTAAGTGCGATTGAAGCCATTTGTTTTTGCTTCTTGACAAAACTGTTTGTAAAAGTTTCTCTAAACATATATCCAACCAGCAAATGCACAGCATACAAAAGCAAAGCAAGCAACAAGAAGAATACAACAAAGCCAATCAATGGATTTGCTTGCATAAACTTGCTAAACAACCCAAAAATGTTGCCAACAGACCACCCCATAGAGCGAGACCATGACAAGAAAACACTAAGGAAGTTGTTCATAAAATGCACAATGATTGATGGCCAAATCGAACCACAACCACAGCAAATATGACCAAGCAAAAGACCAATCAAAATTGCATAACCACATTGTTCGATGTTCATATGCAAAAGACCAAACAAAACAGAAGTGATGACAATGCTTTTTCTAAGTCCAAAGAAAGAGTTTCCGTTGAGCACCAATCCACGATGCAAAGTTTCTTCGCAGATTGCTGGCAAGATTGCAGTGCAAACTACACCCAACAAAAGCCCCCACCAAGTGCCAGGAATATCAGAACCTGCACTATGTTTGTAGCCAAACAATGAAATAAACGAATTGAAAAATGTCGAAAAATAAATATTCAAGAAAAAGACCACAATCCCAAGCACAACACTTGCGACAACAATCTTTTTTGTTGTCTTTTTGTAAGAACAAAATCTAAAAATTTCTTTTCTTGGTGCTTTTGTGAGACATCTAAGCATGATCAAAGGCAACAAAAAACACAGTCCCACTTGTGTTACGACACTCAAAACATAACTGCCTGCCTTGCCCATAAAAGCAAACAAACCAAAGCCAGAGCAAATTCGCAAAACACAAAGTCCAACCACAACGATAAAATATATTAAGTTGGTGTAAAGATTAACTTTTTTCTCTTCGATCATTATTTCCCCAACAATAATATTCTAGTTTTTCCGTCAGCAAATTATTACAACAAATTGACAATCAAAAATGCGAGTGCAACAAGGCCTCCCAACGCCATTGTGATAGGCATTTTGCCAATTTTGAAAGGTTCGGTTTGATAGCATTCGCCTTCTTTTTCAACTTGCACTTTTTCCTGCTTTTTAAGGAAAAATTTGTCGATAACATAAAAGAGTGCGCCTGTTGCAAAAGCCATCAAAACGGCAATAATTATCAACCACCATGGCATATTTGCAAGCGGCAAATTGATATAACCATTAAGTTGCAAGAAACTGATGATGATTGTCATAAAGTTGTTTGCCATATGCATTAAAATTGGATAAAGCAAATTGTTTGTGCGATGCATAAGCACACTCAAAACACAACCCAAAATGAATGGATAGATAAATTGCTCGATGCTTTGATGCATAAGAGCAAACAAAAGACCATTCAAAAGCACACTTGCAAGAGCAGAAAATCTTTCTTTCATGCCTTGGAAGATGACGCCTCTAAACAACAACTCTTCGCAAATTGCAGGCAAAACGCCAGCGATCAAAAGATTTACAAAAAGCCAACCAACAGTATTGAGTGGCAATCCCATCGAATCCGAAACAATGCCCATGCTGCTAAACATAGCACCAAAAGCACCTTCAATAAGGAAAATAAATCCCCAAACAGCGACAATGCCTGCACCAATAGAAACAAAAGCAATTGATGGTTTTGCTTTTTTGAAACTTACATTGCAAGCAGAAAACTTGATTCGATTGATTTTTGAATAAGCAACATAAACCAAGAAGAACACAAGCTGCGTCAAAATCATATATGGCACACTAAACCACACATAATTTGCAAACATATAACTGATTACATTTTCCCCCTCTGGGACAATCATTCCGTTGCCTTCTGCAATCGAAATTGAAATATAGCAAAACAACAAGCCAACAGCAAGAGGCAAAAGCAAAGCATAAAGATAGACATTTCCAGCATCTTTGTTGGTATAAAAATTTCGTTTTGCGACAACTTTTTTAAGATTTTCATTTACTTGTGAGTTTTTCATGTCAAACATAATATCACAAATTTGCAAAAAAGACAAACAATATGCTAGACAAAACAAAGTTTTTTATATAAAATAAAGGCATGAACGAATTTATGAAATTGGCAATCGAGCAAGCCAAAATTGCTCTCAAAAAAGAAGAAGTGCCTATTGGCGCTGTGATTGTAAGAGATGGCAAAGTCATATCTTTTGGCTTCAACAAACGAGAAAAAAGCAAAAATGCACTTATGCATGCCGAAATCGTGGCCATAAACAAAGCTTGCAAAAAACTCAAAGATTGGCGCCTTGAAAATTGCGAAATGTATGTCACCCTTGAGCCTTGTCCAATGTGCGCCGGAGCAATCCTTAATGCACGCATAAGCAAGGTGTTTTATGGGGCAAAAGACAAAACTTCAAACGACAATATCTTTGAAACCATTGTCAACAGCCAAAGACTCAACCACAACTGCGAGTATCAACAACTTGCAGAAGCAGAAAACGAATGTGCCAAACTGCTTACAACCTTTTTTCAAGCAAAACGCAAAAACAAAAAATAAAAGAAAGGCAAACATGCCTTTCTTTTTTTGATTTGTTAAAGCAATTCAAACAATCTTTCTTTGTATTCTTCTTCTGTGATAATGCCACTGTCTCTCAACTGCTTCAATTCTTCAATTTTTTGCTTCTTTTCTTCGTAAGCACGATTTTCAACAACTTCTTCTTGTCTGACTTCTCTTGGAGTGTTCATAACAATCACATCTGGCACCCACATAGATCCCAAAAGCAATGCCCAAGCCAAGAAACCTCCAAAAACAAGCACCATCACAAATCCACCAATAAAAATGCCATACGAGCTACGGAAATGCTTGCCCTTTTCTCTGATAGAATACAAAAGCAACACTGTCGCAATCAAACCACCAGCAAAAACCATGATTGCATACCACAAATTGGTTGAAAAGCCTGTCAATGAAATAAAATCTAAATATTTTTCAAGGCCTTTAACATCGCAAATCACCAAAATTGAAATAACAAAACTTGCCAAACTTGAAACAATGTTTGCAATTGCACCCCACAAAATGAGGTTGCGCTTTTTGTTGTTCATATATTGCATTGTCAAACCTCCCTCTTAAATAATCTTTACCTGACAATGATAACATTATGCAGAAATGTTGTCAAATTATTTTGAATTTTTCAAAATTTATACTACAATGCACTTGTTGGGAGAATTTTAATGAGAGTTGAAAAACGAAAAATCGTGATCACTGGTGCTTCAAGTGGCATGGGACTTGGACTTAAAAAATATTTTGAAAATCTTGGCGATGTTGTCATCGACATTTCTCTTGATGGAAAAGATTATCAATGTGATGTTTCTGACTACAAAGCTTTGAAAGCAGCTTTTGATGATGTCTACAAAAATCATGGCGAAATTGACATGCTTGTCACCTGCGCTGGTTATGGCATAAGTGGCGCAATCGAACTTTTGGACGAAGAAGCAACAAAAAAACAATTTGATGTAAACTTTTTTGGCACAGCAAACGCTTGCAAATATGCAATCCCTATGCTCAAACCAAAAGGCAAAATCATTGTTATCGCCTCTGCACAAGCACTGTTTCCAATTCCGTTTAGAGCATACTACAGTTCAAGCAAAGCAGCAGTTGACATGCTTGCTCAAAGTTTGCGTATGGAATTGTCTCAAACAAAAATTCAAGTGACTTCTATTTGCCCTGGCGATGTCAAAACCAACTTCAGCAAAAACAGAGTGAAAGTTTATGAAACAAACGAAAGATATGGCCAAGCAATCAAGCTTTCAACTCAACCATCTGAAAAATCAGAAAACAAAAGAATGTCTCCAGAATATGCAATCAAAAAGATTGCCAAAATCTGCGAAAAAAGACACCTTAAACCAAGATATATCATTGGCAAAAAGTATAAATTTTTCAGCCTTGCAAAAAAATTGTTTTCAACAAACTTGATCAACAAAGTTACAATGAAAATGTATTACAAAAAAGGGAAATAATTTTCTCTTTTTTTGTTTAAATTTTAATATTTTAATTTGAAATTAAATTAAATAATTAATTAAAAATAAAATAAAATTAAATTGCCAAAAATCCCTAAAATACGAACGAATAATTATTTTTATTTGTTTTTTATTAATTTTTTTACAACAATGAAGTCAAAAATAATTAAATAAAAAAAGCGAAAATAATTTCGCTTTATTTTTTCAAATAAATTAAAAATTCGATATTTCCATCTCCACCTTTGATTGAAGATTCTGCCACCCCTTTACACTCGAAACCAAGCTCTGCAAAAACACTCTTGATGTTTTCAACAACCTTTTGATGTACCTTTGCATCTTTGATCACACCTTTGTGCTTTTTGGCATACTGCAATCCCACTTCAAATTGAGGTTTGATAAGGGCAACAATCTCAACATTTTCAAAATCGTTTGCAAGTTTTGGCGCAAGTTTGGCAAGGCTTACAAACGAAACATCAATCACCACAAAATTGACATCTGCAAAGTTGCTTTTTTCAAATGTAAGATAGTTTGTTTTTTCAAAATTGACCACTCTGCTGTCATTTCTAATCTTGCCAACAAGTTGTCCTTCGCCGGTGTCAACAGCATAAACTTTTTTTGCTCCATTTTGCAAACAAACATCAGAAAAACCACCCGTAGAAGCACCTATGTCAAGCACAACTTTATCAGTTAAATCACAACCAAAATCTTCAAGCGCTTTTTGCAACTTAAATCCACCACGAGAGACAAATTCAAAAGGCAAAGTTTCAAAATTGCAATCTTCTTCACACAAAAAAGAAGGTTTGTTTGCAACAATCCCATCAATTTTGACTCTCCCCATTTCAATCGCTTGTTTGGCTTTTTCTCGAGAGTTATACAATCCCTTTTCAAACAACAAAACATCAAGTCTTTTCTTCATAATATTATTTTATCACAATTTGCATTTTTGCCAAAACATTTTTTGTGGTTTTGCATAAGTTGATAATGGAGGCAGACAATGAATTACACTCAAAACTACCATTGTGGTTGCTGTCAAAATCTTCGTCCACCTCAAAATTGCTTGCCACCTCAACTGTGGTTGCATCAACACCCCTGCACAAATCCCCCTACACAATGTTTTGATGGCAACGAGATTTTATATTTTGCAATAGGTTTTCTTGTTGCAAAAAGTTGCAAATAAAAAGGCAAATCAACTTTTGCCTTTTTTATTTTATTTTGTATTTTTATTCTATATACAGCATATTTATTCGCTAAATCGAATAAAAAAGAGACATTATGCCTCTTCAAACAATTTCAAATTTTTTCTGCAAACTTCAAAAGCTTGATCGAAAGTTTTTTCATCTTCCAAATCGCACTCTGCAATACGCAAAAGCGAAATTGGGTCTTGCGAACAACCTGCTGAAAGAAATTTTTTGTATTTTTCGACAAAATCATTTTCCGTCAAAAGTTTGTTTGCTATCAAATTTGCACTCAAAAAACCTGTTGCATATTTATACACATAAAAACTTGTGTAAAAGTGCGAATATGTCGCCCAGCCATACTTGCTTTCTTCAATAGGTTTGATAGAATCTGCAAAATATTTCTTTTCCAATTCTTCATATTTTTCGCACAACAAATCTGCCGAAAGTGGTTCTTCACTTTCATATTGTTCGTGTGCAAATTGTTCAAATTCTGACAACATTGTTTGCACAAAAACAGCAGCTTTCATTTCCCTCAAGAAGTAATCGACATAATACAATTTTTCTTCTCTCGTTTTTGCATTTTCAAACAAATATTTCAGCAAGAGCATTTCGTTGACAATGCTTGCCACTTCTGCCACAAAAATCACATATTCACTGGTTTGAATTGGCTGATTTTGGTATGAATAATAAGAATGCATCGCATGTCCCAATTCATGTGCCAAAGCAAACACTCCGTCCAAATCCCCCTCAAAATTTGTCAACACAACCGGGGTTGCGCCATAAGTGCTGGCAGAAAATGCTCCACTTTGTTTGTTTTTGTTGGCAAAAACATCAATCCATCTTTCTTTTTGAGCCTTATCAATCAAAGCGACATAATCTTCACCCAAAACCGACAAAGCCCTTTTGATCAAATCCATTGCCTCTTGATATGTGTATCTCGTTTCAACTTTTGCAATTGGTGCAAGCGAGTCAAAACTGAAAAACTCGTCAAACCCCAACAGTTTTTGTTTGATTTTATGATATTTTGCCACAATGTCTGCATTTTGCCCAACTTTTGCGACCAACAAATCATAAACTTTGCGAGAAACCTCTTCATCAAACAAAGCTCTGTCAAGTGCGCTGTCATATTTTCTTAACTTTGCAAACACACAATCTTGCTTTACATTGGCAATATAGTTGTTTGACAAAAAGTTGATAAATTGTCCATATTTGGCAAGCATTTCTTTGCTCGCATTTTTTCTCAACTCTCTATCTTCACTCTGCCTGTAAGACAAATAATTGGCTTGATTGAGTGGAAATTTGTTTCCTTTGCCATCTTCTATGTCGTTGAAAACAAGTCCTGTGTCAGAAAACATATCAAAGTTTGTCGATTCAGTGCCAAAACACTCTGACAATTTTGACAAAAGCAATTCTTCTGCCTTGTCCAAGGTATGCTTTTTCTCTCTCAAAACACTTTCAAAAAATCTCTTATAATTTGCAAACTTTGCATTGTTTTGCAATGATTTAAGTTTTTCGTCTTCAAATTTGCTTATTTCAACATCAATAAAAGAAGTGGCAGTCGTAAATTTCGCTGCCACCAAATTTTCTTTTTCTGTCATTTCTTGTGCAGATCTGCTGGCACCATCTTCGGTGAACGACAATTCTGCATACATGGCAAGCAACGAAAATTCCTTAACGAGCGACATTTCTTTTTCCAAACACTCAAAAAGCATTTCATCATCTGAAAGTTTGCCTTCATACTGGGCAAAAATTTCAAGTTGCGACTCCACTTTTTTCAATCTTTGATAAAAATCCTGTTCGTCCGCACAAAATTTGGTCAAATCCCATTTGTATTCTTGTGCAATTTCGCTTCTTGCCTTCATATAAACCTCTTATCTAGTCAAATATTTTTCCATTCTAAAGTTTTTCCATGGCAAAACATTTTCATCTGGACAAGCCATAAACACCATTCTTTCCTTTGTTGTTGGATGATCAAAAGCAAGTTTTCCAGCCCACAAGCCAAGTTTGCTTGTCATGCCTTTTTCTTTGCCATATTTCACATCACCAACAAGCGAATGTCCAATGTTTGCAAGTTGCAAACGGATTTGATGGCTTCTTCCTGTCAAAATTTTGACTTCAAGCAAAGATTGTTTGCCATCATCTTCAAGATAATTGTAAACAAGTTCTGCTTTCTTTGCCCCTGTCTCTGACATAGGCACAATTTTGACAATGTTTTCTTTTGTGTCTTTTTTCAAATAATTCACAAGTCTTTGAGTTCTTACTTTCACCACACCATTTGTGATTGCATAATAAACTTTTTCAACACTGTGAGTTTTGAATTGTTCTGTCAAGCGATTTGCAGCTTTTGAAGTTCTGGCAAAAACCATAATCCCACCAGTTGGTCTGTCAAGTCTGTGAACAAGACCAATAAAAGCCTCGCCTGGTTTGTTGTATTTTTGTTTGATATATTCTTTCACCATAGAAAGCATATCTTTGTCATTGCTGTCATCTGCTTGTGTAGGCACATTTTGTGGTTTGATCACAACAACAATTTGGTTGTCTTCATACAATATTGTCAATTCTTCCATATCTTAACCCCACTAGCCCCACAAGGCAAAATCAAACCTTCTTGTGTAGGCAAACCAATTTCATCTGCTTCTACATTTTCGTTTCCGAAAACACTTTTCAAAATGTTTGCAATAACTGTTGGTTGCAAACCAGTTGTATAAGAATTGATAAGCACAAACAATGGCTTGTCTGACAAAACTTTTTTGGTAAGTTCGACAAAGTCAGCCAAGTTGTCTTCAAGCTTCCACATTTCGCCACTTGGACCACGACCATAACTTGGTGGATCCATAATGATTGCATCGTATGTGTTGCCTCTGCGAATTTCTCTTTCGATAAACTTTGCACAATCCTCAACAATAAATCTGATGTTTGTGATGCCATTTATTTGAGCATTTTCTTTCGCTCTTTCAACCATACCTTTGCTGGCATCAATGTGAGTCACTTGAGCACCAGCTCTAGAACACGCAACAGAAGCGCCACCTGTGTAAGCAAAAAGATTGAGCACTTTGACAGGTCTGCCAGCATTTTTGATGAGATCACCCATCATTTGCCAGTTTACTGCTTGTTCTGGGAAAATGCCTGTATGCTTAAAGCCCATAGGTTTGACAATAAACTTCAACCCTTGCCAAGAGATTGTCCATTGTTGAGGGATTTGTTTGTTGTAATGCCAAAGGCCACCGCCATCTTTTCTTTCATAAAAAGCATCAACACCCTTCTTTAAATCTCTTTTCTTATGCCAAATAACCTGTGGATCAGGGCGAAGAAGAGAAACATTACCCCATGTTTCCAACTTCTCTCCATCTCCAGTAGCAATCACTTGATAGTCTTTCCAACTGTCAGCAACTCTCATTTTTTGTCCACCTTATTCTTAAAATTTGATAAATCCATCAGCAACTACAACATTTTTGCTTTGAAATTTAACTTTGATAAAACTGTCACCTACTTCGATATCTCTTTCGATAACAGGTTCGTCCAAAACTTCGATAAGTTTTTTGATCAAAACTTCTTGTTTAATCTTGTCAAGGTAATAGAAAATCATTTCTGCCAAACCTTCGTCTGCTGTTTCAAACGAAGCAAAAATTCTTTCATCAATTGCAAAATCTGCTTCCTTTCTCAAAACTTGAAGTCCTCTCACAAATTCACGATACAAACCTTCTCTGATGAGTTCTGCATCCAAATTGATGTCAAGCACAACAGTATTTCCGTTTTCGTGTGCGATAACAAAGTCTGTTTTTGGTTTCTTTTCCAAATTAAACAATTCGCTGTCCAAATCTGTCCATTGTCCAACAGAAACTTTGCCTGCATAATATCCAGCCATCAACTCTTGTGTGTTGTCGCCAAGTTCGGCCAAAGCAGTTTTAAGTTTTTGAACATCACCCTTAAGCACAGCACCTGCTTTCTTGAAGTTGACTGACAAATATTCGTCATTAAACTTGCTGTCATCTGTCACACATTCAAGTTCTTTGATGTTGAGTTCGTCTTTGATAATGTCGCCAAGTTCGGCAAGCACTTTGTTGATGTTGCCTTCGCCTGCAACATACATCTTCTTGAGTGGTTGTTTAACCTTGATTTGATTTTCATTTCTCAATCTTTGTGCTGTTGACATAATGTTTCTTGCAACTTCAACATTTTCAAGCACATCGGCAAAGCTTTCTTCATAAATTCTTGTTGGGAATCCAGCAAGCATAATACATTCTGCTTCGTCTTTTTCAACTTCTCTAACAAGGTTTTGCCAAATATGTTCTGTCACAAATGGCACGATTGGAGCCATAACTCTGATAAGAGTTTTGATTGCGTAATACAAGCACCAATAAGCTGTAAGTTGATCTTGTTTGTTTTCACTCTTCCAGAATCTCTTTCTGTTGCTTCTGATATAGAAGTTTGAAATGTCGTCAACCAACTTTTCAAAATCTCTAACAACAAAGAAACACTTGTCATCTGCATAATATTTGTCGCTGTCTGCAACAAATTTGTTTACACTTTCAACAAGCCACTTGTCAGCAACTGTCAAGTCGTCTGCCTTTGGCTTGAAGTTTGCAATGTCTGGATTGTCGATGCAAGCATAAGTGTTGAAGAATGTGTAAACATTCCAGAAACCAAGCAACTTTCTTCTTGCATCATCAGTGAGATTAAATCCAAATCTCATATCGTTTGCAGGGCTTGAAGATGAGAACAAATATCTCACAACATCAGCACCCACTTTGTCTGCAACATGGTCTGCTTCAAGTGAGTTTCCACCACTCTTATGGAATTCGCCACCATGTTCGTCTTTTACATATTGATAAGTAACCACTTTTTTGTATGGAGCTTTGCCTGTCAAAACAACGCTCATCATCAAAAGTGAATAGAACCAAAGTTTAACTTGTTCTACCATTTCGCAGACATAATCACTTGGGAAGTTTTCTTCAAAATACTTCTTGTCTGTAAAATATTTCTTTGTGCTGAATGGAGTGATACCAGCATCAAGCCACACATCGCCAACTTCTGGCACACGAGCAACTTCTTCGCCACATTCGCACTTGATTTTGATGTCATCAATCCATGGTCTATGGATGTTTGGCAATTTGTCAACCAAAGTTTTGTCAACTGCCTTTTCTTTCAATTCTTCAAGCGAGCCAATCACATGAACTTTGCCACATTTTTCACAAACATAGAAAGGAAGTGGAAGTCCATAGAAACGACTTCTAGAAATGTTCCAGTCTCCCATATTGTTGAGCCAGTCAACCATTCTCTTCTTTGCAAATTCTGGCTTGAATTCAACTTCTTCAATTGCCTTCAATGCCAAAGGTCTGATTTCGTCAGTTTTGATAAACCAAGCAGAAATAAGTTTGTAAACGAGGTCTGTTTTACATCTCCAGCAGAATGGATAGCTGTGCTTATATTTGTGAGCATACAAAAGTTTGCCATCTGCTTGAAGTCTGTCAACAACAAGTTCTACAACATCAGTTGTCTTCTTGCCTGCCAAGAAACCTGTGTTGTCAAGCATAACACCTTGTTCGTTGATTGGGCAGATTTCTGGAAGTGACAATGTTTGTCCAAGTTCGAAGTCCTCTGCACCACAACCTGGAGCGATGTGAACTACACAGCTTCCTTCTGCACTGTCAACCATATCCCAAGCAACAATCTTGTGAGCAAATTGTTGTTCTTTAAATTCTGGGAAGCAAGTTTCATATTCCAAACCTACAAGGTCTGACCCCTTAAATTCTTCCAAGATTTCAAGGTCTTCTTTCAAAATTTTCAATCTGTCTTTTCCAAGCACAATGTTGTCGCCTTGGAAGTTTACTTTCACATAGTCAAAATCTGGATTTACAGCCAAAGCAACATTGGCAGACAAAGTCCAAGGTGTTGTTGTCCATGCAACAAGTTTGAAATCTTTTCCCTTGACAGGAAGTTTAACAAACAATGCTGTGTGTTCTACTTCGTGATAAGAAGATGACATTTCGTGTTCTGACAAACTTGTTCCACAACGAGGACACCATGCCATAGGACGGTTTTTCTTTGCAATCCAACCTTTTTTGCTGCATTCTTTCAAGAAGTGCCAGATTGAAGTGATGTTTTCGTCTGTGTTTGTATAATAACTGTGATCCCAATCCATCCATTGTCCCATACGGATTGATTGATTTGTGATTTCGTTGGCAAAATAGTTTACTCTTTCCATACATTTGTTTGTAAACTTGTCGATGCCATATTCAACGATTTCTGGTTTGCCATTGAGGCCAAGTTCTTTTTCAACATTGACTTCAACCCAAAGGCCTTGTCCATCAAAACCGTTTTGATATTGACAATCTCTGCCCTTCAAAGCATTGTATCTGATTGTCAAATCTTTGAGAGTTCTGCCCCAAAAGTGGTGAATACCCAAACGGTTGTTTGCTGTTGCAGGGCCGTCCAAAAATTTGAATCTTGGCTTGCCTGCGTTTTTGTTTTTAAGTTTGTTGAAACTGTCATTTTCTTGCCAATATTTCAACACATTTTTTTCCATTTCGACAAAATTTGGCATTGTTTGTTCTTTTTTCATAATACAATTTTCTCCTTAAACAAAAATAAAACCTTGAAAGTCACAAGAACCCTCAAGGTTTATACCACTTGTTCCTTTCAGTGTGCCATCACACACCTGCTCAACTCACGGGAAGCCTCCGTCTTTTCTACTGCCAAACGGTTTCAAAAAGAAGCTCGAAAAGTGATAGTTTTTTTATGATTCATGTTGTTTCGCACCATCCAACAACTCTCTGCAAATCCACATAAGAAACCGTGTCTTTTCTCAAACGCCTTTAATTGTTATTAAAAACACAATAATTTTAGCACCATAACGGCGCAAAGTCAATAAAAGATTAATAATTTTCTAAGATTTTGTTCATCTTCAAAACATCGACACCTGTGATGATGCCCAAAGGTCTTTCTTTGATTCCACCATGAGGAGTGATAAGCACTGCAAGCAATTTTGGATTTTGATGAAAAAGTGCCAAAGCTTGTTCGACTGTGATTTCTTTGTTTGCAAAAGCATAATAGTTGCTGTTTTCAATTTCAGAAACAAAATCTTCAATCTTTACCGAATCCAAAAAACTTGCCTCTTTGCCACCTGAAAGCAAATATTTGCCAAAAGCATCAAGGATTTTTTGACTGTTTGCTATGCCAATGATTTCGTTGTCATCGTTGAAAACAGGAATGTTTGAATATGTCGATGATGCGATAAGCATAATCACTTCTCTCATAGATTTTGAGCAGTGAACCGACAAAACATCGTGTCTTGCAACAACATCAAGCGCACGAGGTGGTGTTGTCAAAAGTTCTTCAATCTTTTCGATTTTTTCGACAACATCTGTGTGTGGTTCTGCAATAACAAAATCATCATTTCCATGCACAATTGCATTTCTCAATCTGCCATAGCCAATAAGTTCGTCTTCATATTTTCTGATAGTGTAATTAAACGCAACAGCTTTTCTTACTGCTTCCGAAAAGCCCATGCTGCGATTAAAGTTGTATCTTGTTTTGATTGCATAATCAATGTTGTTGAACGAATTCAAAAATCTCATCGAATTTGATTTTTTAACATTGTCTGTGATGTCATTCTCGTTGAGCTCGATCATAAAGGTCCCCTTTTATCTGCCATATAGCAAAGATTATACAATAAAAAGCGAAAAAATAAAAACAAAAAACAACACTTTTTGCAAAATTTAAGGAGAAAAATTTAGCGAAGAATTTCCACTTAAATAAACCGACGGAATCTCACCAACAATAATGTTTTCTGCCACCAACATTTCTGTCACACTGTCCACCACAGAAGTATACGCCGGCAAAAGCATGCTCACGCTTGCATAAAGTCGAATATAAAGCGAATGTGCCGTTTGATTTATGCCTGCTGTGCGAAACTCACTTTCAAAAACAGAAGTCATTGCACCAATTGAAACAAGTTTCAAATTCACTTTCGGCCCGACCCCATTCAAAAACGGTAGGCCCGTAAATGTGCCAATGGCAACATCAAGCCCAGCATCACCCATGTGATCAAGATATTCCTGTGCCACTTGATAAAATCGTCTTGCAATTTTGTTGAGTTTGACAGTTTGCAACGAAATCATTTCTACATTGCCTTTGTCGTTGTATTTGATTTCGACCAAATCTTTGTATGTAAGATTTTCTTCTTGCAAAACATCATAAATCGCATCGCTTACTGCAGTTGTCGAAAGCGAATAAACAGAATGTCTTGTCGCTTCAATCACAACAGGGTTTACCACAAAATAAACATAGCAAAATGAGCACACCAAAAACAAAACAAAAAAGACAAGCACCAACTTTGCTTTTGCCTTTTTTCTTTTCTTAAATTTGCTCAAATTTTGCCTCATACAATAAATATATGACAATTGCAGCCAGCATTTGCATAGTATAGCAAAATCATATATCTAGTGTATTATGCAAACTATTATGCCATACATTTTGTATTATGTTTATTTTTTAGTGTGCGACTTGAAAATAAGCGCAAACACAAAAGCAAACACAACTGCAGCAGCAATCCCTCCTGCTGTCGCAGCAAGCCCACCTGTGAATGCCCCCAACAATCCATAAGTTTTTACTGCACCAATTGCACCCTTTGCAAGCGAAGCACCAAACCCAACAATTGGCACATTTATCCCTGCCTTTGCAAATGCAGAAATCGGATCAAAAAGCCCCACTGCTTGCAGAAAAACACCAAGCATTTCAAAGGTAACCAAAATCCTTGCCGAAGTAATGTTTGTTGTTATGATAAGGATTTCACCTATCATACATATCAAACCTCCAATCAAAAACACCCACAAATAATCAAGCATATCTTTCCCCTTTCAATTTTCAATCACAATCGCATGACAAACCCCAGGCACAGTGTCGCCTTGTTGAGAAGAAGTCGTACTCAACAACGCCCCCGTTGGCAAAAACAAAATCTTTTTGTAAACACCCTCAGCAAACTTTTTCATAATGTAAGAATTGAAAACAGTTGCACAGCACCCTGCACCAGAACCACCACACAGCGTGTTTTGCTCTCTCTTAAAGTACATCTGCCCACAATCATTGTAGTTCAACCCAAGCGAAACTCCCTCTTCATCCATCAAATCAACCAAAATTTCACTGCCAAGTTTGCCCAAGTCGCCCGTCAAAATCAAATCGTAGTCCTTTGGCGAAGTGTTTGTGTTTCTAAAATGACTAAGCATCGTGTTTCTGGCTGCTGGCGCCATAGCTGCGCCCATGTTGTTTACATCATTCACACCCCAATCTACCACCTTGCCAAAAGTCACACTAGTCACCCTTGGACCTTTCCCTTCAAGCGACAAAATGCAACTTCCTGCCCCTGTGACTGTCCATTGAGAAGTTGGCGGCCTTTGATTGCCAAGTTCCAACGGAAATCTATATTGTCTTTCTGCTGTCGAAAAGTGCGATCCCGTGCAACACAACACATTTCGGCAATAGCCCCCATCAACCAAAACCGAAGCAACTGCCATGCTCTCTGCCATTGTCGAACAAGCACCATAAACACCCAAAAAAGGGATTTCAAATGCCCTTGCTGCATAAGAAGAGCTTATGATTTGGTTGAGCAAATCGCCAGCAACCATAACATCAACATTTTTGATTGTCATTTTCGCTTTCTGCACGACACCCATAATGGCAGTTTCAAGCATTTTGCGTTCGGCTTTTTCAAAGGTGTCTTCTCCAAAGCAGTCATTTTGCATCACATAATCAAAAAAGTCAGCAAAGTTGCCTTTTCCTTCCTTTGGCCCTACGATTGAATAATGCCCTATAATTTTTGGCTGTTTTTTAAGCACAATAGTTTTTCCAAATTCCACCACACAACTCCTAAAAAAGCGAAATAATCCAATAAATCAACCCAACACCAACACTTGCGACAGTGCCAAACACAATCACAGGTCCAGCAATGCTAAACATTTTGACACAAATGCCATAAACAATCCCTTCACTCTTAAATTCGATTGATGGACTTGCTATTGAGTTTGAAAAACCTGTGATTGGCACAATTGATCCACCACCTGCAACCTTGCCAATTTGATCATAAACACCCAAACCGGTCAAAAGTGAAGCAACAAAAATCAGGACTATCAATGTGTAACCCCATGCCGACTGCTGCGAAATGCTTGGCAAAGCAAGCAAAAGCAAATCGTTTATGCCTTGCCCCAACAAGCAAATTGCACCACCCACCAAAAACGAATAAAAAAGCGATGGCCACGCCTTTGTTTTGGGTATTTTTTCTTTGACATAGTTGTTGTAAGCCAAATTGCGTTGTTTGTTTTCCATTCGTTCTCCTTTCGAACAAATTTTCTCCAAACAAGCAAAAAATAAACACACGACTGCATAAATCTCCCTTTTTCGCAAAAACTAGCAGAAAGGAGAATTTTATGAAAAAGATTTTTATTGCACTCACAGCGACAACACTCGCCCTCGCTTTGGCTGGTTGTGGCGCAGAAGATGCCTCAATCACCGACCTTAGCAACCAACTCGACAAAACTTCGCACACTATAAGCAGTTTGCAAACGACAGATCCGGCAAAAATTGCCCTGCAAAACACTTCTCAGCAAACTTCTTCGCTTGCAGGATATGCCAGACAAGCACTGGTTGATGAAGAATATTACAAAACTGACATTTTGGACAAAACTTCACAAATCAAGCAAACTCTTTCTCTAAACAAAACCCTTTCAAAGTCGCAATCATCGGCACTTGGAGATTTGATTGCTGATTTGGAAGTTTACACCACTTCTGCAAAAGAACTGCACGACAAAGTTGACAGCACCTTAAAGTCTGTTTCTTCGCTCAAAAAAGACACAACCAAAAACAAGGCTCGCCTCAATGCTAAGCTGACAAAACTTGCAAACAACTCAAATGCTCGTGCTTCATATTACGAAAACATTTTGCACACACTCGATGAAATCGACTCTTACATAAATGCCGATTCTTTCTCGGTTGAAAACACAAAACAAAACGAAAACAAATCAACAAAAAACAATCAACCAACCGGCAAAGAAGAAGCAGTTGAAACATCTGACGAAAAATGTGAAGATTGCAATCAGCCTTATACTGACAAAACAGAAGAATTTAGGTCTAGATATGGCGAATTTGCACAAAAACGCAACATAGACACCTATGGACCTAGTCGCCGCAATATCGACACTTATGGTTATACCAACAGGTTTTATCCATACAATCAAAACGGATATATGCCATACAACAATCAAATGATGCCAAACAATCCTTATGGTTACGGTTGGAATGGTCACGCATATTACAACTCAAACAACTTCAATCGTTATGCCAACCCAGCCAACAGAATGTATATGCCAACAAGCGCACAACAAGAAGACAAACCAAGACTTGAAACTTATGAGCAGTTGACCGAGGACGGAAGTTTGGAAAAAATTGAAAAACCTGCACTAGCCGAAAACTCAACAAACTCTTCAAATTGCAAAAAATGCCTAGAAACAGAGCAAGACAACTCACTTTCAAATGCCGTTCAAGCAAGTGCACTGCCACTTAAAAGCAAAAACTATCAAAATTTGCCAAAAAACAGCCCTAAAACCGACAAACAAGGCCCAAACGACCAAATTATCGTGGCACACAACAAGGTTTAGATAAAAGGCAAATATTCAAACTGCAATCATTGAAACATAAAGCAAATTGCAATCAACAAAAATTGGACAACAAAAAAACTCGCAGATTATGCGAGTTTTTATTTTTGAAACTGACAAGCAGCAGTTTTACCATCTGCCGCCGCCACCTCCTCCGCCGCCACCGCCGGAGAATCCACCTCCACCAGAGCGACCGCCGCCACTGGCAGAACTTGCAATCCCTTTTGCGACTTGCGAAGCACGGTGTGCAATGATCGAATTGTTGATACCTCTCGAAACTTTGTTCATAGAGTGAGTTACAATTCTTGTTGCCACATAAACATCTGTAGGATCTGTGCATTCATACCAAGTTGGAGGTTGAATGATCAAACCTTCAAATTTTTCCATATAAACATCAGAAACGCCCAAAACATAAGCATAGGGCAAAATTTCATAGAAGAGTTCTGGATTTTGACTAGCAACAATTGCAATTCTATCTTTTTCTGCTGTCAAGATATAGTTTTTCAACCCTCTGACACTGCCCATCAACTTTTTGCCTTCTTCGGTGTATCTTTCAAGAAGAGGATAAACAATCAAAAGTGCAAACGCCAAAAGTGCCGGCATAATACGAGAGCAAGCCACATCAAAATAGCGATTAAACCCAATCACATAAGCAATCAAGCTGCCAAAAATCATGATAGCATCAACAATGATAAATGCCAACGCTTTTTTCTCGTGTTTAGAGTGATATTTGACAAGTGATGGATAAACAAAAAGCCCAATTGCAGGAAGCAAAGCCATCACAAACATCCAAATCTTGATGCCAGGTGTCGCAATCATCAACAGCACATTCAAAAATGAAACAAAAATCCCAAAAAACTTAAACAATCCATCAGGTTGTTTTGCAAAGCAGTTTTTCATTGACATTTCAGCCAATTCTTTGCTTCTAAATGCCGCATCGCCACTAAGCAACGACAGTTGATTTGAGTTGATTTTCTTGCCAGATCTAAACAAATCGTTAAACAATGTTTTTTCGTGCGATTTCATTTCGTCTGGTGCAACATCAACAAGTTTTTCGATGACAACAACATCTTTGTCATGTTCTGTCAACTTCAACCAACCTTTTGACGCCCAATAAACAATCAAAGCAGAAAGATCATCACTTGTGATTTCTCCATCATTGAGATATCCAACCTCTGTTGGAGTAAGCCCTTTTGGGGCTTTAAACTCAACAACTTCAACGATTGGCGATTTTCTTCTTCTTACAAACCAGAAAACGACAACTGCTGCCAACAAACCAAATCCGGCGCAATAAACAACAATTGACCATTTGTGATTGACTTTCCAATCAAAGTAACCTTTTTCAAATTCTGTGTAAACAGTCACAGCTTCGGCATAACTAAGATGATTTACCTTGCCTGACACAACATTGCCAGAAACAGCAAGACCTTCAATGTCACCCTTTGCATCAGTTGAGCTTTCGCCATATCTGCCAATATAGAAAGACAAATCATCAAGTTCTACTGCTGTTGGGAATGTGATTCTAAAATCAAAGTCATCAATTGATGTATCCCAACCATTTCCAAGAATGTTGAAATAGAAAAGATCCTTTGCCTTCACTTGGTCATCGCCCATGTTGAAGTTGTAACTAAACTTGTAAGTGTGATGTCCTCTTACATAAGTGTTTTCATCACCAAAATAATAAAGCTTGCAACCATTTGATGTTGTTGTTTTTGCAAGATTTACACCATTAAGCACCCTAAAGTTTGAAATGGCGTTTTTGTGTTTTTTCTCTACCAACTTATTGTTTTCATCATAAAATCTCACAGTTTGTGCAAGTGGCAACCAGCGCACAAGACCTCGTGATTGTGATAAAAAATTTGCTGTAATCTCTTCGGTGATATCCAGCGTGCCATCTTGATTGACAACAATGTCCACATTGTAATCTGTCAACTCATAACCAGTGTCCGGACTTGGCACATAATTGCCAGAGCCAAAGCCACCTTCGTTTAAGATGGTGATAAGCATAATACCAAAGATAACTACAGCAAATGCAATAGCGAAGATAGAAGATGTCCCTCTTTTAATCTTCATCTATATTCCCCTTTAATTAAAACTTAACTTGTGGAGCTTGTCTTTCTACTTCATCAACAATTTCAAACAACACTTTCTTTTCAAAATGATAGTGGTTTGCAATCAAGTTTGATGGAAACATTTCGATCTTGTTGTTCAACATTTTTACACAACCGTTGTAATATTTTCTTGAAGATGCAATTTCTGTTTCCAATTCTTTCAATGTGTTTTGCAAAGAATTGAAGTTTGCATCAGCTTTAAGTTGTGGATAGTTTTCTGTGACACTAAACAATGTTTTCAAAGTTCCTGCAAGCATATTTTCTTTTTGTGCTCTTTCTTCAGGATCATTTGCAGACATACAAGCATATCTTGCTTCCATAACTCCTTCAAGAGTTTCTTTTTCGTGTTTAGCAAAACCCTTTACTGTTTCAACAAGGTTTGGAATAAGGTCATATCTTTTCTTCATGGAAATATCCATTGTTGAATAACCTTCTTCTGCATTGTTGCGCAACTTGATCAATCCGTTGTATGTTGAAATCCACCAAATTGCAAAAATGATGCCCAAAAATACAATCAAACAACCAAACACAATCAAAATTATTGCCCATGCTGGCATAGCGATTTCCTCCTTTAATAATTATTCTAAATTCATTATAAATCAAAACAATTTTTTTTCAAAACATTTTATCTTGTTTTTTGTTTCTTTTTCTTGATAACCTTAAGCACAACACTTCCAACCACAAACAAAACAAACAAACCTGCAATAATCACAAAATAATACACGATTGTTGAGTTGTCACCTGAGAAGATTGAACCCTTTTCTCTTACAAACGAAACAACAATGTCTTTGTTTTCGTCAATGTTTGAAAGCACAAACTTGCCGTTTACAACAGCCACATGCTGGCCATTGACCGAAACAAAATCCAATTTGTAACCTTCTTGTGCTGAAACAGTAAATGTTACATCTTGTCCATAAGCAACTCTGTCAAGGTTTGCCCCTTCGATCGAAAGTCCACCAAAAGCATTTGAATAAGTGATGTTGATTGCAAAATAAACTGCAACCATTTCAACATCAACAACAATGTCTTCGGTTATGTTTTTGATTGAATAAACCCCATCTTTCAATTCAAGCGAAACGCCATCAACCGAAACTCTCTTGACAACATATCCGTTTTCGCCTACGATTGCAAAACTGATATCGTCGCCTCTTGTGACCATTTTTGTTGTTGTGTTTTGGACAACATTGTCAACATAAACAAGTGCCTCGCCTGCAATGTTAAACACAACTGCAAGGTTTGTTTTTGCTTCAACCACAACATTGAGTTGAATGTTTGCAGAAAGATTTGTCACAACTGTCGGTGCATTGTCTGCGGCAGGATTGCCATTGATTGTCATATTTTTGATTGTGTAACCAGGTTTTGCAACTGCAAAGACCGAATAGTCAATGCCCTTATACAAAACAGGATTTCCTTCAACCAACACACCATCAATATACAAATCATATTCTGCAACATTCTTTGCCACTGTGTATGTTTGAGTTGATGATGCGACAACATAGATGTCAAGCTCGTTTGTTTCAACTGTGTTGCCATAACTGTCTTCAAGCAACACATAAATTGGATATGGTCCAGTCGAAACTGCCAAGCCTGTGATTGTGAGTGTCAACTTTTGTTGATAAGGGATATCTTCGTCGATAAACGACAAATTGTCAATTCTCCAAGCACAATTTCTTTCGTTCCAATCATCACCATAAATAGTTCCTCCAACATTCAAACCAGAATATTCAAGTTCGATAACAATGCTTGTGCCTTGTCTTGCAACAACCTTGTTTCCATAATTTTTTGAGATTTGAAGTGTGAGATCATAAGAATTTTCGTAAGTCGAAGAAGTCAACTTGCTTGTAAATGAAGTCCCGTAAGAATACAAGTTTTCTACAGTCAAATTTGATTGATAGTCAATTGTCGCATCGCCAACAAGCAATGTGTCAAAAGTTGCACCATTGAATGCATTTTTGCCAACCGATGCAACTTGATCCAAAATCAATTTGTTGAGGGACACATTGACAAATGCTTGATCGCCCACCGAAATGATGTTTGGAATGTTGAACACTTCCAAATTTGTGCAATTTCTAAATGCGTTTTTGCCAATAGCAACGCTTGTGCTTTCGCAAGTGATTGCTTCAAGGGCCTTGTTGTCTTTGAATGCGTTTTCGTTGAGTGTTGTCACTGTTGATGGCAAAATCAAAGTTTTGACTGGCGAAGCATTGAATGCCACATTTGAAACACCCAAGATTGTTTGACTTGAAATTCTGTTTGGCACAACCAAAGTTTCCAGTTCTGTGCCTGTGTATGCTGTGATGTAACCTGCAGAAATTGTATATCTGCTGGCCAAATCTTGATTTCCCATATAGCAAACTTTTACCGAAGTTTCGCTTCGTTGAACAAGTTCGTTTGAAGCATTGTAAACATAAGCAACGGCAGAAATTTGTGATGATTGATAGATTGTCACAGTGGAAGCAATATTCCAATCAATTGGGTTTTCCGGGTCGTTTTCTTTTGTTGTGTAATGGATTTTTGTTGTGTAACCCGATGCTACTGTTGTGTCATAAGCCATAGAAACTTTTCCGGTTGCAGAGTTGAACGAAATGTTGACTTTGCCCACAACTGAAATCCCTACATTTGCAATGTTTACAAGTCCATAGCCATAATAGTTGTTTCTTTCGGCATTGCCAAGAGCATATTGTCCATAAGCATACAAACTTTCTCTTGAGGCATTTCTTATCAAAAGATTTGTAATTTGCTCAACCGAATGATTGATTTGTTCTGGATGCGAATACAAAAGTGCAACACAAGCAGAAACATGAGGTGCGGCCATTGAAGTCCCTGACATCGAAACTGTGCCAGTGTCGCTTCTGTGGCTTGCGCTTTCAATCGCACTGCCAGGTGCACAGAAGTCAACTTCTTTTCCGTAGTTGCTGTAAGAAGTGTCAAAGCACAAAGTTCCAAGTTGTTTTCTAAGTGCTGAAACAGTGATTGCATTTGCGACATTTGCAGGTTGAACATTTGCTGTGTTGATGTTGTCATTTCCTGCCGAAACAACCGAAACAATGTTGAGCGCATAAGCTCCATTGATTGCGGCCGACAAAGATTTGTAAGCATAAGCGTTTGCCGAAATTTGTTCGCCTTCGCCTTCTGTTACGCTTTGTTGAATTGGCACACCAATACTCATGTTCATAACACGAATGTTGTAACCCATCGCTTCGATTTCTTCTTTGTTGTTGAGCAAATGGTTGATTGCATTCCAGATATAAGAAGTCCAACCAACGCCTGCCGAGTCAAGCACCTTCAAAGGCAAAATGTAAACATTTGATGGTGTCGCCTCTGCGATTGTCCCACTGACATGAGTTCCGTGACCATTGTCATCGGTGATGTTTGTTGTGTTTGAAACAAAGTTGTAAGCATAATCAAGAAGCAATCTGCCTGCAAACATTTGGTGAGTTGTTCTGATCCCACTGTCCAAAACGGCAACAACCACTTTTGGCAAACTTGAAACAGTTCTGTTTGCAAGAAGTGTGTTTTTGTAGGTGTTGATGCCCATGTAGTCAGTGCTTGCTTGCCAACCCCAAGATTTGTAATCTGTGGCATTTGATTCAACTTCAACATTTTGTGCTGAAATTTTGGCATCATAATAAACATTGTCTACTTGGTCGTTTGCTTGATAATATTGCAAAGCATCTTCTGCATCTTCGCCGGTCTCATATTGAAAAATGTGGCAAGTGTTGTATCTTGCACTTGCGACAGCATCAAAATCATCGACATTGTATTCTGACTCAACAATCAAACGGGTATATTTTTCGATTTCTGTGCCGTTTTCGCCACAAACAACATCAACCCCATCATAAGTTTGAGTCATAGAAATAAGAGAGTCCCTGAAAGCTTCGTAACCTCCAGAGACTCTATCATTGAAATCTGTTCTGAAAATTGGCAAAGCAAAAAATGTGACTGCAGACAAGATGATTGCAATCAGCGTTGCAAAAACAATTCTTACTGATTTTTGTTTGCTCAAATTTCTCATGTGCTTAGTATAACACCAAACATAAAAAAAATCAACAAATATTCAAAGTATATATTATATAAAAATTTCTGTTATCTTTCTTCTGATTTGATATTTTTGGCAAAGCAAATCATATCTTCATCTTCAAATTGCATTTTGGCCGAACATTTCAGCATTTGCATATTCTTTTTCGACACCAAAAAGGTCACAAATTTGATGTTTGGATAAAATTCTTCTGCCTTTGCAAGCAACATTTTGAAGACATTATTTCTTCTAAATTCCTTTTCAACAAACACCTGCGAAACATAAATCCCAAGTCCTCGATCAGCCCAATAAACCTTCGAAAACAAGATCATTCCGGCATAAATGCCTTTGCACTTTGCAATCAAACAAATCCCTTTGTCTCCTTGCAAAACATCTTCACAAACATTGTCTTTCAAAACCGATTTTTCAATGTAAGAAACCTTGTCAATCTCTCTGTTTGCATAAAGCACAAAATCTTTGTCACAAAGACCAGCTCTTCTTATTTCAATCTCCATAAATTCAACTCCTTGACAATAACATTCTATTAAAAAAAAGAAAATTTTGTTTTTCTTGATTTTTTTTGTTAAATTGGTTGACATTATTCTTTTTGCGAGGTATAATATGGAAGATTTTTCAATAAAGTTATGCGAGCGTGGCGGAATGGCAGACGCGCATGTTTAAGGGGCATGTTCGAAAGAGTGTGGGTTCAAGTCCCACCGCTCGCACCAAAACAAAGGAGTCAAACGACTTCTTTTTTTGTTGCAAAAACCAGCATCAAAAAATCTCTATACACCCCAAACCATCGCACATCTAGCCGTTTTGAAAAACAAAAAAAACTAAGACGATTTGTCTTAGTTTTTTTATGAAAATCTTTCGTTATTCTGCTTTGATAGAATCCATATATTCTTTGATTTCTCTCATTGTTTCATATGGGTTTTCTACATGAGAAAAAAACATAGGTCTTCCACCATGAACACTTGGACTCACAAAACTTAAAGAGCCCGTTTTTGTTTT
Organism: Candidatus Caccovivens sp.; assembly: GCA_045650745.1. Classification (GTDB taxonomy): domain Bacteria; phylum Bacillota; class Clostridia; order Christensenellales; family UBA1242; genus Caccovivens. Next base: position 140,146 of record JAZRRN010000008.1, read on the forward strand.
CTTATCCAAGAAACCAACAGTTACTGATGTCGAAGTGATGTCTTTGTATTCCAAACTTCTGTAATCGACCCCAAAAATACCACTTCTGAGAATCAATCTCTTGTTTGTGTAAGCATAGTAGGTATTATTGTAAGCTTTTGACAAGAAGAATGGCAATGTAAAAAATGTAAACACCAAAAATATGATAATATGTGGCCAAAAAACTGGAATAGCTGCCCACAAAAGAATACCTTTCCAAAACCTCTTTTTGTTTGGCTTCATCACTTTGATGATTTGTTCATCTTTTTCAAGAATATCAACAAACTTTTCTTCCATAAATTCCCCTCCTGTTGACATTATAGCACACAAATAAAACTATTGCACCCAAATTGATGCATTTTTCAAACTTTTTTTGCCAATCAACGACCAAATCTTCTGTTTCAAAACAACAAACTATACCTGTGACATCAAACAAAAAGTCATTTGTCCAGAGCACCCAATTGCTCGCAAAGCTTCTCATTTTTGTCTCAAAAACAAGAAAATTTGTTGAAAAATCATCAAAAACGGCCGTTTTTCTCGCTTTGCGACATGATTTTGAAAAATACCACCATATTGCACCTTTTTTGTTTGTTTTTTTGCATTTTTGATAAATAAAACTGCAATTTTTGCACACAACATCATTGTCACAATTACACAAAATTGCTCATAAACAAGAAAAAACACCCGATTTTTTGCTGTTTTTTATATAAAAACAGAACTTTCAAAAAAAAATTCAAAATGGTGTTTTTTTTGCGATTTCGTATTGACAAAGATAATATAAAGTGTTATGATAATCGAGATTAAAGCGGGGGAGGATAATCATGGAATTCAAAATTTCAACAACAGAAATTGCGAAGCATCTTTTCAAATTTGAATTGGAAAGAGGACAAAAATCAATGATCTACCGTCACAAATTGGTGGTTGATCGATTCGAAGAACTTCCAGAACAAGTGAAAGCAGATTACATTGGCACAGCAACTGCAATTACACAAATACTCGCAGCTGACGAACTTCTTACCTTGGATGAAGTTGGAAGAAGAATTCACGAATCATATCGTGAAAGAAACAAGGCAACAATCATACATAGTTTGGATGTTGACTTTGAGCACTTGTCTCAAGAAGACAAACAAAAAGTGCTTGCACAATTCAAAGTTGGTTTGACAGCAGTGCAAGAAATGGCAGAAGCGGCAGCTCAAGCAACAACAGATGCTAGCAAAGGCAAAGAATAAAAGAACGAAACTATACAGTTCCGTTCTTTTTTAATGTCTAAATCAAAATTTGACTGTCGCCCACCTGTCGGTTATTTGCCAAGAAGTTGAGCCAAAAACTCTTTGTTTTTTGCAAGTTTTTCTTTTTCTGCTTCTACCAAAGCGGCTGGAGCTTTTGCAACAAAGCCTGCATTTGAAAGCATCTTTTCACTTCTTGCAATTTCAAACTTGAGTTCTTCAATCTTCTTTTCAATTCTTTCTGTTTCTTGTGCTTCATCAACAAGATCACCCATTGGCAAATAGATATTGCACAAAGAAGTAACAATTTTTGCAGATTTTTCTGCAGGTTCTGCTTTGACAAGTTGAACTTGACTGCCACCTGCAAGTTTTGCAATCACTTCCAAAGAAGAAGCAAACAATTTTTCTTCTTCAGTTGGCAAAATGTTGATTGAAACCTTTTTGTTGTCTGGAATGTTATATTCACTTCTTGTTGCACGGATTGCTTTGATGACATTTGTAATGTTTTCAAACTTCAAATCCTTGAATGCCAATCTGTCATCAGCTTGAGGATAAGCTTCGAGCATAATTGTTTCGCCATGTCCTGGAAGATTTTGATAAATTTCTTCAGTTACAAATGGAATGTATGGGTGGAACAATTTAAGCAATGTGTTCAAAACATAGAGCAAAATGTTCTGTGTTTTTTCTTTGTTTTCTGCGTTGTCGCCATACAAGTCAATCTTGCTTACTTCGATATACCAATCGCAGAACACACCAACAGTAAAGTCAATGAGGTTTGCAGAAGCAACACCCAAAGCATATTTGTCGATGTTTTTTGCAGTTGACTTAACAAGTGCTTGCAACTTAGACAACACCCATTTGTCTTTTTCGTCAAGCTTGAATGAAGAAATCGGTTTGATGTTGATGTTTTCTGTGTTCAAGATAACAAACTTGCTTGCGTTATACAACTTGTTGATAAAGATTTTGCTGTCTTTTGCCTTTTCAACGCTGTAACCAATATCTTGTCCCATTTGAGTTCCGTTAACCAAGCTCAATCTCAAACTGTCTGCACCGTGTTCGTTGATAACATCAATAGGATCAATACCATTTCCAAGGTTTTTAGACATCTTTCTTCCTTGAATATCTCTTACGATTCCGTTGATAACAACTTCTTTGAATGGAAGTTGTTTTGTGAAGAACAAACCACTAAACACCATTCTAACAACCCAGAAAGTTATGATATCATAAGCGGTTATCAAAACATCTGTTGGATAGAAGTAGTCATAAAGATCATTGTTTTCTGTGTTTGGCCAGCCCAAAGTTGAGAAAGGCCAAAGAGCAGAACTAAACCATGTGTCCAAAACATCTGCTTCTTGTTCCATGTGATTGCAACCGCATTTTGGACAAACTGGATTTTCTTCTTCATAAGCATCAACATGGCCACATTCTGGACAAGTAAACACTGGAATACGGTGTCCAAGCCACAATTGACGAGAAATGCACCAATCTTGAATGTTGCAAAGCCAGTTGAGATACATTTTTTCGTATCTTTTTGGGATAAACTTCAACTTGCCTGTTCTTGCTGCTTCAATTGCAGGTTCGGCAAGTTCTTTCATCTTAACCCACCATTGTTCTGAAACTCTAGGTTCTGTCATAGTTCCACAACGGCAGCAGCAACCTACTTTGTTTTTGTATGTTTCTGTCTTAACCAAAACGCCAAGTTTCTTCAACTCTTCTTCGATAGGTTTTCTAGCTTCAATTCTGTCCATGCCAGCAAATTGACAAGCATTTTCATTCAACTTGCCTTCGTCATCAATGACAGTAACGATTGGCAAATTGTGACGAAGTCCCATATCGTAGTCGTTTGGATCGTGTGCAGGAGTGATTTTTACAGCACCTGTCCCAAAATCCATTTCACAATAATCATCTGCAATAACAGGGATTGGTTTGTTTACGATTGGCAAAATAACATTTTTGCCGATAATAGATTTGTATCTCTTGTCATTTGGGTTTACAGCAACTGCAGTGTCACCAAACATTGTTTCTGGTCTTGTTGTTGCAACAACAATAGCGCCTGAACCATCTTCATAAGGATAACGAATGTGCCAAAGTTTTGTTGTTTGTTCTTTATATTCGTTTTCGATGTCAGAAATAGAGCTCTTGCAGTGTGGGCAATAATTGATAACTCTCTTTCCTTTGTAGATATAACCATTTTTGTAATATTCAACAAAAGAATGCTTTACTGCCTTGTTGAGATTTTCGTCCATAGTAAAAGCTTTCTTGTCCCAATCACAAGAAATGCCAATCATCTTAAGTTGGTCACAAATTGTGTCGCCATAAAGCTTATACCATTGCCACCCTCTTTCGATAAACTTTTCTCTGCCAATTGTCGCCTTTGACAAACCTTCTGCTTCAAGAGCGTTTACAACTTTTGCTTCAGTTGCAATTGCAGCGTGGTCTGTGCCCGGTGTCCAAAGAGTTTCAAAACCATTCATTCTCTTATAACGAACAACAATGTCTTGAATTGTGTTGTTGAGTGCGTGACCAACATGTGCCTTTCCTGTTACATTTGGTGGTGGCATACAAACACTAAATTTCTTTTTGTTTTTGTCTGGTCTTGCAGCAAAATATTTCTTTTCAAGCCAAGTTTGATAAATCTTGCTTTCAAATTTCTGAGGTTGATAAGTTTTTTCCATTTTTTAGTCTCCTAGTCAATACGCTTATTTTACTACATTTAGCAAAATTTGCCAAGTGTTTCGCCATCAAAACACAAATTTCTGCCTTATATTAACACCAACCCCCTCTTTTGCATACAATTTTTTGTAAGGAGGAAAAATGACTATTTGGAAAAAACTTGGCATTTTAAGCATTGCCCTGCTTATGATGTTTTCCGGCTGTATATTCACGACAGCTTGTGGCAAAAAGGACAAAAATGTTATTGAACTAAACGAGGTCACCCACAGCATCTTTTATGCACCACTTTATGTGGCAATCAACAACGACTATTTCAAAGATGAAGGATTGACTGTCAAGCTTACAAACGGTGGAGGATCTGACACTTCAATGAGTGCTCTGCTCACTGGTTCTGCAGACATAATCCTTGCCGGTCCTGAAACTGTGGTTTACACTCAACAAGAAGGCATCAAAGACAAACCTGTTGTGTTTGGACAACTGACACAATGTGATGGCTCGTTTATCGTTTCAAAAGAAGCAAAACCAAACTTTACACTTGCCGATCTTGTTGGAGAAACAATCATCGGTGGCAGAAATGGTGGTTTGCCTGCAATGACTTTGCAATACATCATCGAATCAAATGGTTTTAAAATCGGCACTGGTGCTGACGAGATAAACCTTCGCACAGATGTAGCATTCAATTTGACGGCCAGCGTTTGGGACGGAGATGCAAGCATCAAATATTGCACTTTGTTTGAACCAACTGCAACCAATGTTGCAAATCAAAGCAACGCCCACATTGTCGCAAGCCTTGGTCAACTTTCAGGAAGCATTCCATACACCTGCTTTGCAACAAAGCAAAGTTATCTAACCAAAAACAAAACCCAAGCTGAAAAGTTTTTGAAAGCAGTTGCAAAGGGTTATCATTTTATTGCAACAAACACACCTACTGCCGTTGCACAAGCGCTTCTGCCATCATTTGAAGGCAACACTGTCGAAGAACTTGCCATTGCTGTTGAGCAATATCTTGCAATCAACGCTTGGAGCAATGATATGATTTTGACAGAAGAAAGTTTTGACAATCTTATGAATGTTATGCTCAATGCCGGAGTTATCACTCAAAAATCAAATTGGGCAAACATTGTTGACAACTCGATTGCAAACTCTCTCAAACAGTCAGCATAACAAAAAAAGACTTGCAAATCGCAAGTCTTTTTACTTTTAGAAATACATGTTTTTGTAACCTTTCTTTGTTGCAGAAACAGATTTTGCTTTGCCGTAGCTTCCACCACCGCCGCCTCTGCGTTTAAGAACAACAATCAAAATGATAACAATAGCAAGCACGAGTGCACCACCACCAGCACCAATTGCATACCACATCCAACTTGGTGTTTTGTCTTCAATTTTTGTCGCTTGAGACACAACTGTAAATGCTTCGGCATATTCACCTTCAAGCAAAGTCATGTCAAGACTAAACAAATAATACCATTCGCCTGTTTCTGTTTGATAAGTATCCTTCAATTCGCAGAAACCTTCTTCGCCAGTGTTTGTCTTGTTTGCGAGTTCGGCGATAAACATATCTGCATCAAATTCGTAATTTTGTTCAACAAAAATTTCCAATCTCAATGTTGTTTCAGTTTTTGCAACAGGGATTGCAGTTTCTGTTTCTTCAACGATTGCGTTGTAGAATTGGATTCTTGAAATTCCCTCTGTCATTGTAAATGTCACAACACAAGCATTGTCTTGATATTTTGCATAAACAACTGCGTCATCAGTAAAGTTTTCTGTTCCAAAATTGATTTCCAAAACTTCACTTGTTGAAAGTGCTACATCTTCGCCATCGGCTGATTCGAGATACCAACCAATAAATGCATTTGCTGTGTTTGGTTTGATTCTTGTTTCAATTCTTTGAACATATCCATACTTAACACTTGAAATAGACAATCCTGTTGTTGTTGCGTTTGTGCCATAATAATAAACATATCCTGGTTCTGCATTTTCAATAATTCTGTCTGTTTCGTCAAACAACTTTGTTTTTGCAACAATCTTAAATTCTTTTTCTCTTGTTGTGATGTTGTATTCGCCTGATGTTGCAAGGTTGACATTTTTTACAGTCACAGCAAATCCTGCTTCTGTTGCAGCGATTGCATAATTTTGTGATCCTGTAACTGAATAAGAAACATCTTCGCCTGCCACAATTGTGTTGATTGTCGCAACATCTACACCATTTCTTGTGATTTTGTCAAGGGTGTAAAAGTGTGACATATTGATTGAAAATTCGCCATCAACAACATCTTTAAATTCAAATTCCATTGTCACTCTGTCGCCATAACGATAAGCAGATTCGAGTGTTGTTTCTGATTTCAAAACGACAGATTCCAAAAATGCACTAGAAAATGCAACAGGAAAACTTCCATAAAAACTTTGAAGATTGATCATTGAAGCACTTGAATACCATGTTTCAGCAAAGTCCCATGCCCCATAACGAGAATGCCAAACTTGATTTGTGAAATATGTTGGCACTGTTTTGCCTGTTTCTGTTGTCAAGTTGTTGAGTTCGTATGTGCTTGGCGCAATATGGTCGTATGATGCTTGATCGTTGTATTGATAACTTCCCATACTTCCAAATCTTGAAGTCAATGATTGAGAATCTTTGTAGTGAATGTATGCGATTGCCCCAGCCAATGGTGCAGGGTTTGCAATTGCACCTGCAATTTGTCCAAAGTTTGCTGTTGACATCGAATTGTTGGCTGTTGTCATTGTGTTTTGCATTGCAACATTGACAACTTCACTCCCACCTTGTGTGATTGTGCCGGCAAAACCACCACAATTAATTTTTCCTACAAATGTGTTTGCTGCAGAAACATTTATTGGTGCAGAGCAAACCATAAATCTTGCAGAAGAGTTGTCAAAAGTTCCAAACATTCCACCGATTTCATAAATGTTGTTGTTGTCACCTGACAATGCGATTGCACTTATGTTTGATGTTCTGCAAATCACATAGTTTGCATTTCCACTGACAAACAAACCTGCCACCAAACCCAACTTCAAGTTGCAATCAAAATTTGATGTGATTGTCACTTGTGATGGTGTAATTTGAATGTTTTTGATTGTTGTGTCACTTGCATGAGCAACAACCCCACCAACATAAGCATTCAAACAATTGTCGATTGTGTAAACCAATTTGCCTGTAATTGCAAGATTTGAAATTGTTGCACCTTTTGTCACACCAAAAAGACCAAAATATTTTGCATCAGTCTCTTCTGCGCCCGATCCGATTTTGAAGTTTGAAATGGCATAACCCTTTCCATCAAATGATCCGGCAAAAGGATTTTCTGCTGTGCCAATTGTGCCGTCCAATGTTTGGTCAACCATGTCGATGTTTCCATCAAGCACAATATGGTCTGTTGTATGCGAAGCATCATAGTTGTAAATATAGTTGTTGACATCTTCTGCAGTTTCAAATTTCACCACTGTTGGTGCAGCCTCTTCGGCCTTTGCTGAAGGTGCAACATTAAAAACAAAACCACCCAAAATTGCGGTGATTGAAAAAGCAATCAAAACTAAAGCATAACTAAAAAAATTCTTCATACTTTTCTTCATACAAATAATTTAACATATTTATATTTAATTTTCCAAATATATTAACAAATTATCAAAAAAATATTGAAAAAATATTAAAATTATTAATTTATTAATAAAAATAATAATTATTTTTTAATTTTTTTATCATTTTTTCTTTGTCTATTTGTATTTCGTTTTTTTGATTTTTTTCTTTGTTGAGAGGCCTTTTCATCAGATAATATCGCAACTCATCAAGTGCGTGGTCATCTTTTTTTATTGGATTTTCACCACTCCCCCACCAATATGATTTTATTTCTCTAATTAAATTGGTGCAATTTCTAAAAATAAACAATTTTCTTCGCCCATCAGCAGATTTAAAATAGGATTTTACGACTGAAATTCCCGAAAACAAATCCTTGTTTACATTGCAATCAGCAACAATCCCATTTTCATAAAACAATTCGACAACACTCTTCTCACTTGCCAGCGTTCGTTGCGAAGCAGCAGAGTCAATTATTGCCCTCAACTGACCTCGATTGTCAGTTTTCCAACCCAAACTAGATGCAATCTCTTTGATTTTGGTCGCATGATATTGCACCGTCTGCTGTGATTGATAGTGCTCTGCCACAACATACACATTTCCATCAAAATCAACAGCATAAAAGTGTGCCGAAAGTGGGTTGTGAAGCCCAGGGTCAATCGAAATGCAATCCTGCCATTCTTTTGGCACAACAAACGGATCAATCACATTTTCATTTTCATCAAATTCGGTATAAACCATGCCACCATTTTGCATAAACTTGCCATATCGCCTACTTTCCAACTCATCAGCAGACAAACTTTGTGTCATTTTTGCAATTTCCTTTTTAGATAAAAACGGATTGTCTGCCCACTCCATAGTTTCATACCAAACATCATTGTCGTTTTTGTCGTTTAAATAAATCGTGTTGTAAACCCAAGTCAACCCTTTAAGTGGTGTCATAGTGCCAAAAATTTCACCACAACGATCAAGCACTCTCATTTTGCACTCGTTGTAAATGTCAAAAGGTGGCTCTTCGTCAAACCAAACATAATCAAGTGAAGCCCCTTGAAATTTGTCTCTGCCCTGATCACAGCTCTTAAAACCTATTCGACTTAGACCACCTGCATCAGATCTGACCAATATAAAATCAATAATCCCATTTTCTGCACTTTCTTGCCCACCACTGACCATAACAATCTTTTCGATGTAAGAGTGTGGCAAATAATGCAAAATCTTTCGTTGTGCAACATCTCTTTGCACCTGCCTAGACAAACTGACCACCCAACCTTCAGTCGGTTTGTTTTTTTTGTAAGGATGCACGCCACAAGCCAAATACACGGTTTCAACTGCACCACATTCAGTTTTTCCCGAACGATTTCCGCCAAACACCCAACGATTTCGCTTTTTGCACTTGTGAAAAGCAACCTGCTTTTTGTGCACTTTGCCTTTTTTGTTGTAAAAATTCAACATGTTTTGATTGTATCTGTTTTCGATTTCCTTTTCAACCTTCAAAATATCCCTTACAATTTCCATTTGCCTTCTCCATAATACAAAAACAACCCAAATCGACCATAAACAGACAAAAATCTTTTATCAAAGCAGGATTGTTTGCATGTAAACTTTTTGTATGAAAAAATTTGTTTTTATTTTAACTTTAATTTCGTGTTTGTGCCCTCATACAACACATTTTGCAAATTCAAAAAACTCTTTTTATGCCAAGATCGAAAGTGGCGAAGTTTATTTCTATTCTGCCCCACTTTCAAACTCCGAAGTTTTTGAAATCCCAAAATCTTATTTTGTTTGCATAAATGCTGATGCAAATGACTTTTGGCAAGCAACTTACAAAAACCAAACCGGCTATGTAAAAAAAGAGCAGGTATCCCTTATGAACGGAAACCCGCAAAATCCTTATGCAACTTCAACTTTCAAAGTTTTTGTAAACTTTTCGCTATATGAAGCACCCAACCAAACTAGTTCAATCAAAACCAGTGTCACCCCAAACCAATCTTTGACCTATTACGGCAAACGGACAGGCCAAGCACTTTCAAGCGTAAACAATGTTTGGTATTATTGTTCGCTTTACGAAAATGGGCACGAAGTTTTTGGTTATATTTACTCTGGCGTGGTCGATCAACTTTCGCCAATTGCAACAAACTACGAAACATTCACCCGTGTTGAAGAGGCAAATCTCTCTCAAAATCAATCAAACACCTATTCTTCACTGTCAACCAAAACAAAAATTATGCTTGTCGTTGCCATAAGTGTGCCAAGTGCAATGATTTTGTATTTTTTAATCAAACCTTCACGCCTTAACTCCTCTCACAAACGCAAAAGATCAAAGGTTTTGCAACGCAAATCACGCCATTCGGACTATTACGAATTTGATGAGCATGACCTATAATCACATTGATGCTGCTTTTTCTAAAAAGATGCTTGAAAGCGAAAATTCTTCCGTCCCCTTTTGGCAATATCTGTCGTAAACACTTTTTATCCATGCCTCATCTTTAAGCATCTTTGCAAGTGTAAAAGCATTGTAACCTTTGCAAACAAGCTTCTTTGCAAAACTCTGCTCGGCGCTTTCAATCCTTCTAAACACAGTGCGCAAACTTATGTTACACTTGTCGGCAATCTCTCTTCTTTTTGTCCCATCACAATAAACCAAAATCAGCATTTTGGCATCTTTTTCGTCCAACTTTGTCAAAATGTCTTCTGTCAAAATTTTGAGATTGATAAGACTTACCTTTCGCTCTGACAAATCAATCAATTTTTGCGAAATTGCAAGAGCATTGTTGTTGTGAAAGTTTGATCCCAAAATGTTGCCACTTGCCAAAGCACTTTGCATGCATATCCTGTCAATCGCATTGCAAACTCTCTCCAAATATCTATAAACCGAAAGGATTGTTTTTGTCCATAAAATTTGATTATCCATAAATCTCGCTCCCACAAAACTGATTTCAAGCACGATTATAAAAACAAACTTTTTTAAAAGCAATTTTTTATGTCAAAAATTTGGGCATTTTTCACAATATTTTACAAAAAACACTTTTTGTGACATCGTTGCAATATCAAACCGATACAACAATACACACAAAAAAAAAGACACATAGATTGTGTCTTTTTTTTATTTTTGTTCAGCTTCTGCAAGTCGTTTGGCATCTCTCTTTTCTTTTTTGGCCAATCTCTTTGCAAGTTTTTTGTCTGCCTTTTGCTTTCTTTTCAATTCTTTTCCCGAAAGCTCTGGTTCTGGCAATGGTTGCATCAAAAGTTCTGGATTGTTGATGTATTTCATAAAGTGATGTCTCACACTGTTTCCATAATAAAGCCCATCACAAATACGATCGTCCAAACTAAATCCAAGTTTGATGTGCTTTTCAACCTTAACTTCGCCATCTCTGTTTGCAACAGGCACATAGTTTGCCTTGCCGATAGATGTAAAGATTGAAGTGTTTCCAAAGTTGTAAAGGTGATGATAAATCTTGTCGAGTTTGATGCTTCTAAGGTCAGTAACATACATACTTGTATGGAATGGACTGATATGGATCAACTTTGCTGGCAACATATCATGTTTGTCCATAAATCTAAATGCCCACATAGCCAACTTAAACATCCAACCAGGCAATTTTGCCAAAGCGCCTGCCGTTTTTGTTGTTTGGTGAGATTCTTCTGCCGCCTTAACATTGACAGCGATTTCGTTTTCAAAAATCTTCTTAACTTCTGGCAAGCTTTCTCTTCCGGTAAAATACATTTTAAGTGTCATTTCTTCCGCAGTGTCAGTAAGTGCTTTTTTCACAGACATAGAAATTGTGATTCTGTTTCTTTGATAAACTTTGCAGTTGTTGATAAAACGATTTGTTTTTGGTCTTTCATACAACATTCTCACAGCGGCTGCAAGCACAATTTCAGTCAAACTATAATGCACCCCTGTCGCCTTTTTTGTGTCAATAATAAATTGTTCTGCTGCAGCAATATTCCAATCTTGTGCAAACAAGTTTACTGCATCAATTCTTTGAGGCATAAAATAAGGCATTGCCCTGTCAATAACAAGCATATCTTTTACGACTCTTCCGTCGGCTCTTTTTCCAAACATAAGTTTCTCCTAATCCTTTTTGTCAGTTTTCTTTTCAACAAATCCATTTTTAGAAAACTTTTTTCTTATCATATTTTTTTCTCTGCCATTCTCGCTTGGCACATAATATATCCTGTCTTTCAATTGGTCTGGCATATATTGTTGTTTGCAATAACCCCCAAATTCGTGAGGATATTTGTATTTTCCGTGACCATCTCTGTTTGTGCTTGGATGATTTTTTAAGTGATTTGGCACATGATCTTCTCTTTCATTTTCTGCATCAGCTGCAGCTCTTGACATTGCCAAATAAACACTGTTTGATTTTTCTGCTTCACACAAATAAATTATTGCATGAGACAAACTTAAATAACACTCTGGTGGTCCAATTTCTTTGCATGCAATCAAGGCACTGATTGCCAAAAGCAATGCATTGCTGTCTGCCATGCCAATATCTTCGCTTGCGTGAGCAATCATTCTTCTTGCAATGATCACCGGATCTATGCCTGCTTTGAGCAACCTTTGCGAATAATAAAGTGCAGCATCAGCATCAGATCCCCTCAAACTTTTGCAAAAAGCAGAAAGATAGTCATAATACATGCTGTCATCAATTGACATTGGTCTTTTGTTGAGACATTCTGCCATGACCTGTTTGTCGATATGTATAAATTTGTCTTTTGATGGTTTTGTAGAAAGCACAGCCAATTCCAAACTGTTGAGTGCGTTTCTCACATCACCATTGCAAGCAAAAGCAAGATATTTGATTGCATCTTCATCTACTTTGGTTTTGAAGTTTCCAAGTCCCTTGTCTGTGTCAACGATTGCACGATTGAGCACCTTTTCGACATCTTTTTGCGAAACTTTCTTAAATTCAAACACGCTGCAACGAGAAACAATCGCTCTTGTCATGCTTGTGTATGGATTTTCGGTTGTCGAACCAATAAAATAAATGCTTCCTTCTTCAATCGCTTGCAAAACGCAGTCACTTTGCGCTTTGTTCCATCTATGACATTCGTCAAGCAACAAATATGTGTCTTGACCAAACATTTGCTTTTGTGTGCGAGCCCTTTCAATGATTGCCTTTGCATCAGCAACACCACTTGAAACAGCGTTCAATTTTTCGATGTTTGCGTTGAGCATTTGGGCAATAATGTTTGCCAAAGTTGTCTTTCCTGTGCCTGGTGGGCCATAAAAAATACAGCTACCGACCGAACCGGTAGAAATTGCACGATATAAAAGTTTGTTTTTTCCAACAATATGCTCTTGACCAACAAATTCTTCAAAATTTGTTGCTCTCATTCTTTCAGCAAGTGGAATCCTTTGCACATTTTCCATACTACAACTTGATTATAACAAAAACAACAGTTTGTCAGCAAACAATTTAATTAAAAAATTTTAGTTATTTTTGCAAATCGCAAAACAGTTTTCTTATCCAAAACACAAACAAACACCCTCTTTGCTTTGCAGTGTAATTTGCGAAAGAGAGTTGGAGTTGAAAAATGTCGTTTTGCCCACCCTCAAAAATTTTACATCTCCTTTGACAATAGTTATGTTTTTATAACTCTTTCCATTGAAGATGGCAATTTCTCTCAATCCGATCTTGTCAAAGTTTTGAAAACTCTTTTGCAAGTCACCTCGCACAAACAACCTTTTCAAACTTTGATATTTGTCTTGCTTTTTCAGATCAATCTTGCCGTTGCACCAATCAACCCAAATTTGTTTCGGCAACATCGAATTGAAATATAAATCAAATTTCGGATTTTTTGTTTTTACCCTGACATCAAAAATCTTTTGACATTCTGCCTTTGAAACTGCCTTCAATTTCCCAAACTCTGCTTGCGCCAATGCAGGCAAAACCACTTGCCCAAAATTGAAAAACAGCTGTTTTTTCTCTCCTTTTTGCAATTTGAGGCGTGTTTTGAGATTGACACAAGCATAAACCGAATTTTCCAATCCAGAAACATTTGAAAAACAAAATTTTGCATTTTTGCAAAAATAGTTGAGCACCTTTATCTCTTTTGTCACAAGGTTTTCAATTTTGATGTTGTTTCGATTTCGTTTGAAATAATAATACCCCTTGTCCAACGGAAAATTAACTTCAAAAACAACCTCACAATCCTCATTCGCAAAAACCGAACACTCAATGTTGTTTCCATTCAACACAAATTCTGAGCAATCACAAACAAATTTTTCTTTTTTAATATGCCCTTCCAAAGCAAAATCAAAAAACTTGAAATCAATCTCTTGTCCATCTATCTTGACAAACTTGTCTTTGAAAGACAAATCATAGTTGCTTGAAGAAGAATAGTTTATGTTGAGTTTGTTGATGCACTTCAAAAAGTCACAACTGCAAAACTTTTGATCATAAACCACAACATCATCAAGCTTTTGCAACCTCTTCAAACACCCCTTGCTTAGACCACTCTTTTCAACAATCAAATTGAAAGGGATTTCTCTTTTTGCCAACTCAAAAGCTTTAAGCAAATTGGCAGTCATTTCTTTTTCAAACTTGAAGATTGGAAGGCGAAAATCAAGTTGATTTTGAAGCAAAATTACTTTATCGACATTCGCATCAAAAACAATTGGAGCGTGAAATTTTGCCCTATTTATTATCATATTTTTGGCATTTTCTATATAATTCCTGCTTTTCATAACTCTACTATTGCCAAAAAGCAGATTGTTAGACAACAAAAAAACCACTTGCGTGGTTTTGTCAGTTGAGCTATAAGCCGAGTTCTGTATTTGATGGTCATCTATCCAGACTTGCTGTCACCAACAAGTTCAAGCGATACTTTTGTTGAGCGTGAAAGAACGCACATTTGCTCAAACTTAATCTTGCATCGAGTGGGGTTTACAGAGCAACGATTGTCACCAATCGTCCGGTAGGCTCTTACCCTACCTTTCCACCATCACCCTTTCGGGCAGTTTATTTCTGTTGCACTCTCCTTAGAGTCGCCTCCACTAGCCGTTAGCTAGCACCCTGTTCTTTTGATGCTCGGACTTTCCTCTCTGCATTCATCACAAATGCACAGCGACCATCTGCACAACTGACATAAACAGTATATCAAAAACAAACCCAAAAGTCAAATTTTTGTCACATTTCGCACTTATTGCAACAAAAAAGTGCCCAAATGGACACTTTGATTTGCGTTTCTCAATTTTTAGAAAAGGAAAAGTTGTTTAACTTTGTTTTGCTTGTCAACACTCAATCCTTGCATAATGCCGTCTTGCGAAACTTTGATTGCAACACCATATTTTGCCATAGTTGAAGCAGCAGCCAAACGGCCACCCCCACGGCTTCCTGCTTCGATTTTGATAATTGCTCCAACAGCAATGATTGTCCCGTCAAAATCAACGATTGTTGCACCATCGACAGAAGTCATTTCTTCAACAAGCTTTCTGTCAAGTTCAAACAACTTTTTGCCGGCAATAATCTTTCTGATTGCCATAGTTTTTGTGCATTTGTTTTTTGACAAAAACTCTTCGTAACTCAAACTAAATCTTTCAATAATCTTGTTTGCAGTGCCCAAATTGTAAAGTTTGCCTGCTTCGTCAATTTCAAGTTGTTTTTTGATGTTGAAATGTTCTTCCGAAACAATATCGGCAGCATCAATGTGTTGCAACACATCAATCGCCTTGTCTTTGTTGATGTAAGCAATGCATGCGCCTTTGTAGGCAAAAGAGCAGTCAAGAGCAGTGTTGTAGATTGATCTTCTGATCTGTTTTGCAGTGTAAGACACATTGTTTTGCAAAAGTCTGATAACTTCTTCGTGCGAGTAAACACACCAATTTCCGTTTCTCTTTGCAAAAATGAGCTGTCTTGCATAGAAAATCAAAATATCGCCATTTTCAGTCAACAAAATGCCAACTCTCTTGTCATTGCACACTCTTGCCACTCTGTCATAAATATGTGGCGAAATTGTCGCAACAGATTTAGGGTTTTTAAGGTTGAGATAACCAAGCATCAAACCATCTCTGTCAAATTCGACAAAAGAAGAAATGCCATCGGTAAACAACGCAAAAAAGTCACTATTCAAAATTTCGGTATAATGCACTTTGCTGGTTTCGTCAGCATGCGCCCCCAAGTTTACCATAATACCAAGGGCAACTGTTGCCCCTTCATAAGTTCTGCTAGACCACTTTTCAAGGCCGTTGATGATGCCCATGATTGTTTCGGACCCACTTTCGGTAATGCTTTCGATAAGCGCCTTTTCAATTGCCATGGATTGCAATTTTGAAATGTAAAGTTTGTCCTGAATTTCAAGAGAAGAAATGTTGTTGATTTCACCAATAATTGCACGAATCAAGTTTACTTCAAATGACTTAAACGCTTGACCTCTCTTCAAAATAAGACGATAATCGTCCATTTTTGTTGGTTTCAACAAAATAGAATTGCTTTTGCCCAAAGCAACTTCCAAATCTCTTGAAGATGATTCTGTTTCACCTGCAAGATAAGACCCTGTAAAAAGTGGAACGATCAGTTTTTCAACAATTTCATAAAATTCTTGCTTAACCACGATTCCACCTCCCCAAAATTTTCAATAAAACAGCAAAAAGTTATTGATTTATATATATTTATATTAGAATTTTGTCAAAAAGTCTGTCAAGCAAAATCAAGCACCTTTTCAAAAAATTTTTCAATTATTTTTGTCGACTCTCTTCTGGCGAGAGTTCTTCCCTTATTGCTGCAAGGGTTTTGTTTTCAATTCGCGAGATATAACTTCTCGAAATTCCAAGTTGTTCGGCCACCTCTTTTTGTGTAAAAGCCCTCTTGCAATCAATGCCATATCTCAATTTGACAACCATTTGCTCTCTTTCGGTCAACTTTGTCGCAATCACCCTCTTAATTTTTTGCATCATCATGTTTTTTTCAACTTGCTCAAAAATCTCATCATCATCTGATGCCAAAACATCTTGCAATTCCAAATCTTTGTCATCATCGTTGTTGCTGGTCAAACTGCTGAGCGACACAACATTTTTATGTTTTTTGTTTGCCCTGATCAACATCAAAATTTCATTGCTTACACAGCGAGCAGCATAGGTCGAAAGTTTAACCTTTTTGTTGTAATCAAACGAATCAATCGCTTTGATAAGCCCTATTGTGCCAACCGACAACAAATCATCTGCTTCAAGCGAGTTGGTATATTTTTTGACAATGTGTGCCACAAGTCGCAAATTGTGACTGATAAGTTTTTCTCTTGCCTTTTCATCACCATGCTTCATTCGTTCAAACAGATCTCTCTCTTCTTCCTCTGTCAGTGGCTTAGGAAACCCCTGTGCTGTGCTCATATAATTTGCAAACAAGGCAATTCTGCTTAAAAAATACGAAAAGCTTTCAAAAACCATACACAATTTCTCCCCATAAAATTGTATATGTTGAAATTTGTCAGATTTTGACAAAAAATTTGCAAAACTGATATTGACAAAAGGGAAAAAGTGTGGTTTACTGGCTGTATATAAAAATTAAAAGGAGAACGAAGAAATGAAACTTGTAACTTTCAAACAATCAGATTATTACAAAAGAAAAAAGGAAAGCTTGAGCACCTCTTCCCCAAAAGCACAAAAGTTTTATGCTGATTGCCACGACTTGGCAGAACAAATCCTTAAAGGAATGACATTCAATGTAGAAGTTATCCCTGCTGATGATGTTCACTATGTTCTTAGAACTCCAAAAATTGCTCTCGAAAAAAATGCAGTTGGCAACGCTTATGTGTTGTGCGCAAAAAGAGAAATCGAAGCATACATCAAGCACGAAGGCAGAGCAGCAAAATCAGAAACAGACAGACTTTTGGTTGCAGCTTTGGTTAAGTTGGTTAGAGCTGAAGCAAACGGCACACACACAACAGTAAAAACAAATATGCCAGAAACAAAAGTTGTTGCTGCACAAAGATTGTCTTATGCCGAAATGTCAACATTTGCAGATGCTTGGGACGCAAAAAGAAAAGCTGGCGAAAGCACTCGTTTCTTCCAACAAGTTACTTTCGATGGCGACTTGACAAAAATCAAATAAATTTGACACAACAAAAAAAAACTAGGCAGTCGCCTAGTTTTTTTGTTATGTATAAATGTTTTTTACCAAAAAGTTGAGAAGTCTTATTGGCACAATCTTCACAAGACCAGCCAAAAACTTGCTTGATCCACCAATCGAACTGCGAAGTGGTGGATTTTTCTTTTTGACAATCTTCAAAACTCTTTTTGCAACAAAGTCAGGATTTTTTCCGTTCTTTTCTGCCTTCTCCATTTTCATAATGCCACGGCCTTCATCTTTGCCAGATCCAGTTTCCTTAACTCTTTCGGCAGTAAAGTTTGTGTTGATGTCACCTGGCATAATTGTTGTGGTGGTGATTTTTCTTGACTTAAGTTCGCTGTTGAGCGCTCTTGAAAAACTTTCGATGCCAGCCTTGCTTGCACTGTAACAAGCTTGATATGGCAACGGAATGATTGAAGCAAGCGATCCGGTAAAAATAATCTTGCCTCTTTGATTGATATTGTTCAAAAACAATCTTGTCATTTTCATATGTGCAAGAAGGTTTACATTCATAATTTTGTCAATGCTTTCAATCGAAGCATTTTCAACTTTGCCTGCAATCCCAAATCCAGCATTGCAAAACAAAATGTCAATGTTTTCGACTTCTGCCAAAATTTCATCAACAACAGTTTTGACCTTTGCATCATCTGAAATGTCACAAGCATAGCTCTTTGCAAACAAATCAAGTTGTTCGCCACTTTTTGAGATGTTGTAAATCTTTACATTTTCTGCCTTCAATCTCTTAGAGATTGCAAGTCCAATTCCACTGTCGCCGCCTGAAATGACAGCAATCTTGTTTTCAAGTTTGTTTTTCATAAAACTTCTCCATTTTTCAAACAAAAATCAATACAATTCGTCAACAAATTCTTTAGCATCAAACGGTGCAATATCATCAACGCCTTCACCTGTGCCAACAAACACAACCGGTTTTCTATATTCCTTTTCGATTGCAATGATAACCCCACCTTTGGCTGTGCCATCAAGTTTTGTCAAAACAATGCCATCGATTTTTGCATAACCATCAAAAGCAGCAATTTGCGACAAAGCATTTTGTCCAGTTGTTGCATCAAGCACAATAAAGTTATACTTGTTTGCTTCTGGATATTCTCTATCCTCAATCTTTTCAATCTTTTGAAGTTCGGCCATCAAGTTTGTTTTTGTGTGCAATCTGCCCGCTGTGTCAACAAGCAAAACATCTGTTTTGTTTGCCTTTGCACTTGCGATTCCGTCAAAAACAACAGCACCAGCATCTGCCCCTTCGGCATGCTTGATAATCCTTGTTTTTGTGCGAGTTGCCCATTCGTTGAGCTGTGATGATGCAGCAGCTCTGAAAGTGTCTCCTGCAACCAAAGTCACACTCTTGTTTTGAGATTTGAAATAGTTTGCAAGTTTGCCAATTGTTGTTGTCTTGCCCACTCCATTAACCCCAATGATTGTGATGATTGCTGGATATTGAATTTCGATTTTTGGTGCATCTTCAAAATAAGAGGCAATAATCTCCTTCAAAAGACCTTTAACTTCTTCTGCTTTTCTTATTTTTCTGTCATGCACTTCGTCACGAAGCTGTTCGACAATTTCGATTGATGATTTTACACCAATGTCACATGAAATCAAAACATCTTCCAAGTCATCAAAAAGTTCGTCGCAGATTTCTCCGTGCGAAAGAAGTTGATCAATCTTTCTTACAAAAGCATCTTTTGTCTTTTTAAGTGCGTTGCCTATTTTTTTGAACAATCCCATTATAATCTCCCTATTTTATTCTGCCTCAACTTGTTTGATTGCATCAGCAAGTTTAACAGAAACAATCTTAGAAACACCCTTCTCTTCCATAGTTACGCCATACAAGCTGTCAGAAAGTTCCATTGTTGGCTTTCTGTGAGTGATGACAATAAACTGTGTTGTTTGAGCCAAGCGTTTCAAATACATAGCAAATCTTTCGATGTTTGCATCGTCCAAAGCAGCTTCGATTTCGTCCAAAAGCGAGAATGGAAGTGGCTTCAATCTCAAAATAGCAAACAACAAAGCAATTGCTGTCATTGTTTTTTCACCACCTGAAAGGAGTGACATTTTGTTTTTGCCCTTTCCAGGAAGTTGAACCATAATTTCAACCCCAGCATTAAGAGGATCTTCTGCTTCAGTAAGTTCGAGTTTGGCATCACCACCCCCAAACAACTCTCTAAACACAACCTTAAAGCTGTCATTGATTTTGTTAAATTCTGCATTAAACTTGGTCAACATTTCGTTTGACAAGTCTTTGATGATCTTAACCAAATCATCTTCTGCCTTTCTCAAATCTTCAGATTGAGTTGTCATATCGTTGTATCTTTCCAAGAGTGTCGCAACATCTTCGATAGCGTGAACATTGACATAACCCAAAGCAGAAATGTCTTTTTTCAACTTGCCAATGGCAATCAGAGCTTCTTTAATTTCAAAGTCTGGTCTTCTAAATTCAAGACAGCCACTGTAAGTCAAACTATATTCTTCATAAATTCTCTCTTGCATTGCTTCAAGCTCAGTATCAACCTTTGCAAGATTGCTTTCTTCACGATATTTTTTGTCATTAACTCTGGCGATTTCTTCCATAGTTTCTGTCTTGTCATCGTCAAGCTTTTTGATGTTTGCAGAAATTGCAATCTTGCTATTTTCAAGGTTTTCTCTTTCTTTTCTGATTGCTTGCAATCTGTCTTTTGCCTCAGATGGTTTAGCGTTTTCAATTTGAATCCTTATCATCTCTTCGGCATTTGCAATAAACTTTTCATTTTCTGCCAAATGAGCTTTCAAGTTTTCAATGTTTGAAACTTGTTTGTCCTTTTCAAGCAAAATTCTGTCAAGTTCGTCTGCAAGAGCTTTGATTTTTGCTTCACAAGATGCAATGTCAACCTTGACAGTTGTCATGTTTGCCACAATCGAATCTCTTTCTTTTCTGATTTGATTGTATCTTTCTTGTTTTTGCTTGATCAAAAGGTCTGCATCTTCTTTATTGCCACTCAAAGCACTTTGCATAAGATTTGTTTGTGACAATTCTTTGTCGATCAAAGCCAACTTGTTTTCAACGGAAGTCTTTTCCATTTTGTAAACTTCTTGTTCGTCTTTGATTTCTTGCAAACTTCTTGACAAAGAATCAAGTTTTTCTTGTTCTTTTGCCAACTTAACTTCAAGTTCTCCCTTAAGGGCAGAAACTCTCTTTTCTTCTGATTTAGAAGCATTGAGGTCGAGTTTAAGAAGTTCGACTTTGTTTCTGATTTCATATTCCTTTTGATTCAAGTCGTCAATTTCGGTTGTCAAAGTTTCAATCTCTCTTTCACGAGAAATAAGATTTGCAGCTTCTGACTTCTTGCTTCCACCTGTAAGTGAACCTTGCGTGCTGACAACATCACCATCAAGAGTAACAATCTTAAACGAAAAACCATTGTCTTTTGCAAGTGCAGCAGCAGTGTCCAATGTGTCAACAATCACAGTGCCACCAAGCAAGTTGCTGATGACATTGTCAATCTTCTTGTCATAAGAAATAAGTTTGCTTGCAACACCAAAAACCCCTTTCTTGCCAGAAATAAGTCTTTCGTCCATATCTCTTCTTCTCATACTGCTGATTGGAAGGAATGTTGCACGACCAAATTTGTTTTCTTTCAAATAAGAAATCAAATCTTTTGCGCCATCTTCATTGAAAGTTACAATGTTTTGCACAGCGTTTCCAAGTGCGATTTCAATGGCTGTTTCATATTGAGCAGGCACTTTGATAAGCGATGCCAAAACACCAACCATTTTGGTTTTGAAAGAGGAATTTCTTTCGCTTTCTTTCAAAATCTTTCTTACGCTGTGAGCATAACCTTCATATTCGGCTTGCATTTCAGTCAAAAGTTTCTTTTTGTTTTCAAAAACTTTGACTTGTGTAATGATGTTTGCTTTCTCAGTTTCAAGCTGTTCGATATCCCTAGCGCCAACAAAAATTCTGCCAGCAAGTTCTTCATTTTCTGCCTTTACAGCTTGATATTCTTGATTTGTCTTGTCAATTGATTGCTTAAATTCGTCATATGCTTTTTGAAGTTCGGCAATTTTCGCTTCGGCATCTTGCATATTCTTTTCCAAAACACCCTTGTTTTGAATAAGCAAACTTCTTTCAGTTTCCAAACGAGAAACATTGCTCTTTACATCAGAAAGAGAGCCCAAAGTTTCAATGATTTTTTGTTGAGATTCGCCTGTTTCTGTTTCGCTCAACGACATTTCATCAACAATCTTCAAGTGGTGATTTGAAAGCGATTCATAAGTGTCGTTAAGCACTTGCAATCTTTCTTCAAGACCTTGCTTTTCGGCACTCTTTTCTTCGTATTGTTCGTCACAAACTTCAATCATTGTTGTTGCATTTGTGATGTCAAGATTGATACGGTCGTTTTCTCTGTATGTATAGTTTACTCTTTCTCTTGCAACCTTTGTTTCGCCTTCTTGCTTTTCAAGTTCGACAGTAAGTCTCAAGAGTTCGTCATTCAAAGAAGAAATCTTTTTGTCATATTCGACAAGCAAATCCATTTGCTCTGCATATTCTTTTGTGATGTTTTCATAGTCAGTTTGTCTTGCAAACAATTCTTCTTCAATCGCCTGCATTTTTTGTTTGATTTGGTCTTTCACATCATTTGCATTTTCGTATTGATAAACATACGCATTGATTTCCAAATCTTTAAGCTGACCTTTGTATTCCAAATATTTTTTTGCGTCTTCTGCTTGCTTTTTGAGTGGACCCATTTGTCTTTCAATTTCGGTGCAGATGTCTTCAATACGCACAAGATTGTCTCTTGTTCTTTCAAGTTTTCTTTCTGCTTCGTCTTTTCTTGACTTAAACTTTGCCACACCAGCAGCTTCTTCAAACATAGTTCTTCTTTCTTCTGGCTTTTGGTCAACAATTTGGCTTACCTTGCCTTGTCCAATAACAGAATAACCATTTTTTCCAATACCACTGTCAAACAAAAGGTCTGTAATATCCTTCAAACGGCAAGTGTTTTTGTTGATCAAATATTCACTTTCGCCCGAACGATAAAGTTTTCTTGTGATAGAGAGTTCGTCATAAGCAATGTTGAAAAATCTGTCAGAGTTGTCAAAAGTAAGAGTTACTTCACAATAAGACAAACTCTTTCTTTTTTCAGTCCCCTTAAAGATAACATCTTGCATGTTGTCACCACGAAGTGACTTGGCAGATTGTTCGCCAAGCACCCAACGGATCGCATCGGAAACATTGCTCTTTCCACAACCATTTGGTCCTACAATCGCAGTGAAACCACCGTTAAATTCGATAACAGTGCGATCAGCAAACGACTTAAAACCAATCATTTCAATTCTTTTAAAATACATAATACCACCTTATAACACAACAGTTGTTATGTTTGTATAACTTTTGTTATTCTTCAACAAACAATTTTGTCAACGCAACATAGGCACAATTTTGTTCGGCTTTTGTTTTGTCTTTGCCATAGCCTGTTGCGATGTAATCTTCGTCCATATAAAATTTTGCTTCAAAATAGTCGTCAACTTTGACTGTTTCGTATTTTATCGAACACTTAAAGTTTGCTTGAATAAGTTCTTGCAATTGCGATTTGTAGTTTTCGTTTTTGGTATCTTCAAAATTTTCGATATGCAATTTTGAAATAACAAATTCTCTCGCTGTTTGCAAGTCACTGTCAAGGTAAATCGCTGCAATCAAAGATTCTACAACATCACCCTTTATTGCAGTTGTGATTTCGCCAGCAAGACTTTTTCCAACAATGACATCTTCGCCCAAATCCATTTCATCAAAACATTCTGCCAAATGATCTTCCGAAACCAAACGAGATCTCAAAACAGTGAGTTCGCCTTCTTGCTTGTCGCAGTTTTTGAAGAGAAATTCCCCTACCAAGAAGTTGAGGATTGAGTCTCCCAAAAACTCCAATCTTTGATAATTGTCTTTTGACTTTGAAGAGTGAGTAAGTGCCCTTGTGAGCAACTTTCTGTCTCCAAATTTGTATCCTATTTTATTTTCAACCATCGATCTGCTCCATTTTTTCTGTCATTTCAGCAACCATAGATTCGATCTTTTCATTCAACTTGTTTTTGTAGAGTTTTACAAGCAATTTGATTGATGCATAGATATTTACTCTGCCACAAGAACCATGGTTTTTGACAATCAATTTTTTGCAACCCAAAAATGGTGAGCCTGCATGTTGGTTGATGTCAAGTTTGTTTTTAAGTTTTTTGAACACACCTTTCATAAACAAAGCACCGATTTGCGCTTTTTTGCTTGCTTTGATGCCTGATTTAAGATTTGAAAGGATTGCTGCGGCAGTGCCCTCCACACCTTTAAGCAAAACATTGCCTGCAAAACCATCTGTGACAATGACATCAACATCGCCAGACATAACTGATCTTGCTTCTGTGTTGCCAATAAAGTTGATTGGCAGGTTTTTCATAAGAGGATATGTTTCTCTTGTGAGTTCGTTGCCCTTATGTTCTTCTGCTCCGTTGTTGAGAAGAGCAACTCTTGGTGCTTCAACATCATTTGCAATTGAATAATAAGCCGAGCCCATAATTGCAAAATGCAACAAGTTTTCGCTCTTGCAGTCAATGTTTGCACCACTGTCGATGATCATAACATTGCTTTCAAGTTTTGTTGGCAAAATTGGCGCAAGTGCTGGTCTTGAAATACCTTTGATGCGACCAATTTTCATGATGGCACCAGAAAGGATAGCTCCTGTGCTTCCTGCAGAAACAAGACCTACAACATCTTCTTCGGTTTTAAGCATGTCAAACGCCTTTACAAGCGAAGACTCTTTTTTTTGTCTGATTGCCAAAGTTGGTGTGTCATCATTTGTGATAACATCTGGTGCATGAACAATTTCAATCCTTTCTGTTCTGTTTCCCAAAATTGCTTTGATCTTTGCTTCATCACCAGTCAAAACAACTGTCAACTCTTTGTTTTCTTTGACAGCCAAAACTGCACCTTCAACAATTTCAAGTGGCGCATTATCTCCACCAAAAGCATCTACTACTACTTTCATCAAAAAGCTCCTAAAATGGGGCAATCCCCTTATTTATATAATAAATCAATATAAATATAACAAATAAGCAAACAAAATGTCAAAAGAATGGGCACCAAAACCGATTTTTATTTGAAAAAATCGAACAAATCCCCATTTTGACAATAAAAAAATCTCGACCATTTGATCGAGACTTTTTAAGATTAGTTTTTCTTGTTTTTATCTTCAACAACTGTCTTGTTTTTATAAGTTCCACAGTTTTTGCAAACAGTGTGTGGAGCTTTAAGTTCGTGACACTTTGGACACTCAACAAGTGTTGGAGCTGCAACTGTGAAGTTTGCAGAATTTCTTGTATTTCTTCTTTGTTTAGAAACCTTACCCTTTGGAACAGCCATTTTAATTCTCCTTTTTGTAGTTTATTTAAGAAACTGGAGAATTTATCTCCAACAAATCTTATTTATGCTTGCTTATTTTACCTTAAATAAATGCTTTTGTCAAGTTTTATTTAGTGTTTTTTGCAATTTGTTTATTTTTTAGAGTTTTTCAACAATATCTCTTGTGTCTCTTGCCATCATCAATTCTTCATTTGTTGGCACGATAAAAATCTTAACTTTTGAGTTTTCAGCAGAAATAAGTTGAACTTCGCCTCTCTTGAAGTTTGCGTTCTTTTCTTTGTCAAGCACTACGCCCAAGTTTTCCATACCAGAGATGATATCTTCTCTTGTTTCAGCGCCGTTTTCACCTACACCACCAGTAAACACAATGGCATCAGCACCGTTGAGCACAGCCAAATAGCTTCCGATAAACTTTCTTGCAGAATATGCAACCATATCCAAAGCAAGTTTGCATCTTTCGTTTCCTTCAGCAGCGCCTTGTTCGACATTTCTCATGTCACTGTCAACGCCTGAAACCCCAAGCACACCACTCTTTTTGTTGAGGTAGTTGATTGCTTCGTCAACAGAAAAACCTTTGTTGTTGCAGAGATATTGCACAACTGTTGCATCAACATCGCCCGAACGAGTGCCCATAACCATACCTTGAAGTGGTGTAAGACCCATTGTTGTATCAACACTCTTGCCGTTTTTTACAGCACAGATGCTTGATCCGTTGCCGATGTGAGCAACGATAATGTTTGTTTCATCAACTGGCTTGCCAAGGATTTTTGCAGTTTCTTGTGTGATAAATCTGTGGCTTGAACCATGGAAACCATATTTTCTGATGTTGAATTGTTTGTAATCTTCATATTTGATTGCATACATAAATGCTTTTTCTGGCATAGAAGCATGGAAAGCTGTGTCAAAAATTGCAACATGTGGCAAGTTTGGCATTGCTGCTTGGCATGCCTTAACCCCAGCGATGTTTGCTGGCATATGAAGTGGACCAAGTGGAACAAGATCGTTCAATTTTTCAAGCACTTCGTCTGTGATAAGCACTGATTCTTTGTAAATTTCGCCACCGTGCAACACTCTGTGACCAACTGCTTGAATTTCTTCAAGATTTGCAATCACGCCATATTCCTTGTTTGCCAAAATTTCAAGCACTTTTTCAACTGCATCTTTGTGATCTTTTGCACCGTTGTCAAATTTGTATGATTGACCGTTTGCCTTGTATGTGATAAATGGTTCTGTCAAACCAACTCTTTCACAGTTTCCTTTTGCAACAACTTTTTCTGTTTCCATATCAAGAAGTTGATATTTAAGCGAACTGCTTCCTGCGTTAATAACCAAAATTTTCATATTATTCTCCTTTCTTTTCTTCTTTATCTTCACATTGAAGTGCTGTGATTGCACTTACAACAACAATGTCGTTTACACTGCAGCCACGAGAAAGATCGTTGACTGGTTTTTTAAGACCTTGCAAAATTGGGCCAATCGCATTCAATCCCCCAACATATTGCATTGTCTTATAGCAAATGTTGCCTGCTTGCAAATCTGGATAAATCAAAACATTTGCATTGCCCTTAAGTGGACTGTCTTTTGCTTTTGTTTCAGCCACACTTGGCACCATTGCAGCATCAAACTGCAATTCGCCATCGCAAACAATGTCTTTTTCTTTTTTCTTAAACTTTTCGTATGCTGTGCGAACTTTGTCAACAGCTTCACTCTTTGCGCTGCCCTTGCTTGAATATGACAAGAAAGCAACTCTAGGTTGAAGCCCAAATGCTTGTGCACTCTTCACACTTTGAGAAGCAATGCTTGCCAATGTGTCAGCATCTGGATTTTCCAAAACACCACAATCAGACAAAACAAGTGCTTCGTTTTTCAAAAACTTGTTTTTGCCATACATCAAGAAGCAAGAAGAAACAGGATCTTTCTTGTTTTTTGCTTTGATGATTTGAAGTGCTGGTCTTACTGTTGTCGCTGTTGATGCTTCTGCACCTGCAACCATACCGTCAGCATAGCCACATTCGACAAGAAGTGTCGCAAAATAGTATGGGTCTTTTTCAAGTTCGTCAGCTTGCTCCATTGTCAAGCCCTTTTCTTTTCTCTTTTCATACAACGCTTTCACAAGTTTGTTTCTATCAGGAAAAGTAACAGGGTTTACAATGTCAAACTTTTCAAAACTCTTATCTCTCAAAATCAAAGCGCTTGCATCGCCCACCAAAAGCACTTTGACAATCTTTTTCTTTTGCAAAATTTTGACAGCTTCTACAGTTCTGTCAGAAAAACTAACTTCAGGAAAAACAATAGTTTTTTGTTTTTTCTTTGCATTTTCAATCAACTTTTCAATCTTAAACATAATATCAACTCCTAAATTAATATTATGCTTATAAACCAACTTAAAGATATAACCGTTTGCGGTTACATTTTTGTACACAATTTTGTATTCGCCATCAGATTTATTATATATCGGGTCAAGGGCGTAGCCCTTGTCGTTTAAGGGG
>JAZRRN010000009.1:0-51479 GCA_045650745.1 Candidatus Caccovivens sp.
GTCAAAAGTTTTACATTTTATTGTTTGATAGTTATGTTATTCTAAATACATCTAAAACTCCAGCTTAACTGATTGAGATGTTACAGCTGTTTGAGAGTTATGTTATTCTAAATACATCTAAAACATTTATCCGTAGTTTGAATCTCAGGCCATTGTTTGAGAGTTATGTTATTCTAAATACATCTAAAACTTTATAAACAATTGGCTCATAGTTAAAATAGTTTGAGAGTTATGTTATTCTAAATAGATCTAAAAGATGTGCCAGTTGCTGCATTGTAGTTATATGGTTTGAGAGTTATGTTATTCTAAATACATCTAAAACCTGGCACTCCACCACTTTACGATGACATGGTTTGAGAGTTATGTTATTCTAAATACATCTAAAACTGTTAAACTTTTATTATTCTTCAATACAGTGTTTGAGAGTTATGTTATTCTAAATACATCTAAAACAAAATGCTTGTTGCAATCGGCAAAGTTATTGTTTGAGAGTTATGTTATTCTAAATACATCTAAAACCCAGGCACTCCACCACTTTACGATGACATGGTTTGAGAGTTATGTTATTCTAAATACATCTAAAACCGACCATCAAGTCTAATTCGGAAAATTTGTGTTTGAGAGTTATGTTATTCTAAATACATCTAAAACAAAATACAAGTGTTTTTAGAAACATTAATTGTTTGAGAGTTATGTTATTCTAATTACATCTAAAACTGTCCTTTCATCTGTCCTCCCTGGGTTTAGGTTTGAGAGTTATGTTATTCTAAATACATCTAAAACTTATAATTAAAGTTTATACAATGTTTATTCGTTTGAGAGTTATGTTATTCTAAATACATCTAAAACTTGTTAACTTTGTAACTTCTCTTGGTTCTAGTTTGAGAGTTATGTTATTCTAAATACATCTAAAACTGAACATAAGTCTAGATTGTTTGTTTCTATACTAGGGGTATGGGTAATTGTGAATTTAAGATATGAATTATGATGTAATGGAAAAAGCGAGCGATTGCTCGTTTTTTTATTTGCTTTGAAAAAAAGGTTGACTTTTGCGAAAAGATGGCTAGAATATTTACGAAAGTGTTTGACTCGGTATTGACAGTTTGGCTTTGTCCTTGCAGTCTCCACAAACTTGAGTATGATATAAATTCATCACCCGTGTCACTTTCTTTTTTTTATGTTTTTTTATTAATGTTTTTCGAAAATGGGTTGATTTTATTGAAAAATGTGTTATGATTATTGCGACAAAGGAGTAAAAAATGAAAGAGATTCTCTCATTCAAGCAGGCTGCTAGCAAGTCTTTGACTGAGGAGCAGCTGCGACAAGTTGAAGAAGTTGAAACATTGGGATGCAACGATCCTTATTCTTTTTTGCAACTTAAAGAAATGTTTGAAGATGAATCTGTTGACAATTTCATTTGCTGTGATGGCGACAAAATTGTTGGTTTTGCAACTTCAAAATGCAACAAAAGATATTATGATGGCTGCATTTATATTATAAATTTGGTTGTTTTGCCAGATTATCGCAAATGTGGTGTGGCAACACAACTTATGCAAGTGATGACAAAGTTTTATATGAAAAAATGTGCTGATTTGCACATAACTTTGGATGTCACAAAAACAAATATTCCGGCAGTGAAATTGTATAAAAAATTGGGATTTATTGTGCCAGATTTTGAAAGCAAAAACAAAGGTGAAGACGAATTGGTGATGAGCCAACCTTTGGCAAATTTGGCAAAAAATTTGGAAAATTTGCAAAAATGCAAGCAACAAAAATCTTGCACAAAATAAATTGAAAACTGCCGACAAAAAGGGAGTTTTAGATATGATTATTTTAGATGTTAATAAATTGTCCAAAGATTTTGGATATGGGCAACTTTTTGAAGAGGTTTCTTTTTCGTTGAACGAGGGAGAATCTATCTCTATCGTTGGCCCAAATGGTTGTGGAAAATCCACATTGTTGAAATTGATTGCAGGCGAATATTTGCCTGACAGCGGTGTTGTAAACATAAAAAAAGGTGCAACAGTCGCTTATTTGGATCAAACTTCTTCTGACAGAGTTGATGATCGCACTGTTGATGAGGTTGTCAAAGATGCTTTCGTTGAAATTAGAAAAATGGAAGCAAACATAAAATGGTATGAAAAAGTTATGGAAAACCCAGAAAGTGAAGAGCAATACAACAAAGCGCTCAACACTTATTGCAAGTTGGTTGAAGAATTTTCGCTTATGGGTGGATATGACATTGATGTTGAAGTTGGTGTTGTTTGCACCGGTTTGAAGATAAGTGACCAGATGAGAAAACAAATTTACACAACACTTTCTGGTGGCGAAAAAACATTGGTGCAACTTGCAAAAGCATTGCTTCAAAAACCAGATTTGATTTTGCTTGACGAACCAACAAACCACCTTGACATTGAAAGAATTGAATGGCTTGAAAATTATATCAAATCTTTTAAAGGTGCAAGTGTGATCGTGTCGCACGACAGATATTTTTTGGATAAAATGTCCAATAAGATTTTGGATTTGTCTGGCATCACTCCAAAGGTTTACAACACAAATTATTCAGGTTATTTGCAAGAGAGAGAAAGAGATTTTGAAAAGCAAATGGCCGCTTGGCATGATCAACAACTTGTTATCAAAAGATTTCAAGAGCAAATCAAATATTTTTCCGAAATGGGCATGGCGAAAAACAGTTCGACCTTGTGCAACAGGGCTCACTCGCTTCAAACACAACTTGACAGAATTTTGGAAAAAAGAGTTGAAAGACCACAAGAACAAAAGAAACTTAGAATCGGATTTTCTGAAGAGAAAAAATCTGGCAAAAGATTGTTTCAAACAACCAATTTGGTGGTCAAAACGCCAGATGGCAGAACTATTTTGAATGGTGTCAATTTGACTGTCAAAGCAGGAGAAGGGATTGCTCTGATTGGATCAAACGGAAGCGGGAAATCAACTTTTGTGAAAACTTTGCTTGGCAAGCAAACTTTGCCTTGCAGTGGGGAAGTGTTTGTTGGTCCAAGTGTAAAGATTGGATATTTGCCACAGATTATCAACTTTGAAAACGAAAATTTGTCGCTTCTTGATCATTTTAGAGAAGATGCTTGTGTTGACGAAGAAAAAGCAAGAAGAATTTTGTCTGCATTCAAGTTTTACAAAGATGATGTCGGCAAAAAAGTAAAAACCTTGTCAGGTGGCGAGCGTATTAGAATTCGCCTTGCAAGTTTGCTTCAACAAAATGTAAATTGTTTGGTGTTTGACGAGCCAACAAACCACATTGATATTCCAACAAAAGAGGTGCTTGAAAAAGCGATTGAAAACTTTGATGGCACGGTGTTGTTTGTTTCGCACGATAGATATTTTATCAACAAATTTGCAGAAAAAACTGTCGAATTTGAAAATGGAAACATCACGATTTATGAAGGCAATTATGACTATTTCAGACAAGTGAAACAACGAAATTGTCGATAATTTGCAAAAAAAACGGAGGATTTTATGGAATTTGCAAAGCAAATAGAAACACAAGATTTGATTTTGGGCAAGGCTAAACAAGAAGATTTGGAAAGCATTTTCAACAATTATTGGATCAGCGAAAAGAGTGCAAAATATATGCTTTGGGTGCCACAAAAAAACTTGCAAGAAGCCCAAGATAGACTCGATCGAACAATCAATTTTCAAAAAGATCATTTGGCTTTTATGGTGTATTTAAAGCAAACAGGTGAGGCGATTGGTCAGGCTGGATTTTTTGAAAAACAGCCAAAAGTTTTTGAAGATATGGGCATAGGTATTGGCGAAAAGTTTGTTGGAAAAGGTTATGGAAAGCAAATTTTGAAAGGGCTTGTTGATTACATTTTTTCAGAACTCGGTGGCGAGATAGTGATTTGTTCTTGCCACACTGACAACATTCCTTCTGCAAAAATGCAACAAAGTTGTGGACTTAAATATGACCACTCAGAAATGTATACAAGAGAAAAAGACAATCTTACTTACAAGTCAGATTATTACAAAATTACAAGAGAAGAGTGGATTGAAAAAAGCAAATAAAAACAAAAAAGATGCCAAATTTGGCATCTTTTTTTGTTGAATATTATTTTAGGTTTTCGTCTTTGTTCCAATATTTTTCCTTTTTGTCCAAAAGGATTTGAATGTCTTTCTCGCTGTATGGGCGATAGTTGTTGGGATCGCAACCAATGTTGAAACCGAAAGGTTTGTAAAGACCCAAAGCTTTGTGGCTGTGTCCAAACAAATTTAACATTTCGCCGTTGTGGTGTTTTGGTTTGTGTGTGAGAAAAAATGTTGTGTTGCAAATGTTGATTGTGTCGTTTTCTTTGACAGAAGCAAAACCGATTGAAAGGCAATAATCCTTAAATTTGTCAAAATTGCCATCAAAAAAATATTTGATAATGCGCTCTTCGTTGTTGCCAAGGATAAGCACAACTTTTGCTTTGATTTTTTTGACAAGCGACAAAACTTCGATGCATTTTCTGTCAGTTTGAGAATGGCAGTCAGCAAAATCTCCAATCACATACAAAGTGTCTTTCTTTGTCATGATTTTGTTGAAATTTTTGATCGTTTGCTTTGCAAAATGCTTTGCATTTCTAAATGGGCGATTGTCAAATTTGACAGTGTCGTCACTTCCATAGTGTAGGTCACTTGTAAAGAAGTTCATAAAACTCTCCTAGTTTTACAATTTGCAACATTTTTTTGTTTGGGCGTTGACAACAAATTTTTCATCAAAGCCTGCAGTGTGAAATCTTACAGTGTAAAATGGGCACAAAATGTGTTGAAGTTTGATTGACAAGAGGTTGATGTTTGAAACCAAATGATTTACATTTTTGTTGAGTTTGTTTTTTGTTGTTGAAACAATATCTTTTTGGATTTGTTTGATGACAGAGTTGCATCTTGTGCTAGTTTTCTTTGTTTTGATGTTTTTTTGTTGAGTGTATGGTTTTGCTTCGGCAAGATTGCAATGCTTGATTTCTTCGTAAGGTTTGCTCAATTTCAAAAACATAAGGTCTTTTTTGACAGGAAGTGAATCTATGCTTGCATTTGATTCGTATAAAAACATACGGCGTGTCATGCCTGTTCGTCTTGTATGACGGGTGACAACAACTGAAACGATTGAATCGTGCGAAACTGCAAAGTTGTGGACATAGTGTTTTTCAATTGAAATTTTTTCTGCCTTTTTTGCAAGTTTGTCCCATTCGCCTTTGAAGGTGTTGTTGATGATTGTTGCAAGTTCTGTTTGGTCGTTGTTGATGTTGTCATTTACAATCAAATCGACCGGCATGTTTGAAATCAATTCGTTTTGCTCGAAATGGTCTTTCAAAAGGGTTTTGTCAGAACACTTTGTCCTTCTTATATTTTCAAAAAACTCTTCTTCAAAACTGTCTTCCAAAGATTTGATGTTATCGAGTTGTTGTTCTCTTCTTTTTGCACGAGACAATTCTCTTTCACGGTTTTGTTTGATCCATTGCAATTCTTGTTGTTCTCTTTCGTCCATAAAATCCTCCGTTTTGATTTATTATAAGGATTTGTTCTGCGATTGTCAAAAGAGTGACCCATTTTGTAAAATAAAAAAAGACAGGTCTTAACCTATCTTTAGTTGAAAGATGTCAACGAACAGCCGAAGCCACCAGACAATTACGGACTGATAGGTATAAACCTCTTTTCATCCAACTTTCTAAAATATTATATCACAAAAAACCAAAAAGTCAATACAAATTGACAAAAAACAAGAAAGTTGATAAATAGGGAATAAAAAAAGGACTTGTTTTGACAAGTCCCACTATCTTGGATTTCTCCAAGAACATACTTTCGTATGTCTGTTATTATTATATCACAAAAAACAAAAAAGTCAATCTTTTACATAAAAAAACCCCATTACGGGGTTAAGATCTCAGTCACCCAAGATCAGCCTAACACGGAATCTCACCGAGCACATACATAATGTATGCTTGTAATTATATTATATATAAAATATAGAAAAAGTCAACTAAATTGAAAAAGGATAATAAAAAATTCAACCCAAGGCGAATTATTGAAACAAAAAAATACGAACCGACTCCGGTTCGTATTTTTGATTTGTGGTGCCGAAGGTGGGAGTCGAACCCACATGAAGTTGCCCTCGCGAGATTTTGAGTCTCGTGCGTCTGCCATTCCGCCACTTCGGCTTAACTGTGAAACGACTACATTTTAGCACATTTATATACATTTGACAAGCATTTTTTCAAAATTTTTGATTTTTTTTGGTTGTTGCCTTATTTGGCTGAAAATGTTATAATAAATCTATGGAGGGAGATTATGTCAGCACCTATTTTGCAACTTGAAGAAATTGATGTTGAAGAAATGAAAAAACAAATCCTTACAGAAGAGTTTGCTGCCAGAGCCGATGAGGTGTTTGCAAATCGACAGGCTCATGATTTTATCCGTCGAATAAGTGGATTGCTTGGACATATGGAAAGATTGCACAGCAGTTTGCAGATTATGTCATCTGAAAAATCAGAGTGGCGAAAGGCAGAGGCTTCTTTTGATGATATGCAAAAATTGGTTTTGTTGTTTTACAAAGATCTTGACAAAGATATTTATGACAGGATTGTCAGCGTTGTGGCTGGACCTAAGACTGCTAAGATAACATATAAAAATGGTGGAGTGCCAAGCAAGTCTGTTGTAAGCAGTATGCAAAAAATTTTTAAGGCGCAAAATTTTAATATTGAAAATTTTGTGTTTTACACGGCAGACCTATTGGACCCAAAAGTTGCTGACAGTTTCAGAAGTTTCGCTGGCATTGTTGATCTTGACAAAAATGGGGTAAAGGTGCCTTGCAGAGATATTGTGCTCAATGTTGAAAACACAATTTTTGGATATTATACAATAGCACATGAGTTTGCTCATATCTCTTCTCAAAGAGAGTTTGAAATGAAGAGGGCAAAAGTAGATTGTGTTGGCGAAATTGAAAGCAAGTTTATGGGCAAACTGTTCAACGATTATATGTTGTCTTGGGGTTTTGTTTCTGATGAAGAACACAAACTTTTTGACTCTAAGGAACGAAAAAGTTTTAAAGCAAATTTGGAAAAGATTTTTCAAGAAAGAGATTTGCTTGAAGTTGTCAAACCACCAATTACATTGGAAAAATTGACTGAGGCAGAAGAAACATTTAGGACAAATCCTAAGTATGCAAAAAATTATAAATTGTTGATGTGCAGATTGGTTGAGACTGTCGAAACTAAAAAATCTGCAGAATATATATACAGATATGTTGTTGGGGAAATGGTTGCGACTGCACTTTATCACGATTATCAAAAAGATCCAGTGGCGACAATGGAAAGATATAAAGCGTTTTTGTTTTCAAATGCCGACAAATCACTTCCAGAACTTTTGGAAGTGGCACTTGGCGAAGAGTATACGGACAAAATTATGCTTGCTGCAACTCGCATTGTTGATGATCAAACCGAAGAAAACAAGCAAACCTTAAAAACAGGCAAACAATAAAATAGAATCGGTTGCACTTCAACAGCAAAAAGAAAAGTGGTGATTTGCCACTTTTTTTTGATAAGTCGTTTATATTTGTTTGGTGATTTGGCCAAAAATATATTATAATTTTTCTATAAGATTTGTTAAAGGTAGAAAAAACATGATTTTTAAGAAGTTTTTCAACAAAGACTCTGCACTCGTGGAAGAGTATGCAAAAGAGTTTAATGTTTTGCCTTCAACAATGTATTTGATTTTATCTCGTGGATTTTCAACTAAACAAGAAATTGAAGATTATTTGTCAACGGGCAATCTCTTGGATCCGTTTCTTATCAGAAACATGAAAGAGCTTTGCGAACGAATACATTTGGCAAAACAAATGGGCGACAAAGTGCTTATCTTCGGCGACTATGATGTTGACGGAATAAGTGCAACAGCAATCATGCTCAAAACTTTGAAAAAGTTGGGCATTGATGCTGATTGGTATTTGCCAAACCGTTATATTGATGGTTATGGCTTGACTTGTGAATGTTTGGACAAGATTGAAAAACAGTTTGCACCAGATTTGATCATCACGGTGGACTGTGGTATTTCTTGTTGGCAAGAAGTGGAATATGCAAAACAAAAGGGTATTGAAATTGTGGTTACTGATCATCACGAGATACCTGAAGTTTTGCCGGATACAATTGTGCTTAATGCAAAGATTGAAGGACAAGATTATCCTTTCAGCGAACTTTGCGGCACTGGACTTGCTTACAAAATCAGTGAAGCGCTTTTGGGGCAAAAGAAAGCAGAAGAGTTTTTGCCTATTGCTGCGATTGCAACAATTGCTGATATCGTTTCGCTTACAGGTGAAAACAGAAACATTGTCAAAAAAGGGTTGAGAAGTTTTGAAAAACTTCCACTTGGAATTAGAACTCTTTTGAAAGAAAACAAAGTTTCGATTTCAAATCCATCTTCAACTGACATCGCATTTAAGATTGCACCAAAAATCAACTCATCTGGCAGAATGGGTGATGCCGGTGACAGCTTGATGCTTTATTTGACAGAAGATCCTGTGGTTGTGAAAAAATATATCGAAAAGATAAAAGTCCACAACACTAAAAGACAAGAACTTTCTTCAAAGATTTTGGAAGATTGTGAAAGAGCAATTCAAAAAATGGACTTGTCAAAAACAAGAGTGATTTGTCTTGCTTCAAAAAAATGGGATCAAGGCATTTTGGGGATTGCTTGTGCAAGACTTGTGGACATGTATAACAGACCGGTGTTTTTGTTTTCGCAAGTTGGGGATCAATTGCATGGATCTGGCAGAAGTGTTGATGACATAAACATTCACGAATTGTTGTCTTCGCTTCAAGACATTTTGGAAACATTTGGTGGGCACACAATGGCTGCCGGTCTTACTTTGCAAAGAAAGCACTATGAAGATTTTTGCAACAGGGTAAACTCATTTGTTTTTGAAAAAATCAATGACAAAGTGTTTATGCCAATCAAATATTATGACCTTGATTTGAAAGTAGATGAGATTGACGAAAGGTTTTTGAAAGAACTTTCGTTGCTTGAGCCTTATGGATGCGGCAACAGCAGACCTAGATTTAGGGTGAGTGTCGAAAATGTTGAGATTGAACCAAGAAAGTATAGTCCGGCACATTGCGACATCAAAATTGGCGATTTGAGCCTTGTTTACTTCAACTTCACAAAGAACTATATTCCACTCAAGTTTGCCCGTTATAAGTCATTTATTTTTGAATTTCAGGGCGAAAGTAAGAATGGTGTGGTAAATTATTTTGATGCAGGAAGTTTTATTGTTGACAATGCACATGCATATACTTATCCGGTGCAATATCAACAACTTGAATATCAAGACAACAGAGAGACAAAATATTCTTATTATCCACAAAGCGAACTTCTCAACTTTGTTGCTTCAACACAGCATCAAGTGTTTGGCACGGCATTTGTGGCGTATTCGGCTTATGATTTTGTCAACTTTTCAAAAAACTATTCAAAAGACAACATCTATCATGTTGGCATTTGCGAAGAAAGTTGCACGGGTTACAACAGTTTGTTGCTTGCGCCAAGTGGTGTAGAGTGGACCAAAAACTTTAGCAAAATTGTGTTTTTGTCGCCGGTTTTGGACGAAGGGTTTTTGGCAGAAATAAAAACAATTTCAAAGGCGGAAATTTTTGTGCCTATTGAAAGAGAAATCGACAAACAAAGATATCAAAATTTGAATTTGTCAAGAGAGGTGTTTGGAAGGATTTTTAAAACACTTACAACAAATTCTTACACAAAATATTATTCAATTTTCGATTTATATCAAAGCAAGATGAAAGGCAAGGTTTCGTTTGACACATTTTATGTGGCATTTTTGGTGTTTAAGCAACTTGGCTTGATAAAAGTTTCGCAAGACACTTTTTTGAGCATTTCGCAGGTGCCAAATGTAAAGAAGGTCTTGACAGAATCTGTGCTTTATAATAAACTCTTATTGATTAAAAATTCGTTGGGAGCAGTATGAAAGAAAGAATTTTAGAAAAGATATTTACAAATTTTTCGTTGACAGACAAAGAAAAGAAAATTGTTACCGAATGTTTTGTAGATGAAATAAATATTCCAAGACTTGAAACTGTTTTGGACACGATGGGCGAATATCGCATGCAAAGCGAAATCGTTGTGCCATACATTTTGTTTCAAGCATATAAATCAAATCCAGAAAAAGCAAATGAGTTGGTGGGGCAATATCTCACCGAACCACAAAAAAAGTTGTATGACACATTTATCGTGTTGAAAGATGTGCGAGCACTTTCAAGAAGTGGTGAAGCAGAAAGCATCAGAAAAATGTTTGTTGCAATCTGCCAAGATATCAGAATTGTTATTGTTAAGTTTGCATCAATTTTGTTTGACCTCAAACTTATCAAAAACCCTATGAGCGAAGATGACAGAGAATATGTGCAAATCGTAAGCGACATTTTTGCACCTTTGGCAGAAAGATTGGGGCTTTCAATGTTTAAGTTTGCTTTTGAAGACATTTGTTTTGAACTTTTGGAACCAAAGGCTTATGAAGAACTTAAAAACAGTGTGCTTTTGAAGCAAGATGACAACCAAAAACAGATTGAAATTACTTCTGAAAAGTTGAAACAAATTTTGCAAGAAATTGGCGTTAAGGGCGAATTGCAATCAAGACAAAAACACTATTCAAGCATTTATAAAAAACTTATCAAAAAAGATATCAAACTTGAAGGCATTTATGACCTTATTGCAATGAGAGTGCTTGTGCCATCTGTTGAAGATTGTTATGCAGTGCTTGGAAAAATCCACGCAATTTACAGACCAATTCAAGGCAGAGTGAAGGATTATATCGCAAACCCAAAACCAAATGGTTATCAAAGTTTGCACACAACAATCGTTGCAGAAAACAACAGACCGTTGGAAATCCAAATCAGAACTTTTGAAATGCACAAGTTTTCTGAATATGGTGTGGCTGCGCACTGGATTTACAAAGAAAGAAGAGGACAAAACAAATTTGACCAAAAGATGTCTTGGTTTAGACAAATTTTGGAAAACGCACAAGAACTTTCTTCTGAAGAATTTTTGGAAACTTTGAAAGTTGACTTGTATGGCGAATCCATTTTTGTTCAAACACCAAAGGGCAAGGTTTTGGAATTTCCTTTGGGGGCAACAATCATTGACTTTGCTTATGCAATCCACTCAGGGGTTGGAAACACTTGTGTAGGGGCAAAAATCAACGGAAAGATTGTGCCAATCACATCAACAATTTCAAATGGTGATGTCGTTGAAATTTTGACAAACCCAAACAGCAAAGGGCCTTCAAGAGACTGGCTTTCTCACATCAAAACATCAAGTGCAAGAAGCAAAAT
Source organism: Candidatus Caccovivens sp. (assembly GCA_045650745.1). Taxonomy (GTDB): domain Bacteria; phylum Bacillota; class Clostridia; order Christensenellales; family UBA1242; genus Caccovivens. Next base: position 11,343 of record JAZRRN010000009.1, read on the forward strand.
CCGTGCTTTCTTCAAGAGCGAACTTAAAGACGAGAACATTCGTATCGGAAAGTCAATCTTGGAACAAGCAGTAAAATCAAAAAACCTCAACATCACAAAGATTTTGAAGGAAGAATATTTGTTTGACATTGCAGCATCAATGATGATGGAATCACTCGATTCGCTTTATGCAGAAATCGGTGCAGGCAGTTTGTCAGCAAACAGCATTGTTGGTCGTTTGGTAAACAGATACAACAAAGACAAAACATTTGACTTTAAAGAAAACATCATCACAGTCAAGAAAAACAAAGATGGCGTGCTTGTTGACGGTGACAGCGGACTTCTTATCAGATATGCTGGTTGCTGTTCGCCAATTACGGGTGATGAAATCGTTGGTTATATCTCTCGTGGAAGAGGGGTTACAATCCACAGGGCCGATTGTCCAAACTTGAAATATCTTGAACCAGAACGCCTTATCAAGGCAGAATGGCAAGAAAATGTTGCTTCAAGTTTTGTTGCTGTCATCAAAATCCATGCAGACAACGAAAATTCGGTGATAACAACTCTCAACAACATTGCGAGAGATTTGAAAAACAAACTTAAAGGATTTGGTTATAAAGAAATCAAAAACGAACTCGTGTTTGATATAGTTGTGCTTATTTCAAACAAGAGCGAACTTCAAAGCATTATCAACAGCTTTGAAAGTGTAAAAAAAGTAAGAAGAGTGTATAGGAGTGAATAATGAAGATTGTTTGTCAATCTGTAGAATTTGAAAAGGATATGCAAGATCTTGTCAATCTCTTTTATGAAGATGATTGTCCTTTTTCTATCCAACATTCTTCTTCAAGAACCGGAAATCAATTGCAAAGTTTTTTGAAAGTTGAAATTGATGGACAAGAAAAGCAATATTTCAAGACATATGCTTTGCCTGGACAAATGAGTGTGTTGCAAGAAAAAAGCTTGCTTAAAAGACATTACAAAAACCACTTGTATGAAGTTTTGAGCACAATTTCTGGCAAGAAATTGCCATGGGGTTCGCTGACAGGTGTAAGACCAACAAAGTTTGCCAGAGATTTGATTGACAGAGGCGAGGTAAAGAGTCACCTTATTTCTGAAATTTTGTCAAAGGACTATCATGTTTCGCAAGACAAGGCAAAACTTGCAGTGCAAATTTTGAAAAACCAAAGATGCATCATCAAAAATGACAAGTTGATTGATTTGTTTATCAACATACCTATTTGTCCGACAAGATGCAATTATTGCTCGTTTATTTCAAACGAACTTTGGACAGTTAAGGACAAGGTTGACACTTATCTCGATTGTGTGATCAAAGAATTGGAAGCAGTGAAAAAACTTATTGCCGAAAAGTATTATATTGTGCGCACAATCTACATAGGTGGTGGCACACCAAGTGTGCTTACTGAAAAGCAACTTGAAAGACTTTTGTCTGCAATTGGTTATTGGGTGACAGAGTTTACAGTCGAATGTGGCAGAGCAGACACCATCACAAGAGAAAAACTTGAAATCTTGAAAAAATATGGGGTTACTCGCATTTCAATCAATCCTCAAACATTCTGCGAAAGCACTTTGAAGAAGATTGGCAGAAAGACAACAAATCAACAGGTTTTGGACGCATATATGCTTGCGATGGAATATGACTTTGTTGTGAATATGGACATTATTGCTGGGCTTGGCGAAGAAAGATTGCGCACCTTTAAGAGCACAATCAAAACCTTGCTCGAACTTTATCCACACAACATCACAGTCCACACACTTTCAATCAAAAATGCAGCACAAATCCGTGGACAAGAAATCAAAAATGCTGGTGATGTGCCAAAAATGGTTGATTTTGCACAACAAACTTTGCTTGCAAATGGCTATAAACCATATTATCTTTACAGACAAAAACATCAACTTGGTGGACTTGAAAATGTCGGTTATTTTAGAGATGACAATGTGTGCATTTTCAATGTTGACAGCATGGAAGATGTTTCTTCTGTGATTGCAGTGGGGGCTGGGGCAATTTCAAAACGAGTTTTCAATCTTGAAAATCGCATTGAAAGAGAGCCAAATTGCAAGTTTATCAACGATTATATCGATCGCATTGATGAAATGATTGAAAAGAAAATTAAATTTTTTAGTTAATTGCAAAAAATTGGCAAAAATCTAGAAACAAAAAGGCCTAAAATTCTTTACTTTTTGTTTTGGTTGTGATATACTTACAAAGTCGATTGATGCCTACGGCACAGTTTTTGGAGAACTTCGACCAATTGCTTTGTTTAGGCTATAAAAATTTTAGAAAATGGAGAAAATGAAGATGACAAAACAAGAAATTATTGCTAAATACAAACAATCTGAAAATGACACAGGTTCAGTTCAAGTTCAAGTTGCTCTTTTGACAGAAAGAATCAACCACTTGACAGAACACTTGAAAGAAAATCACAAAGATAACCATTCAAGAAGAGGTCTTTTGAAGATGGTTGGTAAGAGAAAAGGCTTCTTGCAATATCTTAAAGACAGAGACATCGAAGCTTACAGAAAGCTTATCGCTGATCTTGGAATTAGAGAAGTTAAATAATTTAGGGGAGCTGTTTTTTTGCTCCCTATTTTTTTAGGTGTGTTTATTATTTAAAGGAGTTTATTATGGATTTTAAGAAATATGTTATCAATATTGCCGGCAGAGATGTAACTTTTGAAACTGGCAAACTTTGTGGACAAGCAAACGGTTCTTGCTTGGTGCGTTGTGGTGACACAGTTGTTATGGTCAATGTAACAATGTCAGCTGCTCCAAAGCCAGGAATTGATTTCTTCCCACTTTCAGTTGAATACCAAGAAAAAATGTATTCAGTAGGAAAGATCCCAGGTGGATTTAAGAAAAGAGAAGGAAAGCCAAGCGACAAAGCTATTTTGGTTTCTCGTCTTATCGACAGACCTCTTAGACCACTTTTCCCAAAAGGATTCTATCATGATGTAGTTGTTGTTGCAACAGCACTTTCAGTTGATCCAGATGTTAGTCCAGAACCATTGGCTATGCTTGGATCATCATTTGCGCTTGCAATTTCTGACATTCCATTCCTCGGACCTACAGGTTCAGTTCAAGTGGGATTGGTTGACGGACAACTTATCATCAACCCAAACAACGAACAAAGCGACAGAAGCGACTTGCACTTGACTGTAAGTGGAACTGACGAAGCAGTTTTGATGGTTGAAGCTGGAGCAAACGAAGTGCCAGAAAGCGTTATGCTTGATGCAATTATGCTTGCTCATGAAGAAATCAAAAAGATTGTTGCAAGACTTAAAGAAATCAAAGCAGAAATCGGCAAGCCTGTAAATCCAAAGATTGTTTACTATACAATCCCAGAAGAAATTGACAAGGCAGTTAGAGAATATGCTAGCGAAAAATATGACTATGTTCTTGAAACATTTGTAAGAAAGGAAAGAGAAGTAAGAGAAGAAGCTGCAAAAGCAGACATTTTTGCTCACTTCGCAGAAATCTATCCAGACAACACAAGAGAAATCGGTGATGTTCTTTACAAAATGAAGAAAGAAAAAGTAAGAGCAAAGATTCTCAACGAAGGCATTCGTCCAGATGGAAGAAAGCTTGAAGAAATCAGACCAATTTGGTGTGAAGTTGGTTTGCTTCCAAGAGTTCACGGCTCTGCAGTGTTTACAAGAGGCGAAACACAAGTTTTGTCTGCATTGACACTTGGCACAGTTGGCGAAGTTCAAAAACTTGACGGACTTGATGATGAAGTGGCAAACAGATATGTTCACCACTACAATATGCCACCATATGCAACAGGTGAAGCAATGATGATCAAGAGCACAGGTCGTCGTGAAATCGGACACGGTGCTTTGGCTGAAAGAGCTCTCGAACCAGTTGTTCCAAAAGACACTGTTTTCCCTTATGCTCTTAGAATTGTAAGTGAAGTGCTTTCTTCAAACGGATCTTCTTCAATGGCATCAGTTTGTGGTTCTACACTTGCACTTATGGACGGTGGTGTGCCAATCTCTGCACCTGTATCAGGTATTGCTATGGGTCTTATCAAAGACGAAAATTCAAACAAAGTAGCAGTGCTTTCAGATATCCAAGGTCTTGAAGATTTCTTGGGCGATATGGACTTTAAGGTTACAGGTACAGCAAAGGGTGTTACTGCAATCCAAATGGATATCAAGATTAAGGGTATTGACAAAGCTATCTTGACAGAAGCGCTTGAAAGAGCAAAGATCGGAAGAATGTATATTATGGACAAACTTCTCGCTTGCATCAGCGAACCTAGAAAAGAACTTTCTCAATATGCTCCAAAGATTATTACATTTGCAATCAATCCAGAAAAAATCAAAGATGTTATCGGATCTGGTGGAAAGACAATCAACAAGATTATCGAAGAAACTGGCGTTAAGATTGACATTGAAGATGATGGAACAGTTTATATCGCATCAGTTGATGCTGCTATGAACGAAAAAGCAAAGAAAATCATTCTTTCAATCACAGAAGATGTTGAAGTTGGCGATGTTTATGACGGAAAAGTTGTAAGAATTATGACTTTTGGTGCATTCGTTGAACTTGGCGGTGGAAAAGAAGGTATGATTCACATTTCAAAACTTTCAAACAAGAGAGTTGAAAAAGTTGAAGATGTTGTCAAAGTTGGTGACGAAGTTGAAGTTGAAGTTATCAAAGTTGACGAAAAGGGAAGAATTGACCTTAAGAGAATCCTTCCAAAAGCAGAACAATCTCCTGCTGAAGAAAACAAATAATAAACACTAAAAGAAACTCTGCCATTTGGTGGAGTTTTTTTGTTTGATATTTAATTTTGTGATTGCCTTGATTGAAGGGCTGAAATGTGGTATAATAATTTTATAGGACAAGGAGGGGAGATATGGAACTTACACCAAGACAACAAGAAGATCTTGCATATTTGAGAGGGCTTGATAAAATTGTTTTGCCCGATCAATACAACTATTGGGTTCACAACACTTTGTATATCCCAGCAGAAGATCAAGATACTCTTGGCAAAAAGAAATGTTGGTCAGAAATCCCAACTGACAGATTTGAAGTTAGGGGCGAAATGTCATTTGTTGAAAGAAGAAAAAGGATTCAAGAAGCAGCAGAATATGGCACAACTCCATCAAACAAATATAAAACCATAGATGGGGGATTTCCATTTCAACTCAGAGTTGTTAGACCTAAAATGGAATGCATAAGAGAAGTTTTTGATGATGAGGATTCTCGCAGAAGATATCAATATGCTGCAATGGGACTTGGAGATGGCAGACACCCAAAACTTCCAGGCAAGACAGAATTGGTTGTGATTGGTTTTGCGACAAATGATGAGATTTCTGGCGAACCGATTGATATTGTTTATTGTGTGACAGTTGAAGATTTGCCATTGCTTGCTGCCAAGACAAGAAAAATTATGGCAAATGACCCAAAAATTCAGCTCAACACAAACATCACCATGGACGGGGTGTATGCAAAGGAGGCAAGAGTGCCAACAGTTTTGCCAAAAAGCAAAAATTTGCAAAGATGGGTTGATATGAAGGTTTCTTTGACAAAAGATGGCCCAACAACAACTATGCTTGCTGGCTATAAGATGCAATATTACAAAAACAAAAATATAGCAAAAAATAAATAGAACAAATCCTGCAATTTATGCAGAATTTTTCTGTTTTAATAATTAATAAAATATTATTTTAAATTGATTTTAAATTAATAAAATAATATTAAAAATAATTAATTTATTATTTTCGAATATTTTATATGTGCCTAATTTAGGGGTGTGTGGCGATTTTTGTGTTTTTAATTGATTTTTAATTGGAAAAAATAATAAAAAATCAATTTTTAATTATTTTAATATTTACAAAACAAAAAAAAGACCGAATATTTTCGATCTTTTTTTATTTAATCTACATTCCTAGGTCTTTGCCGATGGTTTTTCTGTTATATTCCCACAATCTCTCTATTGTTTTGCAAATTTCATTTCTTTCGCTAAATCCCAACTTGCCATCTTTGCAAGCGTTTTTTATTTCTTTTGGGAAATCATGCTCCAAAGTGCTTGTTATTGCATTGATGTTTGATGTGGAAAGCACATCATCTTGAACCAATTGGCGCATATCTGCGATTCTTTGTTTGTAACACACATAATCATAGGATTGATGTGGTGTAGCTGTTTGATATGGGTATACTAAAAAGTTGGCAAAATCTTCTTTTTTACTTCCACAATAATTGTAAATTTGCATCAGGTCAAGGTCTATTCCTATGACACCTTCATATTTGTCGCTGCCTTTAGTTTTGTAAAAAAAGTAATTTTCCAAGTGCTTGTCGCCATCAGTCCTTAATTCGTCAACCAAAAACATGTTTTGTAAAGCAGTTAAGCAACTTGGGGTCATAAATTTAAGTAGTGTGGCAATAAGTTGTTTGTCATAAAATATTTGCCACTTATATTTTCCGAATGCTCTTGTTTGTATTTTTGTATATTCAAGATCATTGTTTGCAAGAATGGTTTTCACACCATCAAGATCTTCAACATTTGGTTGAATTGTTTGAATGGTGTATTTATCTTTTTTCGCAATAAAATAAACGGGTGGCGTCAAAATGCCTATTTTTTCATAAAGTCTGGAAGATGCTATTGATGCAATGCCAGTTTTTATATCAACATTTTTAACAAAACCAGTTTTGCCGTTGGCAAATTGATATTTTGTCACGCAATCTGACTTTCTTTGAACAAACTTTAGCACATCATTAATGTTTAGACCTTTTTGCAATCTATCTACAATCCCGATTGCATCAAGGTCACAAAAGGTAGGTTTGTTTGCCATTTTTAGATAATTCTTTCGCCTGTGATGCCGTCTTTATATCCACAAGGGCTTGAACATTGATATTCGCCACTCATGCAACGAGAACCTTTGAGATATGGCTCGATTTTTTCTGCAAGTGGGCTGTCTTGAGCAACAAGGGCATCATACATTTCTCTTTTGATTGCTGTTGTTTGTTGGTCAATTTCAAGTTGAGCATCTGCACAGTTTCTTTCTTGAACTTTCAAAATAAAGTCGTTGATTGATCCGATTTCGTTGATGTTGATGATCATGCCTTGTGGGAAGTTTGCTTCAACCTTTTTGCAATCAGCAAGCCATTCTTCAACAAGTGCTGGATTTGATCTGATGATTGGTGGCACATAGAATTCTGCTTCAGGAAGCATTTCAACTGAATAACTTAAAGTTCTGTGTCTTTGTGCTTGTGCAAGTTGTGCAAACGAACCTTTGTATGCAAGTGAATAAACTTCGCCAAAGTGTTTGAGAAGTGGTTGTTTTTCTCTTCTAAAGAAAGACAAGGTTCTGTTTTTCTTGTTTCCTGCAAGTTGTGCATCATAATATGGCAATTTTTGATATTCTGCCAAAAATGCTTGAAGTTCGCTTCTCAATCTTGCTGAAAAAGCGTCATTGTTTTTTGCAAGCAAATCAATTTCTTTTTCAAGCATTGCATAAATGTTGTTGAATTGTCTGTAAGACATTGTGTAGAGCATTGTTGTAGGGGTAAACACTGATGTAAGGTATCTTGCGTTTTCTTGCGCAAGTTTTTCAATCTTTTTGTCTGTAAATCTTGCTGGGCATGTGTGTTGACATTGTTTTGTGATTTCTTGTCTGTAAATTTCAATCCATTTGTTGAAAAGTTGTTGTTCGTCTGCAGACAAAACCATTTTTGTGTATCTAGCAGATTTTTCGTTTGTTGTATACATTTTTTCGTTGTTGAGGATCATTGCGATGATCTTTGGAATGTCTCTAAGTTGCAAAGTGAAACTTCCGTGATCATAAGGGCTGTGGTGACCACTGCCTTTTGTGAGATCAACTCTTCTTTGTGTTTTTTCGTCTGCTTCTGCAAACAATTTTTCCATAGTGTCTGGCAAATAGCAAACACCGGCGCCAAGGCCTCCCAATTTGTCCAATTCTTCTTTGCTTGCTTGGTGACCAAGACTTGTTGATGCGACAACTGAAATATCCATATTTTTCTCCTTTTATCCTGCAAAAAGTTTATCATAGCAGGGGTGCTTTGTCAATAGCAAAATTTGAAAAGACAAGGTTGGTTTGCAAAATCTTTTTTACAAAAAATATTCTTAAAAAATCGCTTTTTTGTTTTTATATTGTGACGAATTTATGTATAATAACAATAATGATAAAAGGAAGGTTTTTTATGGCAAGAGACAATTTTTCAACTAAAAAATATCTTTACAAATTGGACGAATATTTCAGAGCTGCAAACTATTTGTCGTTGGCTCAACTTTATTTGTTTGACAATCCTCTTTTGAGAGATCACAAACTCTGCAAAGAAGACATCAAAAGAAAATTGGTAGGTCACTGGGGTACTGTGCCTGGACAAAACTTTGTTTATGCTCACTGCAACAGAGTTATCAAAAAATATGACCTTGATATGATTTTGCTTTCTGGACCAGGACATGGTGGAAACTTTTTGACTGCAAACAGTTATTTGGAAGGCACTTACAGCGAATATTATCCAGAAATTTCGCTTGATAAGAAGGGTATGACAAGATTGTGCAAGCAATTTTCTTTCCCTGGTGGAATTGGCTCGCACTGTGTGCCTGAAACACCTGGTTCTATCAACGAAGGCGGCGAGTTGGGATATTCGCTTGCTCATGGTTTTGGTGCAATTTTTGACAATCCAAACTTGATTGCAACAGTTGTTGTTGGTGATGGCGAAGCAGAAACTGGCCCACTTGCAACTTCTTGGCACAGCAACAAGTTTGTAAATGCCAAAACAGACGGGGCAGTGCTTCCTATTTTGCACTTGAACGGCTTTAAGATTGCAAACCCAACAGTTTTGTCAAGAATTTCTAAAGAAGAATTGCAAAAGTTGATGGAAGGATATGGCTATAAACCATATTTTGTCGAAGGTGATGACCCTGCAAAGATGCATGTTGCAATGGCAAAGGCAATGGATTGTGCAATCTGCGACATCAAAAAGATTCAAGATGCAGCAAGAAAACACAACGACACTTCTTACAAGGCTTGGCCTATGATTGTTTTGCGCACTCCAAAGGGTTGGACTTGTCCAAAAGAAGTAGACGGCAAGCAAGTTGAAGGTTCGTTTAGAGCACACCAAGTGCCTGTCACAATGACAACTGACGAACATTTGACAATCCTTGAAAACTGGCTCAACAGTTATGGACAAAACGAATTGTTTGACGAAAATTATCAACTCAGAGCAGATTTGAAAGAAATTTTGCCTACAGGTGACAAGAGAATGACAGCAAGTCCTTATGCAAATGGGGGATTGTTGCTTAAAGAACTTAAAACTCCAAATATTGACAAGTTTGCTGTCAAGTTTAAGGGGCACGGAACAACAAAAGCACAAGATATGCTCGAACTTGGTGGCTATATTAAAGAACTTTTCAAACTTAACGAAAAGAATCAAAACTACCGTATTTTCAGCCCAGATGAGGCAAAGAGCAACAGACTTTACAAAGCATTTGAAGTTGAAAAGAGAATTTTTAATGCTTTGAGAACTAAAAATGACGAAGATTTGTCAGACAATGGCAGAATTATGGACTCATATTTGTCCGAACATATGTGCGAAGGTTGGCTTGAAGGATATCTTCTTACAGGCCGTCATGGTATGTTTGACAGTTACGAATCATTTATGAGAGTTGTTGACAGCATGGTTGCTCAACATGCAAAATGGATCAAGGTTTGCAACGAAATCTCTTGGAGAAAACCAATTTCTTCTTTGAACTTGATTTTGACAAGTGATGTTTGGCAACAAGACCACAACGGATTTACTCACCAAGACCCAGGATTTTTGGATCATATGGCAAACAAAAAATCTGAAATTATCAGAATGTATTTGCCTGCAGATGCAAACTGCTTGATTTCTTGTTATGACCATTGTGCAAAGAGCAAAAACTATGTCAATGTGATTGTTGCTTCAAAACACCCAACATATCAATGGCTCACTATGGAAGAAGCAAAAGAGCATTGTGCAAAGGGGGCGAGCGAATGGACTTGGGCAGGCGTTGGAAACACAAAGAAACCTGACCTTGTTGTGGCTTGCTGTGGTCACGCTCCAACAACAGAAGCGTTGGGACTTATCACTTTGATCAAAGAATATTTGCCAGAACTCAATGTAAGATTTGTCAATGTTGTTGATTTGACAAAACTTATGTCAGAAAAAGCTCACCCACACGGACTTTCTCATGCCGAATATGACAAGTTGTTTACAAAAGATAAGCCAATCATCTTCAATTTCCACGGATATGCTCAACTTATCCATATGTTGACTTATGACAGACACAACCAAAACTTGCATGTGTCAGGATATATGGAAGAAGGCACAATCACAACTTCATTTGATATGAAGGTGAGAAACCATATCGACAGATATCATTTGCTTCTTAAGGCACTCAAATATCTCGATTTGCCAAAAGAAAAGGTTGCAAAAGTTTCAAAAATCATCAATGCAAAACTTAAAGCACATGACGAATATATCAGAGAGTATGGTGTTGATATGCCAGAAATTGCTGATTGGAATTGGAACAACTAAAACAACAAAGAAAGACAAGTTGAAAGGCTTGTCTTTTTTATTGCATTAAAGAGGTTTATTTGTTGGACAAAGAGACATGCTATTTGATATACTAAAAAAGATAAGTTAAAAAGTTTTAACTATTATGAAAAACAATTTCGACAAAAGAAGGTATTTATGATTGTTACAGTTGTGTGCGATGTGTTGGGCGAAGAGACAAATGGACAAACCGTTGCAGCTATGAATCTTATAAGAACTTTGCAAGCAAAAGGGCATGATGTGCGCATTTTGTGTGCAGACCAAGATAAAAAAGGCAAAGAGGGATATTATGTCGTGCCTGTGCTTAGTCTTGGAAAAACTCTCAACAACTATATCAAAAAGGTTGGGGTTGTCATTGCAAAAACTGATGAAAAAGTTTTGAGAGCAGCACTTGAAGGGGCTGACCATGTGCATATTATGGTGCCACTTATTTTGGGCATTGCAGCAACAAAAATGGCAAAAGAAATGGGCATTTCAACAACTGCTGGATTTCATATGCAAGCCGAAAACTTTACTTCTCACATCAAACTCAACAAGTTTGGTTTTGCAAACAAGGCTGTTTACAAATTTATTTACAAAAAATGCTATCGCTATATGGATTTGATACATTATCCAACACAATTTATTTGTGATGTGTTTGAAAAGAATATAAAACACAAAACCCCTGCTCGTATTATTTCAAATGGCGTGCATTCTTATGTAACAAAAAGAGATGTTGAAAAACCTGAAGAATACAAAGACAAGTTTGTCATTATGATGATTGGGCGTTATGGCAGAGAAAAATCACAAGACATCATTATCAAAGCCCTTTATCATTCAAAACACAAAGACAAAATTCAGCTTATTTTTGCTGGACAAGGTCCAAAGGAAAAGAAATATCGCAAACTTGCCAAGAAGTTGCCAATTCAACCAAGATTTGGCACTATCCCAAGAGACAAAATTGTTGATGTTATCAATTATAGTGACATGTATTGCCATGCTGCCGAAGTGGAACTTGAAGGCATTGCTTGCCTTGAAGGTATTGCGTGTGGCAAATTGACAGTTGTTTCTGACTCTAAACTTGCCGCAATCAAAGAGTTTGCAGTAGACGATAGATGTTTGTTTAAAAACAGAGATCCAAAAGATCTTGCAAGAGTGATTGACTATTGGATTGACAATCCACAAGAAAGAGCAGCAGTTGAAGAAAAATATCTTGCAAGTGCTGGCAAATTTGACCATGCCTCTTGTATGGATCGTATGGAACAAATGGTTGTTGAAGCATACGAAATCAACAAACAAAACAAATTGAAGCAGGCTGAAGAAGAAAAAGAAAATAAGTCTGAGAAAAAAGACAAGAAAAAGAAAAAAAGCAAATAAAAGAAAACCCTTTGCATTTTGGCAAAGGGTTTTTTGTTGAGGATTATTTTGTGCGTTCTTGAATTGGTGTAGGTGTTTGTGGCAAAATTGGTCTAAACAATTTTTTGATTGTTTCGCAAACCTGTGTTGTGTTTTTGCAAAGGACTGGTTTGATGCCAGATTTGCTTGCAGAAATAAGGTTTTTCTTTGTGTCATCAATCAAAATTGTTTCTTCAGGGTTGAGATTGTGTGTTTTGATTGCATGCTCAAACATTTCTGCTTCTGGTTTTTTAAGACCAAGTTGATTTGACAAAAAGATGTCGTCAAACGCTTGTGAAAGATCATATTTTTTCATGATTTCTTCAGTTTCTGGGATTGCGTTTGACATGATAAAAGTGCGAATCCCATTTTTGCGAAGTTGTGTTGCGAGAGCAATCACATTTTCGTTTACTTTGACATATTTTGGCAATCTCTTCAACAATTCAGGCACAATGTATGCAGAGTTTGGGCAAACCTTTTTTGCTTCCATATACAACTCGTAAGAATCAATCAAGCCTTTTTGATAGCAATTGAAAGCAAATTTGAGTGCAGGTTTTTTCTTCATTGAAATAAGGATTCTAAAGGCGCTGACTTTTTGTGTGATTGGCAAGTCAAGGGCAAGTTTTATGTAGTTTACATCAGCTATGACGCCGATGAAATCAAAGATGACATTTTTCATTTTTTCTCCTAAAAGCGTGGTGATTATAACACGAAAAAACCGACTTTGCAACAGATAAGTTTTAATTTTTTTAAAAATTTTTTCAAACAAGCAAAATTCTTTTGTTAAAGCAATAAATTTTTTGAAAAAAAGAGTTTTAGCTATTGTTTTTTTATGTGATATTATACATTTGCAAATGCTAATTTGACAATTGTTGAGGTTGCATTTTGGGGTAAATTTGCTTGGTGAGAGCTATTATGTTTCACTTAGTTGCATTAAGGCAGAAATTTTGATAAAATACAACAAGAGAATGCGAATTGAGGATAAAAATCAATTCTTGCTAAAACAAGTCTTATGACAGATGTGGATAGAGTTTGGCTGCTTTGGTTGTGGCATTTGATGTTGTTGTGATTGCAGTGGCGCAAACAAAAAAAGATTGCTCGAAGAAAAATAAAATGGGAGTTGCTGATGGAAGATAAAGACTTTTTACATTTATATGCAAAAAAAGACAAATTGCATCTTGTTGAAGAGTGTTATGAAAGTTTGGGGTGGCAAAAAATTGCTCAAGAAGAAAACAAGAGATATGAAGATTTGGTGGATTTGTCTTTTGAAAGAAATCACAAAGTGAAAAACAAAGATGATTTGCAGTTGCTTCAAATCCATATGGAGCACCACTTGAACAAGTTGGGCAAAATTGAACGAACAAAATATTTCAAATCGTTGATTTTTGGAGTTTCTTTGTGCATCTTGGGGCTTTATTTGTTGCTTTCGGGTGTGCTTATGCTTGCGTGTTTGAATTATAAGCCAACATTTTTGGCACTTGGCGTGGGAGCTTGTGTTGTCAGTTTGTGTATTTTGCTGTTGGACGCATACATTGCAAAACATTTGATTGCAAAAGAAAGACAACAGTTTGAAGTGAAAAACAAACAATTGTGTGATGATTTGGAAACAATGAAAAAACAAGCAAAAAAATATATGGAGGGCGAAGATGGAAGATGTTAATGAAAGAAAAATTGGCAAAGTATCGCAAGCTCCTGGTATTGATGCTGTAAAAATTAAAACCGAATTTAATGCTTTTGGCTTTTTGAAAACTTGCTGGTTGTTGTTGACAATCTTCTTGCAGTTTGTTGTGTTGGTGCTTTCGTATATGTATTTGCACGAAGTGTTTCAATGGTTGACATTGGCATCAGTTGGCATCAGTGTTGCGACCTGTATTTATGTGCTTTCAACCGATAAAAATGGGCTGATAAAAGGTGTTTGGATTTTCTTTTTGCTGGTGTGCTTTATGTTTGCTTATATCTTGTTTTTTGCATCTGACGAACGCATTTTGTTTGGACCATCAAAAAAGAGATACAAGAAGATATATGCAAAAACAGACAAACATATTGACAAGCAACTTTCGTTTGACAAAGTGGACAAAAAGGTTGTTTCAGATTGCAAATATTTGCAAAACATAGGCAAATTTGTTTCATACGATGGCACAAGAGCAAAGTATTATCCAAGTGGAACAAAAATGTTTGATGATGTTTTGGAAGATCTTGCCAAAGCAGAAAAATATATTTTTATCGAATTTTACATCATTTCAGATGGCGTTCTGCTTGAAAAAACCTTAAAAATCTTGAAGGAAAAGGTTGATCAAGGGGTTGATGTGCGCATTATCTATGATGATATGGGCAGTTATGGCACTTTGAAGAGAAAGACCAAAAAACGAATTAGAAGAATGGGCATTAAGCTTAGATCTTACAACAAAATGATCCCAGTTTTCAGTATGGCACTCAACTTTAGAGATCACAGAAAGTTTGTGATTGTTGATGGCAAAGTTGGTTATACAGGTGGTGCAAACTTGGCAGACGAATATGTCAACGAAAAAAGAATGTATGGCTATTGGAAAGACACTGCAATCAAAATTGAAGGCAAAGCAGTCAATGCGTTTGTTTTGGCATTTTTGAGACAGTGGGAGTTTTTGACAAAAGAAGAACAGGACTATGAAAAACATCTCAATTTGGCAGAAACTTTTGCAAACAAACAAGTGGTTGTGCCTTTTGTTGATGGCATTGACTATAAACCAGCAATCGCAAGAGATGTTTATATCAATATGATTGCAAACGCACAAGAAAAAATTTGGATTATCAGTCCATACTTTATCCCAGATGACACCATTTTGGATTTGCTTAGAAACAAGGCAAGAAGTGGTGTTGATGTAAGGATTGTTTTGCCTGATGTGGCAGACAAAAAATATGTTTACATTGTGTCTCGCAACAATGCAGAAAGATTGATTGATGCAGGGGTAAGAGTGTTTACAATGACTCACAGTTTTGTGCACGCAAAAATGTGTTTGACAGAATATAGTGTGGTTGTGGGGTCAATCAACTTTGACCAAAGAAGTTTTTGCCAACAATTTGAAAGTGGGGTTTACACAAACGACAAACAAGTTTTGTCTGATGTAACAAAGGACTATGAAGACACTTTTGCAAAAAGTTTTGAAGTCACTGCCCAAAACCGAAGAAGAAACAAATTGTCAAACAGAATCCTTTCAGGGGTGTTTAGATTGGCTTCTCCATTTATGTAATAAAAAGCAGGCAAATTTGCCTGTTTTTTTTGTTGAAACAATGTCATTTGTGACAGAATGTTGATTTTGCGAATAAAACAAAGATAGATGGCAATTATCAACCTGTAAAAGGAGGGAAAGATGAACCCATTTGAAGCAAAATCAAGAGATGTCGAAAGTTATTTTATGAACTGGAAGGAAATGTATCCAAAGCCATACGACAAAAACAATGTGTCACCATACACAAAAACCAGAATTATTTTGATGAACGGAACAGAGTTTGAGTCAAACTGGTTTTTGCATCAGTTTGCAAGAAATTGCAATGACAACGATTTGAGAAGGGCGATTGCTTTGGTGCGCAATCAAGAACAGCAACAACAAAAAAGGATTGCAGCACTTAAACCGATTGATGAAAATATTTTGGAAACCACAATTGCATACGAGCAACTTGCTGTTGATTTGACTGCCATTTTGGCACAAAATGTTGAAGATCAAAACGCAAAAAATGCATTGGATTTTGCATTGCTTGAAGATTTTGACCACTTGTATAGGTTTTCAAATCTGCTTAAGATGGATTTTGACATTGATGCAGATGTGATGGTCGGCAAATTTACAGAGATTATGCCTGGCAGGCCAACAATCAACGAGCATCGCCACCCTGTTGATAATGTTAGGTTTGCGATGAATGCAAAGAAAGCAGATCCATACACCAAACTTGTGGGTGGGATTATCACAGCAGCAGAGCAACAAACAATGAATTATTATATGAATGTGGCTCAATTCTACAAAAACGACTTGGGGCGTAAACTCTTCAGTGAAATTGGCATGGTCGAAGAAGAACATGTCACTCAATATGAAAGTTTGAAAGATCCAACTTGCACTTGGCTGGAGCAATGGGTTATGCATGAATACACAGAGTGTTATTTGTATTATTCGATGATGAAAGATGAAACAGATGATTGCATAAAACAAATTTGGAAAGAGCATTATGAAATGGAGGTTGCACACCTTAAACTTGCCAGCGAACTTCTCAAAAAATACGAAAAGAAAGACGCAGAAAAAGTTGTTGGGGCGACGGAATTTCCTAAACTTTTGAGGTTTGGAGAGAACAAGGAGTATATCAGACAGGTTTTGGAAACAGTTGGTTACACAAGTGTTTGTGAAGAATATGTGCCTGTTTGCGACTTGCCAGAAAATAATAGGTTTGAAAGACATTTGAAAACTGTCAATGTGTCACCAAGCAATGTTGCAAGTCACTTGGTGATTAAAGAATTTATTGACAAATTTGGAGAGGATTATCGATTTGAAGAATGCGAGCACCCTATCGAAGAATTGCGAGATAGACAAAAAGACAACACAAAGGTTGGCACTTGTTAGACAAAAGCACCGGTTTGGTGCTTTTTTTGTTTGGAATTTTTTTTGAGAGTGATATATAATAAATAGAGAGGTTATGTTTTTGTGACAAGTTTGCCTGATGTTGGCAAAAAGTGTTTTGAAAACAAGGGGATAGGATATGAACATTTTTAAGAGATTTTATTGCAGGGTTTATCAGGGCGCATTTAGATTGATGTTGCCTTTGTTGCCTTACAGACAACCAAAAATTTTGCAAACTGATGAAGATGTTGTCGCTGTTTTGCAAGAGAAAAACATCGAAAGAGTTTTGCTTGTCACTGACAAAGGGATAAGAGGACTTGAACTTACAAAATCACTTGAAGAAAAAATTTCAAAGGCAGGGGTTGGACTTTTTGTTTATGACGAAACTGTGCCAAATCCAACAACAGCAAATGTCGCTGATGCTTTGAAAATTTATTTAGACAATGATTGCCAAGGGTTGATTGCTTTTGGTGGTGGGTCAGTTATGGATTGTGCAAAAGCAGTTGGAGCAAGAGTTGCTAGACCTAAAAAATCTTTAAACAAAATGAAAGGGGTGCTCAAGGTAAGAAAGAAAATCCCTACTTTGATTGCAGTGCCAACAACTGCTGGCACAGGAAGTGAAACGACACTGGCTGCTGTGATCACTGACAGCGAAACAAGACATAAATATGCAATCAATGATTTTCCACTTATTCCTAGTTATGCGCTTTTGAAACCGGAGCTGACAGTGAAACTTCCAAAGCACATCACTTCAACAACAGGTATGGATGCGTTGACACATGCTGTTGAGGCATACATTGGCAGAAGCACAACAAAACAAACACGACAATGTGCACTTTCTGCAACAAAAGCGATTATGGACAACCTTGTTGATGTCTACAACGATGGCACACAACTTGAAAAACGAGAGATTTTGCTTAAAGCTGCTTATGATGCAGGGGTTGCATTTACTCGTTCTTATGTAGGGTATGTGCATGCGATTGCTCACTCGTTGGGTGGCAAATATAATGTTGCACACGGGCTTGCAAATGCGATCATTTTGCCTTATGTTTTGAAAGAATATGGCAAAAAAGTTTACAAAAAATTGTGGGAGATGGGTCTTTATGTTGGATTGTTTGACAAAAACACTAGCAAAGAAGAAGGTGCAAAACTCTTTATCGAAAAGATAGAAGAGATGAATGCGCAGATGAACATACCTAAAAAGATTGCAGAGATCAAAGTTGAAGACATTTCCGAGCTTGCCTATACGGCTGCAAAGGAAGGAAATCCACTTTATCCAGTGCCAAAACTTTTGGATGCTGACCAGTTGGAATACATATATTACAAAATCTCAAAATAAAACAGAGACATTTTTTGAAATAGGAGAGAAGACAGATGAAAAAGACTTTTTATATCGTTGACGCATTGTTGATTTTGGCAGTGTTGATTGGCGATGCTTGCTATATGGCATTTGGGGGATTGTTGCTTAAGAGTTTGACAAGTGCTTTGTTTGTTACACTTGGTGCAGTAAATCTTATTTATGCATTCAAAACAAAAACAAAAGAAAGAATGTTTGCAATATTTATGCTTGTGGGATTGTTTTTCTCAATGCTTGGAGACATTTTGCTTAATATCGAATTTATGATTGGCGCAGCACTTTTTGCTGTGGGACACATTTTCTATTTTGTGGCATACAACTTTGTGCAAAAATACACAGTGCTTGATCTTGTGATTTGTGGTTTGTTGGCACTTGTTTCAACACTTGTTGTGACCTTTGTCAAAGCATTTGATTTTGGATCACACTTGATGGAAGCAGTTGTTGTGATTTATGCATTTGTCATCTCAACTATGCTTGGAAAGGCAATTGCAAACCTTGTGAGAGAAAGAAGCATCAAAAACATTTTGTTGGTGGTTGGAAGCGGATTGTTCTTCTTTTCAGATTTGATGCTTTTGCTTAATGTTTTCTTGCCATCAAACAGCATCGTGTTTGACATTTTGTGCCTTGTGACATATTATCCAGCACAATGTGTGCTTGCTTCTGCTTTGCTCTTTACAAAAACAAAAGAAGATGCAAAACCTGAGGTTGCAGAAACAACAGAAACTGAAGCAATCACAACCGAAGAAGAAAAGGTTGAAGATTCAGTTGAAGTCAATGAAGAAAAAGGCGAAGAGCCAAAGGTTGAAGTAGAAACAAAGCCAAAAACTTCAACAAGAAAAACTGCGACAAAGAAAACAACGGGCAATAAATCTGCTACAAAAAAAACCACAAAATAAAATTTAAAGACTGCAATTTGCAGTCTTTTTTTAAGTCAAGAGATCCAACTGTATCCGTTGAAGAAGTTTAAAAAGTTAGCTGAGAAGAAAAATAATTTTTTTTGAAAGTTTGATTTTATTAAAACTCTGTGTTATACTGACCCTATAAGGGAGGTTTGCTATGTCTTTTAAAGAATGGCTTTATAGTTCGTATTCGCCAAACCCAACAATTGATGGTGCGTGGGGTTGGCAACATATTGTGACATTGGCAGCGTGTGCTGTTGCAGTGGTTTTGCTTTCGTTGTTGTTTAGAAAGAAAAGCGAAAAAGCAAAAAGAATTTTGCTTTGGATTTTTGCAGCAATCATTTTGGCTTTTGGCATTGTAAGAAGAGTTGTTGGATTTATAAATGCACCAAATCCTGATTTTACAAAAATTATGTATATCTTGTTGCCAAGACCAGGTTGTGCAATTGCCTGCTGGGCTGTTGTTATTGCTGTTGTTTTCAACAAAAAATCGCTTTACAACTTTGCAAGCATTTTGGGCATTCTTTGTGGAATTATTTTCTTTGCATATCCAGGTGTAGGGTTCAACAAAGAAGTGTATGTTTTTGAAAACTATTATTCAATCTTCACTCACTCATTGTTTTTTGTTTCTTCATTGCTTTTCATCACTCTTGGTTTTACAGAATTTAGATACAAGGGCAGTTGGAAAGAGACAATTTATTTGATTGCATTGTATGTTTATTCAATCTTGCAAATCTATGTTTTGAAGATTTACGCTGACCCTATGTATTTTATGCCAGGTGGCGACATTCAAGCAATGATTGGTTTGAATTATACAACTTACATTGCACTTTATGTTGTGTTTATGATTGTTTATTTCAATCTTTTCTATTTGATTGGCGATCGCAAAAGCGTTTTCAAAAGAAGAAAGAAATAAAAAAACTGTTGACAAGGTTTGAGTTTGGGTGTAACATTAAAACATAACAAGGAGAAATTATGAGATTTTTGTTTGCGCAAACTTCATATTATGGCTACTACATCTAGATTGCTGTATGTAGAAGGTTTTGTCGCAAGAAAAATTTGATCATTCTGTCATACAGCAGGTTTGTTGTGTGGCAGTTTTCTTTTTATACGAGGGGTCTGCCACCATGCTGTGTGGCAGATTTTTTTGTTTTAAGGAGAAGAAAAATGATTTGGTTTAGAAAAATTTATGCCCTTGTTTTAAGGGCAAATGGTTTAGATTTTTTAAAAAGACTATGATAAAATAATAAAGGAGAAAAGATTATGAAATTTGAAAACAATGCTTTTGAACAATTGCAAAAAAGAGGGTTTGTTTTTCAAACAACCCATTTGGAAGAAACTAAAAAACTGTTGGCTGAAAAGCCGATAACATTTTACATTGGCATAGATCCAACTGCTGACGATTTGCATATTGGTCACTTTTTTGGTTTGCAAATGGCAAGGATTTTGCAGGATTGTGGACACAAGTGCATTGTGCTTGTTGGTGGAGCAACAGCCTTGATTGGTGACCCAAGTGGCAAAAAAGATATGCGCAAGATGATGAGCAAAGAAGAGGTTGCACGAAATGCTGCAGAAATCAAAAAGTTGCTCTCGAGATTTGTTAGGCTTGATGGCGAAAATCCGGCTGTGATTGTAGACAATGCAGATTGGTTGAAACCAATTTCGTTTATCGACTTTTTGAGAGATGTTGGTGTGCACTTTAATGTAAACGAAATGCTCGGCAAAGATTTATACAAAAATCGTTTGCAACAGGGTGGCTTGACTTTTATGGAAATGGGCTATATGTTGATGCAGGCGTTTGACTTTGTGCACTTGAACGATAAGATGGACTGCGTGCTTCAAATTGGTGGTTCTGATCAATGGGGCAACATTGTTGCTGGTGTTGATTTGTCAAGAAAAATGAATTTCAAAGATGGCTCGCCAAGACCACTTATGATGGGGCTTACTTGTCCACTTCTTACAAATGCAGAAGGTGTAAAAATGGGCAAAACTGAAAAGGGGACTTTGTGGGTCTCAAGAGAGAAAACTTCAGCGTTTGAGTTTTTTCAACACTTTGTCAATTGTCTTGATCAAGATGTAGAAAGATTGCTTAGATTTTTTACCAAACTTGATGTTGAGCAAATTCAACAAATGTGCAGATGTGACATTGTCAAAGCAAAGAAACTGATGGCATTTGAAGTCACAAAACTTGTGCATGGCGAAGAAGAGGCAGAAAAAGCGAAACAGACGGCGAATGCCCTTTTTGGGGCAGGTGGCATGACGGTTGAAAATATGCCTACAACAACAATTAATGCCGGCGAAAGCGTTGAAATTTTGCAATTTTTGACACAGATTGGCACAACTTCGTCAAAATCCGAAGCAAGAAGGTTGATTGAACAAGGTGGGATTTCGATAAACAATCGAAAAATTGTTGACTCAGCGCAAAAGATTTGCCTTGAAAAATCAACTGAAATGATTGTCAGAAAAGGCAAAAAGACATTCTTGAAAGTTGTTGTAGAATAAAATTTTGAAAGTTTGTTTGATTTGTTTTTTTTAGATATGTTATATTGCCATTGGAGGATATTATGAAAAAAGGAAAATTGTTTTTAACCCTTGTGTTTGCTTTTGTTTTGTCAATCACTGCATTTGCAGGTTGTAGAAAGTCTGAGAATAGTTTGACCATTTCTTTGGAAACTGCAAAAACAACAATTGTTGAAGCGTTGGAAATTGAAGAAGTTTCAGGTCAAATAGTTTTGGGAAACAGTGTTGAAAATCAAGGAAATAGAAATATTTTTGCAAAATTGAGAAATTCTGCTGTTGAGATTGTCGGAAATTTTGATTATGGTGACACGATCAGTGGTTGTGTGCAAAGACAACAGACAGCTTGGACAAAATATTCGTTGGGCTGTGGAGATGAATATGAGTATTATGATGGCACATATGTGTATCTGAAAAACAGTCAAACAAAGACAACTTTTGACAGTTCGCATTACGGGATAATTTTGCAGTCACTTGATTGCATTTATCTTGACTTGCTTTTCCTTGATGAAGCATTTGACACAATTTACAATGACGATGTTTTGAAAGAGTCAACAAAAGATGGCTATACATACACAATGGGCGTTGATATGGCAGAGTATGTGACCTATGTTGCACAAAAAGTTGAAGAAATTGGCATTGGCTCTGAAGGTGTTTTTGGAGAGGGGGCTGAACTTCAAAGAAACAAAGATGAAGGAAAGGTGGATCTGAAAATAACATTTGACAAGACAAACAATATCACAAAAGTTGAAATGGTGGTCACTTGTTGCACAGGAAGTGAGCAGTTGTATGACACAATCATCAATGTTGCAAAGTTGCCAGATGAAGTTTCTGCGCCATCTTGGTTTGATTTGGAAAATTATCAATAAAAAACAAAACACTCCAACACAAAAATTGTCGGAGTGTTTTTTTGTGGAGCTTATGACGGGACTTGAACCCGTGACCTCCGCCTTACCAAGGCGGTGCGCTACCTGCTGCGCCACATAAGCATATTTTGACATAAAGAAAATAACATATTTTGAGTTGTTGTGTCAATCTTATTTTTGTTTTTTCGTGCAAAATAAATTTATTGAAAATTTGCCTATTTTATTTTTCATTTTTTTGAAGGGTGTGATAGAATAATTTTGATTACAAAAGAAAAGGAGATTTTTTATGAGCCCAGTAGCTATTGCTTTTTTGGTGATTGGCATTGTTGCGTTTTTGCTTTTGGTTATGTCAATCCGTATTGTCAGACAGGCGACAGCAGTCGTTGTTGAAAGACTTGGAAAATATAAGAAAACCATGGACACAGGCATTCACATGGTGATTCCATTTATCGATAGATGTTTGCCAGCGATTTCATTGAAGGAAATTGTTGCAGATTTTATGCCACAACCTGTTATCACAAAAGACAATGTAACTATGCAAATCGACACAGTTGTTTATTTTCAAGTGACTGATCCAAAGTTGTATAGTTATGGTGTTGACAAACCAGTCAGAGCGATTGAAAACTTGACAGCAACAACACTTAGAAACATTGTAGGTGAACTCGAACTTGACGAAACTTTGACTTCAAGAGACACAGTAAACTCAAAAATGAGAGCTATTCTTGATGAAGCAACAGATCCATGGGGCATCAAAATCAATCGTGTGGAACTTAAAAACATTCTTCCACCAAAAGATATTCAAGATGCGATGGAAAAGCAAATGAGAGCCGAAAGAGAAAGAAGAGAACAAATCTTGAAGGCAGAAGGTGAAAAGAGATCTAGCATTTTGGTTGCAGAAGGCGAAAAAGAATCTCAAATTTTGAGAGCAGAAGCAGACAAAGCGACAAAGATTTTGCAAGCTGAAGCAGACAAGGCGGCAACAATCGCAAGAGCAGAAGCAGAAAACAAGGCAATTGAACTTATCAACAAAGCAAATCCAAGTGCTGCATACATCACTTTGCAAGGATTTGAAGCGCTTAAGGTTTTGGCTGACGGAAATTCAACAAAAATCATTGTTCCAAGCGAAATTCAAAATGTTTCAGGCCTTTTGACAAGTTTGACAGAAGTTGTTAAGGGTGAGAAAAATGTTGTTGCAAAAGAAACTAAAAAAGTGACAGAAAAAGCACCTGCAAAAACGACTGCCAAGGCAACAAAACCTGCAAAGAAATAATGGGAAATAAAAAGAAAACTAGACGGATTGTCTAGTTTTTTTTGTTTTGATAAATGCTGTTTTTATCGGTTGTTTACAACTTTTTGATAAGCATAAGGTTTGAGCCACTCTTGCCAGCAACAAGTCCACTTACAAGCACGACTTTGTCGTTTTTCTTCACTATGTTTGTGGCAAGGGCCTTTTCAAACGAACTGTTGTTGAGTTGGTTGATGTCTTTGTAAAGTTTGTCCATCACAGGCACAACGCCATACATAATGCTCATTTTGTGGAATGTTTTTTTGTTTGGGGTGCAGGCGATGATTGGGACATTTGGTCTAAATCTGCTGATGTTTTCTGCTGTGATGCCTGTGCGAGTCACTGCAATAATTGCGTTTACATCTTCAGTTTCTGCAAGTGAATATACGGCATAACCCAAACTTTTTGAAGTGTTGTGTGTTTTGATTGATTTGTGTGGGCATGGTTGGTAACTTTCGCTTTCGATTGCAATGCGTTTCATTGTTTTGATTGTTTCGACAGGAAAGTTTCCTGATGCAGTTTCGCCAGAAAGCATAATGCAGGTTGAACCGTCAAAAACGGCATTTGCAACATCGCTGATTTCTGCTCTTGTTGGGCGAGCATTTTGAATCATGCTTTCAAGCATTTGAGTTGCTGTGATGACAATTTTGCCTGCTTGATTGCATTTTGATATAAATTCTTTTTGCAAAATTGGGATTTTGACAAAGTCAATTTCTACACCAAGGTCGCCACGAGCAACCATGATTCCATCAGAAAGTTTGAGGATTTTGTCAAAGTTTTTTACGCCTTCTTCGCTTTCGATTTTTGAGATGATTTGAACATTTGTAAATTTTATCTCTTTGAGATAATTTCTTACATCTTGCACATCTTCTGCACAGTTTACAAAAGAAATTGCAATAAAATCGGCGTCCATTTCTTTGGCAAAAGCAATGTCTGCTTTGTCAGTTTCGCTCAAATATGGCATGTCTGTTTTGATGCCAGGAATGTTGATGGATTTGTTGTTTGAAAGTTCGCCACCATGCACGACAAGACAGGTGATTTCAGTTGCAGTTGTTTTTGTGACTTTAAGCTCTATATTGCCATCATTAAGCAAGATTTTTGCGTCTTTTTTGATGATTTTTGGCAAGTTTTTGTAGGTGATTGAAACCTTTTCTGCTGTGCCAACAACATCTTTGCTTGTCAAAACAAAAGTGTCGTTGTCGTGAAGGACAACTTTGCCTTTTCCAAATTGTTTTACTCTGATTTCTGGGCCTTTTGTGTCAATCAAAATGCCAACTGATGCGCCTTTGTTTTCTCTTGCTGTTTTTACGGCATCAATCATTGCTTTGTGAGAGTCGTGAGTGCCATGGCTCATATTGAAACGGGCAACACTCATTCCGGCATCGATCATTTGTTCGATCGTTTCGACTTTGCAACTTGCAGGTCCGATTGAGCATACAATTTTTGTCTTGTTCATACATTTTCTCCTATGACAAAATGATAACAATTTGCAACAAAAAAGGCAAATTTTTTGCTTATATTTATCTGCATTTGTTTCAACAAAAACAAGTTTGAGTTTGAAAAAGAACAAAAAATCTCAAAAAATGTCTTCTTTTGGACTGAAAAAGGTTGTTTTCTGCAACAAAATATGCTAAAATTAACTTTGTTAAAGGAGATGCGTATGAAATCAATGATGTTGAGTCTTTGGGACGATTTTAGAAAACTTATTTCTGTTGATATGAGTCAAACAACATATATCATCATCGCTTGTGTGCTTGGTATTTGTGGTATGTTGGCTTTGTTGTCATTCTTTAAGGGCAACTACAACAAAGGAAAATCAGTAAAATGGGGCAAAATTATTGTCGCATTGTTGATGTTTGGAATCTTGGCATTGCTTTCAGCCGTCAGATTTGCTTAAAAGGTAGGAGGTTTTAGATAGTTATGAATAGTATGATGCTTGACAAAGTTGTCGCACCATGGATTGCTAGTTCTTTCCCAGTCATCAGAATTGTTTTGTTCTGTTTGGTAGTTGTGGGCGCAATCATTTTGATTTTGACAACACTTTTCCAAAACGAAGATGCAAACTCTGCAGATGTTGTTACTGGAAAACAAGAAAGTTATTATTCACAAAACAAGGGTGGTTCGAGAGATTCTAAGTTGAAACTCATCACAATCATCACCGCAATCGCTGTTGTTGTTTGCGTTGTTTTGTATTTGGTTAGTCTTTTGATTTATAAAGGTTAGGATAATTAATGAGCAAGAAAAAATTAATTTTAGAACTTATCAACAAGAATAGCTTGGTTTACACAGATGTAAGCAAGCTATTCTTGTTTCTCTCTTCAGCACTTGACATGGATTTGGAAGAAACAAAAAAACTCTTCTATTCGCTTGTCAACAATGGAGATTTGTATGAAATAAGAAAAAACAAATTTATTGCAATCCCTTCTCATGGATATGTTAAGGGCGAGTTTTTTGGCACAGCAAAAGGGTTTGGCTTTGTCAAGGTTGAAGGTTTTGAAAACGACATCTTTATCCCTGCAAACAAAACAAATGATGCACTTGATGGCGAATTTGTTATCGTAAAGATTTTGCAACAATCGAACGATGGCACTGATGGCGAAGTTGTGTATATTTACAAAGAACTTGAAAACATTGTTGGTGCTGTGACTGTGGTTGGTGGAAACTATTTCCTTGATCCAGACAACAAGAAGATTCCACAAGAGTTTTCAATCATGAAAACAGGGCTTAAACTTCAACAAAATATGAAAGTTTTGGCAAAAGTTGTAAGGACTGACAAAGGTCGCATCAAATGCAATGTTGTTGAAATTTTGGGTTTTGAAGATGATGTTAAGGCACTTGAACTTTCTATCATCAGAGAACACAATCTTTTTGAACACTTCCCAGGCAATGTTGTCGAAGCAGAAGCAAAGTTGCCAAAAGAAGTTTCTGCCGAACAAAAGAAGGGCAGACTTGATTTGACAAAAGAAATCATCTTCACTATTGATGGTGCAGATGCAAAAGACCTTGACGATGCAATCAACATCAAGAGAATTGACAAGGGTTATGAAGTTGGTGTGCATATTGCCGATGTTGGCGAATATGTAAAACACAACAATGTGTTTGATGAAGAAGCTTTCAAGAGGGGCACAAGTGTTTATTTCCCTACATCAGTGCTTCCAATGCTTCCAAGAGGGCTTTCAAACGGAATTTGCTCTCTCAACGAAGGCGTTGAAAGATTGACACTTTCTTGCATTATGAAAGTTGACAAAGAGGGAAGAGTTTTTGACTATGAACTTTGCGAATCTGTCATCAAGAGCGTTGCAAGATTGACTTACAAAGAAGTTTATGCTGCTCTTCAAGGTGAAACAAACGAAAAAACTGCACCACTTCAAGAACATTTTGTTTTGATGAGAGAACTTTGCGACATTTTGGAAGCAAACACAACTGCTCGTGGGGCGTTGGATTTGGATATTCCAGAAGTTCAATTTATCTTTGATGAAAACGGCATGGCTGTTGATTTGACAAGAAGAGAAAGAAACGAAGCTCACAGACTTATCGAAGATTTTATGGTGCTTGCAAACGAAACTGTTGCTCGTCATTTTGACAGACTT
Organism: Candidatus Caccovivens sp.; assembly: GCA_045650745.1. GTDB lineage: Bacteria > Bacillota > Clostridia > Christensenellales > UBA1242 > Caccovivens. The sequence goes on from JAZRRN010000009.1 coordinate 38,360, forward strand.
GGCGTGCCATTTGTTTACCGTGTGCACGAAGCTCCAACAAAAGAAAAAGTGCAATCGGTGTGCGATTTCTTGAAGGGTATTGGCGTGCCATTCCCACAAATTCCAAACGAAATCAAACCTGCATATTATCAAGGCATTCTCAACAGTGTTGAAGACAATGCAGCAAAAGATGTCGTAAACAAAGTTGTTTTGAGATCAGTGCCAAAGGCAAAATATCTCAACAGAAACCTTGGTCACTTTGGTATGTCACTTGTTGACTATTGCCACTTTACTTCTCCAATCAGAAGATACCCAGATTTGACAATCCACAGAATTATCAAAGAATGGCTTCACAATGGCAGAAAGTTTGAAGAGGCAAGAAAAGAAGAGCTTGATGAGTTTGCTTTTGAATCAGCCGAACAATCTTCAAGTTGCGAAAGAAATGCAGATTATGCAGAAAGAGATGTTGATGATCTTTGGAAAGCATATTTGATGAAGGATAGAATCGGTGAAGTGTTTGATGCAACCATTTCTTCTGTAACAAATTTTGGTATTTTTGTTGCCCTTGAAAACACTGTTGAAGGGTTGATCAAGATTGAAGATTTGCCAGATGATGCATATTTGTTCTTGGAAAAACAACTCAAACTCAAAGGTGGCCAACATGTTTATTCGTTGGGTGACAAGTTGAAAGTTGTGCTTACAAGTGTGCATTTGCAAGCAAGAAAGATTGATTTTAAAATTGCTGATTAAAAGTGATAAAAGTGCAAAAAACCTCGATTTTTTGCAAAAAAATGTGCTTTTTTTAAAAAAGTATATTGAAATATAATAAATATAATGCTATAATGAGGTGGAAATGAAGATTATCTCAAACAACAAAAAAGCGTTTTTTGATTACTTCGTTTCAGACTTGGTTGAAGCAGGAATTGTTCTTGAAGGAAGTGAAGTCAAGTCAGTTAGAGCAGGTGGGGCAAGTTTGCTTGACAGTTTTGTGCTTGTTAAGGGCGGCGAAATGTTTTTGAAAAATGCCTACATCAAACCTTACGAAAAGGCAACATCTTTCAAACCAGACGAAAGAAGATCTCGCAAGTTGCTTCTCAACAGAAGCGAAATTGCAAAATTTGAGCGAATGGTTAAAGAAAAGGGGTGCACAATCGTTGCCACAAAACTTTACATCAACAAAGCCGGAAAGGTGAAAGTTGAAGTTGGTTTGGCAAAAGGTAAAAAACTCTACGACAAACGACAAACCCTTAAAGAAAAAGCAATTAAGCGTGATATCGAAAGATATTCCGTTTAATCTTATGGGGACGATTTTGGTTTCGACGGGGATTTGAGCAAAGTATGTAAAGCATGTGGTGGTGCCCAACCACCTAAAAAATGAGCAAAGCGAATAAACGCAGAAAATGACAATGTTGTTTCTATGAACACAGTAGCTGTTGCTGCCTAACTCATAGCAAATGACGCTTTTTGATTGAACAATTTCAATCTGCTCGCCTTTTGACTTGCCAGCAAAAGAGTCGGGTATCATCTTAGGCAAAACCTTTGTGATGAGTTGCTCTTGTAGTCGCAAAGAAATTTAAGAGATAGTTTTTGGAGCTTGTTTATGGGCCAACCAAAAGCGAAACCTAATCATAAACTAAACATGTAGAAAAGTGCTGTGCTGGATTTTCGGACGAGGGTTCAATTCCCTCCGTCTCCACCAAAATTTTAAGTCTGAAGAAGTTTTTCAAAAATTGAGAAATTTCACAAACTAAGAAAAGGAAGGTAATTGATATGATTGATTCTCTCTTGAATGCTGGAAAAGGTCTTGTTACAAACTCATTGATTTTGGATATTTTTATCATTATTGGTGTGGTTGTTGCAGGAGCTTTGATTGTTTACTTTGTGTGGGAAGCTATCGCCGTAGCAATGAGCAAACAAAAGAAAGAAGGAAACAAAGAACTTAAACTTGATGACTCTAAGGTTGAAGATTTCAATCTTGATGATGTGCCTGTAAGACAAGAAGTTGTGGTTGAACAAGAGCAAAAACTTCTTGAAGTTGACGAAGTTAAGGCACAAGAAGAAGCTGTTGAAGTGCAACAAATCGTTGATGATGAAGAAAGAGCAAATGCCGAAAGAAGAGCATATCTTGAAGCAAGAAGACAAGAACTTCTTCGCAGAATGCAAGAAGATATGGAAGAAGCTGAAGCTGAAACTCCAGCAGAAGAACCTGCAGTTGAAGAAGTGACAGAAGAGGCAGCTGAAGATGTTGTCGTTGCTCCACTTGTTGCAACAGAAGCTGAAGAAGTGGCTGAGGCTGAAGAGATTGAAGAAGTTGAAGAACCAATCGCTGAAGTTGCTCCAATTGAAGATCCTGTAGTTGCCGAAGAAATTTCTGATCCAGGCGAAGAAGAAACTGAACAAGTAGAAGAAGTTGAAGACACTGCTGCTGAAGATGCTTTGCAAGAAGAAAGAAAAGCGTTGGAAGCAGAAAAAGGCAGATACGAAGCAATGGTTAGAGAATTGGAAGAAGCAAAGAAAGCTTTGGCTGCGCAAACCGCAGTTGCTGCCACAGCGGCTGTTGTTGCTGCTGAAACATCAGCACAAGAAGGTTCTGCTTATACTTTGGACGAACTTAAAGAAAAACTTGCTGCTGCTGAAGAAAGATTTAAAGCAACAGAAAAAGAATTTAAGCAATGCAAGAAGGAATACCTTCCACTTCATAGAGTTTGGACAACACATGAAAAAGATGAAAAGAAACTTCGCAGAAAAGAAGCTCTTGTTGCAAAACAAAAAGTTTTGCTTTATGGTGTAAACAACTATGCAGACATCGACCAAGAAAAGGCGAAGAAACTTGCTGAAGATCTTGACCTCTTGGACGGACTTAAACTTTCTGTTCAACATTGTGAAGAAGTTATGAAAGACAACGAAGAAAGATATCCACTTCTTCAAAAAATGTACAATGTGCTTAAACTCAGAAATGACGAAATCAAGGCTGATATCGAAACATACAAGGCTGAAATTGAAAAACTTGAAGCAGAAAGCACAGATGCTGAATAATCTAAAAGAGAACCGATTTGGTTCTCTTTTTTTATGCTGTTTTGCAATATGTTGAAAAAAGTCGACAAAATCTGCAAAGTTGGAGTGTTGTTTGATTAAATCTTTTTGAAATTGTTGGCTTTTTTGCTAAAATAAAAAAGAATATATGGAGGACATTATGTGTGAATGTATAAGACTTGGCACTGAAAACCAAGTTGCAGAATTTGAAACAGTGCTTGAGCAAAACAAAGGCAATGGCGAAAATGTTATGGAAGTTTTGCAAAAAACACAAAACATTTTTGGTTATATTCCAGAATTGGCTGTGGCAAAAATTGCAAATGCTTTGCAAATTGCTGAAAGCAAGGTTTATGGGATTATCACTTTTTACAGTCAATTTTCACTCACTCCAAAGGCAAAATACAACCTTGATATTTGTCTTGGGACTGCTTGTTTTGTTATGGGGGCACAAGAAGTTTTGGACAAAATTTTGGCAAAACTTGGTGTTCGTGTTGGTGAAATGACAAAAGATGGCAAATGGATTGTCACAAGTTGCAGATGTCTTGGTTGCTGTGGACTTGCGCCGGCAATCACAATCAATGGCGAAGTTTATGGCAAAGTAAAAGTTGAAGATGTTGACAAAATTATCGACAGTTTTGAGGACTAGGTGAATATATGAACATTTGTGAATTGGAAAATATCAAACAACAATTTATCAAGGAGATAAATTTTAGAAAACTTGGCGACACATCTGGCGTTGAATATAAATATGATGTTATGGTTTGTGGTGGAACAGGCTGTCGCAGTTGCAAAAGCAAAAAGGTGCAAGATGCTTTGGAAGAAATGGTCAAAACAAAAGGGCTTGAAAATCTTATCAAGGTGCATGGCGTAGGTTGTTTTGGGCTTTGCGTAAATGGACCAATTGTGTTGATTTATCCAAATGATGCGCTTTATGAAAAAGTGGCAGTTGAAGATGTTGAAGAAATTGTTTCTTCGCTTGCAGAAGATAAACTTGTTGAAAGATTGTTGCATCACGAAGATGGAAAGGCAATCAAAAAGAAAGATGAAATGAGTTTCTGCAAAAAGCAAAAATACATTGCTAGAAACAACTCCGAATTTATGTGTTTGGAAAACATTTTGGAAGATTATATTGCGCTTGATGGATACAAAGCTTTGCATAAAGTCGTAAGCGAAATGAAACCTGAAGAAGTGATCAAGGTGATTTCTGACAGTGGACTTCGTGGTCGTGGTGGAGCTGGATTTCCTACCGGCAAAAAATGGGAGTTTACAAGAGTTGTAGAAGCAGAGCAAAAGTATGTTATTTGCAACGCAGACGAAGGCGATCCGGGTGCTTTTATGGACAGAAGTATTATTGAAAGCAATCCTCATGCAATCATCGAAGCGATGGCAATTTGTGGTTATGCGATTGGTGCAAACAAAGGTTTTGTTTATTTGCGTGCAGAATATCCATTGGCTGGTGAAAGATTGCAAAAAGCGATTGATGATGCAACTGTTCGTGGTCTTTTGGGCGAAAATATTTTTGGATCAGATTTCTCGTTTGAACTTTCAATCAAATATGGTGCAGGAGCTTTCGTATGTGGCGAAGAAACTGCTTTGATGAGAAGCATTGAGGGCAATCGTGGCGAACCAACACTTAAACCTCCATATCCTGCAACAAAAGGGCTTTATGGTTGTCCAACAGTGATAAACAATGTTGAGACTTTGGCAAATGTTGCGCAAATCATCAACAATGGTGCTGAGTGGTATAACCAAATTGGCACACCAGACAGCAAAGGCACAAAGGTTTTTGCTCTTACCGGAAAAATCAACAATTCTGGGCTTATTGAATTGCCTATGGGCACAACAATCAGAGAGATAATTTATGAAATTGGTGGAGGTATCCCAAACGGCAAAAAGTTTAAGGCCGTGCAAATGGGAGGGCCAAGTGGTGGCTGCATTCCAGAACAATATCTTGACACACCAATCGACTATAAGAGTTTGAGCGAACTTGGATCGATGATGGGGTCTGGTGGAATGATTGTTGTTGATGAAGACACCTGCATGGTGGATTTGGCAAAATTCTTCTTGCAATTTACAAGAGATGAAAGCTGTGGCAAGTGCACTCCATGTCGCATTGGCAACAAGCGTATCCTTGAAATTTTGACAAAAATCACTGATGGCGAAGCAGAAATGAGCGATTTGGACGAATTGGAAAAACTTTGTCACTATGTCAAAGACAATTCGCTTTGTGGTCTTGGTCAAACAAGTCCAAATCCAGTGCTTAGCACTTTGAGATATTTTAGAGATGAATATATCGAACATATCAAAGAGCACAAATGTCGTGCAGGCGTGTGCAAAAAACTTTCTAAATATGTGATTACTGACAAGTGCATTGGTTGCAGTGCTTGCTCTAGACAATGTCCTGTTGGGGCGATTTCTGGGCAAATTAAAAGCAAATTCAACATTGATCAAGCAAAATGCATCAAGTGTGGAAAATGTTGTGAAACCTGCAGATTTGGTGCGATTGTCAAGGAGTAGATGATGGAAATTATTGTAGATGGCAAAAAATATGTTGCCGAAAATGGCGAAACGATTTTGCAAGTTGCCAGAAGAAATGGAATTGAAATTCCAACCCTTTGCTTTTTGAAAGGTGTAAACGAACCTGCAAGTTGCAGAGTTTGCGTTGTCGAAGTTGAAGGCATGAAAAATCTTTGCACAGCTTGTTCGACAAAGGTTTTTGATGGCATGGTTGTCAAAACAAACACAAACAAAGTGATCAAAGCAAGAAAAAATGCAATCGAACTTTTGCTTAGCAATCACAATCAAAATTGTTTGAGTTGTCCTAAAAATTTGCAATGTCAATTTCAAAAATTGTGCAATCAATTTCAGTGCACAAACAAGTTTAAGGGCGAAATGAATAATTTTGCATATGATGACACAAACCACGCAATTGTCAGAGATGAAAGCAAGTGTATTTTGTGTGGCAAGTGTGTTGCAGTTTGTGCAAAAAGACAAGGTTGTGCAGCAATTGGAAAGGTTGGTCGTGGGTTTGAAACAAAGATTTCTACTCCATTTGACAGAGATATGCAACATTCTGCTTGCGTAGGTTGTGGTCAATGCGTGCTTGTTTGTCCAACAGGGGCACTAACACAGAAAAATGACACTTCAAAAGTGATTGATATTTTGTGCGAAGATGATGTAGTCAAGATTGCACAAGTTGCACCATCAGTCAGAGTTTCGCTTGGCGAAGCGTTTGGCAACGAGATTGGCACTTTTGTTGAAGGAAAGATGGTTTCTGCCCTCAAAGAACTTGGGTTTGATTTTGTGTTTGATGTAAACACAGGTGCCGATTTTACGGTTGTTGAAGAGGCAGGCGAACTTCTTGAAAGACTTGAAAACAAAGAAAATTTGCCTTTGTTTACAAGTTGTTGTCCTGCATGGTTCAACTATTGTGAAAAATTCTATCCAGAATATGCAAAAAATATGTCAACTGCAAAATCTCCAAACGAAATGCTTGCAAGTTTGGTGAGATATTATTTTGAAAAACAGGGCAAAAAAGTGAAGATTGTTTCGGTTATGCCTTGCACAGCAAAGAAGAGAGAAATTTTGACCCATGGTGTGATTGATCAATGCATCACAACAAGAGAACTTGCCGATTTGATCAAACTTAAGAGCATCAATTTCAATGCACTTGAAGACAAGAAGTTTGATGATCCATTTGGAGAAGCAACAAGCAGTGCACTTATTTTTGGGGTGACTGGTGGTGTGACAGAGGCGGCACTTCGTTATGCAGTGTTTAAGACAACAGGCAAAAAACAGGGCATTGTTGAAGATGTAAGATTTTCTGATGGCGTCAAGGAAGTTTCGGTCGATCTTGCTGGCAAAAAGTTGCGTCTTGCCATTGTGCATGGTCTTGCAAATGCAAAAGCAGTTATGGAAGACATCAAAGTAGGCAAAAGAGAATATGACTTTGTTGAAGTTATGGCTTGTCCTGGTGGCTGCGTAAATGGTGGTGGTCAAATTTATGTTGACTATGACAAAGTTGATGTTGAAGAAGTGATAAAGAAAAGAAGTGCCTCTATCTACAAAGTTGATGGCGACTGCAAATTTTCTGGCAGCGAAGAAAACAAGAGTGTGGCAAAAATATATGAAGAATTGCTTGGAAATGACAAGCATCTTATTCACGAGCTTTTGCATTATAAGAGAACAGACAAAAACTTTTATGAATAAAACAAAGTTGTGAGGTGAAACATGAGCATTGTTGTCGATGTTGAAAAAGAACTTATGGCATTGAACCAACAGTATATTGACCAGGCAGAAGATGGCTATGATTTTTGGAATATGCACATCAAATATGTGGTTGAAGAAGCGAAAGGTCTTGCCAAGGTTTATGGCGCAGATTTGGAGATTGTCGAGCTTGGGGCACTTTTGCATGATGTTGCTTTGGTGGCAAAGGTTGGCACAAAAGCAGATCATCACACAAATGGTGCTGTGATCGCAAAAGAATTGCTTGAAAAATACGACTGTCCAAAAGATAAAATTGACAGAGTTTTGGGTTGTGTGTTAAATCACAGATCAAGTAAAAACGCGACAAACATTGAAGAACTTTGTGTGGCTGATGCCGACATTATTGCTCATTTTTACAACATACCAAATGCATTTGTTTTGGGTGTCAAAAAGCATGGATTTTCAACTCCAGAGCAGTTTAGAGATTGGCTTGCTGGGGATTTTGAAGATTTGAGTGAAAAAACAAAATTGGCATTTAAAGACAGGTACAACAACATTATGAAAGTGTTGTTTAATGACAAATGGAACCAAATTTGATTTTTTGGAATAAAAAATAAGACATATCAGTTTGATATGTCTTTTTTCAACTTTTAGTGTTTGCCACCTTTGTCTGTAGGTTTGATAAATGGTGGCTTGCCAAGCAATGCTTTTTCAAGTTTGTGGATTTTTGTCTCGGCTGCAATTGTAAGGAAGTCTCCAAAGTATGCTTCAGCCATTCTTTCTTTGCGATTGTCTGCATGCATAAGTTGTTCGGCTGATTTTGGAAGTGCTTGACATTCGCTGTAAATGCCACCGAGAACTCTTTGGTTGATGCGACGAATGATTTCTCTGTGTGGAGAAGATGATTTTTTAGGTGATTGATTTCTTACAATGTGGTGGTCGTTTGAAATGACCATCATGTTGAAGATAGATGCTTGTGCAACGATGAATGCATCGTAAGTAGGGTTGCCTTCGCTGTCGCAGAAAATCCCTCTTTCGGCATAAGCAGTTGCAAGTTTTGCAACAAGTTTTTCAAATTGTTTTTCTTTAAATTGGTCAAGTTCCAACACAACCGTTCTGTTTTGAACAAAGTTTTTCATAACGCTGTGAAGTTGGTGGTTTGGGTTTGAGATTTCTTCCATCACTGTTGGAAGAACGCAGAATATGTATTTGCCTTCAACATTGATTGAGCCATCTTTGCGATAAACACTTTTGCTTAAAAGTTCTCTCAAAGCTACATAGTAAGGTGACTTTTTGTTGACTTTTGAATTTGGATCAATCAGCTTGAGAAAATCAATCAAAATGCACGAATCAAGCGCCAAATATGTGTATGGTGTTGGTTCGAAAGGTGCTTTGTTTGGGTTTTGAGTTTTGACTGTATATCTTTCAATTCTTCTTTTCTTAGACATCTTGCACCTCCGATTCTTCCATTTTCAACAACTTGATTTTTGTGAGCAAAGCTCGTTTTGTCTCAAGCAATTTTTCGTATGCCTTGAGATTGATGTTTTCTTTGTCCATCAACAAGTCAAGTTCGGCAATTTTATTGCCAAGATACTCGATTTTCTTGTCATTTGGAAGGTTTTTGATTGCCAAAAAGCATTCGTCTTTAAATTCTTGAAAAATATTTTCCATCGCTATCCCTCTTATGGTTTTATATTACAACACTTTATGTCGAAAATCAATAGCTAAAAGCGAAAAAATCACAATTTATTTTTGTTTTTTGTTTTGTATTATTTTGTCAAATTGATATAATAAACTTGTATGAGCAAATTTTACACAAAAACTACTGAAGAAGTGTTTGAAGAGGTTGAAAGTTCGACCTCTGGTCTTTCATTGAAAGAAGCAAAAACTCGCTTTGAAAAAAATGGCAAAAACGAACTCGCTTCAAAAAAGAAAAAGAGTCCGTTTGTCAAATTTTTGGGGCAGTTTAAGGATATTTTGATTTTGGTTTTGATTGCAAGTTGCATCATTTCTGTTGTGTTTGCAATCATCGAAAAGAAATATAGTGATTTTATTGATGCCGGAATAATTATGGCTATTGTTTTGATCAATGCCATTATTGGTTTTGTGCAGGAGCGAAATTCTGAAAAAGCAATGGAATCGCTGAAAAATATGACCAAACCATATTGCAAGGTTTTGAGAAATGGCAAGACAACAAAAGTTAAGTCAGAAGAACTTGTTGTTGGTGATGTTGTTGTGATTGAAGCAGGCGACATTGTGCCAGCAGATTTGAGATTGATTGAAACAAGCAGTTTGAAGATTGAAGAAAGTGCTTTGACTGGCGAAAGTGTTGCTGTTGAAAAAGATGCCTCGCAAGTTTTGGGCGAAAATGCAGCTCTTGGCGATCGTGTAAACATGGCATTTATGGGCAGCATTTGCTCTTATGGTCGTGGCACTGGTGTTGTTGTTGCTTGTGGTATGAACACAGAAATTGGAAAAATTGCCACAGCTCTCAACGAAATGGAAGAAAATGTAACTCCTCTTACAAAGAGAATCAAAGCAACAAGCATTATCATTACATTTGTGGTTTTGGCTGTTTGTGCAACAATTTTCTTGGTGGAAATTTTGAGAGGTGGAAACATCTTTACTGCATTTTCGATGGCAATTGCAATTGCTGTTTGTGCTGTGCCAGAGGGACTTCCTGCATGCAACACTGTGACTATGTCAATTGGTGTAAAAAACATGAGCGAACAAAGGGCGATTGTCAAAAAATTGCCTGCCGTTGAAACTTTGGGAAGTACAGAAGTCATTTGTTCTGACAAAACAGGCACTTTGACTATCAACCAAATGACAGTGAAAAAAGTGTTCTATTTGGGAGATATGTGCGAAAAACTCAACCAATTGAAAGATGACGAGTTGCCAGCATCAGTGAGTTTGACATTGGACGAAGTTGGCGAAAAGATGGCTGAATACAGCAGCGAAAAAACGCTTGTCGAACTTATGAGATGTATGTTGCTTTGCAACGACACAAAATCGAAGATTGAAAACAACAAGTTGGAGTCTATTGGAGACCCAACCGAAATTGCCTTGGTGCATTATGGATATAAATTTGGTATCACAAAAGAAAACACCGATGGACAATTTCCTAGATTGAATGAAATCCCTTTTGACAGCGACAGAAAGTTGATGACAACTTTCCATAAAGTGGGCGATAAACTTATGGCTTACACAAAGGGTGCTGTCGACAACATTTTGTCTAGATGTAATCGAATTTTGGACAATGGCAAAATAAGAAAGATTACAAACGCAGACAAAGAGTTAATTTTGCAAAAGAATACCGAATTTGCTTCAAAAGCATTGAGAATGTTGGCTTTTGCAGCAAAAACTGTCGAAAAAATCGGCAGACCAACAAGTGCCAACACAGAGTTTGATTTGTGCTTTATCGGCCTTGTAGGCATGATTGATCCACCTAGAGAAGAAGTTAAAGATGCAATCAAAACTTGCAAGCAAGCTGGCATCACAACTGTTATGATCACAGGAGATCACAGAGATACAGCATTTGCAATTGCAAAAGAACTTGGCATTTGCACAGATCCGAAAAAAGTTATCACAGGGCAAGAACTCAACGAAATCCCTGATGAAGTGTTTGCTAAAAAGGTGAACGACTATCAAGTTTATGCGAGAGTTAGTCCTGAACATAAAGTAAGGATTGTTAAGGCTTTGAAAGCAAACGACAAGATTGTCGCTATGACGGGTGATGGTGTCAACGATGCACCAAGCATCAAGTCGGCTGACATCGGCGTTGGCATGGGCATCACAGGCACTGATGTCACAAAAGAAGCAGCTGATATGATTTTGACTGATGACAACTTTGCAACGATTGTTGGTGCAGTCAAAGAAGGAAGAAGAATTTACAACACAATTTTGAAAATCTTGGTGTTCTTGATCGGAACTTCGGTGGCAGAATTGTTTATTATGACAGTCACAACACTTGTGTTTAGAGATTATCAATTCTTCTCGCCAGCACTTTTGCTTTGGATCAACTTTGTTTCAGACACCTTTGTTGGTCTGGCGTTAGGGTTTGAAAAAGCAGAACCTGACATCATGAAAAAGAAACCTGTAAAAGCCAGAGGCAACCTGTTTAAGGGTGATGCAGGATTCAACATTTTTGTTTCGGCTGTGTTTGTTGCAGCAATGACACTTGGGCTTTATTCAATTTGCAGATTTGTGTTTGGTCTTGCAGCACCACAATACACAACAATTTGCTTCTTGTTTATTTGCTTTGCAGAATTGTTGCATGCATACAACTTGAAGAGTCAAACAAACACTCTTTTCAACAAAAGTATTTTCAAAAACAAGATATTGAACTGGTCGTTTTTGGGGTCTGCACTTTTGACAGTGTTGGTGGTGATTTTGCCTCTTGGACCAATTCAAACTGCTATGGGACTTGGTGACATCACTTGGTGGCAATGGTTGGTTGCTCTTGGATCAGCAACATTGATTGTGCCATATATAGAACTCGTTAAGTGGGTCATTAGATTGAGAGAAAAAAGGAAATTGAAAATTGGTAACGACAAAAAGAAAGAAAAGTAAAATTTTTGATTTGAGTGCAATTTCTATCATTGCCTGCAACTGTTTGCAGGCAGTGATATGCATTTTTGTCGACTTGTTTTTGATTTCAAAAATTTTTAAAAATGGGTTTGATATATCACAAGGGATAGACAAATTGCAAATGTCAAAAAATATTGTAGATATTGGAATGTTTTATGCAATTTTCTATATGGTTTTGGCTAGTGGTTATGCTTTTACGGGTTATGCACTTAGAAAAATCAACAAAAGTATTTTTGTTTCAATTGGTTCTGTCCTTTTGACAGGTGTTGTGGCAATGATTTACTTTTTGGGTGACAAAATTTTTGATTTTATTCCACTTATTGCCGTTTGTTATGGTTTTGGTTTTACATTTTTTTCATCAGGATTCAACAACCTTACATCGGAAACAATCAGCAGTAAACATCAAGTTAGATTTTTTGCTGTAAACAGAATTATGTTTCAGCTTACATACATAATTTTCCCTGTTGTTTTGGGATTTGTAGTTTCAAAAGCAGGTTTTGCCGTTTTGGCATTGATCATTTTGGCAGTGTGTGCAGCACTTATTGTTTTTTCATTTTTGATCAGACCAAAACAACATTACGAGCTCAGTTTCAATGTTGCAAAATTTGTCAAAAAATTGAGAGAAAAGCAGGAAGAAACAAAACCTCTCAAATCAATGTATTGGAGTTTGTTTTTTAGAGGGGCGTCTTATGACTGCTTTACAACATTGACAACAATTTTTGTTGCCTTTGTGTTTAAAGGGTCAGACTCTATGCTGGGCACTTTGCAATCAGTGTTTACAGTGTGCTCACTTATCACAATGTTCTTCTATTTGCGTTATTACAGAAAGAAGAGGGCGACAGGATTTATTGCACCAACAATTGCACTTGTGTTCGCCGCTGTGATTGGCATTATTTGTGCGACAGACAAAATCACAATCATTTTGTTCTATGCAGTGTATGTGATTTTGAATGTGATTTTGATGTCAATTTCCGACTCTCGAAAAGCAGGTGTTGTGAGAATGTTGTCTTTGCACAACCACATATTGGAAAGCAACGCTGTTGCCGAATTCTTCTTGGGTGCAGGAAGAATCACATCTTCAGTTGTGCTTTTGCTTGCAGGTGTGTTTGATGGATTGTTGGGTGGAGGAACCCTCTTCTTGAAACTTGCCTTTGGATTTGTTGGCGTGATGTATATTTGTTTTGGACTTAGCATTATCATCATGGAAAAACGACTTATCAAACAAGATGAAGAATTTAAAAAAGTTCATATCGCAGAAAATATTGAAAAAGCAGAGGATTAATTCTCTGCTTTTTTGTTGAAAAATATAAAA
>JAZRRN010000010.1:0-1088 GCA_045650745.1 Candidatus Caccovivens sp.
AATCGAAAGAAGTTGGAAGTGAATTTTGCATGTCATCAGCAACTTTGTCAATTTCATCAGAAAAACCTTCACCAACACCAAGTGCCAAGTTTTTTCCAACTTCATCCTTGAATAATCTTGAAGGTGATTTGATTCCAAAGAAAGATTTGATTCCATTCAAAACAGATTTTCCGAAACCTTTGATTTTGTCAAGAATCCAACTTGTTGCATTACTGATTCCATTCCATATTCCTTGAACAAGATTTTTTCCAACTTCATCCATTTTTGAAAGATAATTTGCAAATCCATTCACAAGTGAAGTGATGATTTTTGGAATTGCTTCAATAAGTTTTGGAATTGCTTGAACAAGTCCAACTGCTAATTTCACAACCAAAGTGATTCCTGCTTCAATAAGTTTTGGAAGATTGTTTGTGATTGCCATTATAAGTTTTTCAATAATTACAGGAATTTTTTCAATCAATCGTGGAAGTGCTTCAATAAGTCCATCAGCAAGACCAAGAATCAATTGAATTCCTGCATCAATAATCATGTCAATGTTGTCAATCAATGTTTCAACCATCAATATGACTGCATCAACCATTTGTGGAATCAAATCAGGAAGCATTTGTGCGATTCCTTTTACTAATTCAAGAAGAATTGTGATTCCCATTTGTAATATGTCAGGAAGCATTCCAACAAGTGTTGTGATCAATGTTTTTATAATTTCAATTGCCACTGGAACAACTTGTGGAAGCATTTGTGTGATTCCACCAAGCAAAGTTTGAACAATTCCTGTGACTGCTTGTAAAACAGAAGGAAGATTTGAAGACATTCCTTGAACAAGATTTGTGATTGCATTTATTCCAACATCAAGAAGTTGTGGAAGAATAGTGTCTGCAATCGAAACCAAAAGTTCACCCATACCACCAAGAATTGTTTCAATTCGTGGAAGAAGATTGTCAAACACAGTCAACAATGAATCAACCAAATTCGATGTCAAACTTCCAAAATCAGCATTGTCATCAGCAATTCCAGTCAAAACATTTTGCCATGCAGATTTCAAAGAAGAAAGTGATCCTGCAATTGTTGTGCTTGATTCTTTTGCAGTT
>JAZRRN010000011.1:0-16062 GCA_045650745.1 Candidatus Caccovivens sp.
GGTCACAGGTTCAAATCCTGTCCTCGCAACCAATTGATGAAGGCTTAACCGAAAAGGTTGAGCTTTTTTTATTCAACCGAAGGGTTATACCTTGTATAAGTTGCGAATGGTCACAGGTTCAAATCCTGTCCTCGCAACCAATTGATAAAGGCTTGACCTAAAAGGTTGAGCTTTTTTTATTTCAAAAAATTGACATAAGATTATTTTGTGTGATAAAATTTTCTTATAAAGGAGGAATTATGTTTAACAACTTACGAGAAACAATCAAAAACTTAAATGCAGATGTAAGCAATGTTGCAAACTCAGAAAAAGCAGTCAAATTGAGAAACAAACTTATCAAAACAGGACTTTCAATCGCAATCCCTGGTGTCGTGTCTTTGCTTACAGGATTTATTATGTTTACCATTGGTTGCATGCAACTTAACGGATTTGGAGCATTAAGCATTGTTGGACTCGTTTTGTTTTTGCTTGGCGGCCCTTGTGGCGGAATTGGCCTTGTGATCACAAACTACGGGACTCAAATTCTTATCGCAGGAAAAACAACTCAACTTATCAACGAAACTGTTGGAAACAATTGTCCACAATGTGGCGACCCTATCACACCTGAAGAATTGTTCTGCTCAAAATGTGGAACTCAATTGAGAATCGAATGCAAAGCCTGCAAACATATAAATGCACCAAAAAGCGAATTTTGTGTAATATGTGGAAAACCACTCAACAAATAGACAAAACAAACAAAAAAGACGCAATTTTGCGTCTTTTTTTATTCTTTTCAAACTATTTGCTGCGACCTTTAGCTCCATTTTGTGGCACGATTGAATCTTCTTCAATTTTTGCCGCTTCCTTAGCTTCGATATAGTCCAAACATTCGTCAATCTTTTTAGCACTGTCCAAAACAGCTTGATAGAAGAGTTCGATAAGATCATCAACTTCATGAGTTTCGATTGCTTTATTCATTGCTTCGAAATATGAGTTTTTGTTTTCTTCGTTGTAACCTCTCACAGCAATTGCAGGCATTTCGTTTTTGATCATAATATAGTTTGTCAAAATTCTGCTTGTTCTGCCATTTCCGTCCATAAATGGGTGAATTCTGATAAACTCAGCAGCAAAGATGGCAGCTTGTTCGATTGGGTGCAATCTTTTTGCGCCTTTGTCGTTGATAACCCATTGGCACAATGCAGCAATTTTGTCGTCAACCTTTTCGTGGTTTGGCACAACCCACTCTGCCCCCTTAACCCCAACAGGCATCTTTCTGAAAGTTACAAAATCTTGTCCTGCAAGCAATGATGCAACATAATGAATGATTGAAGAAAAATCTTCTGGAGAAATGTTGCCATGTCTCATATCTTTTTTTGCACACTTGTAGATATACTTAAATGCAACAAAGTGTCTTACAGTCGCCAAAGACAATACATGGCGTTTTTGTTTACCTTCAATCACAACACTGTCGTTGTTTTGGGCAACCTTGTCAAGCTGATTTGTCAATCTTTGGAAGTATGTAAAAATTTCAAAATCTTCTGATTGTGGGTCAATAGCATATTCGCCACGCAACTTTGTTCTAAAATCAAGCAAGTCAGGGTCAAAATCTTCAAAAATGCCTTCAATAGCATTGCTGTTTCTTGACAAATCCAACCAAACATTTCTGTTGAAACTCTTGAGACCTGCCAAATCATAACCCTTTTCTCTCATTTCTGCTTCTCTTTGGGCGATACGGTTGAGGATTTGATTTAACTCGCTGTAATCTCTTCTGTCAAATGCGTAGAAATTGAGGTCGTGTGAGCCAGCTTTTGCCTTTGGATTGATCCAAACAATTTCTTCTTTTTGGTCGTAAAGAGTAAAACCTGTAAACTTCAACCCTTCTGCCATTTCATCAAATCTTCTGACAAAGTGGAGATATCCTTGTTTTTGTCCAGGAATGCTTTCTCTAACTTTCAATATCTTATGTTTTGCCATAATTATCTTCCTTTTATCCTATAAGGATAGTATGACACTTTTTAGGGCAAAAGTCAATATCAAAATGTGTAAAAAAATAGGAAAAATATCCCACAATATGCTAGCATTTTGCCTATATATATGTTATAATAAGTATATTTATATAATATAAGGGGAATTATGCGTTATGGAAATGTTAGAAGAAAACAAAATCGCACCTGAAATTGTGGAAGAAAACAACTCTCTCGAAAAAGAACAACTCTCAAAAAGTATTAAATATGACGCCAACGAAATTCAAGTGTTGGAAGGTCTCGAACCAGTTCGTAAGCGCCCTGGTATGTATATCGGCTCAACAGACAGTCACGGGCTTCATCACCTTGTGCAAGAAGTTGTGGACAACTCTATTGACGAAGCATTGGCTGGATACTGCACTCAGATTGATGTAGTGCTCAATGCTGATGGCTCTTGCTCGGTTGCAGACAACGGCCGTGGTATCCCAACAGGCATCATTGCAAAAGAAGGCAAAAGTGCTGTTGAAGTCGTTTTGACAAAACTTCATGCCGGCGGAAAGTTTGGTGGCGAAGGTTACAAAATTTCTGGTGGTTTGCACGGCGTTGGTGTATCCTGTGTAAACGCCCTCTCAACAAAGCTCACTGTTGATGTTTATCAAAACGGAAAGCATCACTTCATCGAGTTTGCAAGAGGCAGAAGTTTGGCTCCACTCAAAGTGATTGGAAGTTGCGATCGCACAGGAACAACAGTAACCTTCTATCCAGATGCAGAGATTTTTGAAACCGTTGATTTCAGTTATGACAACCTCAAAAACAGATTCCGTGAAATTGCCCTCCTCAACAAAGGCCTTGTGGTAACTTTGGAAGACAGAAGAGAAGGACAAGAAAGAAAAGACATTTTCGAATTTAAGGGTGGAATTGTTGAATTTGTAAACTATTTGAATGCAAACAAACAAACTTTGCTTTCATACCCTGTTTACTTCAACAAATTCAATCACAACGAAAAAGGCGATGTTGTAAACGAAGTTGAAGTATGTTTCCAATATAATGACTCATACAACGAAATCATCAACACTTACGCAAACAACATCAACACACACGAAGGCGGAACTCACCTTGAAGGTTTCAAAAACGCTTTGACAAAAGTTATCAATGACTATGCTGTAAAAAACAGAATCATCAAAGAAAACGAAAAACTTTCTGGCGAAGATTGCAGAGAAGGTATCACAGCCGTTATCTCTGTCAAACTTAGAGAACCTCAATTTGAAGGTCAAACAAAAACCAAACTCGGCAACAGCGAAATGAGAACAATTGTCTACAAAGCAATGCAAGAAGCTTTTGGCGACTATTTGGAAGAACATCCTGGCGAAGCTAGAGAACTTATCATGAAAAGCATCACTGCTCAAAGAGCAAGAGATGCAGCAAGAAATGCAAGAGAATTGACAAGAAGAAAGAGCGTGCTTGAAAACACAACACTTCCTGGAAAGCTTGCTGACTGCTCAGAAAAAGACAGCAGTTTGTGCGAAATCTACATCGTGGAAGGAGATTCTGCGGGTGGCTCAGCAAAACAAGGCAGAGACAGAAGATTTCAAGCAATTTTGCCACTTCGTGGAAAGATTTTGAATGTTGAAAAAGCAAGACTCAACCGTATCCTTGAAAACGCCGAAATCAGAGCAATGATCACAGCGTTTGGAGCTGGCACTGGTGCAGATTTTGATGAAAGCAAATTGCGTTACAACAAAATCATCTGTATGTCCGATGCCGATGTTGACGGTTCTCACATCAGAATCCTCTTCCTTACATTCTTGTTCCGTTTTATGAGACCTTTGATTGAAAATGGACATGTGTTTGCAGCACAACCACCTCTTTACAAAGTGTCAAAAGGAAAAGAAGATCTTTACTTCTACAATGACGAAGATCTCAACAAATATTTTGAAGAAAATGGCAGAAAAGGCATTTCTCTTCAAAGATACAAAGGTCTTGGTGAAATGAACCCAGATCAACTTTGGGAAACAACAATGAACCCTGCAAACAGAGTTCTTTTGAAGATAACAATGGAAGATGCTATCGAAGCTGACAAATTGTTTAGTCAGTTGATGGGCGAAGATCCAGAACTTAGAAGACAATTTATTGAAGAAAACGCAACTCTTGTAAAAGATTTGGATGTTTAATCATTTATATAAACAAAAATTTTCAAATGGGGAAAGAAAATGAGTAAAAAAGACGATGAAGTTAAACAAAACTTGAGAGAACTTATTGAAAACGAAAAATATCAAAATGTTGAAATCGTAGGCGAACTCAAAAAATCATTTATCTCTTATGCGATGGCAGTCAATGTAAGCCGTGCCATTCCAGATGTAAGAGACGGTTTAAAGCCTGTTCATAGAAGAATTTTGTTCTCTATGGGCGAACTTAACAATTTCTATGACAAACCACACAAGAAAAGTGCCAGAATTGTCGGCGAAGTTATGGGTAAATATCACCCACACGGCGACAGTTCGGTTTATGATGCATTGGTAAGACTTGCTCAAGATTTTGCTATCAGATATCCTCTTGTTGATGGCCACGGAAACTTCGGTTCTGTCGATGGCGACCCTGCTGCGGCTCAAAGATATACAGAAGCAAGACTTTCAAAGATTGCCGCTCTTATGCTTGAAGACATCGACAAAGAAACTGTTGATTTTTATCCAAACTTTGATGACACTTTGATGCAACCTTCTGTGCTTCCAGCAAAGTTTCCAAACTTGCTTGTAAATGGTGCTGATGGTATTGCCGTTGGTATGGCAACAAACATTCCACCACACAACCTTACAGAAGTTATCAATGGTGTGCAAGCGCTTATCGACAATCCAGACATCGACATTGACGAACTTATCAAAATTATCCCTGCCCCTGACTATCCAACAGGTGGAATTATTATGGGAAGAACTGCCGTTAAAAACGCCTACAAAACAGGCCGTGGTGGCATTTTGGTAAGAGGTAAGGCAGAAATTGAAGAAACATCTTCTGGCAGACAAAGAATTGTCATCACCGAGCTTCCTTACCAAGTAAACAAAGCAAGATTTATCACACAAATTGCTGACCTTGTAAAAAACAAAAAACTTGAAGGCATCAGCGACCTTAAAGAAGAAAGTGACAGAGAAGGTTTGCGAGTTGTTGTTGATGTGAAGAAAGATGCAAACGCACAAGTTGTGCTCAACTCTCTTTACAAACACACAATGCTTCAACAAAACTCTGGAATCATTATGCTCGCCCTTGTAAATGGCGAACCAAAAGTGCTCAACCTTAAGGAAATGCTTTACTATTATCTCGAACATCAAAAAGAAGTTGTGGTAAGAAAAACAAGATTTGACCTTAAGAAAGCACAAGAAAGAGAACATATTGTCAAAGGTCTTGTTATTGCCCTTGCAAGCATTGACGAAGTGATCAAAGTGATCAAACAATCAGAAGACAAGCAAGAAGCCGTAGCAAACTTGACAACAAAGTTTGAACTTGATGAAGTTCAAGCAAACGCAATTTTGGAAATGAAACTTTCAAAACTTACAAGTTTGGAAGTTGAAAAATTGAACGAAGAATTGAAAGCCCTTGAAGCAACAATCGAAGATTTGCAAGACATTTTGGACAAACCAGAAAGAGTTTTGGCAATCATTAGAGAAGATTTGGAAAAAGTCAAAGTTGCTTTTGGTGACGAAAGAAAAACAGAAATCAGCATGGAAATGGGCGGAATTGACATGGAAGACTTGATTGCAAAAGAAGATGTAATCATTTCTATGACACATATGGGATATGTAAAGAGAATGTCAGTTGACGAATACAAAGCTCAACACCGTGGTGGCGTTGGTGTAACAGCACACAAGACAAAGGACGAAGACTTTGTTGAAAAGATGTTTGTAACTTCAACACACGACGACTTGTTGTTCTTCACAAACCTTGGAAAAGTTTACAGTGCAAAGGCATACGAAATCCCAGAAGCACAAAGACAAGCAAAGGGAAGAGCAATGATCAACTTGTTGCAACTCGAACTTGGCGAAAAAGTAAACACAATCATTCCAATGCAAAACGCAGAAAATGCAAACCTTGTCATTTCAACAAAAACAGGTCTTGTAAAGAAAACTGTGCTTAGCGAATATGTAAACATCAGAAAAGTTGGAAAGATCGCAATCAAACTTGTTGAAGGAGACGAACTCGTTGGCGTTGACATCACAAACGGAAACGATGACATTCTTGTTGCATCACATGACGGAAAGTGTATCAGATTCAACGAAAGCGATGTCCGTGCAGTTGGAAGAGACAGCCAAGGTGTAAGAAGCATCAAACTCAACGATGGTGACTACCTTGTTGACATGGCAATTGTGCATAAAGGTGCAACAATTGTTACAATCTCAGAAAACGCCTTTGGAAAGCAAACACCTGTTGAAGAATACAGATTGCAACAGCGTGGTGGTTCTGGCGTAAAAGCCGGCATTTTCAACGAAAAAACAGGCAAACTCGTTGCACTCAAACAAATTGATTCTGACAGCGACCTTCTTATGATTGCAGACAGTGGAATTATCATCAGAACTCATGTTTCTGACATCAGCCAATTCTCAAGAGTTAGCCAAGGTGTAAGACTTATGAAACTCAAAAACAATGCAAAGATCACAAGTGTTGCCCTTGCTGAAAAAGAAGAAGATGTCGAAGATGAATCAGCCGAAATTTCAACACCTGTAGAAAGCGAAATTGAAGCAACAGAAGTTGCAATTGTTGAAACAACTGAAACAGCAAACGAAGAAGATTTTGAATAATCTTCTTTCTTGCTTTTAGTGCACTTTGTAGATGGAGATAAAAAATGGACAAAATTACAAAACAACAAGAACTAAATTATCTTGAAAATGTGTCCGATGCTATTGATTACACAAAGTCAAAAAACAAGCAAAAAATAAAACAAAACACAGAAAACATTCAAAATTTGAAGTCATTTTTTGCAGACAGTTTTTATGACATAAGATATGGCAACGGAGAAGAGTTTGTTGGCGAAGACGAATTTGCCAACATAAATATTTCTATCGAAAATTTGCAAATGCAAAACAACAATCTTGAAAAAGAAACAGCAAGATTGACAAAACAAAAGAAAAATCCTTATTTTGGAAGATTTGATTTTCAAGCACATGACGAGCAGTCACCTGCACCTTATTACATTGGCTTGGGACTTATACAAAACAAAGACAACCAAAATTTGGTTTATGACTGGAGAGCTGACATCTGCTCACTCTATTACGAAAACAAAATGGGCAAAGCTTCTTATTCTTGTCCTGAGGGCGAAATTGATGGCGAAGTGTCACTCAAAAGACAATACAAAATCGAAAATGGCGAATTTCATTATTACATCGACAGCAACCTTGTCATTGATGATGAAATTTTGATGGAACAGCTTTCAAAAAATGCTACAACAAAAATGCACGACATTGTTTCGACAATTCAACAAGAGCAAAATGTGCTTATTCGTGCAGAAGATTTTGAAAACACAATTGTGCAAGGTGTTGCCGGATCCGGAAAAACTTCGATAGCTATGCATCGTGTATCATATCTGCTTTACAAATATCGCAACAAACTCAAAAGCGAAGATATCCTTATCTTGTCGCCTTCCGAATTGTTTGCAGATTACATAAACGAAGTTTTGCCAGCACTTGGCGAAGAAAAACCTTTTACAACAACATTTTCAGACATGGCAAAAAGATTGCTGGGACAACCTTTTGAAACTAGAGAAGAAATGCTTGAACGCGTTATCTCAAAACAAAAGCAAGAAGATTTCGAAAACATTGCAATCAAATCTAGCTTCGAATTTCTTGCAGACCTCAAACAATTTTTGACAGAAGATATGTGCAACTTGTTTGTGCCAAAAACTCTTGTGTTTGGCGATGTTGTCATAAATCAAGAAGACATAAGAGACATCTATTTCAACAAATTGAAAAAGATCCCTATCTTCAAGAGAATCGAAGTTTTGTCAGAAAGCATTGCCGAACATTTCTCAGTGCCTGCAGACCTTAGACAACCTTTGATTGACAGAGCAAAACATTTGCTTTACAACTGCTTTATCACAACTGACATCAAACATATCTACAACCTCTTCTTGAGAGGGGTTGATCTTGAAGAAATCGAAGAAATTGGCTCTTATGACATTGCACCAATGCTTTTGATCAAAGAAAACTTGCAAGGCCTTAAAAACAATTTCGATGCAAAATATGTCATTGTTGACGAAATGCAAGATTACACCCCATGTCACTTCTATTTGTTTGAAAAGATTTGGAAGTGTGCAAAACTTTATCTTGGTGACATCTACCAAAGCATTGACAGAACATTGCAACCTGACTATTTGACTCACCTTGCAAAACTCACCCACTCAAAAGTAAAACATCTCAACAAGTCATATCGCAGCACTTTGCAGATTTCGACATTCTCGCAAAAGATTTTGGGCAAACATATTGCCGACAATGTAAACAGACATGGCGACGAAGTCGATTTTGCAAAAGTTGACGATTGTGCAATCGAGATCGAACATATTGTTGAACAACAACTTTCAACAAACAAACGCCAAAGCATTGCAATCATTTGCAAAACATTGGACGACATCAAAACTTTGCAAAAGAAATCTGACATAATCAAAAAATTTAAATTGCTCAACAAGACAGAAACAATGTCTTCGGCAAAAAAGATCATCACCACCCCTGCTATGGCAAAAGGTGTTGAGTTTGACTGTGTCATAATTCCATTTGCAGATTCAAAAACTTACAACAACCAACTCGACAGAAATTTGCTTTATGTTTCAGCCACAAGAGCACTCCACAAGTTGCATTTTGTTTGCGACAAAAAACCAAGCAAGTTTTTGATGAAAAATGAAAAAAAATAAAATGAATTTATATACAAAAATTGTGTATAAAAATCACCTCAAAAAAGTTGACATTTTTGTTTATGCATAATTTGTCGAAAATAGAATTCCACACTCGTTGAGTTATACACATACCAAAATACAAAAATACGACATTTCTACATTTCAAACTTGTTTTTATGTGGAAATGTGGATAACTTAACCACATTATCCCCATTTATCCACCACAAACGCACACTGAATAAAAATGAAAAGTGGTGTATATTTATAGATTTGTGGATAAGTGGAAAATGAATGTATACAACTTTTTTCGCATTTTTATGCAAACAGACCCCAAAAATGACCATCTATATATAGTTGCTTTCTATTGACAACGGGTCAATATATAGAGTAAAATAAGTGAAAAATTATAGGAGAATTTCCATGGAAAAGAAAAACTTGATAACCCCAAAAAAGTTGCAGGGTTTCTGGGAATTGATGCCAAGAGAACAAATCCTCTTTTCTTCAATCCTCAACAAGTTGGAAGAAGTGTTTAAAAGAAACTGCTTCGTTCCACTTGATACCCCAGTTTTGGAATACAGCGAAGCATTGCTTGCAAAGAGTGGTGGCGATACAGACAAAGAAGTTTATCGCTTTACAAAAGGTTCGACAGATATGTGCATGAGATATGACCTCACTGTCCCACTTGCGAGATTTGTTTCTATGCATAAAGAAGAATTGTCTTTCCCATTCAAGAGATATCAAATAGGCAAAGTATACCGTGGCGAAAGACCTCAAAAGGGTCGTTTCAGAGAGTTTTATCAATGTGATGCAGACATCATTGGAAATGAATCCTTGTCTATGGTGGCAGATGCCGAATGTGTAAATCTTTTTGAAAAATGCTTCAATGCACTCAACCTTGATGTTGAAATCAGAGTTTCAAACAGAAAGATTTTGAGTGGCTACATTCAAGAAATCGAAAAAGAAGACAAAACAAATGACATTTTGATTGTTTTGGACAAACTTTCAAAAATCGATCGTGAAGATGCAATTTCAATGCTTTGCGAAATTGGTCTTGACGAAAATCAATGCAACAACATTATCAACCTTACACAAACAACAGGAAGTATCACAGAAATCAACCAAAATTTGGCCAATTTCTGCCAAAACGAACTCTTCCAACTTGGTCTTAGCGAATTGCAAGAAACAGACAAATATTTGCAATTGATGGGCTCAAAAGCAGTTGTTTATGATTTGTCTATCATCAGAGGACACAACTATTATACTGGCACTGTTTTTGAAGCATTTTTGAAAAACAGCGAAGTTACAAGCGCCCTTGGTGGTGGTGGAAGATTTGAAAATCTTTGCAGTTACTTCTCAGACAAGAAGATGCCTGGCGTTGGAATGAGCGTTGGCGTAACAAGATTGTTTGACCTTTTGTCAAAACAAGAAGGATATTTTGACACAGCACTTGCAAACGACATCGACTGTGCAATCATCACATTTGACGACACCTTTGATGCAGGACTTAAACTTGTTGCAGATTTGAGAGCACAAGACATCAAGGCAGAAAGTTTCTACGAAAACAAATCTTTCAAATCAAAAATGAAAGAAGCAAACAGAAGACAAGTCAAATATGTTGTCATTGTCGGCGAAGAAGAAGTTTCAACCGGACAATACACTTTGAAAGATATGACAACTTCAGAGCAAGAAAAACTTTCTATTGAACAAATTGTTGAAAAGATCAAATCCGACCGAATGTGCAACTAAGCATTTTCAAGCAAAAATCTCAAAATCAACAATTTAAGAAATAAAAGGAAATATAAATTATTATGGAAAAGAAAAAAATTTTAGTTACTTCTGCCCTTTTGTATGTAAATGGGCTCCCTCACCTTGGCCATGTTGTAGGATGCTGGCTCCCTGGTGATGTATTCAAAAGATTTCACAAAACTTACGGAAACGATGTTGTTTATGTAAGTGGAACTGATGACCACGGAACAACAAGTTATATTTCAGCAAAAGAAGCAGGCATGGAACCATCTGCTTACATTGCTCAAATGAACGGCAAAATGAAGAAGATTGCAGAAAAACTCTGCATTGATTTTGATATTTTCAGTGGCACAAACACACAAACACACAGAGATGTAACAATCGACTTCTTCAACGAAATTTACAAAAATGGCTACACAGTCGAACAAGAAACAAACATGCTCTTCTGCGAACACGACAAAGTTGCACTTGCAGACAGATTTGTTTATGGCGAATGCCCATATTGTGGATATAACAAAGCATACGGAGACCAATGCGACAAGTGTGGAAAGACTTACGAACTTGACGAATTGAAAAACCCAAAATGTTCGTTCTGCGGCAAAGATGCAGTAAAGAAAACAACAAAACACATCTACATCTCTCTTGACAAGCTTCAACCTCAACTTCAAGCTTGGGTAGAAAGCAAACAAGACATTTGGAGACCACATGTTTACAGCATGACAAACAAATGGTTTAAGGAAGGCCTCAAACCTCGTTGCATCACAAGAGATATCCCATGGGGAATTAAAGTGCCTCTCGAAGGATTTGAAGACAAAGTTTTCTATGTTTGGTTTGATGCACCTATCGGCTACATCTCAATCACAAAAGAACTTGGTGGCGACGAAATGGTCAAAGATAGATGGCAAAACAAAGATTGCGAAATCTACAACTTTATCGGCAAAGACAACATTGACTTCCACGCAGTGTTCTTCCCAAGCATGGAACTTGCTTGCAAAAAATACAACCTTGCAGAAAATGTTGTTGGATTCAACTTCCTCAACTTTGAAGGACAAAAATTCTCTAAATCTAAAAAGATCGGAATTTTCTGCGACGGCTTGTTTGACAGCGACATCGACATTGATGCTTTGAGAGCATATTTGGTTTCTATTTTCCCAGAAAACAAAGACAGCGACTTCACTTACGAAGGATTCAAACTCAACACAAATGCCGAGCTTGTTGGCAAATATGGAAACTTCTTCAACAGAACTCTCAACATGATCAACAAAAACTTTGCAGGCGAACTTGCAATTGATTTTGAAGACATCAAAAACGATCTCAACGAAAATGACAAAGAAATGGTTGAAGCAATCGAAACTCTTCCTGGCCAAATTGCTGACTTGTTTGCAAAAACAGAATTTAGAGCGGCTTACAAAGAAATCATGAGATTTGCTTCAATCGGAAACACATATCTTGAAAAAAGCGCCCCTTGGACACTCATCAAAAATGGTGACATTGAAGGCGCAAGAAAAGTTTTGTATCTCTGCTTGAATATGGCAAAATCTCTTGCAATTGTTGCAAGCCCAATCATGCCAAACAGAACTGCAGAAATCTGGAGCGAACAACTTGCATTTGCCGGCACACCTGCTGATGCAGACAAGTGGGAAGATGCTTCAAAAATCAACATTTCAAAAACTCACAAAGTAAACTTGCCAAAGCCTTTGTTTGCAAGAATAGATGATGAAACAATTGAAAGATACAAAGCAACATTTTCAAAATAATTTAATTTAATAATAAAATAAAAAAGAACTTGTTTTGATTGCAAGTTCTTTTTTTGTTAAAAACACATCAAAAACCAGCAAAATTACGGCATTTTTGCCCGTTTTTGCATTTTTCGATAACTAATTCATTAAAACACGAACACAAAAAAAAGAAGGAATAACTCCTTCTTTTTTTTAATACAATCCACCCACTGTGCGAATATAGTTTTTGCGATAATAGTCATTTGCATAGATAAATCTATTTCCAAATTCAGCACCAGAAGTTGTGTCTTTGTATGAAGATCTAAGTTTGATAAGTTCGCTACATCTTCCGTTTGCACCAGAAGAAACTGAAATATCATCAATGTCAAGAGAAACTTCAACACCTGTAAGTTTCATCACAGTGTCAATGCCGCTTACAAAACTGAATGTCTTGTCAATAGCATTTCCATCTTTGCCATAAGCATATCCGTTGTAGTTCGCCTTGCCAAGTGTCACAACCAAGTTTTCTGCTTTGGTTGAAGCACCTTCTTCAATCAACAAGTTTTGTCCGTCAAGAGTAAACACATATCCATTGCTGTTTGATGTGTAACCAAGCAATGCGCCTTCAAGAGATGGATTGATGTTGAGATCTTTGATAATGCCAATCACAAGATCCATCACAGTAGATCCAAATCCAAACAAATCTCTAATGATGCTTGTTATATTTGCACCAATTTCTGATTTTGCATAAACACTCTTTGAAATGCTGTCTTGTGTTATCTTATTCCACTTAGTTCCACCTATTCCAAGGAATCCACCTTCTGTCGCTTGCTTAATATTAAATCTCTTCATACTAAGTTGTTCATCTTTGTATTCGAGTATTGAAATTCTTCTGTCAAAATCCCCACCAGTAAAGGCAATTCCGGCAAGCCAACTCTTTGTCAAACTGAATTGAGCGTAAATTGTTGGTCTTGCTTTTTCATCAAGTTCGACATCGAGATCAAACGAAATGTCAGCTTTCACAATCGAAGCAGCATTGACATTGATCTTTCCTTGATAGCTAAAGTGTCTTGTGTTGAGTGTGTTTACACCATAATCAACAACAGATGACAATGTGCTAAAGTCAATATGTTCTGCTCCTGTATTGTATGTGTAGTTTCCTGTATAGTCACCAAATTTGAGTGAAATGTTTGCAACATTGCCACCAAACACAAGGTTTGAAATTGCGATTTCACGAAGTTTTGTTACAACTCCATCAGCTGCATTTTCTTCGTTTAATTTGATTTCAATCACTGCAATCTGTCCACCAATTTCAACAGAAACTGCAAAGATTGTTTGATACAAGCCAGTTGTTTCAATTTCTGATTTTGTCAATCTGATTTGTTTGATCAACTTGGCAATATTTTCAACTGAAGACAATGCTTTGTCAACTTCTGAAATATCTCCACTTGCATCAGATTTTCCAACGCCAATCAATGATTGAACATATTTGAAATCTGTTGTGCTTTCTGGCATTCCAAGATTTTCTCTTGCAGTGTCTCCAAGTTCAATGCCCATCGCATTGAGAGCCAAAGACACGAGTTCGCTTAAGTTTTCTGAATTGAACTTAACTTTCAAATCATCTGAAAGCACATCATCTGCACCAATATACTTGCCATGTGCATAAGTTGCATACAATGCACTTGTGTTGTCACTTTCGTAATATACTGAAGCAAGATGTCTTACAGCATCTGCTGTGCCAGCCTTCAATGTCACATCAATCTTGCTTTGAAGTTTGATATACATATCTTCAAACAAGTTGAACACACCTTCTTCACTGCCAGCAAAGTCTGGGATTTCTCCAATCTCCATCATCACATTTGTGCCAGTAAAGTTTGTTGTAGTTTCTCCCGAGATAGATCCTTCAACAGAAATTTGATATTTCTTGCCCATTCCATAATCATAAACAGTGTCAGCAAATGTCAAAACTGTTTGATATGGATTGTAGTCAGTCAAATTTGTCGCACCATAGAATGATGCAAGCGCTGTGATATCCTTGTAACTGTCACCTACAAAGGTTGTTGCAAGTGTATCAACAAACAATCCTGTGTCAATTCCGGTCAAATAAACTGCAAAGTTGAGATCTTTTGTGATGTCTTGTTCGAAGACAACTTTATTTCCTTCTGCATCTTCTTTTGCAAGCCATGCCTCGCTGTAGTCATCATACAATATTGTGTTTGGATCTTCGATGTTTGCACCAATCACGATTTCTGATGGAGCAACAATATCTCCCAAAACTTCAACATTTGCCTTGACAACCATGTCATAGAATCTTGAAGTTTCTTGATACCACAAATCATCTTTGATGTTGATTTGGATTCCGTTTTCTCCAACAGTTTCAATCCAAGCACCATAAATTTGATCAATTGCTGGCAAGAGCACTGCAAATGCTTCTGTTGCCATTGTCACTGCAGCAGTTTCGCCACCCAAAGAAACACCAAATTGAGCTTCTGCAAATGCCAAAATTTCATCAAGAGTTTGTTTTGCAAGATCGCCCTTTATTTGCAACCCATTAAAGTCAAGATAAACTGTTTGATCAATCAACGAAATTCTTGTTTCAAAACCAAGAGCTGTTGTTGTGAGAGCAAGCGCTGGAATGTAATTTCCAAGCAAACCTTCTCTTGTTTCGTCTTTAACAAGCATCAAAGTAAGATTTCCATAGAATGTGTTTGTGCTGTATCTTACAGCCAAATCGCTGCTGAATGCATAAACATCTTCTTCAACTCTCAAGCTGTCAAGAGCAGCTTCAACAAAGTCAGTTGTATATTGAGTTGTGTCAATTGCTGTGATTGTTGATTCTGTCACTTCTCTTCTTGTAAGGTTTGCGCTCAAAATGTCGTAAACGCTGATTGATGCAGAATCAAATTTGTCATCAACAAAATTGATCAAAACTGTCAAAATGTCTGAGTATGACATTTCTTTTTCGTTTGAAATCAAAAGTTTAAGTGCATCTACATTTCCAGAAACTGCCAACAAAATCTTGTTGAGATAGTCAGAAGCTTTGTAAGTATTCAACATATCCACAATTTCTGCAAACACCCCAAAGTCAATCACAACACCAAGTTCGTCGCTTGTGATTGTTTGCAAAATGTCAGCCATGTTTGTTGAAGAACCTGCACTTTCGCCTGTGCCACCTTGTGGAATGTCAAATGCAAGTTTCATATTGCCATAAGCAAAGTATACTTTCATGTTTGCAAGATCAAGTCTGATATCAACATTTGCACCTGCAACCACCATTTCTGTGATAGCCACAATGTTGTCTGCATATTTCAAAGCACCTTCAAATTCCCAGCCATTATATTGTGCTACGAAATCAAATTCATAAATTCCGTTTTCAAGATAAGTGTAAAGGTTTTCAACCTTTGCAACAACATCTTTCACATCTTCAACATTTGTTGCAAGGTCACTTGCTACAATTGTTTGTTCGTCTGAAAGTGTTGCCACTACTTTTACACTGCCAGCTTCGTATGTCGCTGAAACAGTTGTTCCATCAATTGCAAGTGTAAGTCCTGCAATGTCAAGAATGTTTGTCTTGTTGAGGTCAAGTGTTTCGAGCATTGCTTCAATGTCGAGCTTCTCGCCTTCACCCATCACAAGTCCAAATGTTGTTGTTATTGTGTCAATTAATTCTTTTGCAGAATTGAAGTCTGTGCCTACAACTACTTCACCAATTGAGATTGTTGCTTTGTTGTTGAGCACTGCAATTTCAATGTCTTCTCCAAAGAGTTTTGTTGAAATGTTAAGGTAG
>JAZRRN010000012.1:0-9569 GCA_045650745.1 Candidatus Caccovivens sp.
CCGATTTCTCAGTGTCAACATTGACATTTTACACCATTGCTTCAACCAATGTCAACACTTTTTTCAAAATTTTTTAACTTTTTTCAACTTTTTTTTACTATTTTTTTATTTACCCCGAAACACTTATCCGGGTGTGTCGCAATATTTGTTATTTTTTCAAAACTTGCCCAAAAAACAACACTATCTTTTCACTATCAAAGACAAAAAAACAAGGACAAAAGTCAAACTTTTGCCCTATATACACATATATATTATATATTAACTATTGAAATATTACATTATAATTGCAAGTATAAATCTTGCCGTCAGCGCCTTCTGCCATAATTGTAAGGATATATTCTCCGGCTTCTGTTGCAGAAAGTTTGTAAATTGACTTGCCAGCCAAATCATTTTTAACAACACTCATCAAAGGACTGCTACTTTCAACTGAGACGGAAATTGCATCTACTGACACATTGACAGAAATTGTTGCAATTTTGCTGAGCGAACAAATCAAAGTTCCGTTTTCAACCAAACAATTTATAGTGTCGGGAAATGAAACTTGCATCGTCAGGCCTTCTTCTGGCTCTGGTGCTGGATTTGAATTTTCCTCATCATCACCTTCATCACTTGGTGGTGGAGTTGGATTGTCTGGATTTTCAGGAGTGCTAGGTTCGCTTGAAGTTCCACTTGCAGCGACTACCACTCTTGCAGATGCTGAGCAGAACAAGTCGCCAAGTTGTGCAACAACCTTGATTCTCGTCACACCTTCCTTGACACCCAGCACATAAACATCATCTGTCGACTCTTCGATTGTTGCGATGGTTTCGTCATCAATCGAAAATGTAAGCACGGCATCTCTGTTTACTGAATATCTAACTTTTGCTCTTGCTCCAACTTCAACCGTCAGCGACTTGACAGAAACCTCAAGTTTATTGTCTTTTAAATTTGGAATAACAATCCCTGCAACAATGCCACCCACAACAACAAAAATCAAACATACTATTGTCATCAAATGTTTCTTTACAAAATCTTTCATACAACCTTTATATATCACAATTGGTTCGACAAAATCAATCAATATGCGACAACTAAATAAAATAAAAAATACGGCTTTCGCCGTATCTTTATCATTGTGGTGGGAGTTATAGGGCTCGAACCTATGACCCTCTGCTTGTAAGGCAGATGCTCTCCCAGCTGAGCTAAACTCCCTCAATGCTCTCTAAATATATCATACCTAGAGAGCATCTGTCAACTGTTTTTCAAAAAATTTTTATTTTTTTTAAATTTTTTTATTTTTTTATTCAGCTGTAAAATATGCTACAAGTGAAACTGTCATTGTTGCTGATGGTGTTTGACCTGAAAGAGCGAAGTATCTGTCCATCAAATCTGCAACTGTCATGCCAGCTCTGTATGTGATCAACTCGCCGTTTACTGAAACTGATTCCAAAACAACTGGATTTCCGTCTTCATCTTTAAGAGCAATCATTGTTCCGTTTGTTTCGTTGATTTCCAACAATTCCAAAACTGAAGCTGAAAGAGATTTTGAAACTGGGTTTGAACCAAGATATTCGTTCAATTCGTTTCCAGCGATTATTGCGCTTGATGCGTAGTAAACATCTGCCATATCTGCCCAATATTGTTTGTTTGTTGTTGAAACTGTTGTAACAGCACTTTCAACTGTAACTGAAACTTCGATATCAGTTGCAGAACCTGTTGGGTTTGCTGCGATGATTGCATCTTTGAGAGCTGTTGCTGTTGTGTATTCTGTTGAGTTGAATGTAACAACTACAACGCCTGAAGAATTTTTTACATTTTGGAATGAGTATCTTACTTCGTAGTTGTCTACTCTGAAAAGATTTTCCAATTGTTCTACATTTACTGCTGTAAAGCTTGCTCTGTCAACTGCAATATATTCGATGTCTGCATTTTGTGCAACGGAAGCTTTGTAGTTGATAGCTGTGCTTGACAAAACGATTGTTGTGTCATCTTCTGGAGAGATAGTTCCAGAAACTTCAAGTCCGTTTACTGTCCAAGCATTTGTATAACCTGCTGTTGCTGCAGGAAGTGCAATCAATGTGTGTGCTTTGCCTGGATAAGCATTTGTGATTGTTTGATATGTTGTGCCATCTGCAAGTGTGTATGTGAGAGTGATTGGATCAACTTGTTCCCAAACTGCTTCCAAAACAATGTTTTCTCTTTCTGCAAATGTCGCTTCTGTATAAAGAGTTGTGTCTGTTGAACCTTTAACTTTCCAACCCATAAATCTCCAACCATCTGGTTGTGCAAGTGCTGGAAGTGCATCACCATAAACATAATCTGCATCTGTTGCGCCTGAAACAGGAACTTTTGTAGAAATTGTTTGTGCTGCAGGATCTACAACATATTCGTAAGTCACTGCTGTATAGTCAATCAATGTGAAGACAGCTACAAGATTTGTATAGTCTGACATTGCAAATGTTTCTTCAACTTTGTCAGAAACAAATTCTACATTGCCAACAGCGATTGCTGTTTTATATTCGTCTGTTGTGCCTTGATACCAACCTTCAAAATCATAACCTTGACCCATAGCTTGCAATGTGATTGATTTTTTGTGTCCTGTTGTGATTTCAAAACTTGTATCTTGCTTTCCTTTGTAAGCAACTTGAGCATCGGCTTCACTTGAAGGTGAAACTGCATTTTTATAAACTTCGATAATCATTGTTGCGCTTACTGAATAATAGCAAGCAAGTGCTGTGCCGGCAATCATAAGAGGAATGATAGCAACCAATGCACATACTGCCAAAATCTTTGAGAGCGATCTAGACATAAAAATACCTCCTAAATATGCACACATTATAACACAACAATTTTGTTTATTCAATACCCAAAATTAAATTTTTTAACATTTTTTGCAAAATATCAGCAAAAATTGCGTTTTTAAACATCCATAATCATTTTGTCTGCAATCAGCGCAATAAGTTCGCCATTTGTAGGTTTTTCATTTCTATTATATATCTTTAAACCAAAAATATTGTTTATATTTTCTATTTTTCCCCTGTTCCATGCCACCTCAATTGCGTGCCTCATACCCCTTTCAACCTTGCTCGAACTTGTCTCAAATCTCTCAGCAATTGTCGGATAAAGTTTTTTTGTGATCGAGCCAATAATGTCCGGTTCTTCAACAGCCAACTTGACTGCCTCTCTCAAAAATTGATAACCTTTGATGTGTGCAGGTATGCCAATGCTGATAAAAATGTTTGAAATGCGCTCATCAAGTTGCCTGTCAACATCTTGAACTTTATTGTTGTCAAGCACTTCCAAAATGCGACTTTCAAGATTTTCTGGCGAAATTGGTTTGACCATAAAATAACTCGCACCTGATTGAATCGCCTTTGCAACAAACCCACTGTGTGAAAGATTTGAAACGAAAAACACCTTTGGCATTTTGCCTTTTAAAGTTTTCAACTTTTCCACAACGCCAAAGCCGTCAAGGTTTGACAACACCACTTCCAAAATCAAAACATCTGGTTGAAGCTCTTCAACATCTTGCACCACCTTTTGACCATCATTTGCACTGCCAACAACCTCAAAAGATTCGCTGTTGTTGAAATATTCAAAAATTTTGCTGTTTTCTTCGTTGTCAGCAATATACAACTTTGTCTTGTTTCTTTCGATAATTTTTTCCATTTTCTTCTCCTTGCTTTTTGTTTTTTTGGATACGCAACTAAGATATCACAAAAAACTCGCCACAAGAAAAAGAAAAATTTCTGATTTTGTCCGTAAAAATACTATATTGTCGAAATTTAGACAATGTGCCAAGTTGTGATTGAATTTGAAAGAATTGGCGAGTTATTTCACAAATAACATTGTAAGTTGTTTGTTTTTGTTTGCAACTCTCAAAATGGCAATAAAAAAAGAGATCTTTCGACCTCTTTTGTTTTTTTATTTTGTCATTCTTTTTTCGTTGGTTGTCTTTGACAAAAGTTGATAGTTGTCAGAGCCTGTTTTGCCAACATGTGATCTATACAAAAATTTGCCAGAATCAATATCTTCTGTTGTGTCTTCGCCTTCGCCAGCATCTTCTTCAGAAAGTGCTTGCAAATCTGCATAATAATAGATGTAAGTGCCATCAAATGCGTAATTGCCTTCTTCTTGCAAACCAAGCATATCTACGATTTTTGTGCAAACAAGGTCAACTGATCCACCTTCGCCAGCAAATGCACTTGACATATCTGCTTTGTAGATGCCTTCTGCTGTTGAAACATAAACTTCTCTTTCATCAACAAACAAGAGTTTAAAGTTTTCAACTGTTGATTCGCCATTTTTGAATGTAAACGCACCAGACTTGCCAGCAACTGTTGTATACATCAATGTGTTTGAATCCATATAAACATATCCAACTGTGCGAGCCAATTCTGTTTTTCCATCAACAACTTTTGCGCTAACCTTTGTAACATTTTCGATTGTTGCAACTGCAAATTGATCTCCTGCATTTACTGTAAAAGCTGGAGCAACTTGTTTTCCACCAACTTCAATTGTTTTGTTTGAGTCATAAGCATAAGTTTTTGTGATTGATGTTTCTGCATAAGTGTAGAACAACACATCTTGTTCTCTGTCAACAAACTTGAGAGATTTTTCAACAGTGCCAACTTTCTTGCCTTCCTTTGCTGAAATTTCTTGTTTGTAAATGTGAGTTCCTGAAATATCTTGGTTGTCTGGATCTGTCTTTGCAACTGTGTAATAAAGATTTCCATTCCAAGCCAAAGTGCTTCCAAATGTGTTTTCTTCATAAGTTTCTGGCATTGCAACACTTGTTACATCTTCAGCAATAATTTTTGCAGAACATTTCTTGCCGATTGAAACTCTGATCAAATCAGAACCTGCAAGCATCACAATATAATATTTGCCATTGTGCTTCAAAGTTTCGATTTTTGAAACTTCACCTGTTGTTGTGTAAAGTTTTTTTACTTTGTCTCCATTGAGTTTGCAGCGATAAAGAGTTGTGTAGTTGTATTTTTGAGAAACATTTCCCTCAGCGTCTTCAACCTTGTCTTTGTTTGGGATTGTGTAATAAATATAATCTCCCAAAACTGCCATATAACTTTTTGAGTGACCAACAACTTCGCTTCCAACTTTTTCAAATTCTGCTGGAGTATAGTCTTTTTTTGTTGCAGCATCAATGTTTCTGTCAATTCTTGCCAAATACGCAGCTTTTGCTGCTTCTTTGTAAGCATCTTTTGTGTCAATAGATTCTGCATATTTGTTTGCATAATAAACATAGTCACCAACAACTGTTGCGACATTTCCGTTGTAAATCAATTCTTCTTTTGTGTTTTTGAAAGAACTTACTGTTCCGCATCCAGTAAGCAAAAAGCCAAGTCCCAACACTCCACACAAAACTTTGTTCATTTTTTTCATGTAAATTTCTCCAAGTCTTCTAATTATACATATTATTGCCCGTCTTGTCAATAATTTTCAAAAAGCAAAAAACGGCTTTTCGCTAGACAATTTCAATCATTTGGTTGCCTACAATGTCACAAGAAGTCAAATAATATTTCACGCCATTTTTCTCAAGCACGAGATTTTGTTTGCAATAAGCATGAATATGTCCATAAACCACAGTGTCAACGCCATACTTTTCCAACAGTGCAGTCACTTCGTTGTCTTCTTCTTTGAAAGTGTATGGGGGATAATGCAACATGCACACCACCTTGTCCCCTTCTTCTTTCAAAGAGTTTGCTGTTTGCAAAGTCATTTCAAGTCTTATCAACTCTCTACGATAAATCTTTTCGTTTTCTTCGCTGAGAGGTTTGTCCCCATCTGGCAAATTCCACAATCTTGTTCCACAAATTATATAATTGCCAAATTTAAGGGCATCATTCTGTATCGCATAAAAATTTTCAGGCAAAAAATCTCGCACGGCACTGATGCTCTTCCACCAATAGTCATGGTTGCCTCTGATGATTATCTTTTTCCCTGGCAACGCTTTGAGCATTTCAAAATCTTCTTTGGTTTCTTCAAGCTTCATTGCCCACGAAAAATCTCCAGACAGCAAAACAAGATCTTCATCTGAGACCTTTGTTTTCCAATCTTCAAAAATCTTTTCAAGATAACCTTCCCAAGTCGGCCCAAAAATGTCCATAGGTTTTGGATTGTTGACCGACAAATGCAAATCACTTATTGCAAAAATTTTCATGCAAGTTCCTTCAAAACTTCTTGCACAAGTCTCATGTCAACTTGTCCGTTGTAGTTTGCTTTGAAGTGTTTCATAACTGTTGGGATTGTTTTGTCATCAAGTCCAAGAATGATTGCTTTGATTTCATCTTTTGAAAGTTGTTTTGGCAAATAAGAAGATGCAATTTCAAGTTGTCTGTTGAGGTTTGCCACTTCTTCTGCATTTCCCACTTTTTGGTAGTTTTCTTTTTCATCATTGAGTTCTTTGATCACTTTTTGCACAATGTTTGAAACATCTGCATCAGCAAGCATTTGATCTCTTTGACCTTTTGCAATCTTTTCCAACAAAATTTTATTCATCAAAACACTGTAAAATGCTCTTGCAACAGTGTCTTTGTTTTTCATAGCTTCAATATTTGCTTTTTTAATTTGTTCTTCAATCATAATATTTCTCCTTATGCCTATATTTTATATCATTTTGCCCCATAAATGCAAACAAATATGCGTTTTTCAGCACCAAATATCTCCCTCAAACAAAAATCCAAACCTTTGTTGGTCTGGATTTTGAATGTCATTTTTTGTCTCTATCTTGCAATGCTTTTGTTTTTGCCAATCTTGCATTAAATCTGTCCAAAGCACTAACTCTTGGTGCTGCAACCTTGTCAATGCTTTCAATTTCTTCAACAGTTTCGATATACTTCTTTTTGGTGTCAAATTTTTTGAATGCAGTTTCAATATAGTTTGCAATCTTTTCGCCAGTCTCCATCTTTACGACTTCGCCATTATATTTGTAAGAAATGACTCCATTTTTGTATCTGATGCCAAGTGGATTGTCTGGGCCGTAAATTTGCAAATAGAGCGAAACTACACTTGTTTTTTTGCCTTTAAATCCAAGCCTGATTGTTTGCACAAACAAATATTCATCAAGCAAATCTCTTTTGTTTACTGCCCTCTTGCAAACATATTTGCCACCCCTCAAAATTGGTGCAAACGCTCTTTGCAAAACATAAGATTCATGATAGTCATCTGCAGTTTTAAACTCTGTCATTCCATGATCTTCAACTTTCTTTCTCTTGTCTCTGTTCATTTTGTCCAAAAATCTTTGATCTTGGTTTGCTTCAACAACATATTCTTCAACAATCCTTCTTTCAACGATCAGACCATCATCACCATCAAGTCTTGCTGATCTTAAAAACGGATCATGATCATTGATTGCTTCAATAAGCAATGCTTCTTCATGCGAAACTTCCATGCAAACCAAAACAGCTCCATCTTCATCTCTCTTAACCCTTTGTGTTTGCAACGCAAACTGCTTTGCGTCTTCAATGTTTCTCGCTCTGACAGAAAACATGATTGGTGTATAAAATCCCCTGCCACTGTGTCCACATTTCACAACAACAGCATAGTCTCTCTCTTCTGATCTATCACCACCGGCAACAATAATCCCACCAGTGTCTTTGTCAATGATTGTGTCACCTCTGATAATGTGTGAATGTCCACTCATACAACTCTCCTTTTGTTTGCCACTGCAAACCTAAACAATATTATTATACCACAAACAAGGACCTTTTTCAATATGCAAACAAAAACAAAAAAAACGAAGCAAAATTGCCTCGTCTTCGATTTGGTGGTGATGACTGGGATCGAACCAGTGACCTTATGGGTATGAACCATACGCTCTAGCCAGCTGAGCTACATCACCAAAGTAACCACATTATACAACCATCAATCCCCGTTTGTCAATCATTTTTTCAAAATTTCTGACAACTTTCGCCCAAACCACTAAACAACAATGCAAATCCACTCCCAAAAGTTCTAATTTCAATCTCCCCGCCAAGTGATAACAATCCGAACACTTATGTTCGGGTTGTTCTTTTTTTGCCAAAAATTCAGTTTCTTGCTCAAAATCTGGTTGCTCACTTAA
The DNA here is from genome assembly GCA_045650745.1 of Candidatus Caccovivens sp. Taxonomy (GTDB): domain Bacteria; phylum Bacillota; class Clostridia; order Christensenellales; family UBA1242; genus Caccovivens. Next base: position 8,060 of record JAZRRN010000012.1, read on the forward strand.
CTTTAATTGTGTGCCTTTATCATCACTAATATTAAAGTAGATAAAGCACTCATTATCGAACAAAACAACACGATTAACAAACATATCAATCAATCTTTGTTTTGCATTGTTAAGTGAATAGTCTAAATCTTTAAAAGAACATAAATAAGCATAAACAAGATTTTCATCAAGTGGTTTAATCATTAGCATTTCTCTGCTAATGGTTTTTTCTTTTAACTCTTTATTTGCAATTTCAAGTTCTCTCATTCTATCGTTGGTTGTGTCGTTAAATATTCCATTTTCAAGAGCACGCAAAAGATTTGCAAGTTTCTTGTTGTTCTCTTGCAATTCTTTGTTTAAGTTTTCAAGTATTAAATCTTTCTCTATAAACTTGTTATAACTATTAGTTGTTTCTTTTGCTATTGCTTTTAGATTTGCACTTTGTAAAAAGTTTTGAGTTGCTTCTAAAACAATATCTTCTATGTATTGTTGTGGAATAGATTTTTTATCACATTTTGCTTTGTTTTTCTTCTTTGTAAAGCATTTGTAATAGTTGTAGATTGTTCCAAGTTTGCCTTTTCCACAATCTCCCGTCATTAAACCACCGCATTTGCCACAAATTAACTTTCCACTAAGAAGATAGTTAACTTCTGTCTTATGATGAGCAGAAGTCCTTTTTGACACCTTTAATCTGGCATTTACTTCATCAAATATTTCTTCACCCACTATTGCTGGATAGATATTTGTATAAACTGTGTCATCTGCATAAACAACACCTTTGTAATTTTCGTTTCTTAACACTCTTGAAACCGAATTTATACTCCAATCTTTGCCATAGCCATTTTTAATACCTTTGTCTTTAAGCATTACAACAATATCTTTAATTTTCTTGCCAGATAAATACTCATCAAACATTAGTCTAACAATATTTGCTTGTGTTTCGTTAATACTTAATTTAAGATTTTCAACATTATATCCATAAGGAGTTCTACCACCTGTGAATTGACCTTTAATTCTACTTTCTTTTAGACCACGCTTAACCTTTTGAGATAGTTCAGCTGAATAATACTCATTAACACCGATAATAACATTTTCAACCAATCTGCCTTCTGGTTTATCTGAAATATTTTCAGTTGCAGAAACAACTTTAACACCATTGTTTCGCAAAGCCAAAGTGTTAATAGCACTATCATATCTATTTCTAGCAAATCTATCTAATTTATAAACCAAAACAGCTTCAAAGGTTTTATTTTTGCTGTCATATAACATTTGTTGAAAAGCAGGACGATTATCATTCGTTCCTGTCTTTGCTCTATCAACATACTCGCTAACAATCATATATCCATTTCTTTCAGCAAACTCTCTACAAACACGAACTTGACCTTCAATACTTTGCTCAGTCTGACTAGAACTTGAATATCTTGCATATATAACAGCTTTAATCATAATTTACTCCTTATTTATTTTCTAAAATTTCTATAATCTTTTTTGATAAATCAATGTTGTCAAAGATTACAATACACAAATTTTC
>JAZRRN010000013.1:0-14870 GCA_045650745.1 Candidatus Caccovivens sp.
AACAACAAACTTTTAACAATATAGAACAAACCGTTCATAATTTCTTATAAGATAAACAATTGATAAAAACTTGTTCTTCATTTATACAACAGAATAACGGAATATTTCTCATAGATTACTTAACAAACTTCTCAAACTCAGAACAATCAAACCTATACATAACAGAAGAATATATCAATCTTCTTCAAGTAACTACACCTCAACTCAAAACACTAATCAAACTTTCAAATTATAATTACAAAAACAATAACTATTTGTGTACACTCTATTCAAACTTTTCAAAAAGCATTATTAAATCTTCTTAATGACAATCAAGAAGATTTCTCAGACAGCATTTTACCAGAACTCTCATATACTTTTGAACATTTGTCACAAGAATTAGAAAACAATTACCAAGACATTAACTTAAATACTTTCGCCGACTTTATCTGTCTCCTTATAGAAAACAACCGAATTAAAAATTCCTTTGAAGATATCTATTCTATTATCGCACTTCTTTGGATACTACATATCCAATATTTAGAAAACTTATACTTTTCATTGTGCGACAAATTCGATATTGACCCCCAGATGCCAGCAATGGACATAGCACATAAACTTTATCAAGTCGACCAAAATTCAATATCATTATTTTTTACAATCGATAAATACCTCACAAATTTAGACAAATCTTTCTTTGTATGCTTGAATGAAGTTATACCCGAAGTTACACATATACTAGAAAAAATCAAAAGAAGAGAAAAATTGAGAAAATTGGAAGAAAATCACACATCTAAATCACAACCAACTACAATTAACGATATTGATTTAATGTCTGGAAGTGAATTTGAAAGTTTTATCGCAAAATTGTTCAAAAAAATGGGATATAAAACCACTATAACAAAAACCAGTGGAGATCAAGGAGTTGATGTTTTAGCACAAAAAACTGATTTTGTTGTAGCAATTCAAGCGAAATGCTATAATGGGGTTGTTGGCAATCATGCCATAATGGAAGCTGTTGCAGGAATGAATTATTATAAGGCAAACAAGTGCATGGTTATAACTAACAGCCATTTCACAAAAAGTGCAAAAGAACTTGCAAAGGCAAACAATGTCGAACTTTGGGATAGACAAATCCTTATAGAAAAAATTGAAATCATATGACCCCTCAAATTCGACATGAATATTGTTGTTTTTAGTCGAAAAATAATTTGACAAAATATACTTATTCTGATATCATAACCGCAAGTAAAGTTTATGCTGACTTTGCCTATAAAATCTTACTTGCTGTTGGTCGGTAAAACAAAAAAATCCAAACGGCAAGTTTGGATTTTATTTTTGAGTTGAAATGAATAAAAATCTTGGCGGAAGCTTATTCATTTCATATGTATAGATATGATCAAAGAAAGCACATGATCATAAATGAATTATACATTTATTTATGATCGATGTCAACAATTTGGTAAAAAAAGTTATATACAAGTTATTTAACGCTTATATAGAGGTTATATAACTATCATATAATTTTTACACCATATCAAATTGCGGCTCGATTTTTTTATTTCAACCCAATCAAGCAAATTTTGCAAAAGGAGGAAAAAGATATGACTTGTACAAGAAAAACTTGTGCCCATACCTCAAAAACCGTTGCATCCAAAGCATCAAAAGTTTTGAGAGATGGAAGAACAAGCAGCGCATCAAAAAGTGCTGCTGCATCTGCACTTAGACAGAAGAGAAAATAAAATAACAATGAATAAGGAGATAAAAATATGAGTTTTTTTGAAGAATGGATTAAAAAGACAATCGTTTTTAACACTGAAATATCAAACATTGAGAATTTGTTAAAAAAACACTATTGTTATCCTAAAAGTATTTATGGAGACATTCGTGCAAATTTTTTAAATTGGAAATTGAGACAAACTTCAATCTCTTTTGAGAGTTTTTTACTCAATTCTGGAATACAAGACATTATCAACAAGGCAAATGATAATATAGAAATTAGTTTGATTGAATTTTTAAGGTATATTGAATATGTAAATGCCATATTGAGATTTTGGTGTTCATCTAATCCTTTTTACCGATGTGACAACGAGAATTTCATCGCTGTAAACCAAAACATAGATATAATTTTGGATAAAATAAACTTTGATCTTAAATGGATTGGAAACGACGATTCGGCATATGCAATCTGTATTGAAAAAGACTTTAAAGCAAGATACGCCGCAGAAGCAGTTAACGATTCTAACATTTCAGAACAGATATTCCTTTTCAACCATCATTCTCTGAAGGGGAATTTATTTGACAAAGCTATAATCTTATCCAGATTATACATGGTTTTAGAAGGAATAAAAACAAATTTAACATCCAACAATTTGGGATACATTTGTCAAGAATTGGGGCACCTTTCAGACAAAATGAATGTTCGACATAAACCCAAAGGAAAAGAAGTGTTAGTTGTAAACAATATGACAGAAGAAGAAATTGAAAAAATATATGACAGGATGTTTAAAACTTATTTGATAGCTATCATTTTAGATGACTATTTAAAAAATGACAAAGTTTTCCTTGAAAGTGTGCGCGCAAAATTTTCTGTTAATTGAATTGATTAACAATCACCCTCACATCAACAAAAAAAACACGGACCGATCGGCTCGTGTTTTTTGTTCTGGTGCTGGTGATGGGAGTCGAACCCATACGTCCTTTCGAACTCGGGATTTTAAGTCCCGTGCGTCTGCCATTCCGCCACACCAGCATATAGCAAAAAAGATGATTTAAAACTCAATTGGAGGTACCACCCGGATTTGAACCGGGGAATAAAGGTGTTGCAGACCTTTGCCTTACCGCTTGGCGATGGTACCATTTGTTGTTTCAAATCATCTTTTCATGCTAGATAAATATACCACATAACTGTTTTTTTGTCAAACCTTTTTGCCAAAATAACTTTGCAATCTTTGCCAAATTTGTTTTCAACTCCAATTTTTGACAAAAATAGCAAAATTTTTTATTAAAATATGAAAATTTTTGATAAATTGCTTGAAAATGCTTGATTTTTTAATAAATATTTGGTATATTATTAGAGCATTTAGAGATGCATGCGGGAGTGGCTCAGTGGTAGAGCGTTGCCTTGCCAAGGCAAATGTCGCGAGTTCGAATCTCGTCTTCCGCTCCATATATGAAAGACTGTTTGCTTCGGCAAGCAGTTTTTTTATTTGCCAGCCCCCTGCAAACTGTGTTATAATATTTTTATAAACAACAAATCTAAAGGAGAGGATATGGCACAAACTGAAATCACAGTTCAAATCTTTGAAGACATCAAAAATGTAATCGCAAAAGTCGAAAGTTTGGGATACAGTTGGAAAGACACTTTCACAGGCAAGGATCAATATTTTTCAACCCTTCAAGCAGAAGATTTGAAAAACGCAACATACAAACAACTTCTTGACAGCAGCATAATCATTCGTGAGTTTGACAAGAAGTCAACTGGCGAACACAAAGTTTCGTTGGTTCACAAAAAGAAAACTCTTGACGATCAAGACAGAGTTATTGGCGAAGTCAAATCAAGTGTAAGCATTGACAATTCAGCAAATGCACATTCGTTGCTTGCAAATGCAGGCCTTGAAAATTGGATGACCCTCGCCCAACAAAACAACTTCTATCAAAATGGCGAAATCACAATTATTATCGGCACTGTCGAAGGTTTGGAAGGCACTTTTGTTGAAATTGAAGAATATGCAAGCATTGCAGACAAACCAGAAGAAGAAAAGTTTGAAATCCTTTGCCAATTTGTAAAATCTCTCGGATTTAAGATTGGAGACAACTTCAGTTGCAAAAAGATTTACATGCTTTACACACAAAACAATCAAAAATAAAAAGGACTGACAATTCAGTCCTTTTTTGTTCTACTCTATCAGTTAAGACCCAAAGCCCTTGTTGTCCTTGCAAGGGTTTCTTTTGCCACTATTTCGGCAGATTTTGCCCCAACAGCCAAGATTTCGTCCAAAACCTTTTCGTCGTTGTAAAAGGCAAATTTTGCCTGAATTTCGGCAAGCAAATTGCAAACCACATCTGCAACCTCTCGCTTAAACTCGCCATAACCTTTGCCGACATATCTTTTTTCGATGCTGTCAAAATCTTCGCCTGTTATTTTTGACAAAATACTCATCAAGTTTGAAATGCCTGGTTGATTTTCTTCGTCAAAATGCACAGAAGCCAAATCATCAGTTTTTGCAGACATAATTTTCTTTCTTGCCACAGCCAAATCGTCCATCAAAAAGATAGTGCCCTTGTTGTCGCCACTGTCAGATTTGTTCATCTTTTCGGCAGGATTTTGCAAGTTGCAAATTTTGTTTCCAACCGGTGCAACATAAACATCTGGCATTTCAAAAACTTCGCCATATCTTTTGTTGAATCTCTCAGCCAAATCACGAGTAAGTTCGACATGTTGTTGCTGATCTTTACCGACCGGCACAATAGCAGTGTTGTAAAGCAAAATATCTGCCACCATAAGTGTTGGATAAACAAACAATCCAGTGTCAACCCCCTCTTTGCTTGAAAGTTGTGATTTATATTTAAATTGTGTCATTCTTGAAAGCTCGCCCATCTTTGTTTGAAATGTCATAATAAATCCCAAAGTGCCATGTTCGAGCACATCACTTTGCTTGAAGATTGTTGTCACTTTTGGATCAACACCACAAGCCAAATACATAGCAACACAGTTGTAAACTGCACTTTTAAGTTTTTTAGGTTCGATATAACTTGTGATTGCATGCAAATCAGCAATAAAGATATAACTGTTGTAAGTTTCTTGTCTATCAACAAAGTTTTTGATAGCACCCAAATAGTTTCCCAAAGTCAAATTTCCACTAGGTCTAACCCCAGTAAGCATAGTTTTTTTCATAATAAAATCTCCTTAAAATCAAAATAAAAAGCCCGTTGAACATTTTGATAAACAAAACATACCAACGGGCAAAGATTTTATATGAAATATCCAATCCATTATATGTTTTGTGACGCACGAAAAAGCATTCACAAAACACAACGATTTGCGAACGCTAAATTACCAACGCCACCAAATAAATGAACTGAACATAAATATCTCCTTTTTCTAATCTAGTTATATTATATCCCTCAAATTTGCAAAAGTCAACAACTTTTTGACTCTTCCATCTTCAACAAAAAAAGTGGCATTGCCACTTTTTTATTCTTCTTCGCTTTCAACTTCTTCTTGAATGCCCAAAACTTTTGAAGATTCTTTCGAGTCAAGTTGTTCGATTGATTTAAGTTTGCTTGCAATCATTCTGCTTCTTGTGCCAACAAGTTTGTCAAATTCTCTGCTTGTGTCATCAAACTTTTGTTGAATTTTGTCAACCACGCCATTAAACTTTTCAAACTCAGTGCGCACAGCACCCAAAACCTTCCAAACTTCGCCAGATTTCTTTTGGATTGCCAAAGTCCTAAATCCCATTTGCAAGCTGTTGAGAAGCGCACTAAATGTTGTCGGACCTGCAATTGTGACATTATATTTTGATTGCAATTCGTCAATCAAGCCCATTTTTGCAACTTCGGCATAAAGACCTTCAACAGGCAAAAACATAACAGCAAAATTTGTTGTTTTTGGAGGGTAAATATACTTGGTTGAAATATCCTTTGCCATGTCCTTAATCTTTGTTTTAAGGGCAGTTTTCTTTTGTTTTACGAGTTCGAAATCATTTGCATCATACGCTGTTTGCAAATCAGTGTAAACTGTAAAAGGAAATTTAGAGTCGACCGGCAAATAAACAAATTCGCCATCTGCTTGACCTGGCAATTTGATTGCAAATTCGACAGGATCATGTGCATCAGCAGTGACAAAGTTTGTTTCATATTGATCTTGCGTGAGCAATTGATCAAACAATGCTCCAAGTTGAATTTCACCAAAAACACCTGTTGTCTTGACATTTGAAAGCACTTTTGTAAGACTTCCAACATCAGATGCAATTGTTTGCATTTCTCCCAACGATTTATGGACATTTTCAAGTTGTTTTCTCAACAAATCAAAACTTTGTTCAAACCTTTCGTTGATTGTTTTTGACAACTTTTCGTCAACAGTTTCTCTCATCTTGTCAAGTTGCTTGTTGTTGTCTTCTTGCAAAGATTTGATGCTTTGATCATTTGATTGTCTGATTGCTTCCAACTTGTCTTCTTGCATCTTGCTCATTTTAAACATTCTCGCATCAATTTGCTCAACAAGATTTGTCACCCTTTTTTCAAGCGCTTCATGGCTTCTGATAAGGTCTTCCTTAAAGTTTTTTATCGTTTCATTCATGCCAACATTTGCAGTTTGTTGACCTGTAAGCAAAGTGTGTGCAATCACATTCACATTGTTTCCAAAACTGTCTACAATATCTTTTTTGTCGCTTTCAGACATCTTTGTTTCACTTCTTGTTTTCAAACTTACAACAATGCCAACAATCGAAGTCAAGATACTGACAGCCACCAAAATATACAAAACAACCATAATTTTCTCCTTTCACATATTATATAACAATCGTGTTTTCAAATCAAAACTTTTTGCAAAAAATAAAGCCGACAGATGTCGACTTTATCTTGTTTTTGTTGATTATGCCAAAGCAGAAGCTTCAACAAGTGTATATTTGATTTTTGAGTTTGTCTTAAGAGTCATTGCCCAAGAGTTTGCAGAAGTTCCATCTACTGACAATGGATTCAAAGTTCTTCCATCAGCCAAGTTTGTGCTAACTTTGATTTTTGAATCAGCCACACGATCTCCAGAATCATTGTTTACAAGTGCTTCAGAAACAAATTTTGCAGCAGATGTAATTTTGATTTCGATGTCGCCATTTGTAACAACTTCAACAGTGCCTGCCATTGATCCCAAGAATCCAAGATCTACATCACCCTTAACATTTTTGATTGTGATTGCATTGTTTGCTGAAGTATCTGCAAAGATAATTCCAACATACAAATTGTCTTTAGAGTTTATAGAAACTGCACCATTTGCTTTTGCAACTTCAAGGTGTCCCTTGTCTGCAATAACTGTGATGTCTCCACCAACTTCTTTGATTTCAACATCTGGATTTGCATTGCTGTTTCCATCTGTTGTCAAAGTGAAATCTCCAGAAACAAGTTTTGTAACCAAAATGTTTGGAGAAATAATTGTGTCTTCTGAGTTTGTATAACTCAAATTGCCGTTGATTGTGTCAAAAACATAATTTCCTTGAACACAGCTTACATCAACAGAATCTGCATTGATTTCGCCAATCTTAACATCTCCAGACTTACACAAAATGTGAAGGCTTCTTCCAGAAGCAACTGTCAATCTGTCAAACTTGATAACCCCTGAATTTGTTTCAAGAATTGTGTCACTGTTTGAAACAATGCCAAGCTTGCCACCAACTTCCATTGCAGATGAGATGTCACCCTTGTTTGTAGAAAGTTTTACGCTGTTTGCGTTTGAAACATCCAACATTTTTTCCAATGTGATGTCGCCCTTTCCTGTTGCCTTGAGATCAAGTGATTTCAAGTGAACTGTTTTTGCTTTAAGATGATTTACGCCACCAACTTGAATGTCGCCATTTGTTGTTGTTGCAACAAAGTCAACATTTGCCCAGTTTGTTGCAGTTTCGTGGTTTGCATTCAAAATGATTTCGATATTTTTTGAGAAATACAAAAATCCTGTTGGTTCTGTAACCTTAACTTTCAATGTAGAACCAGATTTTGTGATGCTTACATTGTAGTGAACTGCCTTCTTTGCAGAAGCAAAACCTTTTGCTTTGTTGATGATGATCAAACCTTCTTGTTTTTCTGTATATTCAGCATTCTTTTGAACTGAAACTTTTGCATAAGTTGCTTCGATTTCAATCTTGTTGATAGTTGAATAATCAATCAAAGCTCCATCATCTGTTTTTGTGTGATGAATTTCTGTATCAGCTGTAAAGTATTGCATCCAGAGCACTGTTTTGCCAGGATTGAACATCATGATAACCAAGCAAATCAAAAACACGGAAATCAAGAGCAATACAAACAAACCGAAATAGAAGAAAAATCCCTTTTTAATTCCCCCTTGAGCCATATCAAACTCTCCTTTTAAGTTTATATCAATATATTAACATACTAAAAAGCTTTTTGTCAACACGAAACTATGCCAAAATCGCTTTAATTCTTCTTACACCACTAGAAGACGCTTCTTCTTTTTTGATCTTAAATTGACCAAGCACACCAGTGTTTTCAACATGAGGTCCTGTGCAGATTTCTTTTGAAACATCTCCGATAGTATAAACCGAAACAACATCTGGATATCTTTCGATAAATTGATGTTCTGCACCTTGCTTAACAGCTTCCTCTTTTGCCATTTCTTCTCTGACAACTTTGATGTCAGCTTTAATCCATTCGTTTACCAAAGCTTCTGTTTGAGCAATTTCTTCTGGCGAAAGCTTGTGATCGCAAGCAAAGTCAAATCTAAGTCTTTCGCTTGTGATGTTTGATCCCATTTGATGAGAAGTTTCGCCAACCACTCTCTTAAGTGCTGCGTTGAGAAGGTGTGTTGCTGTGTGATATTTTGTTTCCATCTCGCCTGATCCAGCAAGTCCACTCTTTGCAACTTGAGAAGTGCTTCTTGCAAGTTCTTGGTGTTCTACAAATGCTTTTTGATAACCTTCTTGATCAACTGCAAAACCGATTTCTTCGGCCATTTCAACAGTCATTTCAATAGGGAAACCATAAGTTTCATAAAGTCTGAAAGCTGCTTTGCCACTGATTGTTTTGTCAGCTTCTGTTGGCACATAATCAGGGTTGTTTTTTGTCATAAATTCAACTTTTCTGCCAAGTCCAGCAACAAGTTTTTCAAATTCTTTGATGCCTGTTTCGATTGATTTGTTGAATTTGTCACTTTCAAGCTTGATGTTTGAAAGGATATATTCTTCTTTTTCTACCAAAAGTGGGTATGCCTTGTCATAAACCTTTTCGATATAAATCTTTGCAATTTCAAGCAAATCTTCTGTCGAAAGTTTGATTTCTCTTGCGTGACGAATAGCACGACGCAAAATTCTTCTCAAAATGTAACCTGCCCCAACATTGCTTGGCAAAATTCCGTTTTGATCACCAATCAACATAACAGAAGTTCTCATATGGTCAGCAATGATTCTCATTGATTTTGTTTGCTTTTCATCTGTGCCATATTTTGCACCCAAAGTGTTTTCCATATATTTGACAACATCACAGAAAACATCTGTCATATAAACATCACTAAGTCCGTTTACATACATAAGCAATCTTTCAAAACCAAATCCAGTGTCAACATTTTTGTTTTTCAAAGGTTCTACACTGCCATCTGCCAAAACTTTGTATTGCATATAAACATCGTTTCCAATTTCAACCCATCTGCCACATTCGCAAGTTGCATCACAAGTTTCCCCGCAAGGTGTATCATGACGAGGATAAAACCATTCGTTGTCTGGTCCACAAGGTGTGTCAACGGTTCCTGGCAAATCCCACCAGTTGTCTTTCAAGAAGAAAATGTTTTCTTTCTTGATGCCTGCGTCCATCAAATATTCAACGATTTCGTCATCTTTTTCAACATTTTTGTTTCCTGCAAAAACTGTTGTGCAGAGTTTGTTGATGTCAAAACCAAGTTCTTTTGTCAAAAATTCTACCGACCAAGCAGTTTTTTCTTTTTTGAAATAATCTCCCAAACTCCAGTTTCCCATCATTTCAAAAAATGTGCAGTGACTAGAATCTCCAACAGAATCAATGTCAACAGTTCTCACACAACCTTGCACATTGCAAAGTCTTGTGCCTTGTGGGTGTTTTGCTCCCAAAAGATAAGGCATCAATGGTTGCATGCCGGCAACATTAAACATAACACCTGTTGTGCCATCGCCGATAAGCGAAACAGCACCGATGTCAACATGTCCTCTTTGTTTGTAAAAATTAAGCCATTTTTCTCTCAATTCTTTGCTAGTAATCATTTTTTCAAATCTCCCTAAATCAATGTAAATATAATACCAAAAAACAAGTCAAAAAACAAGCAATTGCCCAAATAAAATTGTTTTTATTAAAAAAACAAAAGAGCTTACTTGCTCTTTTTGTCTTCTTTTTCAAATTCGTTGATGATTCCCACAAGATGCATATGTTTTCTTTTTCTCTTAAACTTTTGCAAAACTGAAGGATATTTTTCTTTTGCTGCATATCTGTCAACCGTGCTAGACATAGATTTAACAAGCGCTTTGCCTGCACCACGATTGTCAACTTGCTTTGCGACAATGTCCGTTGTTTTTGAATTTTGCACTGCATAAATGCACTTTTTTGTTGCCTTTCTCTTCACTCTAAACAAACAACCAAGAGTAACCCCAAAAACAATCAAAAAGATAAGCAAAAATGCGATGTAATAGAGATTAAATCCCGAAACAATCACAAACAACAAAACAAATGTTGCAAACAAAAGCATAGAAAAATTGGCAAAACGCAAGTCGTTTTTTGCAGTTTCGACAGCATTTTTACCTTCAAGAAACATCAAATGATATTTTCCTTCAACATTTTCAATGTTGTTAATATTCAATTTCGCCATTTCATTCTCCCAATTTAGATTAGCATAAAAACAAAATTCAGTCAAACAAATTTTATCTTCTCAAAATATCTCCTGCTTTCAAGTTGAATTTGCAAGGCACAACCACCTTTTCTTGCACAACTTTTGCAGAATCCACTTCTTCGCCTTTTGAGTTGACAATTTTTTCAATTTCAAGCTTCTTGCCAAAGGCATCGCTATCAACACAAAGCATTTCAAGTTGGTCGCCAACAGAAAATTTGTTTCTCATTTCAAGTTCGACCATGCCATTTTCAGCATCTTTTGTCACAACAGCAACAAATTCGCTTTCTTGCACAGGCATAGAATCTTCTGTGTAAATCTTCTCTTCATCTTTGAAGTAAAAACCTGTTGTATAACGACGGTGACTCGCTTTGCAAAGTTCTCTGCACAACTCTTCAGTTGGTGGATTTGGCAACATATCAAGCGCCTTTCTGTATGCATTGACAACTGTCGCAACATAATATGGCGATTTCATTCTGCCTTCGATCTTGACGCTGTCAACACCGGCATCTTTAAGTTTTTGCAAGTGTTCAATCATGTTCAAGTCTTTTGAATTGAAGATATAAGAACCTTTCTCATCTTCTTCAACTTCCAAACTTTCTTCACGAGAAACTTCTCTTACCATATATTTCCATCTGCATGCTTGCACACATTCGCCACGGTTTGCATCTCTGCCTGTAAGGTAGTTTGAAAGCAAGCATCTGCCAGAATATGCCATGCACATAGCACCATGCACAAACACTTCAATTTCAACTTCTTTTGGCAAGTTTTTGCGTATGTTTGCCACTTGTTCGAGCGTCAACTCTCTCGCCAAAATCACTCTTTTGACCCCCATATCAGCCATAAGAAGTGCCGATTGCGAGTTGATAATGTTTGCTTGTGTGCTCACATGCACATCAAGATTTGGTGCATTTTTACGCACAAATCTAACCATGCCCACATCAGCAACAATCACAGCATCAACTTTGATTTCTTGCAAAAATTGCAAATAAGTTGGCAATTCTTCAAAATCTTCATCTCTTGCAATAATGTTGAGTGTAACATACACTTTGCGACCTTTTTCGTGTGCAATTTCAACAGCTTTTTTCATTTCAGCTTCATCAAAATTGCCTGCAAAAGCACGAAGTCCATATTTGCCACCAGCCATATAAACTGCATCAGCACCAAAATGGATTGCTGTCAAAAATTTCTCAAAATTTCCTGCAGGTGCCAAAAGTTCCATATCAGTTCTCCTTGTCATTTGTTTCGTTTTCTGTTGCGTTTTCTGTCGCAACTTCTGTTTGTAAAGTTTGTTGATTTTTCTTGAGCCCAACCCAATTGACAATGCCAAAGAAGTTAAGTCCCGTATACATCACATAACTCACCACAGTTGGCAAGTTTGCAATATCTCCCATCATCACAGGCACCCACAAACAGATGCAAATGATGTTGTTTATGATGTAAATCACAAAGTTGTATGAATATCTGCGCAACTGCAAATATCCAGCCACACAGCCAAGCGTCATAGAAATTGTGCTAAAAATCAAATTGCTTGTGTCAAATGCTTTAAGCATAAAATAAAATCCAACCGAAGAAGCCAAAGCCACACTGCCAAGCACGGCAAGTTCTTTCCATTTGGTTTTTTCGGCAATTTTGATAAATTCACTGTCACCCTTTTGGCGATTTTTATACCACAAAAAGATTCTTGCCAAAGACATCGGAAGTGTTATGCAAAGCCCAACCAAAGCTTCGCCATAATACTTGTTTACATACGACAGTGCCGCATAGATCACTGCCGACACAATGTTTGTGAAAGCCCCAAGGAAAAACCCTTTCGAAATGATTGAAATTGAGACAATGCCAACAATCGAATTGACAATCACAAGCGCTGGCGAGCGAAACACAATCGCAAGCACAATTGTTGCAACCAAAAAGATGCCAGAATATGCCCATTCATACCACTTGATATGTTTCATGGAGTTTTTAATTGATTGTAGCACCTTCATATCAAATCCCCACTGTTGGTTTTGCTGTCAAAGACAAATCTGCAAGCCCCTTGTCAGCCAAAATATAATAATAGGCAATCGCACCAATCATGGCAGCGTTGTCTGTGCAATATTTCAAAACAGGCATAAAAAGTTCCACCCCATTTTCTTTGCAATATTGCCCCATTTTTTCACGAAGTCTGCTGTTTGCACCAACTCCACCGGCAATAACCAATTTAGTTTCTCCCAAATCTTTGCACGCTTTCATAGTTTTTGTGCAAAGTTCGTCAGTCACAAGTTCTTGAAATGAGCAAGCAATGTCTTCTTTGCAATATTGTTCATTTTTCTGCTCTTTGTTGTGAACAAAATTTACAACAGCAGTTTTAAGTCCACTAAACGAAAAGTTGCAAGTGTCTTTGAGTGGTGTTTTATAGTTGAATTTGACAACATTTTGCCCTTCTTTTGCCAAACGATCAATGTTTGGACCACCAGGATAAGCAAGTCCCAAAACCCTTGCCACTTTGTCAAAACATTCACCAACCGAGTCATCGACAGTCGAACCCAAAAGCTTGAAGCGACAATAATCTTCCACTTGCACAATTGCTGTGTGTCCACCACTGACCATCAAGCACAAAAATGGGGGTTGAAGTTGAGGATAAGAAATATAATTTGCCCCAATATGACCATGCACATGGCTTACAGCAATCAAAGGCAATTTGAGTGCGTATGCAAGGGTTTTTGCAAAGTTTACTCCAACAAGAAGCGCCCCCATAAGCCCAGCACCATAAGTCACTGCCACTGCATCAAGATCTTGCAAGGTTTTGCCAGAAACAGCAAGTGCCTCTTCCAACACGCTTGAAATGTTTTTGATATGGTTTCTTGAAGCAATTTCCGGCACAACTCCACCATAAAGTTTGTGAATGTCGATTTGTGAAGAAACAATGTTTGCAAGCACATTTCTTCCGTTTTCAACAAGTGCGATAGAAGTTTCGTCACAAGATGATTCCACAGAAAGAATAAGGACATTTTTCTTGCCCTTCAAAGCATCAAATTTTACTTTTGCTTCTTCCATATAAGTCATCAGTTTTTCACACTTGTCCTTTTAAGATATTCGTTGATAAAATCTTGAATGTCCCCATTCATAACAGCTTGCACATCGCTGTTTTCAAAGTTTGTTCTGTGATCCTTAACCAATGTGTAAGGGCAGAACACATAAGATCTGATTTGGCTTCCCCATTCAATTTTCTTTACATCACCACGGATTGAAGCCAATTTTTCCATTTCTTCCAATTCTTGCTTTTCAACAAGTTTTGAATAAAGCATTTTCATTGCAGTTTCTCTGTTTTGAATTTGAGATCTTTCTGTTTGACATGCAACGATAATGCCAGAAGGGATATGAGTGATTCTGATTGCAGATTCTGTCTTGTTGACATGTTGTCCACCAGCACCCGAACTTCTAAATGTGTCAACCTTCAAATCTTCTGGTCTGATCACAATGTCTGGTGCTTCTTCAATTTCAGGCATAACTTCCAAAGATGCAAAACTTGTGTGTCTTCTTGCATTTGAGTCAAATGGCGAAATTCTCACCAATCTATGCACACCTTTTTCTGCTTTCAAATATCCATAAGCATATTCGCCAGAAACCACAAACGAAATTGATTTAAGTCCTGCTTCATCTCCATCAAGCACATCAAGCACTTTGATTTTGAAACCATTTTTTTCTGCATACATGCTATACATACGATAAAGCATATCAGTCCAATCTTGAGCCTCTGTTCCACCAGCACCTGCATGCAAAGTCAAAATAGCGTTGTAATTGTCATATTTGCCAGAAAGCAAAGTTTCGAGTTTTGCATTTTCAATTTCTTTTTCAAGCACAGCCAAAGTGTCGTTAAGTTCTGCATAAATGCCTTCGTCATCAATTTCTTCCAACAACTCTATGCTTGCTTGTGCATTTTCGATGTTTGTTTGCAATTTCTTGATTGTTTCAAGTTTATATTCGCAAAACTTAACCTCTCTGCCCACTTTTGAAACCTTTTTAGGGTCACTAAAAAATCCATCTTCAAGTTGTTCTGCTTTGAGAGCGTCAAGTTGCTTGTTGAGTCCAGCCGGGTCAAAGACACTCCTTGATAAAATCAAATTCTTGCGCCAAAAGCGACAACTTTTCTTTTTGTGTATCCAAAATCATAAAACATCTCCTATATATAAACACTATATTATAACTTAAACAAACAAAAAAGTAAAGAAAAGAATAATGTGATTTTTATTGCCCTTTAAACCTGCCAAATTTTCTAATAAAAATAGAAAAATAATCATAAAAATAAATTAAAATAAATATTAGAAAAATA
>JAZRRN010000014.1:0-1248 GCA_045650745.1 Candidatus Caccovivens sp.
AATCCATCTCAGCCAGATTTGAAATGCAAAAGCTCCTGATTGATGTCAAGGCTGGCATGTTTGATGCTGTCTGTGTCATTGAGCTGGAGAGGCTCTCAAGAGGAAATCAGGCTGACCAAGCTGAGATTCTTGAGGTCTTTAAGAAATCAGGAACAAAGATTCACACATTGACCAAGATTTATGACCTTGCATCAGACAATGAGATTGATGAGGAATTCTTTGAGTTTGGATTGTTCATGTCAAGGAGGGAATACAAGGTCATTTGTCGTAGATTATTGAGAGGGAGAATCTCAGCCTTGCTTGAGGGATATTACACAGGCTCTGTGTTGCCTTTTGGATTCTCCAAAGAAAAGAGAGGCAAGGGATTTGTCTTGATACCAAATGAGCCAGAGGCTGATGTGGTCAAGATAATATTCAGCAAATATATTTCTGGAGATGGATTGACAGAGATTGCTCACCAGCTGAATGCATGTGGTCTGATGCAAAGGAATGGCAAAGCATGGCAACCTCAGAGAATCAGAGAGGTCTTGAAAAATCAGACATACATTGGCATGCTCCATGTCAAGAATGCCAAGATTGAGGATGAATGGACAAAAGGCAAGCATGAGCCCTTGATTGAGCCAGAAATCTTTGCACAGGCACAGAGGAGGCTCACATCAAAAGCTCCAAATGTGAGGAGGTCTCTGAAAATCATCAATCCTCTTGCATCTTTGGTCAAATGCTCTGAATGTGGCTCATCAATGGTCATGAAAGTGAATGGAGCAAAGGTCAAATATTTGTCTTGCAACACATTGGATTGTCCAACACATTCATCCAAATTTGATGATGTGGAATCACAATTGCTCTTGGAGCTCACAGAGGCTCTGAGAGGATTCCAGAAATACATTGATGATAATTCATCAAGGATTGAGCTCAAGGCATCTGAGAGAGCAAATCTGGCTGTCAGAATTGATGCTGAGATAAAGAAAAAAGATGCAATGCTGGAGAGATGTTGTGAATTATTGGAGGAGGGAATCTATTCAAAAGAGAAATACCTCTCAAGAGTGAAAATTCTTGAGGAGGAGCTGAATGGATTGCTGGAAACAAGGCAACAATTATCAGATGACAATGATGAGAGAGAAATTGAGAGCATCAAGACAGGGATTCCAATCCTTGAGAGATGCATCCAGAAATATGATGAGCTTGATGTCAAAGCCAAGAATGAGATTTTGAGAACATTGATTGAGAAAATCGAATATAATAAACAAG
>JAZRRN010000015.1:0-2658 GCA_045650745.1 Candidatus Caccovivens sp.
CTTGCGTGAAACAAAATATCATTGATTGATTATCTGTATGATATGAAAGACCAATACGCAGACACAATCATTCGAGATAAATGACGAAGCGCACCAGCAATGTGAGAAAACGTTCTGAATTCAAGTTTCGAATACATTCACGTATTCAGCCACAAATGAAATCGTGCAATCTGAACAATACCATTCAGATGAACATTGCAGAATATCTTTCACGTCAGCTGACAGATGAAAAACGAATATTCAAAAATTCACAGTGCAACATTCTCAATCGAGTTTGCAGAACACTTCATCAAAAATTTTGCAAAAGACAGCGTTCTTGATTTGTTCTGATGAACTTGAACATCAATGATTGTTGCAGAACAACTTTGAAAGAAATCGTTTCTTATGGAATTAGATCCTTTGTATTGTGAAGTTATCATCAAAAGATTTCACTGATTGAGACCAGAGCAAAAAATCAAATGCACAAACAGAGAAATCGAGATTGATGAAATTTTATCTGATGACGAATAATCTATGAACAAAGACAAAATGGAGAATTTGCTGTGAGTTGTGATAAACAACACAAGCAGAAACTACAAACAGAAAAATCTTGAATTGTGCTATCTTGTTGAAAGATTGCTTGATTATATCGCATATAATCTATTCAAGACAAACAAGAAAAGACGAAGACGCAGAATCATCATTTATTTATTGAAAAAATTATAGATGAAAAGCAAATACGACCGACCAGCTTTGAAGCTTGAATTCTTTGAATCTGAAACCGATGAAGTTGAAAGATTTTTTCAAGACAAATTCAAGACAAAAACAGATTGAAGTATTCGCAAAAACACGAAATGACGAACAAAAGAAAAACAAGAGCACAAAATGAAGATTGTTGAAAAAGCACTTCAAAAGAACGCAGAAAAACAAGCGAATGAATTATCTGTGCCAATTGAAGACTTGATGAAATGAAAGAAAGCAGTTCTTCAATTGTTGCTTGTTCAAGTCTCAAAGTTCGTGAAAGCGAATCAAGATAAAAAAGACATCGACATCGATGTGTGAGACGCTGAAAAAATCTTGAAGATGTTCAAGACAGAACTCGGTGAGCCAGCAACAATTTGAGCGAATTACAATATGAACGCAAGCAAGGTTGAATGACTGACAGATGAAGAATCAGAAGCGCTTGATGTTTTGTTCAGCACGAAAATCAAAAAAGTCAAATAATCAGATATTGATTGAGATTAGTGAGAATCGCTTCCGACGGTGGAATGAAAAACACAGTATATTGACATATTTATTATTTATCAATCAATGGACAAACAAAAAGCAATAGAATTATTGAAAAACAGCAGTTTGTTGAGAAACAAATATTTTGAATTCAACTTCTTTGATTTTTGCAAGTTCTATTTTATGGAATATTACACATTCGAAACGCCAGATTGTCTTGTTGAAATTTATGACGCACTTGAAGAATGAAAAAATGTGTTCATTGAGTGATTCAGATGAAGTGCAAAAACAACAATTGCACAGATGTTCGTTTCACGATGTATCGCATACAAGAAAAAAAGAAACATTATGCGATACGCACAGACAATCGAGAATGCAGAAGAAAATCTGACTTATATTGCGAACAGTTTCATTTGAGACACCGACTGATGAGAAAGATTCATTCGTGATTATTGACATTTGTATTACCCAGAATTTATGAATCGCTGATGACAAAAGAAAATCAAACGTATTGATAAATTCATCACAGAAAATGACTGCTATGTCAGAGCGATGTCTTTGTGAACGTCGCCGAGATGAAAGAACTATACAGCACCAGATTGAAAATTCAGACCAGATTTGCTTGTGTTCGATGATGTTGATACAATGACGAGCACAGATTCAAAAAAGAAAATCGACAAAAACTTTGAATTCTTATTGAATGAAGTTCTTTGATGAACGACAAACGCAACACAGATGATATTCTTATGAAACACAATATATGAAGACTGACTTGTGCCGAGATTCAGAGAACACATCGCAAAAGACAAAAATCGAAGAACAATCAGAATTCCGATATATGATGAAAAAAATCAAATCGTTCGAAACAGATTCGTTGAAACAGACAAAGAAGCAGAAAAACTGAATGAATGAATCACAGATTCAAATAAAAAGTTCACGTCTCTTGAATCTGAAAGACGCAGACTGTGAAGCATTTCATTCAATCAGAATTATTTGCTTGTTCCTTATGTGATTTGACAACACATCATCACACGTGATATGATTCAATATGATGAAAATTGCAGAAACTATCAATTCGATTTCATTCAGATTTGAGTTGATCCAGCAGTGAGTGAAAAAGAGTGAAGCGATGAATATGCAATCAATATGACGTGATTCATTTGAGATAGAATCTATCACCTTGAATCAATCTGATTGAACTGAAAAGAGAAAGACATTTGAGCGTCTGCGAATGTTGTGTTTCAGAATTATGAAAGATACAAAGCAAAAAGAGTGATTGTTGAAACAGTTGCTTATCAAGCAGTGTTGAAGAATGTGTTCAAACGCTTGTGAATGGCTGTTCAAGAATACAAAACAATCAAAGACAAAACGACCAGACTTCTTGAAAAACAAGTTCTGTTCGAAGACAAGAAAGTGTATTTCGCGCCGTGATATTGAAACGACAAATTGATT
>JAZRRN010000016.1:0-1194 GCA_045650745.1 Candidatus Caccovivens sp.
AGATGTCAGAGAAATAATCAGATAATTGCATATTATTTTGAAAAAGCCTAAAATTATATATAATTGAGGGCTTTTTTTATGCCTAAACTAAAAAAGGAGGAGACAATCATGGGAAATTTGCTCAAGAGTGACCTCATTAGATGGTGCAAAGAGCAAGAGGGCACAGAGGAGCATCCAATGGGCTCAAATCGCACAATCTATGGAGAAATTGTTGACAGGGCTGGGCTGTTCTGTGGAGACAAGAATGGGATTGCATGGTGCTCAACATACTGTGAGGCTGGTGTCTTTGAGAATGTCTATTCTGACAGCAAGCCTGATTATGATGACAATGACAGGAAATGGGACACATTATTCTTTTTATGTCAGCCAAATCCATCAATCAATTATGCTTGCTCATGCAAATGGGGTGCAAAATATTTCAGAGATGCTGGAAGATGGCACACAAAAGAGGATTTTGAGGAGGGTGACATTGTTTTCTTTGGCTCTGAGGGTGAGGAATATCATCAGGGTGTTGTCATTGGGAGACCTGATGACAGATGTGGATTCTATTCATCAGAGGGCAATCACAACAACAGGGTTGCAACAGTTTGGCACAGCATAGATGAGGAAATCTCTGGCTTTGGTGTTCCAAGATATGATGATGAGCCTGAGGAATCTGACCATGATGATGATTCACAGCCTGAGCCAAATCCATCTGGCAATGATGATTCAAATTCTGAGCCTTTTGATTTTAGACCTGATTATGCTGGCTCATGGAGAGTTGATGCTCAGAGTGGATTGAGGCTGAGAGAATCAGCTGGAGATGGAACAATCATCACTGTCATGCCTTATCAATCAGAGGTCATTGCATCTGGAGAATACACAACAATCAATGACATGGATTGGCTCTTTGTCAATTTCTTTGGCATCAAAGGTTGGTGCTCAAGAGAATGGCTCACAGCTCACAAGGAGGTTGAATCATGATGAATAACAAGACATATGACATTCTGAAATATATTGCACAGATTGTGTTGCCAGCAATAGCCACATTGTATTTTGCATTGGCATCAATCTGGGGCTTGCCATATGGTGAGCAAATTGTTGGAACAATCACAGCTGTTGATGCTTTTCTTGGAGCTCTGTTGATGATTTCAACAAGAGCATATCAGAAAGAGCTTGAGGCAAAGGACAATGGCAAGGCTTAAAGCATGCTCT
>JAZRRN010000017.1:0-1597 GCA_045650745.1 Candidatus Caccovivens sp.
AGTGACAAAACACATATATGACACAAATGGTTCAGAAAACCTTGAAAAATCAATGATTTGGAACTATGAGGGCATAACTTATGAAGGTATCATTGCAAGAAACAGTTGGAAAAGGATATGCAGACTTTTGGAACACTAAAAAACGATATAGAGTGTGCAAAGGAAGTCGAGGTTCAAAGAAATCAAAGACCACTGCACTGAATATGATTCACAGATTATATCAGTTCCCTGAAAGCAATGGTTTGTGTGTCAGACGATATTCAAACACATTAAGGGATTCAGTGTTCAGTGATCTGAAGTGGGCAATTCACAAATTGGGACTTGATGACTTCTTCGATTGCACAGTTTCACCCATGCAGATAATAAGAAAAAGCACTGGACAGAAGATTTTGTTCAGGGGTTTGGATGATGGTTTGAAAATCACATCAATATCTGTTGATAAAGGTGTTTTGTGTTGGGTATGGATAGAAGAAGCTTATGAAATCACCAATGAAGATGACTTCAACAAATTGGACATGTCCATTCGTGGTGAAGTTCCTGAAGGTTATTTCAAACAGATAACATTGACATTCAACCCTTGGTCAGCAAATTCTTGGTTGAAAGCAAGGTTCTTTGATGCACCTGATGAAGACACTTTTTGCAAGACAACAACCTGGAAGTGCAATGAATGGTTGGATGAAGCTGACCGAAACATCTTTTTGAAGATGCAGAAGAACAATCCAAGAAGATACCACATTGAAGGTGATGGTGAATGGGGTATTGCGACAGGTCTTATATATGAAAAATACAGGGTTGAAGATTTCAATGTTGATGATATAAAACAGATACCTGGTATAAGGTCAGCATTCAACCTTGACTTTGGTTTCACTGATCCGAATGCATTTGTTTGTGAAATGGTGGACAACACCAACATGAAGATATACATATTTGATGAATGGTATCAGACAGGTGTCACAAACAGAGTGATTGCAGCTAAAATCAAAGAAATGGGTTATGGTGGACAAACGATTGTTTGTGATTTGGCAGAACCAAAGTCTATTGCTGAATTAAGGGATGAAGGACTGAAAGCAGAACCTTCAAGAAAAGGTAAGGATTCTGTGAATCATGGTATTCAGTTAATTCAGAACTATGAAATCATCATTCATCCGAAATGTGTTGAATTTCAAAAGGAAATAAGCAACTATTGTTGGAAGGTTGACAAGGCAGGGAAACCCACAGATGAACCTGACCATGAATTTTCACATGGTATGGATTCAATGCGATATGGTGTCACAAAACTGTTATTGCCTGAAACCTTCAGGTTTGAATAAGAGGTAAGAAAAATGATAATCGACATTCTTGGAACTAAATATTCTGTAACACAGCCAAATGAAGCTGATGATCCTTGCCTGAAGAATTGCAGTGGGTATTGTGATCACAGTGTGAAGAAGATTGTCATTGACACATTCCATGCAGAACCGATGTCAGTGGAAAATCTTGATGAATATAGGAAGAAAGTCACAAGGCATGAATTAGTTCATGCTTTTTTATTTGAATCAGGACTTGGTGAGGAATCCTGGGCAAATAATGAAGAACTTGTTGATTGGATTGCATTTCA
>JAZRRN010000018.1:0-1034 GCA_045650745.1 Candidatus Caccovivens sp.
GTTATCAAACAAAGTGAAGCACAAGAAGAATATGCAAAACAATTGTGAAAGACTGTGAATGAACTTACAGAAGAAGAAAAGAAACAAGCACTTGTGAACGCTGTTGTGAAACAATGAAAAAAAGAACTTCTTGAAACGTGAGAACTTCAATTGACAATGGCTGAAAGACTTCAAATTGTGAATGCACAACGAGAAAATATGAAGAACACAATTTGAGACGCATTGTTGCCAGTTGTTCAAAAAATAATGGACGTAATCACGCCAATCATCACGAAAATTTGAGACCGAATAAAAGAACACCCAAAACTGACTGCAAATATTATGCTGACAATTACAGCAATTTCTTGATTGATTGCTGTTGTTTCTTGACTTGCGTTGGCTTTGCCTGCAATCTGAACAGCAATTTCAGTTTTGAGTTGACCTATATGACGAATACTTTGAGCAGTTGTCTTGCTTTGAACTGCACGAGCAAACAATCGATGATGAATCAGAGACAAAACAGCAGAAGTTGTTGATAAAATTTCTGCAATAATTCAGCCACGACTTGATAAACTTTCAGCACGACGAGACAAACGATGATGAGTTGTGATTGAAGTTGTGAAATGAGTTCGAGATTTAATCACTGATATTTTTGCAAGTGCAATCGATGTGATTTGAGCTTGATTGACAATCTTTTTTGATTCAATCAGTGTATTGATTGCAGTCTTTTCGTGAGACCGAGAAACTGCACGAGAATGAATCTGTGATATTCGAGAAACATTGCGAAACACAACAATGAAAGTCGTTGACAATTTATTTTGAGACGCACTTGACTGGATCGCTGACAAACTTGTTTCATTTTGAGACCGATTCAAACAGAAACGAAATACAATCAAAGAACGAGTTTTGTGAATCGCAAGTGCAATGCGAGAATGATTGAAAACTTGATTTCAATTCCGAATCGCATTGTTCACGTGAGACCGAGAAACAGTCTGACAAATTGCAAGTGAACAAGTTGCGAACATTGATTCAGTTCTGACAAAGTGATTTTGAGA
>JAZRRN010000019.1:0-1153 GCA_045650745.1 Candidatus Caccovivens sp.
ACCCGAACGAGAATCTTTTTATTCCTTAATCAATTAGAATGAGACAAAAGATAGTTTATATATTGAGCATTTTATTCGCAATACTCGTGATTCTATGAATCGTATTGTTGAAATGAAATGTTGTTGCGAAAGCAGAACCGATTCAAGAAATATTGAATCAGATACAAACAAATGAATCTGAACTGCAACAGCTTGAAATCAGACAGAATGAATTGAATCAATGAACTGCAATGTTGAAAGAAGAATTGTTCGTGAAATATTGATTGCAACTTTCAGAAAAAGAAGAAACAGAACTTTTGACTGATGAAAATTGAAATTGTATTTGATGAATCTGATGTTCAAAAGATGAACGAACACCGTGAAAATTGAATGAAAGTTGAGACGCACAAGAAATGCCAATTGTTGAATGAAATGATTCACACGATAAATTCAAAAATCTTGCAATTGCTTATTGATTGGACGCTTCACAGATTCGAGCAGTCGAAAATCACTATTGAATCACAGAATGAGTGATTCTGTGCATTACAGTCGCAGAAACATCTTGATGAAACAGATGAGCTTGATGAAAAAATATTTGAAGTGTGTGAAGCAATGACAGATGAGAAAGACCAACTTATGCACTTATGGAATCTTGACTTGAAGATATTTGAAAAACATTGACGAACAGATATTTGTGAAAAAAACAAACACTTTGATGTCTTTCAAATGCGTGAAGTTGTAAAGAAACAAACGACAATTGAAAAAGATATGCAACGAGTGAATCACACCGAGAAAAAAATATGACAGCGTGTCTTTCAACAATTTATTGAAGCATTGATCCAGCGACATTCAGCATAAGAAGATAAAATTTATTTTCTTAATGCAAACAAAATGAGAAAATCACAAATCAAAGAATTGTATGATAAATTTCTTTGACTGAAATGTTCAATGTCAGTTTACTATCAGAGAATCAAACATTGAATTGATCCATTCACAGCAATGAAACCAGTTGAAAGAAAATATGAAGTCAGAAGCAAGAAATATTGAGCAGAGCTTGAACGATACAACAAACAACCACAACCGAAACCACCGAAGCAGAAATTCTATTGAAGACTTCAAAAATGATATTCAAAAGAAGAAGCAATCAAGATTCAACTGAAATGTAAAGACAGAA
>JAZRRN010000020.1:0-1209 GCA_045650745.1 Candidatus Caccovivens sp.
TGTCATCAGTTCTGTTGAATTTTCAGGTTATGACCGAAATGGCAATCGTATATTTTGGATCAATGGTGATGAATTCCATATGAAAAAAAGTGTTGTTGAAGAAGAAATCACGATTGCTTCAAGAATCAGAATAATACCAATCACATTAGATTCAAGCACTGGAATTGGATTTGTTGCATTGGTATAGAAAGGAAGTGTTCAAATGGCAACAAGTGGATCTTTTACGACTTCAACATATTCAAGTCGTGGACTATTGTTTGAATGGTCTGTAAAATCACAAAGTATTACAAATAACACAACAACAATTTCTTGGTCATTGCAAGAAACAGGTGGAAGTTCAACTTGCTACACATCAGGAAATTTCAAAGTCACAATCGATGGTCAACAAGTGTATTATTCATCAAACAGAATCAATCTGTCAATTGGAACAGTGGTCGCAAGTGGTGAATATACAATTTCGCATAATAATGATGGAACAAGAAGTTTTGGTGCATATGCAGAAGCAGGAATCTATTATGTCGCAGTTAATTGTTCAGGAAGTGGCAGTTGGACTTTGCCAACTATTCCACGACAGGCAAATATTACTGGTGCAAATAATTTCAACAGTGATGGAAGTCCATATTTCACTTTCAACAATGCAGGTGGTTTCACATTGAATGCAAGGTTGGAATTTGGTGGAACAAGTATTTCAAGAAATGGAATATCAAACACAGGAAATTATACTTTCAGTCTTACAACAGCAGAAAGAAACCTTCTATATTCAAAGTGTCCATCATCAAAAACTTTGACAGTCAGATATGTCCTTGCAACAGTGGTCAATGGAACAGAAACATGGTGGTCAACCTATGACCGAACGATGACAGTTGTTAATTCAAGTCCATCATTCAGTTCATCAAATCTTTCATATTTGGACAGTAATTCAGCAGTCACTTCAATCACTGGAAACAATCAACATATTGTCCGAAATCAATCGAATTTGAAAGTGACATTCACTTCTGCAACTGCAAAAAATTATGCATCAATTTCTTCATATTCAATCACTTTAAATGGAAGCACACAAACAAAAACAAGTGCAACAACAATTGCTGCAAGAGCAAGAACAACCCAGGTGAAGTTTTCACGGAAGAAGAGGTATCTCAGCTCTGCAAACGCCTTGGAGTAACCCTGACGGTCGTTAGCGGTGATGTATGCATCCATGGATGCTTCAAA
>JAZRRN010000021.1:0-35475 GCA_045650745.1 Candidatus Caccovivens sp.
TTTTATATGTTTGATTTTTTATTTAGTTCTGATAAAAACTGCCTCAAACACATCATTGCCTGTGTTTCGTTGTTCGTGATACACCCCTTGTGGAAAGATGAAAAAATCACCTTCATTAAATGGATATTCTCCATCTTCATCTTTAACGATACCACTTCCTTTAAGAACATACATAAACTCATTGCAATCATCATGTTTGTGCCACTCAAACACTCCTCCAGCTTTCAACCAACCATGAGTTATGCCTTGAATGTTTTTTATCTCATCATTTTTAACAAAAAGTTTTCTACTTCCAGCTCCATCGTGAGCTGGTTCTAAACAAACATCATTTGCTGCCTTTTTTATAACTTTCATTTCTAAACCCCCAATATTCATTATTATAACATTGGATAATAAAAATTTCAAATATAATTATTACTAAAAAAAACATTTTGGCAGTGAGCTATGAGTTTTCTTTATGCAAAATATGTTTTCAGTTCTTTTCTCGTCAAAGGCATAAAGTGGCCGTAAAAAAAGAGTTAAGATGCTTTATCTCAACTCTTAATTGTTGCACCCGTTTCAAAAGTGCTAGACCAAACTTGGTCTATTTTTATTGAACGACAATGTTTTCGTTGCCGATAATGCCACTAAGTTCGTTGACAAGATAATTGTTTATCTTGACTGTTTGTTGATAAACAAAAACCTTGTTTGAAGACGAGCATTTGATCACAACTTGTGTCTCTCCGGGATATGAAGCAATCGAGTTTTTAACCTTGCTGTAAATATCTGGATTTTTTGTGTCAAATCTCAAACACAATCTTTCTTTGGTTGGTTGTGATTGAGTTGTTTTTGCATCATCTTCTCTCCACAAAAAGATTGATTCGCCAACTGCAGTTGGTGCCATGCCGTCTCTGATTGAAATGCGACCTCTGATTGTCACCAAGTTGTCTTCTTCAAGCAAATCTCTACATTTGATATATGCATTTGAGAAGAATGTCACTTCCATTGTGCCTTTCAAATCTTCCAATTTGATATAGCACAAATCCTTGCCTGTTTTGGTGCGCTTTTTGTTTACTTCTGTGATAATTCCACCACAAACAAAAGTTTGTCCATCAACAAGGTTTGTTTCGATTTCTTTTTCAATGTCATCATTGTCAAAATCTTCTGCACCTTCCATCTCTTCCTCTTCTTGAATAAGCATATCAGAAGAAAGATTGAAGTCAGCAAACTTTTGCACATAATCTTGAAGTGGGTGTCCTGACATATAAACACCGATGATATCTCTTTCGTGTTTAAGCAATGTCTTCTTGTTGAATTCCTTAATATCAGGATATTCAACAGAATCATCAATCACTGCGTCTGCAAAAACATCGTCAAAAAATGAAAATTGTCCAAGTTGACTGCTCTTTTTGTCTTTTACTGCTCTTTCAACAAGTTTTTCATAAACGGCCATATATTGCGAGCGGCATTTGCCAAAACAGTCAAATGCACCACTCAAAATCAAACATTCGATTGCTTTTTTGTTTATGCCGATTGCAACGGCACGAGAAATAAAGTCTTCAAAACTCTTAAAGTCGCCATTGTCTTTTCTTTCTTGAATGATGCTGTCGGTAAGTGCAATGCCGACATGCTTCAAACCACCAAGTCCAAAACGGATTGCGTTGTTTTCTGTCGCAAAATAAGACATACTCTTGTTGATGTGTGGTGGCAACACTTCAATTTCTTCTGTGCGAGCAAACGAAACATATTTTTTGATGTCATCTGCGTTTGTGATACGATCGTTTAAGATTGCAGTGATAAACTCTGTTTCATAATAGCATTTCAAATACGCTGTTTGATATGTTACATGCGAATATGCCGCAGCATGCGATTTGTTGAAGGCATACTTGGCAAATTCTTTCATTTGGTTGAAAATCTTGTCTGCGACATCTTTGTCGTGACCAAGTTTGACTGCACCTGCAATACTCTTTTTGCCAGCAGGATCGTCCCAACCATTGATAAATTTTTCTCTTTCTTTGTCAATCTTGTCAACTTGTTTCTTACCCATGATACGGCGAATGTTGTCTGCCTGTCCCATGCTGTAACCACCCATAACTTGCACGATTTTCATAACTTGTTCTTGATAAACAATACAGCCATAGGTTACATCCAAAATCCCTTCAAGACATGGATCATCATAAACAATGCCTTCTGGATTGTGTTTGTTTTTAACGAAAGTTGGGATAAAGTCCATAGGTCCTGGACGATAAAGCGAAACCCCCGCAATAATGTCATCAAGACAAGTTGGCTTGAGTTCTTTCATAAACTTCTTAAACCCAGCACTTTCAAGTTGGAAAACTGCATCAGTGCGACCTTGTGCAATCATTTCAAAAACTTTAGGGTCGTCATAAGTCATATCTGGACTGTAGAAATCAATTTGCACTCCGTGATTTTCGTAGATATAATCACAAGCTTTCTTGATGTCTGTCAATGTTCTAAGTCCCAAGAAGTCCATTTTGAGAAGTCCCAAGTGTTCGAGCTCAATCATGTTGTATTGAGTCACTCTTTGGCCTTCGGAAATGGCAACAGGCACATAGTTTGCCACGGCTTCTGGTGCAATCAAAACACCACAAGCGTGAGTTGACATATTTCTTGGCACACCTTCAAGTTTGATGGCCATGTCTGCAATACGCTTTACATCTTCGTTGTTGTCATAAAGTTCTCTAAGCTCTGGAATGATAAACTTATCATTTTCTGGCTTGCCTGTTGTGCCGAAATAATATTTCAAAACAGGTGGTTTTTTGATGCCTTCTGGCAACTTGCCAGGGATAAGTTTTGTGATTTTGACAACATCAGAGTTTGGAATACGCAACACTCTGCCTACATCTCGAATGGCATTTTTGGCTTGCATACAACCAAATGTCACAATGTTGGCAACATGATCTTCGCCATATCTTCTTTTGGCATATTCGATAACTTCGCCTCTTCGATCCATGCAGAAGTCGACATCGAAGTCGGGCATAGAAACTCTTTCTTTGTTGATAAATCTTTCAAAAAACAAACTATACTTGATAGGGTCAATTCTGGTGATGCCTGAGCAGTAAGCAACCAAACTTCCGGCACCACTTCCTCTTCCTGGTCCGACAGGAATGCCCACCGACATCGCATAGTTGATATAATCCCACACAATCAAAAAGTATTCAACAAAGCCTTGCTCTTTGATGATGCCAAGTTCCATTTCAAGACGGTCGATGTGCTCTTGTGTAACTTCTTTGTAGTTTTTATACAAACCCTCATAAGAAATTCTTCTCAAAAACTCATAAGTTTCTTCGCCTGTTGTTGGTCTATAATCAGGAATATGGTTTTTTGATGCTGGCAATTTGTATCTTTGATCAACTTCAAAAATTTCTGCCAACGATTTTGTTTGAATAGTTACATCACACTTGTCAGCAATTTCAAGTGTTGTTTCAAGTGCTTCTTCAAATCCAGGCAACGCTTCCAACATTTCTTCATAAGTTTTGAGATAAAACTCATCTGTCGAAAACTTCATTCTGTCTGGATCGTCCAAAAATTTGCCCATTTGCACGCACATCAAAACATCTTGCATTTCTGCGTCATCTTTGTTGAGATAGTGCACATCGTTTGTGGCAACCATTTTGATGCCATGCTTCTTTGACATTTCTGCCAAATATTGATTGACCAATTTTTGTTCTGGGATCCCGTGATCTTGAATTTCAAGATAGAAATCTCCCGGAGCAAACATTTGGTTGAGTTTAAGAATCAAATTTTCTGCTTCGTCAAATCTGCGTTGCAAAATAAATTGTGGGATATGTCCTGCCAAGCACGCAGAAAGACAAATCACACCTTCGCTGTGTTCTGCCAAAACTTTATAGTCAATTCTAGGTTTATAGTAATACCCTTCACAAAACGCAATTTCGTTGAGTTTGAGAAGATTGTGAAATCCTTTATCATTTTTTGCAAGCAAAACAAGGTGAGCCATGTCGTCTTTGCCTTGTTTGCGATGCAAGTCGTTGCACACATAAAATTCGCAACCCAAAATCGGTTTAATCCCTGCCTTGATGCATTCTTCAAAAAACTGCAAAGTGCCATACATATTTCCGTGATCTGTGATGGCTACGGCACGAGTCCCACGCTCTTTTGTGATGTCAACGAGTTTTCCAATTCTTGCAATCCCGTCCAAAAGCGAGTATTCAGTGTGGACATGCAAGTGAACAAATTCTCCCATTATTCCTCCAAGGTGCTAGCAATTTTCATAATTTTTCTAAATCTGTGGTTGAGTCCACTTCTTGTAAGTTTGATTGTAGAAAGCTTGAGAAGTTCGTCCAAACTTTCTTCTTGGTTTGCCAATCTCAAAACTGCAACTTCTTGCAAATCTTCTGACAAACTTTCAAGGCCAATTGTCTTGATGATTGTGTTGATTGCAGCAACTTGCTTCAAACTTGCCTCAACTGTTTTGTTGATGTTTGCGTTGATGCAGTTTACTTGTCTGTTGACCTTGTTTCTAAGTTCTCTGGTCACGATTTCGTTGCTCAAATCAAGCACAGCTTTGTTTGCACCCAAAAGTGCCAACAAATCTTGAATTGTGTTTACATCTTTGACATAAAGCACAAACGAATTTTTTCTTTCAAAAATTTTGCCGATAATGTTGTATTCTGCCAAAATGCTAGAAAATTCAAGCAAAAATTGATGACTTTGCGAAACAAATTCCATATGATAGCCCGAACCACAACTTTGCACTGAGTCAGAAGAGAGTTTGATGCTTGAAGTGCTCGAACCAATATATACACCTCTGATGAAAGCACGCTTTGCCTCGTCTTCGTGCAAAATGTTTTTGTCGATGTCAAACTTGAAAGTCATGCCATCTTCGCCATAGTCAATAACCCCTGCATCAAGCAAAAGTTGTCTAAATTTTTCTACTTCAAATGCGATTTCGTAATATGTGTTTTTATTTATGCTATAATTTTCGCCAACTTCAGCTTCAACTTTGTCACCATAAAGTTTTTTGATTATGTTTTGACAATAACCAAAAAGTTTTTCAACATCAGAAACAATTTTGATGTAGATTTTGTTTCCACTTTTTGATATTGCTCCACACGAATGAAAAAGTCCTGCCAAAAAAGCGATGGCGCAAGCGTCATCTTCAATTTCTGCAGAAAGTATTTCTTCTTTTGATTCTCTTGAAAAACTCATTAGTTTCCTCTTTTCTTATGAAATTTTGGCAATTTGTCCACATTTGCCACTTGTGCAAGTGGAATGTTGTATTTGTAAATCAAATTGAGTCCGTTGTTTACTTCACCAACACGCTCTGGTCTGTGAGCATCAGAGTCAACAATAAATTTAACACCTTCATCTCGCATAATTTCAATTTCTTCTTCGGTGAAATTGATTCTTTTGCCGTTAAGTTCGACATAAACACCTTTTTGCTTTGCCATTTTTGCAACAGCAAGTGTGTCTGTTTGCATGCCATAGTTGAGATGTGTGATCACATCAATTGGATATTTGTCCAAAGCTTTCAAAAATGCAGCAGTGTTTCTGTTGATTCTTTCTTTGCTTGGTTTGAAAACTTTGTCAAAGGCATTTGCCCAGTTGAGCAAAAACTTGTCTTTCAAAGTTGGGTTTGAAACAATTTTATGATAACCCATAAGCAAAATGTCCAAATATTGAAAATCTTCTTCTTTGATGTCAACTTCTCCGTCCAACGAAATAATGTTGGATTCTACCCCCAACAAAATGTCAACACCGGTGATTTCTTTGGCATTGAGAATGTCTTCTTGAAGTTGTGGAAGATTTTTTCTCCTAATTCCAAAAAGTTGGTGATTAAATCCATGATCAGTGATGGCAATTTGCTTCAACCCTTTGTCGGCAGCAACAGAGGCATTTTCCAAAACAGTGCCCTTGCCATGGTTGTTTCTCGAATATATTGTGTGTGTGTGATAATCTCCGTATAAAAGCATAAAAACTCCTTGATAACATTTTAACAAATCGCAATGTTTTTTACAAACAACTTTGCAACCATTTCAAAAAAAATAACCCTGCAAAAGGTTATTTTTCAACAATCACTGTAAACGGTCCATCGTTGGTTTGTGTGATTTTCATATCACCACCAAAAACACCAAGTTTGATTGGCACATTTTCAATATTTTTGATCATTTCAGCACATTGAAGATACATTTTTTCAGCTCTATCAGGAAGTTCTGCCCCACTAAAACTTGGACGATTTCCCTTTTCGCAATCCCCAGCCAATGTAAATTGCGAAACAAACAAGACTTCGCCACCAACATCTTTTACCGAAAGATTTGTTTTTCCATTTTCGTCTTCAAAAATACGCAAATTTGCAACTTTTTTTGCAAAATAAGCCAACTTGCTCTCTTCATCATCTCTTTCAACACAGAAAAAGACAACCAATCCCTTGCCGATGCTTGAAATGACTTGTCCATCTACTTTAAGTTCTGCCTGTGAGACAACTTGAATCACTGCTTTCATATTTTTCTCCTATTCCAAAACGATAATTTCTCTGCAAAGTGAAATGCCACATTTTGCACATTCGAACTCTGCAAGTTTGACCAAATCCAAAAAATCTTTGCTTGTTGCGTTGTCCACATTGACAACAAAACCTGCATGTTTTTGAGAGATCTCTGCTCCACCTATTTTAACACCTTTCAACCCTAAATTGTCAATCAATTTTGCCGGATAAACAATCTCACCATCTTTTTCGCATCTCTTAAAAACACTTCCAAGTGATGGAAAGTTGAGTGGTTGAGTTTTTTGTTTTTGAGCAAAATTTTCAAAACAAGCTTTTTCTATCAAATTTGGCAGTTCTTTTTTCAATCGCAATTTTACCCACAAAATGGTTTTGTTGCCAAAATTTGACCATCTATAGCCAAATTTTAGTGCATTTTTGCCGATTTTTTGCAATTTGTTGTCTTCAAAACACACAACACTCTCTACAAACTCGCAAATCTCGTGTCCAAGACTGCCAGCGTTTGTTTTGAGCATTCCCCCAATTGTGGCAGGTATGCCATAAGACCACTCTATCCCACTCAATCCCCATTCGGTCAGTTTTTTATGCAATGCAAAAAGATTTGTGCCAGCCCCACACCAAACACAATCGCCAACCCTTTTGATTTTGCAAAAATGTTTAAGTGAAATCACAACTCCATCAAAACCTCTGTCAGAAAACAAGACATTGCTCCCATTTCCAACAACAAAAGTTTTGATGCTGTTTGCATTTGCGATTTCAAAAACCTTTTTTACTTCGGAAATCGTTTTTGGAAACACCACAAAGCGAGCATTTCCTCCAATTTTGACAGTTGAAAAGTCTTTTAGTGAAGCATTTTCGATTGTTTCAATATCATCAAACATATTTTCTTCAAACATATTTGAAATTTATGCATACATAAACCATTTTGCCATTCTTTTTGCAAAAAAAAATCCCCAAAAAGGGAATTTTTTTATATATCAAATAATAGTCAGATTAGATCAATTCAACAATTGCCATTTCTGCTGCATCGCCACGACGCATGCCAAGTTTGATAACTCTTGTATAGCCACCACCTTGACCAACTTGTTTAGCTCTTTCAGCATATTTTGGTGCATAAACATTGAAGATCTTTTCAAGCAATGGGTGATTGATGCCTTCTACACGAGCTTGGAAAGCTGTGATAGATTCTTTAGGTTGTCTTTGTTCTTGCAAATCATAAACATAACCCATGATCTTTCTTCTAGCAGCAAGTTTCTTTGGACCGTCGTTAAGGAATTCTTTCTTAACTTTCTTTCCATCTTCACCTTTTACTTCTTTTACAACTTTTGTTGTATCTTCATAAGAGTTGATTGCCAAAGTAAGAATCTTTTCTGCTTGTCTAGCAGTTGATTTTGCTTTTGCCAATGTTGTTTCAATTTTTCCATTCCAGAGAAGTGTTGAAACTTGTCCACGAAGCAATGCATCTCTTTCTTTTGAAGGTCTGCCCAATTTATCGTTAGCCATATTTGTGCTCCTTTTTAATATTATTCTTCATCTTTACGGAGACTGAAACCGTAACTTTCGAGTTTTTGAATTACTTCTTCAACACTCTTTGCACCAAGGTTTCTTACCTTAAACATGTCACTCTTTGACTTTTTAAGGAGATCTTGGATTGTGTTGATACCTGCTCTCTTCAAGCAGTTGTAAGAACGAACAGAGAGATCCATTTCTTCAATAGGAAGTTCCATAAGCTTCACTTGTTTGTCTTCTTCCTTAGACACCAAAATTGACATGTCGCCAATTTGTGAGCAAAGTTCGATAAACAAATTTACATGTTCGTTGACAATCTTTCCTGCAAGTGAAACAATTTCTCTAGCTGAAGTTGTTCCATCTGTAGTCACTTCAAGTGTCAACTTGTCATAGTCAATGCTTTGACCAACTCTAGTTGCGTCAACAGCAAAGTTTACTTTCTTTACTGGTGAGAAAATGCTGTCAACAGCGATAAAATCGATGTTGTCATATTTGCTCTTGTTGTCTTCGCTTGTTACATAGCCACGGCCATTTCCGATCATAACATCAAGATCAAACACAGCGCCTTCGTCCATTGTGCAAATGTGAAGGTCTGGATTCAAAATTTCTACTTGATCGTTTGGTTCGAAATCTCTTGCTGTAACTTCACCAGCAGTGTTTTTTCTCAATCTCAAGTATGTGACAAAGTTGTTGTCTTGGTTTGCACACTTAACAGCCAAACCTTTCAAGTTCAAAACGATGTCAACAACATCTTCAGTAACCCCACGGATTGTTGAAAATTCGTGAGCAACACCTGCAATTCTGAAAGCGATAACAGCTGATCCTGGAAGAGATGAAAGAAGTGTTCTTCTCATACAGTTTCCAAGAGTGATTCCGTATCCTTTTTCAAGTGGTTCTACAACAAATCTTGCAAAATATCCACCATCTGTTTCTTCACAAGTGATTCTTGGTTTTTCCATTTCAATCATATTAAATCCCCCTAATTATTATCTCGAATACAATTCGACAATAAGTTGTTCCTTAATATCTGTGTCAATATCTTCTCTTTCAGGAAGAGCAAGAATTTTTCCAGTCAAAGTTTCTGTGTTAAATTCCAACCATTTTGGCATAACAATCTTCATACCTTTAAGGTCTTTAAACATTTCAAGGTCTTGTTTGTTTTCTTTGATTGTAACAACATCGCCAACTTTAACTCTGTAAGATGCGATAGAAACTCTCTTTCCATTTACACAGATGTGTCCATGGTTTACGATTTGACGACATTCAGCTCTTGAAGCGCCAATTCCCATACGGTAAACAACATTGTCAAGTCTTCTTTCGATGAGAGACAACATGTTTGCACCTGTAACGCCTTTTGCTTTTACAGCATCTTCATAATATTTTCTAAATTGTTTTTCCAAAATACCGTACATTCTCTTAACTTTTTGCTTTTCACGAAGTTGAAGTCCGTATTCTGTAACTCTCTTTCTTGATGCACCATGTTGTCCAGGGATAACTGGTCTTCTTTCCATAGCACACTTCTTAGATGTACATCTTTCACCTTTAAGGAAAAGTTTGCGTCCTTCTCTTCTACATTGACGGCAATCTGGTTCAATAGTTCTTGCCATTTTTCATTTCTCCTTTTATACTCTTCTTCTTTTTGGAGGTCTGCAACCGTTATGTGCGATTGGAGAAACATCCTTAATAAGTGTTACATTGAAACCAAGAGTTGAAAGGCAACGGATTGCGCTTTCTCTACCATTTCCTGGTCCTTTAACATAAACTTCAACAGATTTCATACCGTTGTCAAGTGCAACCTTTGCAGCTTCTTCAACACATGTTTGTGCAGCAAATGGTGTGCTCTTTTTTGAACCTTTGAGTCCAAGTTTTCCAGATGAGCATGAAGAAATAACATTACCTTCCATATCTGTGAAAACGATAATGTTGTTATTGAAAGAGGTTGTAATATGAACTTGACCTTTATCAATATTTCTACTTACTCTTTTTCTAGTCTTAACAGCTTTTTTCTTTGCAGATTTTACGTTTGCCATATTCTTACCTCTTACTTACCTTTTTTAGCGCTTCCGCTAACGATTTTCTTAGGACCTTTTCTTGTTCTTGCATTGTTTTTTGTGCTTTGTCCACGAACTGGAAGTCCTTTTCTGTGACGAATACCACGGTAGCAACCGATTTCGTTGAGCTTCTTGATATTCATACTAACTTTAGATTTAAGTTCACCTTCTACCATGAGGTTATGTTCGATATAGTTACGAAGTTTAGCAACATCATCTTCAGAAAGATCCTTAACTCTGATATCCATAGAGATACCTGTTTCTTTGCAGATGTTTCTTGATGTTTCTACACCAATTCCGTAAATATAAGTCAAACCATATTCCAATCTCTTTTCTCTTGGAAGGTCAACACCAGCAATTCTTGCCATTTGATTGTTCTCCTTTTTTAACCTTGTGTTTGTTTATGTTTTGCACTCTTTGGGCAAATAACCATAACTTTTCCGTTTCTTTTGATAACTTTACATTGATCACACATTGGTTTAACCGATGCTCTGACTTTCATTTTATGCTCCTTTTTAACCCTTGTCTCTCCAAGTAATTCTTCCCTTGGAAAGGTCATACGGGCTCATTTCAATTTTTACTTTGTCGCCTTCAATAATTCTAATGAAGTTTTGTCTTAATTTTCCAGAAATGTATGCTGTGATGACATGTCCGTTTGAAAGTGTAACCAAAAATGTCATGCTTGGCAAAACTTCTGTTACGACTCCTTCAAATTCAATTACATCTTCTTTAGACATAAAGACTCCTTTTCTTTTAAAAAATTTCTTATTCCCGCATTAATGTTTTCTTGTCCAGTCGCGAGTTTTTCTACATCAAACCCACTTTTTGAAGCCTTCTGAACATGTTTGAGGCTTTTCTTTTTCGGTTTAGTCAATTTAAGTCGCTTTCCATCTACCAGCCAACAAAAGTTGTTTTCGATTTTAGTCACAACAAAAATCTGATTTTTTTCTTTTCCAGCAGTTGCTACAACCACATCACCTTGCATTATATTCATCATCTAACTCCAAGGTAAGGATTTCTAAGCCACTTCTTGTGAAAAGAACTGTGTTTTCGTAATGTGCTGATGGTTTTCTGTCTCTTGTGACAATTCCCCAGCCATCACTCAACATTCCAATTTCTTTCTTGCCCGCATTGATCATTGGTTCGATTGCAAGCACTGCATTTTCGGTAATGACAGGACCATCTGTAGGTTTGCCAAAATTCAAAACCGATGGTGCTTCGTGCATTCGTCTTCCTATGCCATGTCCACAAAGTTCTCGGACAACCGAAAATCCGTTTGACTCTGCGTGAGTTTGAATTGCGTTTGAAAGTTTGCCGATTCTGTCGCCAACTCGCAAGTTTTCAATACCCTTGAAAAAACACTCTTTGGTAACTTTCATCAACTTCGCTTTCTCGGCATCAATTTCACCGACAGCATAAGTTCTCGCAGCATCGCCATGATAACCCTTGTATGCAACAACAATATCAATGCTGACAATATCGCCTTCTTGCAATATGATGTCTGGACTTGGGATCCCATGCACAACCATTTCATTGACTGAAATGCAAGTTGCAGCAGGAAAACCTTCATATCCAAGACATGCAGGCGAACCACCACTATCTATTATAAACTTTTCTATGGATTTGTCAATATCAAAAGTAGAAACCCCCAGCTTGATCAGCCCTTTTGCAAAGACCAATGCATTTCGAGTGATTTCACAAGCCTTTTTTATCAACACAATCTCATCAGGTCTTTTTTGAATCACTTCAATTTTCCTTTTAAAAAGTTTTTCACAGGTTCATAGGTCGCATCAGGATCATCTTGTCCTTTAACGACAAATAACCTATCAGCGTAGAAGTTTATGAGTGGTGTTGTCTCTCTTTCATAAACTTCCAGACGAGTCTTAATTGATTCCCAGTTATCGTCATCTCTTTGAATCAATGGTGTATTGCATTTGTCGCAATCTGGTTTAGAATAAGTAGTTGTGCTGTAAATTTCACCACAATTTGGGCACACTCTTCTACTTAAGCAACGACGCTTGATTTCGTCAAGCGGAACGTCCAACAAAATTACATTGTCGATGTCTGAGATTTCCTGAAGAGCAAGTGCTTGCTCTTTGCTACGAGGAAATCCATCAAGAATAAATCCACCTGCACACTCTTCAGATTGAAGTTTGTTCTTGATGACTTCAACAGTAACTTCCAACGGAACGAGCACACCTTTGTCCATATAAGATTTTGCCAAAAGTCCAATTTCAGTTCCGTTTTTTATATTTTCACGGAAAAGGTCGCCAGGTGAGATGTGTTTGAAACCGAAGTCTCTAGCGATCTTTTTTGCCAAGGTGCCTTTTCCAGAAAACTGAGCACCAATCAATATGATTTTCATAAATTCTCCTTGCAAGGTTCATATTGTTGGAAAGGGGAAACAAGTCACACCTGCCTCCCTTTTCAAATTTTTAATCTAAGAATCCTTTATAATTTCTCATAAGCATTTGCGCATTAAGACTCTTGTCAAATTCCAACGCAACTGAAACCATGATCATAAGTCCTGTTGTGCTAAATGCGTTGATCAATGTGATGATTGTTGTGTCATTGATCGCCTTAAATGCCAATGATGGAATCAAAGCAATCAAAGCCAAGAACATCGCACTAAACAAAGTGATTCTGTTTGAAATTCTTTTCAAGTGATCGGCAGTTGTTTTTCCAGGTCTGATACCAGGAATGAAACCGCCTTGTTGTTGCAATCTTCTGCTGATATCTTCTGTGTCGAAGGTAATTTGTGCATAGAAGAATGCAAATGCAAAGATGAGCAAAGCCAAAAGCACGATATAAACCCATGAGCTTGAACCCATATAAGTTTGATACCAATAATATGCATTACTGTTTGGCCAGAAAATGCTCATAATAAGTTGTGGCAATGTCAAAAGTGTAGATGCAAAGATGATTGGCATAACGCCTGATGCATTCATCTTGATTGGGATAAATGAATCTTGACCACCATACATCTTTCTTCCTTTGATTTGTTTTGCATATTTTACATTAACTCTTCTTTCTGAAGAATCAACAAAAACGATAAGTCCGAAAATAGCAATCAAAGCCACGAGATAAATGATAATACCCCAAAGGTTTTCAATGTTTTCGCCAACTTGACCAATAGCCGCTGCAAGACCAGAACCAGCTGATGACAAGATACCTACAAAAATAAGCAAACTCATTCCGTTTCCAATTCCGATTTGAGTGATCTTTTCGCCAAGCCATACTGTAAACATTGCGCCAGCAGTCAAAATCAAAACGATTCCTGTGGCAATCAACCATGTTGGAAGTCCAAGCAAGTCAGTTTGAATGTAACTTCTGTGTGACAATACAATACCGAGAGCTTGAGCAAGTGCAAGCACAAGTGCTGCGATGCGTGTATAGAAAGAAATCTTTCTTCTTCCATCTTCACCTTGTCTTGACAAGTTTTGCAATGAAGGGACTGCAACAGTCAACAATTGAATAACAATTGACGCGGTAATGTATGGAGAAACACCCAACGCCAAGATAGATCCGTTTGACAAAGCGTCACCGCTGAGCATATTCATAAGTGAGAAGAACGATGTTCCTTTTGTTTCATCGCCCACAGCTTGTGACAAGTC
Organism: Candidatus Caccovivens sp.; assembly: GCA_045650745.1. Classification (GTDB taxonomy): domain Bacteria; phylum Bacillota; class Clostridia; order Christensenellales; family UBA1242; genus Caccovivens. Next base: position 13,635 of record JAZRRN010000021.1, read on the forward strand.
AAAACCAGGACATACCAAAGCACAGCCTACTCTATACAACACGAGCAAACCCAATGTGATGAGAATTTTCTTTCTAAGGTCTTTTACCTTAAAAGCATTTATGAGAGTCTTAAACATAAATTACTCCTCGATTTCGATTTTTCCGCCTGCTTTTTCAATTTTTTCGATTGCAGATTTAGTTGCCTTTGCAGCTTTGATTGTAAGTGGCTTTGTAATTTCGCCATTACCCAAAACTTTGAGTCCGTAAGGAGCTCTCTTTCCAACTACTCTGTATTCGTACAAAAGCTCTTCTGTAACTACAGTGTTTGCTTCAAAAATTTCAAGATCACCAACATTTACTGTTGCATAAACTTTACGGTTGTTGTAGTTGTTGAAACCACGGATAGGAAGCTTTCTGATAAGAGGAATATTTCCACCTTCAAATCCAGCTTTTACACCGCCGCCACTTCTAGCCCATTGACCTTTGTGACCTTTACCAGATGTTTTGCCAATACCAGAACCGATACCACGACCAACTCTTACTTTTTTGGTTGTTGCGCCTTCAGCAGGTTTAAGATTTTCCAATTTCATATTCTCTCTCCTTACTCTTCAACCACTTCAACGAGGTGCTTAACATGGAAAAGGCTTCCACGAATGCTTTCGTTGTCTGGTAAAATTCTAGTTTGATTAAGTTTCTTAAATCCAAGTGCTTCCAAAACCTTTGATTGGTTTTTGTTGTAACCGATAGCACTCTTAACCCAAGTAACTTTCAATGTTTTGTTTTCTTTCATGTCGCCCTCCGATTAAATTTCCTCAGGCTTTTTGCCACGACGAGCGGCAATTTCTTCTCTTGTCTTAAGAGAAAGAAGCCCATTCAATGTTGCTCTAACAACGTTGATTCTGTTTGTTGAACCATGAATCTTTGTCACAATGTTCTTAACGCCAGCTGTTTCCAAAACTGCTCTCGCAGCACCACCGGCAATAACTCCGTGACCTTCTTCAGCTGGGATCATAAGAATCTTTGTTGTGCTGAATTGTCCTACAGTTTCGTGTGGGATAGTTCCGTCAACAAGTGAAATCTTCTTCATGTTTTTCTTAGCAACAACTGTTGCTTTGTCGATTGCGCTTGGAACTTCATTAGCTTTGCCAATTCCCATTCCAACATTTCCCTTGCCGTCACCGATAACAACAAGAGCAGAGAATCTCATGGTTCTTCCACCTTTAACAACCTTTGTTACACGACGAACATGAACAAGTCTTTTGTCCATTCCATCGTCTTCTTTCTTAACAGGTCTTTCACGACGGTTGTTTTGAGGCTTATCTGTCTTATTTTTCTTAATTTCTTCTGCCATGACTTCCTCCTAAAATTTGAGTCCTGCGGCTCTTGCACCGTCAGCGACTGCTTGAACTCGTCCTGTGTAAAGGTATCCACCTCTATCAAAAACGACTTCTTCAACTTTCTTTGCTTGTGCTCTTTTAGCAACAACTTCACCTACAATTCTTGCAGCTTCAGTTTTTGTTTTATCTTTGATAAGTTCTGCAACTTCTTTGTCAAGAGTTGAAGCAGAAGCGATTGTAACGCCCTTAGAGTCATCAATGATTTGAGCATAGATATTGTTAAGACTTCTGTAAACATTAAGTCTTGGTCTTTCAGTTGTTCCTACAATAGTTTTTCTAACTCTTGCATGACGAACAAGTCTGTCTTGGTTTTTATCTTTAACAGTAATCATTTCCTAATCTCCTCTTACTTCTTGCCCTTACCAGCAGCCTTACCAACTTTTCTAACCAATTTTTCGCCATCAACATGAATGCCGTAGCCGTGATATGGTTCATAAGGTCTTTTTGTTCTAACATTTGCGCAGAATTGACCAACTTTTTGCTTGTCAATACCAGAAACAACGATTTCTGTTACTGATGGACAAGTTACTTTCAAGTCTGCAGGGATTTCCAATTCAACTTGGTGAGAAAGTCCAAGGTTCATAACAAGCTTGCTTCCTGAAACTTGAGCTTTGTAACCTACTCCGGCAATAACAAGTTTCTTTTCCCAGCCCTTTGTTACACCAACAACCATGTTGTTTGCGAGAGCTCTTGCAAGACCTTGTTTTGCATTGTATTCTGCTTTGTCGTATGTGAAGTGGATTTCGTTGTCTTTAACTTCAGTCTTGATATTTCTATCAATTGCTTGTGTCAAAGTTCCCTTTGGTCCAGTAACTGTGATTACATCTCCGTTACGAGCAAAAGTAACTCCGTTTTCAAGCTTGATTGGTTTATTTCCTATTCTTGACATTTCGGCCTCCTCTTACCATACATAAGCGATAACTTCGCCACCAACATTCAAAGAACGAGCAACTTTGTCAGTTACGATACCTTTGTTTGTTGAAATGATAGCGATGCCAAGTCCGCTTATAACTTTTGGAAGGTTTTCTTTTGTTGAATAAATTCTAAGACCAGGTTTTGAAATTCTCTTCAATCCTTGGATAACGCTTTGTCCTTCAGCATCGTACTTGATAGCAATTTCGATGTTTTTGAATGAACCAGCATCTACGAGTTTATATTCAGCAATGTATCCTTCTTCCAAAAGGATTTTTGTAATTTCCAATTTTTCTTTTGATGCAGGAATTTCAACAGTCTTGTGTTTTGCGCTAATGGCATTACGAAGACGAGTCAACATATCTGCGATTGGGTCTGTAACAAACATATTTCCCTCCTTACCAACTTGACTTTTTCACGCCAGGAATTTCCCCGCGGTTAGCCATTTCTCTAAAACAGATTCTGCAAATTCCATATTTGCGAAGAACAGCGTGTGGTCTTCCACAGATAGAGCAACGAGTATATTCTCTTGATGCATACTTTGGTGTTCTTTTTTGTTTTGCAACCAATGATTTCTTAGCCATTTGAATTCCTCCTATCTAGCGAAAGGCATACCAAGTGCCTTCAACAATGCTTTTGCTTCTTCATTTGTCTTTGCTGTTGTGATGAAAGTAATGTCAAGTCCTCTGATCTTTTCTACTTTGTCGTATGAAATTTCAGGGAAAATGAGTTGTTCTTTAACGCCCATAGAATAGTTTCCTCTTCCGTCAAATGACTTATCAGAAACACCTCTGAAGTCTCTAACTCTTGGAAGAGCAATTGCTACAAGTCTGTCGAAGAATTCGTACATTCTTGTTCCACGAAGTGTAACCTTTGCACCAATCTTCATTCCTGCTCTAACTTTAAAGTTTGAAATAGCTTTCTTAGCTTTTGTAGCAACAGGCTTTTGTCCAGCAATCAAAGTCAATTCTTCAACAGCTGTGTTGAAGCTCTTTGAATTGTCTTTAACATCACCAAGTCCCATGTTGAGAACGATCTTAACAAGTTTTGGAACTTCGTTTACATTTTTGTATCCAAATTCTTTTACAAGAGCTGGAACAATTTCTTCTTTGTAAAGTTTTGCTGTTTGGTTTTGTTCTTTCATTCTACACCACCTTAGGCTTCTGCTTTAGCAGTTGTTTTTTTTGTCGACTTTTGTTCTGCAGATTTTTCTTCTGCTTTTGCAATGTTTTTCTTTGCTTCTTTCTTTGTTGCTTTTACAAATTCTTTGTCAAGAGAAGCAGCACACTTTTTGCAAGTTCTTACTTTCTTTCCTTCGATTTCGTTGTGAGCAACTCTTGTAGCCTTTCCACAAACTGGACAAACTACCATAACATTTGAAGCTTCGATTGGAGCACTTTTCTTAACGATTGCACTCTTTTCATCTTGCTTTCTTGCTTTTTGATGTTTTGTCACAATGTTGAGTCCGTCTACCAACACTCTGTTATCTTTTGGGAAAACTTCAACAACTTTGCCAGTTTTTCCTTTTTCTTTTCCAGCGATAACAACAACATTATCACCTTTCTTAACTGTCATACTCATCGTCATTTTCTCCTTTTAAATAACTTCTGGTGCGAGAGAAATAATTTTCATGTAACCTTTGTCACGAAGTTCTCTTGCAATAGGTCCAAACACACGAGTACCCTTAGGTTGTTTTTGGTTGTCGATAATAACTGCTGCATTATCGTCAAAACGGATGTGTGAACCGTCAGCTCTGTTCAAACCTTTTGTTGTTCTTACAACAACGGCTTTAACAACATCACCTTTCTTTACACTGCCACCAGGGATAGCTTTCTTAACAGAAGCTACGATAACATCACCGATGTTTCCGTTTCTTCTAAAAGATCCACCAAGAACTCTGATACACATAAGTTCTTTAGCGCCTGTATTGTCAGCAACTTTAAGTCTTGTTTGAGGTTGTACCATAATTCACACCTTCCTTACTTAGCTTTTTCTACGATCTTAACAACTCTGTGGTATTTGTCTTTTGAAAGTGGACGAGTTTCCATAATCAAAACTGTATCGCCAATTCCACATTGATTGTTTTCGTCGTGTGCTTTGAATTTTTTTGTTTTCTTTACGACTTTTCCAATTTTTGGAGCTTTTACCATATAAGTAACAGCAACAACGACTGTTTTATCCATTGTGCCTGCGTTTACAACAAGACCTTGTCTTGCGTTTCTCAAGTTTCTATCTTCCATTGTTGCTTCCTCCGTTTGCTATTTCTTTTTCTCTAATAGCTGTTTGAACTCTAGCAATTTCCTTTCTTACATTTCTGATTGCAAGTGGATTTGCCAAATTTCTAGTAGCATTTGAAAAACGAAGATTAAAGAGTTCGTTTTTAAGTTCTTTAAGTCTTGCGTTCAATTGTTCAAGAGAAAGAGTTCTAATTTCTTCATTCTTCATTCTTCTCACCGCCTTCTACTACAGCAGTTTCTTTTTTGATAAACTTAGTTTTGCAAGGAAGTTTGTTTCCAGCAAGTCTCAATGCTTCTCTAGCAACTTCTTCACTTACACCTTCGATTTCAAAAAGAACTCTGTTTGGTTTTACAACAGCAACCCAGAATTCTGGATTTCCTTTACCTGAACCCATACGAGTTTCTGCAGGTTTCTTTGTTACAGGTTTGTCTGGGAAAATCTTGATCCAAACCTTTCCGCCTCTCTTGATGTATCTTGTAAGTGCGATACGAGCAGCTTCGATTTGGTTAGATTTGATCCAGCAAGGTTCTGTAGCGATCATACCGTAAGTACCATAAGCAAGTGTATTGCCTCTAGTTGCCTTACCAGTCATTCTGCCACGCATAACCTTTCTTCTTTTTACTCTTTTAGGCATTAACATTGTTCTTGTCCTCCTTTACGGTTTGTTTAGACAAAATTTCGCCTTTATAAATCCAGCATTTGATTCCAAGTTTGCCATAGTTTGTGTATGCAGCTGATGTAGCATAGTCAATGTCAGCACGAAGAGTATGAAGTGGAAGAGATCCTTCCATATACTTTTCTGTTCTTCCCATTGTGTTAGCGCCATCGATAACACCACTAATTTGAACCTTGCAACCTTTTGCTCCAGCTTTCATTACTCTTTGAATACCTTGTTTCAAAGCTCTTCTCCAAGCAACACGCTTTTCAAGTTGTTGAGCAATTGAGTCAGCAACGAGTTTTGCGTCAAGGTCTGGTTTTTTGATTTCTTTAACATTCAATACAAGTGCTTTAACTGGACGAACAAGTTTGTTGAGATCTTTCTTAATTGCTTCGATTCCAGCACCCTTTGTTCCGATAATCATACCAGGTTTGCCTGTATAAATGTTGATTTCAAGTCTGTTTTCTGTTCTTTTAATTTCAACTTGTGAAATTCCAGAAGCAGCATGTTTTTTCTTGAAGTATTCTCTTACTTCGTGATCTTCTTTAAGATTTGCGGCAAAATCTTGTTTGTTGGCATACCAAGTTGATTGCCAATCTTTGTTGACACCAATTCTAAGTCCAATTGGATTAACTTTTTGTCCCATTATTTTGCCTCCTTCAACTCGTCAAGAATCACTGTGATATGACAAGTTCTTTTCAAAATTCTATCTGCTCTTCCTCTAGCTCTAAAAGAAATTCTCTTCATGATTGGGCCAGGTGTTGAATAACATTCTGCAACATAGAGGTTGTCAGCTGAAAGACCTTTGTTGTTTTCAGCGTTTGCAATTGCACTCTTCAAAACTTTCAATGCTTCAGCAGCGCCTGCTTGTGGCATATATGTCAAGATTGCAACAGCTTCATTTGCTTTCTTTCCTCTTACATTGTCAAGAACAATTCTAACCTTTGATGAACTCATGCGAATATCTTTTGCAGTTGCGAAAGGACGATTGTCTTTGTTTGCGGCTCTTTTTTCAGCCTTTTGTCTAATTCTTGTAGCCATACTTCACCTCTTAACCTCTTTTTGCAGTTTGTTTTTGACCTGCATGTCCTTTAAAGGTTCTTGTCAAAGAGAATTCGCCAAGTTTGTGTCCAACCATGTCAGCTGTAACATAAACTGGGATGTGCTTTTTGCCGTTATGAACTGCAAATGTAAATCCTACAAATTCTGGGTAGATTGTTGAAGTTCTAGACCAAGTCTTAATAGGTTTTTTAACACCGCTTTCAGCCATTTCATTAACTTTCTTAATAAGTTTTGGGCTGACATAAGGCTTCTTCAATTCTTTACTCATCTCTTCGCCTCCTAATTAACTCTCTTAACCATCAAACGGTTAGATTTGTTTTTCTTCTTTCTTGTCTTCAAACCAAGAGCAGGTTTACCCCATGGAGTAACTGGTGATTTCATACCAACAGGGCTCTTACCTTCACCACCACCGTGTGGGTGATCGTTAGGGTTCATAACAACACCACGAACTGTTGGACGAATGCCCATGTGTCTTGTTCTACCAGCTTTACCGATAGAAACGAGTTCGTGATCAAGATTTCCTACTGTACCGATTGTTGCACGGCAAGCAAGAAGAACTTTTCTCATTTCGCCTGAAGGAAGTCTCAATGTTGCATACTTGCCTTCTTTAGCCATAAGTTGAACTTCAGCACCAGCAGAACGAGCCATTTGGCCACCTTTCTTTGGTTCAAGTTCGATATTGTGGATAAGTGAACCTACAGGAATGTCTGAAATTGGAAGGTTGTTTCCAACTCTGATTTCAACACCAGAACCACTCATGAGGATATCCCCAACTTTAAGTCCTACAGGAGCAATAATGTATCTCTTTTCACCATCTTTGTATGAAAGGAGTGCAATGTATGCTGTTCTGTTTGGATCATATTCGATTGCAACAACCTTTGCAGGAATGTTGTCTTTGTTTCTCTTGAAGTCGATAATACGATACTTCTTTCTGTTTCCACCACCTTGGTGACGAACAGTAATTCTACCTTGTGCGTTTCTTCCAGCATGTTTTTTCTTAACAGCAAGGAGAGACTTTTCAGGTTCTTTCTTTGTCAATTCTTCAGTAGAAAGTTTAGAATAAAATCTTCTTCCGGCTGAAGTTGGATTACTTTTTACGATAGCCATTTTCTCCTCCTAATTAAGACAAGCTTTCAAAGAATGCGATTGGCTTAGATGCTTCTGTAAGAGTAACAACTGCTTTCTTGTAGTCGCTAGTCTTGCCAACTGTTCTTCCTTGCTTTGTGTTTTGTGATTTCTTGTGACCCTTAACATTGATTGTGTTAACTTTTGCCACTTCAACATTAAACATTGTTTCAACTGCTTGAGCGATTTCAACTTTGTTTGCTTTTTTGTTTACTACAAAACTGTAAATTTTGTTTTGAATTCCACTGTAACTCTTTTCTGTGAGAAGTGGTCTAATGATTACTTCGTTAGCTTCCATTATGCGTTAGCCTCCTCTAAGTATTTGATTGCAGATTCTGTCAAAACAACATTTTTGTTTGAAACAACTTCATAAACATTGAGAAGTTCTACGCTTACTGTATCCAAGTTTGGAATGTTGTTTACTGCTTTAAGTTCGTTTTCAGAGTTTTGAGCTGAAACAACCAAAACTGATCCGTCAAACTTAAATGCGTTCAAGAAGCTTTGAGCATCTTTTGTCTTTGCAGAAGCAATTTCAAACTTGTCAAGAACTGTGATTTCGTTTTGTGCAAGTTTTTGGCTAAGCGCTGACAAGAGAGCTGTTCTCTTTGCTTGCTTGTTGACTTTCTTTGAAAAATCTCTTGGCTTTGGAGCAAATACAACTCCACCACCTGTAAAATGTGGTCCCTTTGTAGAACCTTGTCTAGCACGGCCTGTTCCTTTTTGTCTGAAAGGCTTTGCTGCGTGTCCTCTTACTTCACTTCTTGTAAGTGTGCTTTTGTTGCCTTGTCTTTGGTTTGCATTGTAAGCAACTACTACTTCGTGAATGAGAGATTCGTTATATTCAACGCCGAACACTTCTTGGTTCAATTCAACTGATCCAACTTCTTCGGCCTTCATATTAAATACTTTAACTTGTGCCATTTCCTCTCTCCTTATTTAGCCTTTACAGATTCTCTGATTGTAAGGATTGAACCTTTTGCACCAGGAACATTGCCCTTAATCAAAAGCAAGTTTCTTTCTGCATCGACTTTAACGATTTCCAAGTTTTGAATGGTAACTCTTTCGTTTCCGTATTGTCCAGGCATATGTCTGTTTTTGAATACTCTAGATGGTGATGAGTTTGCACCCAAAGAACCAACTTCTCTGTGAACAGGGCCTGTACCGTGAGTCATTTTAAGTCTGTGTTGATTCCATCTTTTGATAACACCTGAGAAACCATGTCCCTTTGTGATACCGATTACATCAACTTTGTCTTTTTCTGTGAAGATGTCAGCCTTAACAACTGATCCAACTTCCAAACCATCAATATTGAATTCTCTCAAAACTTTGTGTGGAGCAACTCCAGCTTTGTCAAAAATTCCTTTTTCAGGTTTTGTAACATTTTTCTTCTTTTGGTCAAATGCACAAACAAGTGCTTCATAACCATCAACTTCTGTTGTCTTCTTTTGAACAACTGTCATAGGACCAGCTTCAACAACAGTTACAGGTACAACCAAGCCGTCATCAGTAAAGACTTGTGTCATTCCGAGTTTTTTACCTAATATCGCTTTCACTTCGCTTTACCTCCTCTTACAACTTGATGTTAATCTCAACACCTGCAGGCAATTCGAGTTTCATAAGAGCGTCAATAGCCTTGTTTGTTGGATTATAAATATCAATCAATCTTTTGTGGGTTTTGCTTTCAAATTGTTCTCTACTATCTTTATACTTGTGAGGAGAACGGATCACAGTTACCACTTCTCTGTCTGTTGGAAGTGGGATTGGGCCAGAAACTTTTGCACCATTTTTGCCAGCTGTGTCAATAATTCTCTTGCAAGCTTCATCAATGAGTGTGTGTTCATAGGCTCTAAGTTTAATTCTCATTTTTTGTGTTGCCATTTTTTAATCTTACCTCCTGTAATAGCAAATCCGTAATGTTGCATTTTTCTAAACTGACTCTTTGCGCTCTCAAGTTTTTATTTGTTCCCACAACAAATTGCAACTCTCGAACACTAGTCCGTGTGTGTCGCGCTGACCGACTTAAAAAAATGTCATTCCGGGCGCCCTGGTTCGTTGACCAGAACTAGGTCCTCGCAAATTCTCCAATCACTGCTAGATGTAAGTGTTGGTAACCTTGCGAATCGCCCCATAAATAACAGCATTTGTATTATACCAGCAAAAGCAACCTTTGTCAATAGATTTTTGAAAGAAAAAACACCAATTTCAAAAAACTTTTTTTAGGGCAATTTTGCCCATCGGTTTTGCCCTTATAAATATATATAAAATATAGGCTAAAACGAAGAGATAATTTTCATATATATAAGCCTCCCGCAAATACCTATTTGCAATCCTTGCAACATAAACAGCCAACCTTCTTTATAACCATCTAAAACAGCCACATCAATTTCAAACAACAACCTATTTAAACAAAGTTGAATATCGCATAAATGGCAAAAACAAGCAAAAACAGCCCTTTTTAATGCAAAAACAAGCAAAATAAGGGCATTTTTGCATATTTTGATAGTTTTTTCTTGATATTGAGCAAATTCGCAAATATTGCAAAATTGCTGATATTTTGCACATTTCCAACAATATATACATATTTGACAGACACTTACAATTGCAAAAACACAAATATTTTTCAAAACTAAAAACACACAAAAACACCGATTTTTTGCACCTATTTTTTATAACAAAATTTTATCAATTTTCGAAGACAAATTTTATGCAAATTTCACCCCTTAAAATTCCTTCATTTTTGCACCTGTTTTTGCTCTAAATTTTGCTCATATTACACCTTCAATTTTCATAGAAAAACAACCTGTTTTTTATGCAACATTTTACTTGTTTTTTTTGATCACTATTGCAATCAAATTTTAAAAATGTTATACTTGTTTTATAAGGAGAAAAATTATGACACATGCAGAAACATTTCGCCAATTGCAAGCTAGCTTTCAAGATTTTTTTGATCTTTCTGCTCCCTGCAAGCGAGATAGTTATTATTTAGACATTTGCTATGACGACCTTTGCAAATTTATATGCATTGGATACAAAAATTTTACTTCAAAAAAATTAGAAAAAGACGACCCATTTACAAAATCATTGGCAAGCCGAATGTTGTTGTTTTTAACATCTGACGCATCAGAATTGGAAAGCAAATCAAAAATTAGAGACAGAATAAATCTTTTAAGCAACCAAAATAACGATGAAATTTTTAGAATTTCTTCATGTTCAGAAGACAAAGAATCTGTTCTCGTTTTACGCGATGGAATAAAAAAATCGTATACATTTTTTATTGACTGGGAAACAGGAAGATTGTTTGTAAAAGTTAAAGGCAGAGAAACCGACTTCAACAACAGACAAAATGATGGTTACAGCATGCAGACATATTGTCTTGCAGAATCTGTAGATCTTGAACATTTGTCATACGACAGAAAATTAAAATCTTGGGGAACCCCACAAGAAACCGAAGAAGATTCTTTGGACAACCTTATTGTTTGCGACAGATTTGACACAAAACATATGGACAATAATAACATACACCCAAACAATTTGGACAAACTAAAAACTTCATCACCTGCAGAATTGCAATTGTTTGAAAAATATTTTTCACAACAAGTCTACGGCAACAGTCCACATTTCCATTTTTATTCTGAAATGTTGAGTTTAAGCCTGAAAAGCAACAATGCTTCACTAGCAATGGAGCCATACAAACTTGCAATATATTTGCAAGATTTAGCAAGAGCTGCAGAAAGACCAGAACTAGCCACCTCTGAGATTTTGAAATATCCTTTGTGCATGCCATATCTTGATATTGCTCTTGGAAGACTTCTTTATGAAAACGAAAACTTCCTTGATACTGCAAAATCCCTTGTCTCTGCATACAGCAGAAGCAGCAACAACACCAAAATCACCGAATTGTTTGCCCACTTAGACAAACTTGTGCCAACAAGCAACTCTCCTATCAGCAAAGTAGCAGGTCATATGGCTGTTGTTTCAGAAGTTTTAACCCACTTACCTCCAAAAGGACAAGTTGAATTGATCGAAGCTTTTGAAGATGGTTACAAGAAAACCAACCAAAAAGAAAAAGTCAACAACGGCAATTCAAATTCAATGTAACAAAAAAGCATACAAAACCTGTATGCTTTTTTTATTTCAATCTCATTGAGCATCATTTATGACTTTGTCAATTCTTGAAATGTCTTTTTCTGGATCTAAAAATCTCAAAGTTTTTATGCCATACTTTTCTGCCTCTTGCAAGTTTCTAACAGTGTCGTCAACAAACAAAGTTTCTTCTGCGACAAGTCCAAACTTTTTCAACAAAAAATCAAAGATTTTACCTTCTTTTTTGACCATACCCTCTCGACAAGAATAAACAATGCCATCAAATTTATCTTCCCAATCTTCGACAGCCTCTTTCATATAAGTTATCGTGTCTTCAATTATATCAGACAAAAGATAAACCTTGTATCCCCTTTCTCGCAAGTTGTCAATATAATCCAAAGTTTGTTTGTATGGTGGGATAAGATGCTTCAAATTTTCCACAGCCAAAATCGCTTCCACTTCTTTTTCATATCCTGGAAAAATTGATTTTGCATATTTCTCAAACTCTTTGCTTGTTATTTCGCCCTTTGACAACTGCACCCATTCGGCAGAAGCAAACATTCCATCAAATTGCTTTTGCAAATCTTTATCAAATCCAAACCAATCCAAATATGTTTCGGCCGAATATTTTACAATCACGCCACCATTGTCAAACACAACATTTCTAATCATTTTTTCTCCATATTTTTGCAGATGTTCTGCATTTTATATTTTTTTCAAAATTTCAACAACCCAACCTCTATACTCTTTCGAGTGATTGCAAAACTCATCAGAATAAATCAATTTCTCAAAGTCGGCAAAACGCAGCCATTTTACTTGCTCCACTTCCTCTTCTTGCAAAGTCATTTGGTTTTCTTCTATATCAGTTTTAAGCACATAAACTTGCGACAATTCCCAACCTCTTTGATTGACAATCTCTTTCAAGAAAACAAAGTCACTTTCTGCAACTTCAATGCCTAGCTCTTCCTTTGCCTCTCTCACACAAGTTTGAAGTGGGCTTTCGCCAGCATCTACATGCCCAGCAACAGGCATATCCCATTTGAGTGGACTTTTCTTTTTTAAGCGTGATCTTTTTTGAACAAGCACTTGACCATTGCTGTTTTTAAGCCAAATCCAAACTGCTTTGTGATATACTCCTGGGTTTTCACTATGGCAAAAAGCTCTGCTTTCAGCCCCTAGCAAATTTCCATTTATATCAAACACATCAAGCATTTCCATAAAACACCCCTATATTTTTATTATAACACATATATCGTATTTTTCAAAAAAATAAAAGTGTGCCTTAAAAACACACTTTATTTTTCGCTAATTGAGTGGCCATACAACAAACACCCTGTTAAGCCCACTAGACACTCCAGCAAAGTCTCCTATCACAACCTCATCTTCTGCAGTGAAATATCCATCAACTTCCACCATCAAGTTTTTGTCAACTGCCTTGAATCTCACTTGATTGAAGGTTTTGTTGTAAATCAAATCCTTAAATCTTAAATCAGAATCGGCAACTTTAATTTCTTTTGTGTCAATGTTGTAAACTACGATATCTTCATCATCTGCGACAAACACTTTGTTATTGCATTTGACAACTTTATAATATTTCTCAATCCCATCACCAACACCGGTTTCCAAAATAATATTTCTCTCTGCAATTGTATACAACCAAGGTTGTTGCTCGTCATAAACAATCTTGGCTAGAGTCGTTCTCAACAAACTTTCGTCTGTGTCAGGATCCATCCAATAGTCCTTTGTTGTAAAATAACTTACATTGCCTTTTTTGCCTAAATAATATTCGCCAGAATAGATTCGAGTTGCTACAAAGTCATTATCTTCAAGTTCAATTTCAACAAACTCTTCGTTCTCATTCAAGTAATATGTTTTGTCGCCATCTACCTTATACAAAATCTGATTTTGTCCAAGATTGTATGATTTCATATATCCAGATGACAAATATTTAATTTCTCCGGAAGTGTTTATATACTTCGAGCAATCACTATTATACACATTTCCATATATGTCCATACCACCCAAACTTCCGAGAGATTCAAGTTCGGTTGGATTTAGTTTAATTTCAACTTCTCCACTTTCAAAATCAAACTCAAACAAATATTCTTTTGAATACATATCATTAGTCCTAGCCACAAACCAACATGGCTTGGTTGTTTTTCTGATTGCATATGTGTTTAAGTTGTTGTCCATCAACTCGTTTATTTGTCTTGAAATTTGCTCAAAACTAAACATTTTGCCTGTTTTGTTGTCCATAATAAAACAAGATACTTGCTTGTAAGTAATCCCCATATGCTTATATTTTTCAGAATATGCCATACAGTTTTTTTCAAACACATATCGGAATTCGTTTGCATTTATATATTCAAAATCGGGATCTGTTGTGTAACCCAAAATCGAAATGTTGTCATAAACATCAAGATGAACCAAACGAGCATCTTGTTGTTTTTCGGCACCATGCTTATCCTTAAACGAAATCTTTTCAATTTCGCCTTCTTCTGTTACACCTGCAAGTTTTGTATCGTGTTTGGCAGAATTTGCAACAACCATTCCACCTGCACCCATTTGCGCAAAAGCAACAGAACCAAGTCCAACATATTCATTAAGACCTTCAATTTGATACCCGTCCCATGCCAAACCTTGCAATTTGTCACTTTTGCAACCAGTTGCACATAAAGGAAGCATACAAACAAAAACAAACATCATACAAATTGACATTGCAATCTTTTTCATTGTTCACCTCCTTGCAAGTTTTCCAAATCCAAAATAGTATAAACTTTGTCAAGTCCAACAACCTGCCCTACATATTCTCCAACAACTGCAGTGTTTCCATCGAAATAACCTGTCACTTTTTGTCCATTTGCATCTTCTGCAACAAACTTAACAATGTTGTATGTTTTGTTGTAAGTCAAAGTTTTGAAAGTAAGTTCGCTTTCCACCGTTTGCAAATGTTCGGTTTCAATGTTGTAAGCAAACACTTCGCCTTTTTCTACCAAATAAACAAATGACTCCGTTCCAGAGATTGTTGCATTTGAGTCAGAATGTCCATTTTCGTAAACAACCTTTGTTTCGGTTGTATATTTCCAAGGTTGGCCTTCTTTCAAAGTTGCAGTCAAAATAGAAGTTGTATACAAGACTTCTCTAGCTTCTTGGTCGTATCTTGAAGATTGCTTTGTGAAGATCATTTTGTTTCCCACATTTGCAAGCCATTCAGCACCTCTCACACCCACACTGGTATATTTTACTGAAGTTGGCAACAAGTCACCCTCTAGCTCAATTTCAACAAATTCTCCAAGACGATTGAGATAGTATGTTTTGTCATCTTTTTGCTTATAAAAAACATCATTTGCACACAATTGGTATGTAGCACCTGCCTCCAATTGAACAAACTTTCCATCAACTTTTTGATAATATGTCCAAGTGCTGTTGAAAAGGTTTCCAAAACGATCACCCTTTACCACTTGTTCTCTGCCATGACCAGAAAAATTAAGAGTTTGTTCGCCATTCATTCTATAAACAATTTCAAGGTTTTTATCTTTGAAATTTATTTGAAAAACATTATACTCACATTTCCCAGATTCTGCTCCATATACATCTGCACCAACCATCAAAAACTCTTCATCAACAGGACACTTGTCATCAACCAAAGTGTGTGAATTCAAAAAAGTTATCGTGCCCAACATACCTAAACTTTCTGCAGCAATTGCTTTATAAATCTCTCTTGTGTCGTAGATTTTGCCCGTTTTGTTGTCAAGAATAAACAAATATGTCTCTGATTCGTCTTCCCAATAATTTCTTTCATAGCCATAATGAAAAACACCTTCTTCATTTGTCACAGCATACTTATATTTGTTTTGTGCTACAAAATCACAAGATTGATCAGTAGTAAATGACAAAAACGAAAATCTAGTATATGCATCAAAGTGGCGAAGTTTTGCTTTCTGCTTAGTCACATCACCATCTTCATCTTCAAATTTAACTTCCTCAAACTTGCCGTCTTTCTTCTTTCCGCCAAGTTTGACATTGTCGTGCTTTTTATTTGCAGAAACAACACTTCCTGCACCATCTTTGGCAAAAGAAACTGCACCTATGCCGTCATAATCTTTGTATCCTACAATTGACAATCCGTCCCAATTTAGTTTGTTTTTGCCACCACACCCCGTCATAAAAAGTGGGGAAAGTGCAACAAACACAAAAAGCAGACACATCGCAAAACTTGTTGCAATCTTTTTCATAGAAACTCCTTTAGTCAATCTAATTATCCCCCCCCCCGCAAAATTTTGTCAATACAAAAAGTTGTATTGGGGCGATTTTTATAAAGGAATATTTTTTACAATTTATATCCATTTTTTTCAAGCAAAGCTTGTGCTGTTGCGACCGAGTCAACGCCCTCTTTGTTTTTGATTGGTGCAAACTCTTTTTCTCTGTCTACAACATAAGGCAAGCAGTCATTTGCATATTCAAACAAATCAAGCGAAAAGAGCTCAAACTTATGCGCATTTGGTTGTTCTGGATTTACCAAATTGCCTGACTCATCAATGTAAGGCACCTTTTTTGTGACCACATGCACCGGCAATTTTTGATCCTTAAATTTGTAGAGCAAATCAATGTCAAAAAGGTAGTTGAGCACATTGCCATATTTGTAAACCAAATCGCCTGTCTCATCTCTTTGTTTGGTCATTTCTTCGGTCATATCACCATAGTCAATCATTGATGGACGACCGTTCTTTTTGCAGAACAATCCCACCTTTTCGGTGTCAACAGTTTTCTTGACAACCTTGGCCCCGATCTCGTATCCACCATCGATCACGGCACCAAGAAAAACAGGGTCAGCAATGCCTTGCAAAACATTGTCAACACCAAACATATTTATCCATTTTATGTCGTATTTTTCGAGCATTTCTTTGGCTTTTTCATCTTTCAAAAGCGAACTAAACCAACCACCATTTCCGTTTGGAGATGTCGCAACTTTACCCTTTTCTTCAAGCAAAATTTTGCCATCTAAATCAACGCAAGGCGCCATCTCTTGCATATAAAAACACACATAATCTTTGTTGTAGCCAAAGTAGTTGCGCTCTTGCAAAAAGTCTACAGTAAGCTCGTGATTTTTCTCACTTGTCATAACGAAAAATGGTATCCATTTTCCACATTTTTCAACAACTTCAAGCAGTGTTTCAAAGTGTGTTTGAAAGATAAAAACATCTCTAGTTTTGCCGATATTAAACACCCCTTTTGGCTTGTCTGAGCCAAGTCTTGTGCCCATTCCTCCAGCAAGCAAAACAGCTGCAAGTTGCTGATTTTTAAGGACATTCATGCCTATTGCTTCAAACTCATCGTGTCGTTTTTCACTCTCCGAAATCTCCATTCCTTTGATTGGCGAAACGATTTTTGGATCACTTTTTCCATCTTCTTCTTTGACTTCCAAATAAGAAAAATCAAGGCCTTCTATCTGCTTATAAAGTGCATCTTTTTCCTCTTTTGAAAGCTCTTTTTCAAACCTCAACAAGTGTTGTTGTTTATATTTTTCAAGTTTGTTTTTCATCAAAAACTCTCCTTTTATCTATATTAGTTTACGCTTGCCAGGACAATTAGTCAACCAAATAATAGATATTTTTGTGTTCTGTGGCAAGAAAATTGTGTCTTAAAATTGTGGAAAAGTGGACAAGAATTTGTGTCAAAACAAAAAAATAAAGCACACTCAAATGAGTGTGCCTTGTGGCTCCGGAAATAGGATTCGAACCTACGACCTTGCGGTTAACAGCCGCCTGCTCCACCGCTGAGCTATTCCGGAATATCAACGGTTACTGTCATATTATACTCTAAAACGCATTATATGTCAATAAATTTAGTCAAAAAAATTAAACTTTTTGCAATTTTTTGCAACAAAAAAAGCACAGAAATCTGTGCTTTTTTCATTATGCGTTTTCTTAAATGTTTTCTGCAAGAAACATAAGTCTAAATTGTTCGTTTCTGTCAAACAATTCTTCAAATGTGCCTTGGTCAACAATCTTTCCTTCGCTGAGGAAGAAGATTTTGTCAACATTTTTGATTGTCGAAAGTCTGTGGGCAACAATGACTATCGTGCTTTTTCCTTTCATCATGTCGATGCTTTTCTTAACTTCTTCTTGTGCAAAGTTGTCGAGCGAACTTGTGCTTTCATCAAAGATGATGATGTTTGACTTTCTAAGCATTGCTCTTGCGATTGCAAGTCTTTGCTTTTGTCCACCAGAAAGTTTGATTCCACTTTCGCCCACTTTTGTTTCAATGCCTTTTGGCAATGATTTTACAAATTCTTCAAGTGATGCTTTTTTGATTGAATCCAAAATTTCTTCGTCAGTCGCATCTGCTTTTGCAAGCAACAAGTTTTCTTTGATTGTCATATCAAATATGTAAGGGAATTGATTTACAAGAGAGATTGTCCTTCTGAGTGTTTCTTTGTCAAAATCGTTGATGTCAACACCATCAATAAGTACTTCTCCAGCATCAGCAACATACATTTTTGACATCAAATTAAGGATTGTTGACTTTCCACTTCCAGACTTTCCAACGAAAGCAACTGTTGTGTTTGGTTCGACCTTAAATGACAAATTGTCAAAAATTTTGTTCTCTGAAATAAGGGTTTTAGAGCCTTTTTTCTTCGATTTTTTGCGCTTTTTGCCCTTCTTTTCAGCTTCTTCTTGCTCTTGTGGAGTCTTGTATTCATACTCCTTAAATGTGTAAGAAACTCCCTTAAATTCGATGTTTCCAACCACATTTTCTCTGTTTACTTTACCAAATTTTTCTGTTACAAATTCATCTTCATCAAACAATGCAAACATTCTTTCGTGACTTACTTTGATGTCAACAATCCAGTTTGAGATTGCGCCAAAGTTCCAAATAAGTCTTGAAAGAGATCCTCTGTTTGAGTAGATAACCATAAATGCACCGAGGGTTAAGGTTCCTTTGTCCATAAGGGTAATGCCCAAAATGCAAACCAAAAGGCCCACAATTTCACTTATGCAGTTTCTTGCCGAATAGAAAGTCATGTCGGCAATTTCGTATTTTGTTCTCGCATTTCTATAATCTTCATAGTTTTGGCGAGATACTTGACTCAACTTTTCTTCCAAGCCAAGCGATTTGATGTCTTTTTCACTTCTGACAATTTCAGTTGTGAGAGAGTGAATCTTGTCGTTTTTGATACGCAAATTTCTTTTGTTTTTTCTTCTAAATCTTACTCTGTACAATTCGAGTATGACTCCGATTCCCATTGCGCCCAAGAAGACAAGTGTAACCCAGAAGTTGAGTGTTGCAATGTAAACCAACATGATGACATTTGTGATAATATCTGTCACAACATCAACCATATCGGCCAAACATTCGACGATTCTTTCTGGATCGTTTACAATTCTTTGCACAAATGTGCCTGTTTCGTGGTCATTGAATGTCTTTGAATTAAGCTTAAACGACTGTTTAGCCAAATCCAAGTTGAGTTCTGCCATAATCTTTGCTGCAGTTTTTGAATAAATCCAACCAGAAGCATACCAACAACCCCTTTGCACAGCCATAAGCGCCAAGCAATACAAGCAATATCGTATACCTAGCGAGTAGTTTGCAACGGAGTCAGAGATAACTTCAATCGCATTTGCAGCAGTGATTGTCATCAAAATGCTACAAGCACTGGCCACCAAATAGACAAAAATGTACAGCGAAATGCCAAGTTTGTGTCTGGACAAATAAGACGACAACCTAAGCTTTTTCTGCTTTTTTGCCTTGTTTTTTGTGTTCTTTTTCATAATCCTCCTTTTTTTAGAACGCTACCATAGTAGCACATAGATTTGAGTTTGTCAACAACTATTTTTGATAAAAAAATAAAACCCAATTATTTTTGGGTTTTATTTTTCTCAAATCCTAATGCTGCAACAATCCCTTTGAAGTCATCTTTTCCTTTCAAAATTTGAAATCTTTTCTTTTTTCCGTCAACAGTTTTGAAGAAAAATGAATTTGCTTGCACCTTTGCCAAAGCGATGTTTTCTTTCTTTATTGATGATCCATCTTGATAGAACAATGTCTTTTGTTTGTAAGGAACAACAATCAAACTGTCGCCCATCACAGAAAACGCATAGTCACAATCGCTTCGATTTTGCATAGTAAAACCCAAAAACACTGTCAAAAAAGACCACTTGCTAACATTGTTGATTGTGCCCACGCCAACCAAACCACCATCAGCAATGCCTTTTTCGATTATTTCTTGTTTAATTTTTTCGTAAACTTTTTTGTTCATTAAAACAAACTCCTTAAATTTTGTGGATAACTATCCACTCGCTGTCATTATAGCACTATAACAAATCAATGTCAAGACAAAAATCTTGACAAAAAAAATACAATTGTAAGCGCCAACAAAAAAACACTTGATTTTTCAAATGTTCCTTTGTTATAATGCAACCATGAAAATAAACAGAATCAAAAATATAGACGACATAAAAATAAATTTTGAAGATTTTCCAACCAAATCAAACATTGTTCTGGTTATGGGTTTGTCTGGCAGTGGAAAAAGTTATCTTTCAAATCAATTGGCAGAAGAGCATAATGCAACTTGTTTTCAACTAGAATGGCTTATCCATGCAAAACATACCAGCGAAGAATGTAAATATATCCTTGACACTTTTTTGCAACAGCACCCAGAGATTATTGAAAATGTGGATAACAAGTGGAATAACTGCAAAAGCGAAGATAAAAACGAACTTCTTAAAGAATATATAAACAAATTTTTCTTGCACTTTCTCGAAATGAAAGATCCAAACAAGCTCTATGTTGTGGAAAGCTTGCAACTTTTCACTCTTGTCGACTTCGAACTTATCAAAGATTATCCAATAATAGTGAAAGGCACATCAAGTTTCAAATCCCTGAAACAAAGATTAAAGAGAGATTTGGCAAAACCCAAAAACAAAAAAATATCTGCAAAGATAAAATACTTCTTCAAAGCAATCAATCAGAGCAGATTATATCAGTTCAAGCATCGCAAGGTGTTAAACAAATTTTTAAAAAGACACAACGAATACACAAAAAATAAAACAGTGGCATAACAACCACTGTTTTTTTATACAGAATTTATATTATAAGACAACAACCAAAATTATTGTTAGAATTACAGCACAAATTACAGAAGTTATCCCCCATGCACGAAAGAATGTTACCTGTTCATCACTATTAGGTGGAAAACAAAGCCCAAATATCCATCCTACTATTATTGAAAAAAACAATCCAGCCGCAAAGCCTAATCCAGTACGATCTTTTTCTGGTGCAATCACTCTTTTCTTTTTATGGAATTCTTCTTCCTCTACACCTTCCATCCAATACTCTTCTTCATTATTATTTTCAGACATACTTCACCTCATCTACATTGTAGCACGGGGGGGGATTTGTCAACCTAAGCAAAATAAAATATTATATAAAACAAAAAAGCACCCTCATGCGGATGCTTTGATGATAAATGTCTAAAGCGAACTTGCTTGCAAGGGTGAGCGATGACATTTATGTAAAACTTAAATAAAAAGAAAAAACTGACCTCATGCAGTCAGTTTTAACATTAACCAGCAGTGTTCTATTTTTCCGGACCGTCTCCAGCCAAGTATTTTCGACGATGAGAAGCTTAACTTCTGTGTTCGGGATGAGAACAGGTGGACCTTCTCTCTATCGCCACTGGTTATGGTATAATAACACTTTTTATCTTGCGATGTCAAGTGGTATTAACAAATAATTTTGAATATTGCCATTTTTGAAAAAAGGAGGATAGGAATTGGCAATATTCAAACAGAGATATAAAGTTCTCTGACAACTACATATTCAGAAGAGAGTTATTAAAATAGTCTAATAAATCCGTGATTAAGCCCTCGACCTATTAGTATCACTCAGCTACACACATTACTGTGCTTCCACATGTGACCTATCAACCTTGTGGTCTGCAAGGGGTCTTACTAACTTATGTTATGGGATATCTAATCTTGAGGCAAGTTTCACGCTTAGATGCTTTCAGCGTTTATCTCAACCGCACATAGCTACCCAGCTGTGCCACTGGCGTGACAACTGGTGCACCATCGGTGCGTTCACTCCGGTCCTCTCGTACTAGGAGCAAGCCCTCTCAAATATCCTACGCCCACGATAGATAGGGACCGAACTGTCTCACGACGTTCTGAACCCAGCTCGCGTACCGCTTTAATTGGCGAACAGCCAAACCCTTGGGACCGAATTCAGCCCCAGGATGCGATGAGCCGACATCGAGGTGCCAAACCTCCCCGTCGATGTGGACTCTTGGGGGAGATCAGCCTGTTATCCCCAGGGTAGCTTTTATCCGTTGAGCGACGGCATTTCCACTCACATACCGCCGGATCACTAACTCCAACTTTCGTT
>JAZRRN010000022.1:0-38259 GCA_045650745.1 Candidatus Caccovivens sp.
GCTACGATCCGACTTCTGTTGTTGAAGATCGTTCAAAATCAAATCAACATAGACTTGACGAAATGGAAAAACGACAGGATGATCAGGAAAAGTTAATCAGCACAGTTGCTGTTCTGGCAAACGAACAAAAAACAATTCAGACCGATGTTCAGGAAATAAAAGGTGATGTTAAGAGTTTAACCAGCAAACCAGGCAAGCGGTGGGACAACCTTGTAAGTCAGGTTGTTTCAATCATCGTTGCTGCCGTTGCTGGTTTTCTTTTGGCTAAATTCGGACTTTAAAGAAAGGTGGTTTATATGACCAAAGAAAAAATTAAAGATATTCTTGCAAGGGCAGGGAAAACATTCATTCAAGCCTTCATTGGTTCTATAACCATTGATGGCTTTTTTGGTGTCACAGATTTGGAAGCAATCAAACGCATTGCACTGTCAATGCTTGTTGCAGGTGTTGCAGCGGGTGTGTCAGCGGTCTGGAACATGGCACTTGATTTTATTTATAGAAAGATAGATGAAATGATGCCCACTGAAGAAGATATTGCAAATTCTATTGAAGAAGGACTGTCAGAAGCTATTGAAGGCGGTGAAATCAATGGGTAAAATCTGTTTTATTGTTGGTCATGGCAAGTCAAAAACAGGCGGTTATGACAGCGGTGCAGTCAGCGGTGGTTTTCATGAATTCAAAATTGCCAGGGAAATTGCAAAGCATGCCCAGGCATATTTTAACCAGCATTATTCTGAAACAGCTGATTTGATGAATTATAATGGTGATTTATACCTGACGGAAAGGGTCAAAAAGGTCAATTCCGCAAAGTATGACTTCATTGCTGAAATTCATCTGAATGCTGGCGGTGGTACAGGCACAGAATGTTTTTACTATCACGGCAGCACAAAGGGCAGAAATTATGCTGATAAAATCTGCAAACAGATTGCAGCTGATCTGGGTATCAAGCAGAGAAGCAACGGCACTGATGATGGCGGTGATAAAATCAAGCTGGGTCAGTCTGGCAAAGATTATTTTGCAATCATCAGGGACACAAAGCCCTGTGCGGTTCTGATTGAAACTGTATTCATTGACACAGCTTCTGACCTTGCAAAAGTCAACACAGCAGCGGGACAGAAAAAGTGCGGTGAAGCTATTGCAAAGGCGGTGGCATCTGCAAGAGGTCTGAAAGCAAAAACCAACACCACAACAGCAACAACAAACACACCCCCTGTAAAATCGCCTGTAAAGCCTTCTGACGGTTCTTTCAAAGTCAGGGTCATTCATTCTTGCTTGAACATCAGAAAGGGTGCTGGCACACTTTACGCAAAAACAGGACAGATTACAGACAAAGGTGTTTACACTATTGTTGAAACAAACAAAGCTGGCACATGGGGCAAGCTTAAAAGCGGGGCGGGTTGGATTTGCATTAAACCCGCATATGTAAAGAAGGTGTAATTATGGAATATATCATCATGTTTATTTCTCACATTTTCAAAACAGCAGAATATTTTGCTGTTGAAGGATTCCCTGAAATCACCCCTGACATGCTTCTAGTGTCAATTCAGGCTTTAATCTATGACTTTGGCAAAATAGCAAGTATGTATTTGTCACTGTTGTTCATTTAACCGTGCGTTCTTTCGCTGTGCGTTTGTTCTGCATAAGTCAGCTTGTTTGGGTGTCAAATTACCCTACCGAAAACAAAAGCCCTAAAAAGGGCAAATAAAAGCAAATTAAAGGGCATTCACCAAAAGCGGTGGATGCCCTTATTTTTGTTTTATGGGTTTAACTTGCTGACCATTTTGTTGAGGTCAACAAAATGCTATTGATTCAGCTTTTTTTGCATCTGTTCCTTATCAATTATACCTTTTATATATAGTTGAAGGATTGTTTCAACATACACTGCTTTTCTTTCTTTATATTCATCTTCAGTGATTTCACCCTGCATCAACATCTTTTCAAGGTGTCCCAATGCGTTCATGGTGTCACATCCTTTGTGTTGTATGTTGTACTAACAAACCTTGCCCAACGGGAAAAGGAAGTTAGACCAATGTTGAAGGGTTAAAAAAAATTAACCCTTTTTATTTCTTTTTTTTCGGTAGTCCAGTCAATTTCAATTGAACGGACAAAAGACCGCCAAAATGCCCTTTTGTGTTCATCATCCAATGCCTTGTAAATGTCTTTCCAAC
The DNA here is from genome assembly GCA_045650745.1 of Candidatus Caccovivens sp. Taxonomy (GTDB): domain Bacteria; phylum Bacillota; class Clostridia; order Christensenellales; family UBA1242; genus Caccovivens. The sequence goes on from JAZRRN010000022.1 coordinate 2,169, forward strand.
CTGCTTGCAGAATGGAATCAATCTTGCTGAAATCTTTCACAACAACTTCACCCTGAACCGCTTCTGCTTCTTCAAGTTCTTTTATCAATTCGGCATACTGTTTTTCATACTGTTCAACTTTTCTGATTTTGCCTGTTTGCCAACTATAGTTCAAGCGGTCAATTCTTGCGTTGATGTCATCAATGTTTTTCTTTGGAATTTTAAAAGCATCACTTTCTTGAATTTCTGCTGATTTGATTTTTGCATCAGCAAGGTATTGTTCTACATTAGCAAGCATTTTTCTTTCAATGACCTTTTCACTGATGGCTTTTTTAAATCCACAAAGGTTGTTTTGCCTATTCTTTGAACATCTGTACTTTTTAAGAATAAGAACTCCGTTTTTCTGCTTTTGATGTGTGGTAGTTCCTTTCAGGAGTAACCCACAAAATGGGCAGACAATAAGCCCACTAAAAAGATATGCCCTGTTTTCTGCTGTGTTTTCCTTGATGTTTCTTGTTTGAATTTCTTGTAATTTTTCAAAAGTGTCTTTGTCAATGTATGCTTCACAATAATTGGGGTTGCCCCTGTATTCACCATAAAGCATTGGATTTTTTAGAAGCAATGACAATGTTTTATAAGGCAAGGCAATGTGATATTTTGCATGTAAATATACAAGTGTTTTCTTTTTGCTCTGATGTGTCATATAATGCTGAATGGCATCATACAACGCTTCTTCTTCATCAGGATTCTTCACAATCTTTTTTCTGCCCTTTGTGGTGTCCGTTTCAATCATAAACCCAAAAGGTTGGCTTCCTGTGAGTGGTTGACCTGTGGTCACTTTGTATTCATTTACAATGTTGATTCGTTCCCCTGTTTGGTCTGCTTCCATTTCTGCAATGGTCAACTTCATATTGACAAGCATTCTGCCATTTGCGGTGGTCAAGTCATATTGTTCTTCTGTTGTGCTCCACAGAACAGGTGCAATGCGTTTCATGCATTCATGATATTCAGCAACTGACCTGAAGAATCTGTCAAGCTTGATGAATATAATTCTTTGAAACTTGCTTTCTTCTGCATCGTGAATCATTCTTTGAAGTTCTGGGCGGTTTCGGATCAGCTTTCTTCCTGAAACACCTTCATCAATGTACCATTCAACAATTTTCATATTGTTCTTTTCTGCATATTCGGTCAACTTCATTTTCTGGGCATCCAGTGACAGTCCATGCAGTTTTTGTTCCTGTGTTGATACCCTGACATAAGCAGCAACCATTTCAATTTTGCCATTGAACGCATTATCAATGGCATTATTTTTTTCAAATGTTGTCATTTGCTTCATCATCCTTTTTGCGTTTCGGTCTTGGGTGTTTTTCTTTCCACTTTTCGTGTATTTCCATAAGTTTTTTTGCTGCTAAAAGTGCCGATTCTTTTTCTGCATTTTCAATGATTTTTTCCATTTCCTTTATTTCTTCATTTGTCATACACTTCACCTTCCTTTTGAAAATTCTTTGCTGTGTTCGTCATTTTTCTGTTTTTTACATCACCACCTTAAATTATAATTTTTATACCAAATGAATTATTTTATCGTATAACAGCATACGGACTTGGAAGCTGATTGATTTCTTTTTGTTCCTTCAATCTCTCTTCATAGCTCTGCTTGATGTCAGCAATGCGAATATCACAGCATTTTTGAACATCTTGAACCCTTATTTCACATAATGCCTTTATATCTTCAATCCGTTGTTCATAGGAATTGATGATGTCAGCAATTCGCATTTCATAAGTTTCTTTCAGTGATACTGTGCTGTTGATTTCAATTTCTTTCTTTTTTTCATAACCTACAAGTTCGTTAAGGTCACCACCCAACGATATAACAATCTTTGCAATCGTTCCAAATCTTGCATCAGGTGTTTTGCCTGAACAGATATTTCTTACTGTTTGAAGAGGTATACCGCTGATGTTTGCCATATCTTCGTGTGTGAAGTTACCTGCTTGTTTAAGTGCAAGAATATATTCCCTTGCTTTTTCTACTGCTATTTCCATTTTTAACCACCTTTTTAAAAAATTGATACTTTAAACAGTTAAATTTGATTATCTTATTTTCAAATTTGAACATTGAATTAATGCTTGAATTATTTTACAATTTGACCAACGGAATACCAACCGAATTGAATTGACAAGTATTTTGAAGAATTATAAAATTGTGTCAGAAATTGAAAGGAGCTGTCAAAATGAGTGCAATTGATACCTACATTAAAAAAATTAATGAATTACTTCAAAACGCAGATTTAGAATTATTAGATTTTACTTTTCAATTTCTTGCAAAGAGCATTGAAAAACCTCTTACCCCTTCTTCAGCAGAACATCAACAAACTGTTTGATGCTTGCAAGCTGTTCAGGGGTCAATTGATTGATGCCTTCTATTAAAGAGAGAAATTCTTTGTCACTTCGCATCCTTACTGTTAAATCGGCAAGGATGCTATTTTTTTGTTGCATTTCTTCCCAACCCATAATATAAGCAGGGGTTGTTTGTAAAACATTTGCGATTGCAGCAATTTTTGTTTGTGGTAAACCGCTTGCATCTTTTTCAATTTTGTTAACAGAAGATCTTGACTTGTAGCCTAATCGCCTTGCCAATTCATCTTGCGACAATCCCAACTGCTCTCTTCTATATTTAATCCTATCTCCTATTTTCATTGTATGTTCACCGCCTTTCTACAACAGTATAACTCAAAGTTTAAAAAATTTCAACAAATATTCAAAAATATCTTGACAAATGTTGCAAAAGGTATTATTATTGGGTTGTTGAAAAAACTTCAACACTATATGTAGTGGAAAGAAGGTGAGAATATGACAAACAGTAAACTTCTGAAGCGGAAAATCAAGGAAAGCGGTCTTAAGATTGGTTTTATCGTTGAGAAACTTAACACTTCTTATGCTTGGTTTAACAGGAAGTTAGAAAACAAAAAGGATTTCAATGCTGCCGAAATTCAGATGCTTTGTGAAATTTTAAACATTACTGACCTTGCAGAGAAAGACCGAATTTTTTTTGCAAAGAATGTTGAAAAATCTTCAACATAAACAAAAAGGAGCGAAACAAAATGGCGAAAGACTGGTTAACCGATGCTGAAGTTGAACTTGAAATTGAACGATTGAAAGAAAATCCCCATGTTCAGCTTGCAAGAAAAGAAATGAGAATCAAATACAAACGCAGACAGGCACTGTATCAGTTGCGAAACCTTGAAAAAAGGGGCAAGCAGCTTGAAAGAATGGGCATCACCTATTACAACATTGAAACCAAATTGTTCGGTGAACCCCTTGACATCAATGAAATAGATGAATGAAAGGGGATTTGTATGACACCAAACGGCAATGACCTTCTTGCAACACTTATTAACCTTTTGGCAGATCAAAACAGTGTGAAAATTTCATACACCCTTGAAGAGAGTGAAAGGAAGGTAAAACAAAATGAACTTTGTTGACTGGTTTGTTATCGGTTTTTTCTGTGCCTGGTTTGTTGGCGGTTCGCTGATGTGTCTTGTTATTGAATTAAAGCCCTATTTTAGACCCTGGTTGGTTCGTCAAATGAAGAAGTCAACCAGACTGATGAACTGGCTGAATGAGCCTGAAAAACCAAAGAAAAGGGGTGTGTGTAATGTGTTACACAGATGACCCAATTTTTGATTATGACTGTCATTGTGCAGAACAGCAACGATTGATGGACAGGCTTCCGAAATGTGATTATTGTGATTCACCCATAATGGATGATGACTGTTTTGAAATCAATGGTGACATTCTCTGTGAAGAATGCCTGGACAGGCAATTCAAAAGGCGGGTTGAAGATTATGTTGAATAGTATTGATTTGCAGTTCGGTGATTGTCTTGAACTGATGAAAAACATCCCTGATGGTTCTGTTGATTTGGTTCTATGTGATCCACCGTATGGAACGATGGCTGGCATTGATAAAAGCAAGGCTGCCAAGGACATTGGCTACAAATCCCATGATTGGGATATAAAAATTGACACGGTGAAACTTTTCCCAGCGTTAAGTCGCATTTTAAGACCCAATGGAAGATGTGTGTTGTTTGCACAAGAACCATATACCAGTGAACTGATCACAAGTGCAATCCCAGCTTTGCCATTTTCATATAGGGCAGTGTGGAAAAAGAACAACTTCGCCAATGCTCTTGGTGTCAATAAAGCCATGGTGTCATACTTTGAGGACATTTTGATCTTCAGCAAGATTGTCAGGGAAGAAACAACAGATCACCCATTAAGACCTTTATTTTTGGACGAATTGCAGAAAAGCGGAAAGACCAAAAGAGATGCAGTCAACCTTGTGGGTAGTTCTGCAACCCATTATTTTACGAGTGGTTTGCAGTTTAGAATGCCAACAAAAGAAAAATTTGAATCGCTATTCAATGCTGGGTTTATTTCCCTTGATTATGGCGAATGTTCAAAAGTCAATGAAAATTACCTTGCCGAACGATATTCCAGAATAGCAAAAGAAACACCTTCAGTTTTCAACCTATGGGAAGGCAAAAAATCAAAGTCAAATGTTTTGGAGTATGCAAAAGACAATGACGGATTCCACCCCACACAAAAGCCTGTTTCCCTGCTTGAAGATTTAATCAAGACATTCAGCAACCCCGACGATCTGATCCTTGATAATTGCATGGGTTCGGGTTCAACAGGTGTTGCATGTGTCAACACAAACAGAAAATTCATCGGAATGGAACTGGACAAGCAATATTTTGACATAGCAGTTCAAAGGATTGCTGAAGCACAGAAAGCGGTGGTGTCTGATGCCAGTTGAAATGCTGATTTTGAAAGACCGTGAAGAATGGCTGAAGAACAGGTTCAGAATAGGCGGTTCGGATGCTTCAGCGGTTCTGGGAATGAACCCCTGGAAAACGAATGTTGAACTATGGGAAGAAAAAACAGGACTTTGCAAGCCCGCTGACATATCGGACAAGCCATATATTCAATACGGCACAGAAGCTGAACCACTGTTGCGGGATTTGTTCAGGCTTGATTATCCGCAATATGAAGCTTTTTATGAAGAAAACAACCTTTTCTTGAATGACAAATACCCCTGGGGGCATTATTCCGCTGATGGCTGGCTGACTGATGAAAAAGGCAGAAAAGGCATTCTGGAAATCAAAACAACAGAAATTTTGCAGAGTATGCAAAAGGAAAAGTGGGACAAACGAATCCCAGACAATTATTATATTCAGCTGCTGCATGGCTTGCTGATTATGGAAGCTGATTTTGCAGTATTGAAGGCACAGTTGAAAACCGTTTTTGATGGTGTGCCATATCTGCAAACAAAACACTATCACATTGAACGGTCAGAAGTTGAAGCTGATATTCAATACCTTGCAACAAATGAAGAAAAGTTCTGGCGGTATGTTGAACAGAAAAAACAACCCCCGCTGATTTTACCGAATATTTAAAAAGAGGAAGGAAACATGAAAGTAGATATTTTCAACACAGACAAAAAATACAACATTATTTATGCTGACCCCCCGTGGTCATATAATGTCGCAAGCAAGAACGGAACAAGCCGTGGTGTTGCTGAAAGACATTATCAGACAATGACTCTTGAAGATATCAAATCGCTGCCTGTTGGGGATTTGTGTGATGATGCAGTTTTGTTCATGTGGGCAACATTCCCAAATTTACCACAAGCAATAGAAGTGGTTGAAGCATGGGGCTTTACGTATAAAACTGTTGCTTTTAATTGGACAAAAATTTATCCCAAAACAGGAAACCCAATAATGGGATGCGGTTATTGGACAAGGGCAAATGGAGAAATATGCCTATTAGCAACCAAAGGTAAAAACTATCCCAGAAGAATTTGTGCAGGTGTTCAACAAGCCATAATTGAACCCAAAAGAGAACACAGCCGAAAGCCAGACGTTGCAAGAGAACGAATTGTTCAGTTGCTTGGTGACTTGCCACGCATTGAACTGTTTGCAAGACAAAGTGTCGATGGTTGGGATTGTTGGGGCAACGAAGTATGAAGATATACATAGCTGGTTCAATAAGCAATAACCCTGATTATGAAAAACAATTTGCTGAAGCTGAAAAGAAACTGATTCAAGAAGGTCATGCCGTTATAAATCCAGTCAAAAATCTTGGTTTTGACTACAAAGATTATATTGATATGGGTTTGTGTGAACTTATGCACTGTGAAGCTATTTATCTATTAAAAGGCTGGGATGAATCCAGCGGTGCAAAACTTGAAAATTTATATGCTGTTACAACAGGCATGAAAATTATAAAAGAATAAAAAGGAGTAAAAAACATGGAATTTAAAATGTCGGAAATTCAGTTTCCGCAATCATTACCGTTTAACTATGAAGAAATCAAAAAAGAGGTTGCAGAAAAGGTCAGCTATTATGCAAATCTGGTTTACACAGAAGACCAGATCAAGACCGCAAAAACAGACAGGGCAACATTGAACAAATTTGTTCAGGCTCTGGAAGCAAAAAGAAAAGAACTGAAAAAACAGTGTCTTGCACCTTATGAAGATTTTGAAAAGAAGCTGAAGGAAATCACAGCAATTGTGAATGAACCCATTCAGATGATTGATTCACAGGTCAAGGCATATGAGGACAAACAGAAAGCGGAAAAGCGAATATCTATTGAAGCATATTTTGAAGGCAGAAATCCTTTTGACTGGCTGAAGCTTGAACAGATATTCAGTGAAAAGTGGCTGAATGCAACTGTAAAACTCCCCACAGTAACAGGTGAAATTGATTCTGCAATTGAACAGATTAAAAAAGACCTTGAAACTTTGCAGAATTTGCCCGAATTTGCCTTTGAAGCGGTTGATGAATATAAACATTCACTTGACCTGAACAAAGCCATTTCAGAGGGTCACAGGCTGTCAGAGATACAGAAAAGAAAAGCAGCACAGGAAGCGGAAATGACAAGAATTGCTGAAAATTTGCGTGAATCCGCTGAAAAAGCAACAACGGCAATAAAGAATTTTGCAACTGCAACTGAAGAAGTTGCAAATGTAAAATCAGAAGTTTGTTTCCGCTGCTGGTTATCCGTTGAGGATGCAACATCCCTGAAGAATTTCTTTGACAGCAGAAACATTGAATTTGAAAAGATATAAAAAAGTGAGGTTTTAAAAATGGCAGTTAATAATTCATTACAGGCAAGAGCACCGAAAACAGGCATCACAGCATTCTTGAACAGAATGGATGTTGTTGGCAACATTGAACAGGCACTGGGCAAGGACAACAGACAACGATTCATCACAGGTGTTATTTCAGCGGTAAACAACAACGAACACCTGAAGGAATGCACAAATCAGTCAATTCTTTCTGGTGCATTGCTGGGTGAATCCTTGAAATTGTCCCCTTCCCCGCAGCTTGGACATTATTATCTTGTCCCCTTCAACGATAAGGAAAAAGGCAGGGTTGCACAGTTCCAGCTTGGATATAAAGGATATATTCAGCTTGCAATCCGTTCTGGTCAGTACAGAAAACTGAACGTTATTGCTGTTAAGGCGGGGGAACTTGAATACTTTGACCCCTTAAATGAAGAAATCAAGATCAATCTGATGATTGATAACTGGGATGAAAGAGAAAATGCCGAAACAATCGGATATTATGCAATGTTTGAACTTTGCAACGGCTTCAGAAAGTCAATCTACTGGTCAAAGGCACAGATGGAAAATCACGCAATCAAATATTCACCTGGATATAAAGCAAAAAAGGGCTGGACATTCTGGGAAAAGAATTTTGACGGCATGGCATTCAAAACAATGTTAAGACAGTTAATTTCAAAGTGGGGTGTTATGTCAATTGACATGCAACAGGCTTTTGAAAATGACATGACTTTCACTGATGATGCGGGTCAGAAACACTATGGTGAAACTGACACTGACTTCATTGAAGCTGAAGTTGTTGAAATCCCTGAAGAAAAGACTGAACCTTCTGACAATCAGGGTGCAGCAGATGCACTTTTCGGAAACTGATTTTTTGTTTGCCTTTGCGGTGGGTGGTTAAACCGTCAAGAAAGGATGAAAATGAAAGGCTACAAAGCATTTGAAAAAGGGCTTGTTTGTAGGGGCAAGCAGTACACCGAAAACACCGTTTTTGAAGAACCTGAAGCAAGAATTTGTCACAGCGGAATGCACTTTTGCAAAAATCCGCTTGATGTGCTTGATTATTACCCACTTGTTGATGACAACGGCAAAATGACTGAATTTGCAGAGGTTGAAGCATTGGATGAATGCCAGACTGATGACAATAAAAAATTCTGCACAAAGAAATTGAAGGTGGGTGCAAAAATAAGCTTCCCCGCACTGGTTCAGGCAAGTGTAAATTTTGAATTTGAAGCAGATGACAAGAAAGCCAAAACAAAAAAATCTGATAAAGATGATGAAAAGATTTCATCAAAAGGCTATTCCGCAAAAATCGGTTCGTCAGGCGATTACGCAAAAATCGGTTCGTCAGGCTATTACGCAAAAATCGGTTCGTCAGGCGATTCCGCAAAAATCGGTTCGTCAGGCTATTCCGCACAAATCGACAGCACAGGTCTTGATTCTGTCATCTGTTGTGCTGGTCACGGCTCAAAGGTAAAAGCCAAAAAAGGCAGCTGGATCACCCTTGCCGAATGGAAATTTGATGACGAAAAGAAAAGGGCTGTCCCTGTTTGCGTGAAAACTGAATTTGTTGACGGTGAACGCATCAAAGAAGATGTTTTCTATTGCCTTAAAAACGGTGAATTCAAAGAAGTGTGAGGGAAAAACATGTTAAATAATGCAGTTATTATGGGTCGGCTGGTTGCTGATCCTGAATTAAGAACAACAGAAAACGGAATTTCAGTGACATCTTTCACTGTTGCGGTTGACAGAAGATTCAACAAACAGGGTGAAGAAAGACAGGCTGATTTCATTGATGTTGTTGCATGGCGAAACACAGCAGAATTTATCTGCAAATATTTCAGCAAGGGTTCAATGATTGCCATTCAGGGCAGTATTCAGACCCGAATGTTTGAGGATAAAGACGGCAACAAAAGAAAATCTGTTGAAATTGTTGTTGACAATGCAAGCTTTTGTGGAAGCAAATCAAGCGGTTCTTCTTCTGAACCTTCAGGTTCTGCATTCAATAATTCTGATGATGTTATTGAATATCAGGAACTTCCTGATTTGCCGTTTGAATAATAAAAAGAAGGGACACAGAAACAAATGAAAATAAAACTTGATGCGGGTGCAAAAATACCTTCAAGGGCACATGAAACAGATGCTGGGCTTGATATATATTCCCGCAATACTCAAATCGTACCAGCAAAAGGCAGTTCATGTTTTGACACAGGGGTTCACATTGAAATCCCCAGAGGATTTGCGGGTTTTCTTAAAAGCAAATCAGGCTTGAATGTGAAGCATGGTTTGACATCTGAAGGTGTAATTGATGCGGGCTACACAGGAAGCATTGTTGTAAAGCTTTATAACAACAGTGATGAAGATTACACAGTTAATGAAGGCGATAAAATCAGCCAGCTTGTAATTTTGCCGATTGCCCATGATTTTGAACTTGAACTTGTTGACGATCTTGAAGCCACTGACCGTGGAAACGGTGGATTCGGTTCAACAGGTCGATAAAAAGGGGCTGTGAATTATTATGGCTTTGAATAGTAAACAAAAAGGTGCAAGGTTTGAACGGCTGCTGGCTTCAAAATTCCGTGAACATGGATATTCTGGAGCAAGACGAACAGCACAATATTGTGGCAACACTGGGGATGCTTCTGATGTTGTGGGGCTTCCTGGTTTACATATCGAAGCAAAGCATCAGGAAACAATGCGGTTGTATGACTGGATTGCACAGGCTAAAAGGGATGCTGAAGCGGGGGGCAAAAATTGCCTTCCCGCAGTATTCCACAAAAAGAACAACTGTGAAATTCTTGTCACAATGACCCTTGATGATTTTATGACTATATACAAGGAATATGAAGCGGGAATGAACGCAGAAGAAGGTGAACAGAATGGGTGAATTCAAATTAAGTCGAAACGGTTCAGGTTACTATGACGAAACAGCATACAAGGGCATGTGTGAAATGGCGAAGCCTGGTGAAATCTGGTCATGGTTGACCAACACAGGAATAAGAAAAGAAGTTCTGATTTTAAAAAATCACGGAACATTCTGTTCTGCACTTACTCTGGTTGATGAAGATTCAGCTGATTGCATTGAAGTTGTTGGTATGGGCAATTATTCAAAATTCACTGACCCCCGCATGGTTCAATATGTGTATAATTCAAATTTTGCACAGTTTATTACAGTGGTTTCAGGTGAAGATTTTGTTGACATTCTGAATGTCATTTCCTGTGCACTATCAATACCGAATATCACCAGAAAGAGTTCAGAAGATACAGAACAAACAATTTCAAATCACCGTGATTGTTTTGAAGAAATGATTGCTTTGCTCGGTGTTGAAGCTGTCAGAAATTATTGCAAATGCAGATATATGTTTCACCTTCTTCATGATGAAGCGGATGCAGCAAGTAAATACATGCAGAAATTAAAAGAACTGGGCGGTGATGACAGGTGAACAAAGCAAAGGAATTGACAACAACAATGGCACTTGTTAAAGAACTTCTGGTTCAGGATGAAAGAACCAGGAACAGTGACAGCTTTTTATATTTCAAAGTTTTGGGTGCTCTGGGTGCCGAAAAGGGCATTGACATGAACTATGTGCCTGTTTCCGCTTTTCTTCTCAACATGGCTGAATGGGGCTTCCCCGCTTTTGAAACAGTCAGAAGAACAAGGCAGAAAATACAGGCAGAATTCCCCGAACTTGCAGCTTCAAAAACTGTTGCTGGCTTCAGATCAGAAAACGAAAAAGAATTCAGGAAATTTGCAAGGGCGGGTGTCAACAATGGCTGAAATCAAGTGGATAAAGATTACCACAGACATGTTTGACAATCGCAAAATCAAGCATTTACGCAGATTACCTGAAGGAAACAGCATTGTGTTGATTTGGGTGATGCTTTTAACAATGGCGGGGCGGTGTAATTCAGGCGGTATGATATTTCTGACTGAAAACATCCCTTACACACCAAAAATGCTTGCAGATGAACTTGATTTTGAAGAAAACACTGTCATTCTTGCCCTTCAGGTTCTGGAGCAGCTGAACATGATTGTCACAAACAACGGCTTTTTCACAATAGCTGGCTGGGAAGAATATCAAAGTGTTGACCGTCTTGCAGAAATCAGAGAATACAACAGAATTGCAAAGCAGAAATCAAGGGCAAAACAGAAGCAATTGCCAGAAGTCAATGACATGTCAATGACAAGTCAACGATGTCACGATACAGATATAGATAAAGAAAGAGATAAAGAAGAAGAAAAAGATAATAAGAGTGTAAGAGAAACCACACACACACTTTTGACCCGCCTTCTTCCTGATTATGTTCTTTCTGATGTTCTTCAGTCAAAAACTGCTGACTGGATCAAGTACAAAACAGAACGCAAAGAATCCTACAAGGAACAGGGCATGAAATCACTTCTGAAGCAGATTGAAAAGAATGCTGCTGAATACGGTGAACAGGCTGTTTGCGATCTGATTGATGAATGCATGGCTAACAACTGGAAGGGCATCATCTTTGACAGGCTGAAGAACACTGCAAAGAAACCCACACCAACAGGTTCAAAAGCATCTTATGACATGGATGCATTCAAACAGGCAAACATCAGGGGTGATGACTTTATGTCAAAACTTCAATCTATGTATAAAAAGGATGGTGCAGAATGAGCAGAGAAGATTTTGAAGCAATAAAAGAACTTACTAAAAGGCAACATCAAGAGAGAGTTGCAAAAAATCCTCAAAGGCTTGCTTATGCGGTGCAGAAGCTTAAAGAAAACGGCATAACATTCAGGGTTTGTGATGAAAGGTCAGCACAGATAAATGCGTATTTTGCAAACGGAAAACACTTAACCTTTTATGCAGGCACTGGAAAAATACAAGGCTACAAAAATTTGCGTGGTATTGATGCTTTTATAAAGCTTTGCAAGGGCGAAAAAATGAACGATACCATTCGCATTGGAAATGGTGGGTGAGGGTTGATGCCTTTGGATATTGTGCCTATCACCCTTGCTGAAGCCAACGCATTTGTCGAGAAATATCACAGACACCACAAAGCCGTTGTAGGTCACAAATTTTCAATCGGAGCGACGGACGGAGAAAAGATTGTCGGTGTCGCTATTGTCGGCAGACCCGTCAGCAGATACCTTGATGATGGATTAACTCTCGAAGTCAACAGATGCTGTACTGACGGCACAAAAAACGCTTGTTCAATTCTTTATGCTGCCGCTTGGAGAGCTGCAAGGGCTATGGGCTACAAGAAAATTGTTACATACATACTCGAAAGCGAAAACGGAGCATCATTAAAAGCAAGCGGTTATAAGTGCATAGGACAAGCAGGCGGCTTGAAGTGGACAGGAAAACGCAGACCCGAAGTAGACCTATACCCTGCACAAATGAAATTGAGATTTGAAAAGGAGTAACAACAATGCCGAATGAATTGAAACCTTGTCCGTTTTGTGGGAGTGACAAAATTTTGCGAGTACTTACTCATACGGATTGCGTGATTTCTTGTAATGAGTGCAATGCACAGATAAGCAGATTTATATGGATCGGCAAATGCGACACACTTAAAGAAGCAGATGAAATGTTTGGACAAGAAGCAAATAAAGCTTGGAACAGGCGGTGTTGAATAATGGCAAGCCAGAACAAGATCATTGAAATGATTGCTGCAATAAAAACCATATATTCATATTATGCGAAAGACACTGATGTTCAAATGTTGGTTAAGACCTGGACAGTTCTTTTGAAAGACTACCCAGACAATGCAGTTGAAGTTGCTTTTTATAAGTGTTTGCAGACTTGCAAAATGCCCCCTACACCAGCGGATGTTATTGAACACCTTGACGAAATGGCACAGGCAGACGAACCCACACATGAAGAACTGTGGAATTGCCTGATCACGGCTATCAAAGAAGCTGACAGATATATTTACAGATTTGATTTCACCTTTGTTGAAGTCAACGGAAAAACCCAGGGGCAGAATGCAAGGGCTGATTTTGAAAAGCTGTGGAACAACTTACCTGATGAATTAAAACAATTCATTGGCGGTAAAGGTGAACTGATAAGGTTGACCAGGGTGTCTGATGATGATTTGAAGTTTGAAAGAAACAGATTCTTCAAACAGATGCCCACAATTCAAAAAAGACAGGAATCCGCAAAGTTGCGAATTTCAGTTCAAAATAATCAAAAAAAATTAACTTAATTCAAATAAGTTAATCATCACCACTGCTGAACCTGTAACAATTGAATATTTGCTTTGCTTACTTACCATACAGGGGAAGCAGTGGACAAAGGGGGTCATAAAAAATTGAATGAAAAGAAATGCTTTGCAGAAAGAGAAAGGGGCGGTTGTGCTGCTCTGACACTGTTTAAATGCCAGGGACATGAAAACTGTTCAATGTTCAAGACTGAAGAACAGGCAGCTTCAGACCGTGAAAAATCATATGAAAGATTTGCTTCACTTCCTTTTGAAAAGCAAATGGAAATTTCAAAAAAATATTATAGCGGGAAATTGCCCTGGAATGCAGCAAAGAAATGACAGGTGGTGATTCTTCATGAGTGTCAAAGAATATCTGCTATACATAAAAGTTTTTGACAAAAGAATTCAGAATAAAAGAATTGAAGTTTACCAGTTGCGGTGTCTTGCAACATCAATCACTGCACCCACTGACACAGAAAATGTTCAATCTTCAGGTGTCACAGACCGTGTGGGCAACATTGCACCTTCAGTGGTTCAGCTTGAAAAGGAAATCAAGGAAATGATTGATGTGTATGTCAGAGAAAAGGCAAAGCGGATCAGACTGATTGAAACACTTGAAAATGTTCTTGAATATGATGTCATTCACATGCACTATGTTCAATATAAAAGCCTGGCTGAAATTGCAATTGAAAAAGGCATGTCATATCAATATATTGTTGAAATTCACGGCAAAGCCCTGAAAAACCTTGTAAAACCTATGGAAACCTATATATCAAGTGTTGTATAATGTAGAATGTAAAGGAATAAGGACATCCCACAAATGCTGGGGTGTCCTTTTTTCTTGCCACATCCTTTCGCATAAAGGGAAATGCAGCAGTTTTTCAATAGGTCACATGAAACGGGCATGTGGCTGAACCTCCTCACTGACTGCATGAAGGAACTGAATTTTGCTGTGTCCTTTGAAAGTTCCTGCACAGCTTTTTATTATTTTTGAAAGAGGGTGTTGCGGAATGGCAAAAATGACCGTTAAACAGAAAAGATTCTGTGATGAATATTTGATTGACCTGAACGCAACACAGGCTGCAATCAGGGCTGGTTATTCAAAAAAGACTGCAAATAGAATTGCAACTGAAAACTTGTCAAAACCTGTTATAAAGGAATATATCAGTCAAAGGATGGCTGAAAAAGAATCTGAATTGATAGCAGATCAAGATGAAGTGTTGAAATACTTGACATCCGTTTTGCGTGGTGAATCACAGTCTGAAATTGTTGTTGTTGAAGGCAGCGGTTTTGGAAACTCTGAAGCAAGAACAATGCAAAAAGCACCTGATGAAAAAGAAAGGCTGAAGGCAGCTGAATTACTGGGCAAGCGGTATGGCTTATATACAGAAAAAGTTGACCAGTCTGTTGATATGGAATTGAATATCACGGTTGATTATGGTGATGCTGAATGAACATAAACATCAAAGCAAATCCATGTTTCAAAGAGGTTGACCGAAGCACAAAACGATATATTGTGATGAAAGGATCAGCGGGTTCTGGTAAATCGGTTGACACTGCACAAAATTATATTTTGCGGTTAATGTCTGACAAAGGCAGAAATCTTGTTGCATTGCGTAAATCAGACATAACAAACCGTGACAGCACCTTTGCAGAACTGACAGGTGCTATATATAGAATGTTCGGTGATAAAGCTGAACAATACTGGCAAATAAACATGTCACCTTTGAAATTGACTTGCAAAGCAAACGGCAATCAAATCATTTTCAGGGGCATGAATGATGATAAACAAAGAGAAAAACTGAAATCAATCACATTTCAAAAAGGCAAATTGACTGATGTCTGGCTTGAAGAAGCAACAGAATTCACCCAGGCTGATGTTGAAATAATAGATGACCGTTTGCGTGGTGAACTTCCTGACGGTCAATTTTATCAAATTCGTATGACCTTCAACCCAGTGAACAAAAACCACTGGATAAAGAAGGTCTTTTTTGATATTCCAGACCCGAATGTTTTGACACATCATTCAACATATCAAAACAACCGTTTCATTGATGATGCATACAGGGCGAGAATGGAACGCAGAAAGGTTGTTGACCCTGAAGGATATAGAATATATGGTCTGGGCGAATGGGGCGAAATTGGCGGTTTAATACTGCACAACTGGGAAGCTTCAGAAATATCACAGAACCTTGAAGATTATGATGATATAGCAATCGGTCAAGACTTTGGCTTCAATCATGCAAATGCAATCCTTTTGCTGGGTATGAAGGATGACAATATTTATATTCTTCAAGAAATCTATGTATTTGAAAAAGATACATCAGAAATTATTCAGGAAGCAATCAGGGCAGCAATCCCCACAAAAAAACAGATGTGGTGTGATTCTGCTGAACCTGACCGAATAAAGATGTGGAAAACAGCGGGGTACAGGGCGAAAGGTGTCAACAAAGGCGGTTCACAGGGTTCTGTGAAGGCACAAATTGACTGGCTGAAGCAACGCAAAATATATGTTCATCCTTCCTGTGTAAACACAATCAAAGAATTGCAACAGTGGAAATGGAAAAAAGACGAAAAAACAGGTGAATATTTTGATGAACCTGTTCCATTTCAGGATGATGCAATGGCTGCATTGCGTTACGGTGTTGAAGGATGGCGAAATCATAAAGGTTGGTTAGTTTAATGATGAATACCGAACAGCAAAGAATAAAAGCTTCTGATGAAGCAATGAAAAAGAAAATCAGGCAGTATTTCAAAGACAACGGATTCCCCAGTCCTGGTTGCATCAATCTGATTGGCAAATGGGCAAAGGGTGACTGTTATGCTGTCACATGCGGAATTTTCAGACTGAAGAAATTCTGTGTATATTGCATTGATGGTGAAATCCACAGTGTAAGGTTCAGGGGGTGAAAGAGATTTTAAACACAAAAGAAATTCAAACACTTATTTCTGATGATATTAACAGTGAAAAGAAAAGGCTGGCTGCAATCGGTCAAAGATATTATGAAGCAGAGCATGACATAAAAAACTACAGGCTTTTTTATTACAATGCTGATGGTGAACTGGTTGAGGATTTAACCAGAAGCAATGAAAGAATTTCACATCCGTTCTTCACAGAACTGACAGATCAGCTTGTTTCATACATTCTTTCAAACACTGAAGAAATCATTCAGGTAAAAGAAACGGCTGAAGGCTTGAAAGAACATCTTGATTTGTATTTTGATGAAGAATTCTGGGCTGAATGTGCTGAAATGCTCACTGACACATACACAAAGGGATTCGGTTATCTGTACGCATACAAGAGCAAGGCAGAAAGGCTGGCTTTTCAGTGTGCAGACAGCATGGGTGTTGTTGAAGTCAGGGCAAAAGATACTGATGACGGATGCACATATTTCATTTACTGGTATGTTGACCGCATTGAAAAAGGCAAAAAGCTGATTAACAGAATACAGGTTCACACAGAAAAGGACATCACATTCTTTGCACAATCAGGCACAACAGGCAAGATTGAAAAAGATGAAAGTGTTCAGCTGAACCCCAGCCCGAATTTTATCTACACAGATAAAAAAACAGGCAAGAAATACGGTTCTGCACTGGGCTTCATTCCCTTCTTCAGACTTGATTACAACAGAAAACAGGTCAGTGGTTTAAAACCGATTAAAGCATTGATTGATGATTATGACCTGATGGAATGCGGTCTTTCAAACAACCTTCAGGATTTTGACACACCCATTCATGTTGTAAAAGGCTTTGAAGGTGACAATCTTGACGAACTTCAGCAAAACATCAAGACAAAAAAAGTCATTGGTGTTGGTGAAAGTGGTGGAATGGAAATCATGACTGTTGATGTTCCATATCAGGCACGAAAAACCAAAGCTGATGAGGATGAAAAGAACATTTACAGGTTCGGCATGGGCTTGAACACACAGGGATTGAAAGATACTTCAGCCACAACAAACCTTGCAATCCAGGCAGCTTATACATTGCTTGAATTGAAGGCTGGAAAGCTTATAACAAGGCTGAAAAGGTTCTTGAAAGAAATCCTTGAAGTTGTTATTGCGGAAATCAATCAAAAGAACGGCACAGGCTATCTGGTCAGTGATGTTTCCTTTGACTTCACCCCAGAAGTTCTGGTGAATGACACAGAGAATGCACAGAATGAAAAAACCAGGGCAGAAACAAAGCAGATTGAAGTTAATACAATTCTGACTGTTGCTGCACAAATCGGTGATGAAGAAGTTCTGAAGTCAATCTGTGACATTCTTGATCTTGATTTTGATGAAATCAAGGGCAATTTAACTGATGAAACAGAAGTGCCAATAACCGATGCACAAAATCTGTTGAATGCGGTTGAGCCTGTTGAAGAACCTGTGGAAGGCGGTGTTGCTGAATGACAAAGATAAAATTCACAGTTGCAGGGCAACAGTTGAAGCGGTTAACAATGCCATATCTTGTCAGAGATAGCAAAAGACACATTCAGCTTGATTTTACCTTTATGACAAAAGGTTGGACAGATTGCATCAAAACAGTTGTTTTTAAATCAATTGATGGCAATGAAGGTTCAAAAATCCTGGGTGAAAATAACACAATGCGATTGCCGACAAAAATTGCAGCGTCAGAAAGCTTCACAGTTTCTGTGTTTGGTGTAAATCTGACCGATGATATAAGAATCACCACAAACCCTGTTGAAATCATTCTTAATGAAAGCGGTTATTCCGAGGTTGGTGAAATCGAAGAACCGCCCCCAAGTGTATATGAACAGATTCTGGAAAAGCTTGAAAACATCGGTGAACCTGACCCTGAAACGATTGACAAAGCGGTCAGGGATTATCTTGAAAACAATCCCATACAGGGCATAAACGGATATTCACCGATTGTTTCAATTGAACCCATTGAAGGCGGTCACAGAGTAACAATCACCGATGTTGAGGGCGAAAAAAGCTTTGATGTGCTTGACGGAAAAAACGGCAAAGACGGATACACACCGATAAAAGGTGTTGATTATTTTGACGGAGAAAAAGGCGAAAAAGGTGACAAGGGTGACCCTTACACCTTGACCGAAGCTGACAAAATAGAAATCACAAATGCGGTGATTGAAGCACTTCCAAAATACAATGGTGAGGTGGCTGAAGTATGAGTGAATTCAACATTGAAGTTCAGGGCGGTTCATCTGTCAGACTTCCCACAGCAGGTAAATATTGTCCGAAAGACATCATCGTAACTGCAAGCGGTGGCGGTGGCACAGAGGAAATCGAAACCTTAATTGACGAAAGCGGTGTGCTTGACAGTACAGAGGGCGAAGTAACAGAAAAGGTTGAACAGTTGATTGAAAAGGCACAATGGGAGTACGCAGTAATATATAAGTTTTATGCGGATTCCAGCAGCCCAAACAACGCTTTTAACGGCACGGGAGCAACAAAAATACCTCAGCTTGATTTCAGCAAGAAAACAAACTGTTTAAACTTGTGTAGAGATATGAAATTCCTCAAAAGGGTTGATTATTATATTGATGCTCCATTGTGCACATCCTATAATAACGCTTTTCAAGGCACAACAAATTTAAAATATATGAAAGGTGTTAATACGGTAAGTGCACTGTCTGTTGGTGGAATGTATAATTCAAGCGGTATCGAAGAAATCGAAGAACCTTTTGACTTTTCAAGCATATCATCGGCAAATAATACGACGGCTTTTGTTGGAGCAACCGAACTAAAAGAAGTTCGGTTTGTTTCCGAGTGTATTTATTGGTCAATACGGTTTGGTTCAAGTTATTTAAGTGACGAAAGCATACAAAGCATAATTGACGGACTTGCAACAGTTGAAACGGCACAGACTTTGACACTTCACGCAGATGTTAAGGCAAAGCTGACTGATGACCAAAAGAAAACAATTTCCGATAAAAATTGGAATTTGGCATAAGGGGGTAAATTATGAAACTTGAAACAATTAACAATATAAGAGTGATTACTCCCGAAGCTGATATGTGGCTTTGCAATGAAGAACAGCAAGTTATAAGCGACAAGGTTTATCTCGGCATAAATGCTGATGAAACAATGTGGAAAGACATAACCGAAACGGAAAAGGCAAACTTTGAAGCTTTGTGGAACGTTGAAACACCAACCGAAACCGAAGCAACTGAAGAGGACTATATTTCAGCCCTTGAAAGTTTGGGGGTGAGGTTTAATGGATAAGAACACATTGAACAAGGCTCTTGAAGCTTATAAAGAAAAGGTGGGAGAAGCTTTCCAAACTGTTTTTGATGGTCACAATGAAGGTCAAAAGAAGAAACTGTTAAAAGATGAAACAATCAAAGAAATCTTTGAAAGATTCGGTGTTGTAACTTGAACAAACGGCAAAAGCTGGTTCAGCAGCAGTTTTTGAACAATGAAAAAGAAGTCATCAGACTGTTGCGGTTGACTTATGGTCAATCACTGAAAGATGTCAATGAAAAGATAAAAAATCTGGACATCAGCATCAATGATATGCAAGCAACTGTTGATATGTGGGATAGTTTCAGCGGAACACCTGAAGAAAAAGCAAAGCTTCAGTCAATGATCCAGTCTAAAATCTATCAAAAACAGTATCAGCAAGCCATTCAAGGGCAGATTGATGATGTTATGAAGAAGCTGCACAAAAACGCATATTCAGGCATTGATGATTATTTGAATGATTGCTATTCTGAAGGATTTATAGGGGCTGTTTTTGACCTTCACGGTCAGAACATCCCCTTAATTATGCCCATTGACCAGGAAGCTGTTGTCAGGGCGGTTCAGCTTGATTCAAAAATCAGCAAGGGTTTATATTTTCATATGGGTGAAAGTGTGAACGGACTGAAAAAGACCATTGCAAATGAAGTTTCAAGGGGCATGGTCAACGGCTCAACATATGCCCAGATTGCACAACAGATAAGCTTCAAAATGGTTGGTACATACCAGAACCCTGGCGGGGCTTTATCTTATGCCATGCGTATTGCAAGGACTGAAGGACACAGAATTCAGGTTCAAGCGGGAATGGATGCATGCTACAAGGCAAAAGACATGGGTGCTGATGTTCTTAAACAGTGGGATGCAACACTTGATGGTGTCACCAGAAAATCACACAAAAAAGTAGACACTGAAATCCGTGAACTTGATGAACCCTTTTCAAACGGTTTAATGTTCCCTGGTGATCCTGGCGGTGGTGCTGCTGAAGTTGTGAATTGCCGTTGTGCTCTGCTTGAAAGGGCAAGATGGGCACTTGATGAAGAAGAACTTCAGACACTGAAAGACAGGGCTGAATTCTTTGAACTGGACAAAACCGAAAACTTTGAGGATTTCAAAAAGAAATACTTGAAGGCGGTTGAAAAAGAATCCGAAGTCAAAGAAATCAAAAACGCACTTGATTTTGAATATGGTGACTTAACACAAAATGACTATAACAAGTGGTGGGATGATTATGAAGCCCACAACAGGGGGGTCAATTTGAGTGCCGAAGAACTGAAAATCATTGATGACTACACAGAAGGCAGTTTCATTTCCCTGAATGATGTCAGCAGATTTTCAGATTCCGAACTGTTGAAAAAAGGATATTCCGCTGAAGATATTGCACGAATACGCAAAAAAGCAGATATTCTTGATGGTGCATTGTCCAAATATGACCTTGACACTGATATTGTCACCCACAGATTTGAAAGGGATATAACATGGCTGACTGGCAATGGAAATGGTGTTGATGAACTTGAAAAGCTTATCGGCAAGGAATACACAGCGAAGGGATTCACTTCTTCTGGTATGTTGCCAAACAGGTTCAGATTCACAGGTGGCAAAAAGGATGCTGTTCATTTTGAAATTATAACCCCGAAAGGCACAAATGGTGCTTTTTTATCAATGTCAAAAAAGGGTGAAAATGAATTCTTATACAACCGAAACACCCGATTCAAGATTCTTGACGGTGGTGAAAGGATCGTTAAGGAAGGCAAGTTGAACATCAGAACAATGCAGATGGAAGAAGTTGAAATCACAGAACGCTTCCTGAAAGTTCAAGTCATTGTTGATGATGTTGCAGAAGAAGCGGTTGAAAACATTGTCAAGGCTGAAAAGCTGAATGTTTCAAACTTCCCTTCATCATTTATGGCAAGATCCGAAAAGAAAAACACAGAAAAGCTTGTTGAATATGTCAATAGCATTGATGATGCAAATCCTGATACAATAAAACTGTATAACAGTATGGGCAAGCTGGACACCATTGAATCAAAGGGCATACCGTTCAAAATAGCACACAGCAAGAACCATGCTGTCAGCACTGCTTCAAGGTATACAGGGGAACTTGTTGAAGTCAAGCTGAACATTCCGAAACTGTCAGGTGATAATCTGGCGGGACAGGTCAACATAACACTTCATGAAGAAATGCATTTGATTGACCTTTATTGCAGAACAGCTGACGGCAAATGGTACAGTTCAAGCAGAAAAGAACTGGTTGATGCGTTTAAGTCAGCAAAGCCCACAATGAGTGATGAAGTTGCTGAACTGTTTAAAAAGCACAATGACGAATACAAAACAACTTCTGCTGCAATAAGGAAATCATACAAAGATAAGATTTCAGATTTAACAACTTCATACTATCCTGATGGCAAGGTTTCTATTTGGTCAGACCTTAAAAAATATGACCAGCATGAAAAAGAAGTCAAAAAGTTGCAGAAGGAAATGACTGAAGTGATTGATTATGAATGTCGAAATTCCATGAACGGTGTCAATGCACTGCAAGACATTTATGATGCTATTTCTGGCGGTCAATTCCGTGACAGCGGTGTTGTAACATATGGGCATGGCTCAAAATATTACAGATACACTGACGAAAGAGTTCAAGAAACCATTGCAAACTATGGTGCATTAAGTGTGTTAAGACCTGATTTGGTCGATATGTTAAGGGCTGACAAGCCTGAACTGGTTGAAGCCCTTGAAGAAACAGTAAAATCAATGCTTGAAATGGTAGGTGAATAATTGTGAAAACCAAAGAAGTGATACAGAAAAAAGAAACAATAATTTCTTTGCTGATGGATGTTGACTGCTATGAAGTTGACCAGTTCTTTGATTTAACAAGTGATAATCTGCTTGATGAAAAAATTGAGGTTTTACAGGCATTGAAAGACGGCAAAACCATCAGTGAAATACCGAAATTTTATGATGTTCTTGAACTTATGCCGAAAAATGAAATGTGGGATTGATTGAATTCATTCCCCTTGATGTGAAAAACAAGCACTTTGCAGAAATGCAAGGTGCTTTTCTTATGCTTTAAGAGGTAAGTAACACAATGAAAGTAACAAAAAATATTGACATCTATTTGACGAACAAAAGACCAGTCAAAGTGATAGATGTTGTGCAGTATGACACAGGTGTTCAGCTTGCGTTTACTGTCAAGGATTTTGAAATCCCTTCTGGAGCAACCGCAACACTTTATGTTCAAAAGCCTTCAGGAAAATTTGTGTATCAGCAGAAAAACATCACCATTGCAAACAATACAATCACAGTTGACCTTGAAAATCAGGCTTTGACCGAATACGGAAAAACACCGTATCAGGTGACTGTTTCAAGCGGTTCTGATACCATCACAACCTTCACAGGCTTGATGATGGTTGAAAGGTCACTGAAGGATGCTGGAGCAACGGAATCAAGAACAGTGATAAAAGCATTTGATGAAGTGACTGCAAGCAAGATTGCAGAACTTCAGGCAAATGCAGAAACTGTTGTAAATGCGGTTATTGCAACAATCCCTGATGATTACACTGAACTGACTGCAAAGGTCAATGAATCGGCAAATGCAATCAAAGGCAAGCTGTCAGGGGCGGTTGTTTCTGCTGATGATGTTTCACCTGTTGAACATCTGATGAAAGTGAATGTGCATGGGAAGAACTTATTGAAAAACACTACAGTCACACAGACTATTGATGGTGTGACATTCACAGCCAACAGTGATGGAAGTGTTACGGCAAACGGAACTGCAAGTGCAGATTATCCTGTTCGGTATAATTTGGGTGAAGTAGTGCTTGATGCTGGAAACTATCTTATTTCTGGGCAAAGTGAAGGTGTTGCAGCATCTTTTGTAATGTATTCAGACCAGGATGGAAACAACCATCAGCAACATTCTGGAAAAGATGCAGAATTGACCTTGACAAAAACAACCAAAATCAATGTGTATTTTGTGGTTATGGAATCACGCACTGTATCGAATGTCACAGTATATCCGATGATTCGCCTTGCTTCTGTTCTTGAATCTGATTATGAACCCTATGTTGACCCTTCAACAGTAAAGGTGACCAGATGTGGCAAGAATATATTAAAAAACACTGCTGTTTCACAAACCACAAACGGAATAACATACACAGTCAACGAAAATGGAAGTGTCATTTGCAGTGGAACGGCTGAAGAATATGTATTTTTGACAATCAGGCTGAAATTGAAAGCTGGCAAATACATTTTAAATGGATGTCCACAAGGCGGTTCAGATGCAACATATAGCAATATTTTTTGCGAAGATTCTGTTAAATATGTTTATAAATTTGACACAGGAAAAGGTGTTGAATTTGAACTTGCAGAAGAAAAAGAATGTGAAATATATTTGTGCAGAATCAGCAAGGGTGAAACAGTATCAAATCTGAAATTTTATCCAATGATACGGCATGCATCTATTGAAAATGGAATATTTGAACCATACAACGGCACAGAATACATCCCCACATCAGATGGTGTTGTTGATGGTGTAATATCACTGTCACCAAATATGACCATTCTGACGGACACTGAAGGTGTGATTGTTGAGTGTGAATACAACAAAGACACAAACAAGGTGGTTCAGAAGTTCGCAGATGCACTGGGTATCACAATTTAAAACTAAATATGTTGATTTAAAGCACCCATTCAGGGTGCTTTTTTCATACCCTTGACCGAATACTGCTGATGTCATATAAAAGCCCGCAGAACTCAAATATTGCCCCGATTCAAGGCATATAAACTGAATCTTGTCCGTGGATGACACCACATATAAAAACAGTGACAATGAAAGGAAGGAAACATGGATTTTCTGAAAGCAATTTTCGGTGACAAAGCACTGACTTATGCTGAACTTGAAACGGCTATCAATGCCCACAATGGGGATGAAGCAAACAAAGAAAATCAGCTGAAAATCGGCAATCTGGGCGGTGGTGATTATGTCAGCAAAGCCAAACATGATGCACTTCAGGCACTGCTTGATGGCAAAACTGGCGAACTTGACACTGCAAACAAGCTGATTGCTGATCTGAAAAAGGACACAAAAGAAGATGAAGCCCTTCAGGGAAAAATCAGCGGTTATGAAACAACCATTTCACAGCTTCAGGCACAGTTGAAGCAGACACAGATTGACAATGCTGTTCAGCTTGCCATCCGTGATGCAAAAGGTGTTGATGCTGATTATCTTGCTTTTAAAATGAAGGCAATGGGTGACATTGAACTTGATGAAAACGGCAAGATCAAAGGCATTGATGAAAAGATGACCGCACTGAAGGCACAATGTCCCACACAGTTTGAAACAGGCAAGGGCAGCGAAATTGAAATTGAAGAAATCAAGCTTCCCCCGAATAACAACAACAGAGAAGCAGAACCGCAGTCACTTGCGGATGCTATTGCTCAAAGCTACAACAAAACAAATTAAAACAGAACAGAAAGGAAATAAAAAATTATGCCTATGTTACTCAAAGATATGAAAGTTGGTATGTCAGACAAGATTGCACAGCAGGTTGTTGACACATTTATCAGGGAATCAGAAATTCTTGAAATGCTTCCCTTTGACAACAGTGTTTCACCTTCTGGCGGTTCAACCCTTACATATGGTTATGTTCAGAAAAAGCTTCCTTCAACTGCTGCATTCCGTGCTATCAACACCGAATACACAGCAAATGAAGCAACTGTTGAAAAGAAAACCGTTGACCTTAAAGTTTTCGGTGGTGCATTCAAGATTGACCGTGTTATCAAGCAGGCTGAAGGCATGTACAATAACATGGCACTTCAGATGGAAGAAAAGATCATTGCAGCAGTCGGCACATTCCACAATGCAATGATTAATGGTGATGCTGCTGTTGATGGTGATTCTTTTGACGGTCTTGACAAGTTCCTTGTTGGTCAGTCAACAGAATTCAACACAGATGCAGTCATTGACCTTTCAACCACTGCAAAGGTTAACGAAAATGCAAATGAATTCTATGAAGCACTTCTGAAGCTTATCAACAGCACAGGTGCACAGGCTCTTATGGTCAATGCAGATATGAAAACAAAGATTCAGACTGTTGCCCGAATTCTCGGCTACAAGACCGAATCTGAAGAAGCATTCGGCAGAGTTATCACCACAATTGGTGAAGGCAAAGTCAGACTTATTGACCTTAAAAACACTGTTTCTGTTGATGGTGAAGGTGATGAAGCTGTTGCAGTTGAAACACCCATTATCGGTGTTAAGTCCAGAACTGTTGGCGGTGCATCACAGACAGGCATCACAGACATTTATGCTGTAAAGTTCGGTGTTCTTGACGGCTTCCACGGTGTAACCCTTACAGGCAACAATGCAATTTCACAGTACCTTCCCGATTTCAACACCCCTGGTGCTGTCAAGGAAGGTGAAGTTGAAATGGTTGCATGTGTAGCCCTTAAGAATGTCAAGTCAGCTGGTGTTCTTCGTAACATCAAAATTGCTTAATTGAAAGGACTGATTGAATAATGGCAAAGGAAACAGGAACAAAGAAAGTGTTCATTGTTGAAGCACCTGTGAAGAATTTCTGTGGTATCGGTGCAGCTGGTGTTCAGTTTGCATACGGCAAAGCAGAAGTGAACGAAGGCTGGGTTCTTGACTGGTACAGAGAACACGGCTACAAGGTTACAGAAAAGAAGTGAACAAGGCGGTGAACCCTGATGATTATATCAGTTGACAAAATCAAAGAACACATTGGTTGTGGTGAACTTTCTGACAACATTATTTTGACCAGATTGAAAGCAATTGAACAGGTTATCAGGGCATTCACACACAACAACTTTCAGAATCGCAACGCAAGATTTGAAGCTGAAGCATCAGGCGGTGTTCTGTCTGGTGCTTCACCTTATATCAAAGTCGGTGACACAGTTCAAATTTCACAGTCACTGGTTAATGATGGACTTTACACAGTCATTGGTGTGATAGATGGTCAAACCACACTTGATAGTGAACTTTTTGCAACGAAAAAGAACCTTATCACAAAAATTCATTACCCTGATGATGTGGTTCAGTGTGCCATTGATTTGTTTAAATGGAAACTTGAATTCGGTGATAAAATCGGCATCAAATCTGAATCAGAAACCCTGTCCAGACACAGTGAATCTGTCACATATGAAGATAGTGCAACACTGTTCATGGGTTATCCTGTGGGCATTTTAAAGGGTCTGTCACTTCATAGCAAAGCGAGGTTTTAACAATGCGTGAAATCAAAGGTCACACACCTTTTGTGTTACAGAAACAAGACGGTTTCACGGTTAATAAAATCGGTGAAAAAGTTGTGAACTGGGTTGAAGCGGTATCTTTCAACGGTGTTCTGGGTTTACAGTCAGGTGACAGCAAATATACAAATTTCAATGCAAAGATTGAAGAATCAACACATGTAATGGTATGTGATTTCAATTCTGATATTTATGCTCTTGCAGACACAAACACCAGAATAATTTGCAAAGGGAAAATGTATGATGTTCTGTTGATTGACAACCCTGATGAACTTGATGAACACCTTGAAATATACCTTCGTTTTGTAGGTGGTCAAAATGGCTGATGTTGAATTCTTTGATTACAGTGTCAAGGTCAAGGGTGCAATTGATGACAAAATCAATGCAGTTCTTGAAGAATGTGCAGCTGAAGTCGAATCACAGACAAAGCGGAATTCAAGAGTTGACACAGGACAGACCAAAAACAGCTGGAAGCATGTAGTCACCCAAAACCAAAATTATGGCGGTGACCATGTGGCGGTTATTGGTTCAAATAATCAAAATGCAATCTGGGAAGAATTCGGAACTGGTGAATATGCCTTGAAAGGCAACGGCAGAAAAGGTGGCTGGGTTTACAAGTCTGACAAAGACGGCAAATTCTATCAGACACACGGAAAAAAACCTTCAAGGGCATTCTGGAAGGCTTACAGTTCATTAAAGAATAAAATCATCAGCAGAATTCAAAGTTCATTAAAGGGGTTGTAATTGCATGCTGGAGTTTATAAAAGAACAGATGGAAATTCTGCAAATCCCCTATGACTTTATGGAATGGACATCTGCTATAAAATACCCTTACTGGGTCGGTGAATACACCGAAACCCCCACTGTCAATGAAGATGGCGGGGAAGAAAACACAATAATATTGACTGGAACTACAAGGGGCAAATGGCTTGAACTCATTGAACAATGTGAAAAAATCAAGGCACACTTCCCCCCTGATGGTGGTTTAAGAGGTCAAACAGACAGCGGTTCAATAGCTGTCTTTTTTTCTGG
Source organism: Candidatus Caccovivens sp. (assembly GCA_045650745.1). Lineage (GTDB taxonomy): Bacteria > Bacillota > Clostridia > Christensenellales > UBA1242 > Caccovivens. Next base: position 29,950 of record JAZRRN010000022.1, read on the forward strand.
TTCGTTCCCTGTTCCCACAGGTGAAGCGGATCTGAAAAGAATTCAAATCAATCTTGATGTTAAAGAATGGAACAGAAAGGAATGAATCAAATGGGTGTTATGGGCAAACACGGTGTTTCAGAAAAAACACCTGAAAACATCCCCCTGGGTGCGGGTACAATTCATAAAAATCTGAAATGGGACAGCACTGAAAAGAAGTGGGGCGGTGAAATCATTGGTGCTACTTCTGGCGGTAACAAGGTCACAATTGCTGGTGAAATCATTGATATTGAACTTGATGGTGCACTTGTAAAGGTCAAGGGTCTTGCAGTCAAGCAGGGTGGCACAGGTTCAATGGAAGTCAATTTTGCTGAACTCACTGAAGAAATTCTGTCAAAGACTTCACTTTTTGAAATCGGTGAATCTGATGTTGACGGTTATGTCATGCTTCAGGATAAAGCAGAAATCACAGAAGGTGACTATTTTGACAACTTCGGCTTTGTCGGCAAGACCGCAAACGGCAAGAAAGACATCATTGTTATCTTTGAATCAGCACTTTGCACATCTGGCTTTGAACTTGAAGGCAAGAACAAAGAAAACGGTGTTGTGAAGGCAACAATGGAATGCTATGCCGAAAATGAAGGCGATCTTGACAAGCTTCCCATCAAAATCTATTATCCCACTGAAATCATGGCTTAATTAAGGGGGCAAAAAAGAATGAAAGCAAAAGTTTTAATTCCTTTTACCGACAAGGAAACAAAGCAGAAACACAAAAAGGGTGATGTTATCACCGTAACTGCAAAACGATTCAATGAAATCACCAAAAAGGGCAGATTGATTGAAGCAGTTGATGAAACAACCCCCGAAAAATCAAAGTAAAAAATAAAGAAAGAGGTATTTGAACAATGAGCGAAACAACAAACACAGAAATCATGGCAATGCAGCCTGAAGAAACTGCAAAGCCCTATGAATTAAGAAGGCTGGAATCATCAGATGTTTTTTCTATGTTCCGTATAATCAGCAAAATTGGCATTAAGGAATTTAAAGCCTGTTTTGAGGATGAAAGGGTCGGTGTTGTCATTGAAAAGCTTTTCAACAAAACAGAAGGCGAATCAAATGGTGCACTTTATTCAGTGGCTGGTGTGGTTCTTGCACCCGCTATTGATATTATCCTTTCAAACATTCCGAAAGCTGAAGAAGAAATTTATTCACTTCTGGCGAGGTTGTCAGGAATGAAGGCAGACAAAATCAAGAAACTTGATGCAGTTGTTTTTGTTGAAATGATTGTTGATGTTATCCAGAAGCCTGAATTCCCTGATTTTTTCAAGGTTGTTTCAAAGTTGTTCAAATAAACGAATTCAAATTTATGGACTTGCTATTCAAAAGATATGCAAGTCCATTTATTTTTTTAGATGGGTACATTCAGACAGGGCGGTTTTGTGAATTCATTGACGAACTGGGCGAAATTTTCAGCAAAGAAGAAGAAGAACAGAAGCTGTGGGAAGTATACCTTCACAAAATCTGGGATAAATCGTTTGTTGAATTCCGTGAACAGCTTGAAACTGACCGCAACAATCGCAACATGTCAAAGGGTGACTTTGAAACTACAATCACACATTCAATGAATATATTGAAAAATTTCAACCCTGAAGAAAAGGGGTGATATATAAACTATGGATTTATTCAAACTGGTTGGTACTATTGCGGTAAACAATCAGAAAGCAAATCAAGCAATTGATGACACCACCGACAAAGCTGAACAGGGCAGTTCAAGCATGTCAGGCAGCTTCAAAAAAATCGGTGGTGCAATTGCCACATACTTTGCAACAGATAAAATCATTGACTTCGGAAAAGAAGTTGTGAACACTGCTGCTGAAGTTGCAGCAGAAACATCAGCATTTGAACAGATCATGGGTGATTATTCTGATGAAGCATCCGCAAAGGTCGGAAAAATTGCTGATGCAACAGGAATGGTTGACACCAGACTGACACCCTATATGACCAGCATGACCGCAAAATTCAAGGGTCTGGGCTATGATGTTGAAGATGCCACTGGTTATGCTTCAAGGGGCTTGACCCTTGCTGCTGATGCTTCAGCCTTCTGGGATAAATCACTTGATGAATCAATGTCACATTTGAATTCATTCATCAATGGTTCATATGAAGGCGGTGAAGCAATCGGACTGTTTGCGAATGATACGCAAATGGCATCCTATGCCGTTAAAACAGGCTTGATTGACGAAACAAAAGAATGGGCAACCCTTGAAGAAGCGAAAAAACAAGCAACCCGCCTGGAGTATGCAGAAAACATGATGAAATCATCAGGTGCAACAGGACAGGCAGCAAAGGAAGCGGGACAGTATGCGAATGTTCAGGCAAACTTGAACGAAAAATGGAGACAGTTCAAGGCTGACATTGGTGAACCCTTGCTTCAGAATGTTGTTATTCCAGCCATGTCAACATTGAGTGGCTGGGTTGACAAATTAACAACAGGTTTTCAGAATCTTCCAAAATGGATTGAAGAAAACAAAACAAAGCTTGAAATGATAGCCATTGCAGTTGGTACATTTGCAACGGCTCTGGGGGCTTACAAAATAGCCCAGAATGCAGCAACGATAATGACCACTATTGCAACAACTGCAACAACTGCATTCGGTTCAGTTATGGCATTTGTAACTTCCCCAGTCACACTGGTTGTTGCAGCAATCGGTGCTTTAATTGCCATTGGTGTTCTGTTATATCAAAACTGGGACACCATCAAAGCAAAAGCAATTGACCTTTGGGAAAAGGTCAAAGAAATTTTCGGAAACATCAAAGACTGGACTGTTAAAAAGTTTACAGAAATCAAAGACAAAACGGTTGAAATTTTCACGGCTGTCAAAGACTGGATTTCAGAAAAAATTCAGGCTGTCAAAGATGTTTTCACAAAATTGTGGGGGCACATCAAATCTATCTGGGACACCATATGTGATTATGTTGAATTTGGTATTCAAATAATTGCTTCAATTCTTGATGCAGCCTTCCAGATCATCACTTTGCCATTCCGCTTCATCTGGGAAAACTGCAAAGAATATGTGTTTGCAGCCTGGGAATGGATAAAAGAAAAAATCAATTCTGCAATTTCCAAAATCAAGGAAATTACAGAAATCGGTTTTAATTTTGTGAAGGAAAAAATCATCACACCGATTACTGATGCAAAGAATAAAGTTGTTGAAAAATTCAACGAACTGAAGGAAAAGGCACAGGAAAAAATCACAAATCTGAAAAACAAAGCAACCGAAACTTTTGATTCTATCAAAGAAAAGATTTCAACGGCTGTTTCAGATGCCAAAAACAAGGCGGTCACAAAATTTAACGAATTGCGTTCACAGGCACAGGAAAAAATTGATTCTTTAAAATCAAAGGTAACATCAACCTTTAACACGATTAAAGAAAAAATCACAACACCTATAAACAACGCAAAACAGAAGGCTGTTGAAGCTTTCAACACCCTGAAATCAAATGTGACAGACAAAATCAATTCAATGAAGTCAACTGTCACCAGCAAATTCAACGAAATCAAGCAGAAAATGCAAGAACCTATTCAGAAGGCAAAGGACAAAATCAAAGAAATGATTGATAAGATCAAAGGCTTTTTTGATGGTCTGAAGTTGAAGTTGCCACACATCAAGCTTCCCCATTTCAAACTTACAGGTGAATTTTCACTTGAAAATAAAACTGTTCCGCATCTGTCAATTGAGTGGTACAAAAAAGCCATGAACAACCCCATGTTGATGACTGAACCGACAATTTTCGGGTACAATCCCGCAACAGGTTCAATGATGGGTGGCGGTGAAGCGGGTGCAGAAGTTGTTTCTGGTGCTGGTTCATTGATGCGAATGATAAGAAGTGCAGTTTCTGTTGAACTTGACGGTGTTGCATACTACTTGCAGAAGCTGATTATAATGCTGGCTGACTTCTTCCCTGAATTGATTGCTGCTGCTGGTCATGACATTGTGACTGATGACGGTGTTATTCTTGCCCGCTATGTACCGAAATTTGACAAGAAACTGGGCGAAATCCAAAAGAACAAAGAAAGGGGAAGATGATGAATGAAAGGTGTTAAATTTGACAATATACATTCATATTATGACTTGCACTTGATTCTGTCAGGCTGTTCAATTTCCCCTGCTACACCGAAAGAAAATTACATTGACATCCCTGGTGCTGATGGCTCAATTGATTTGACTGAAGCACTGGGGGAAGTCAAATATAATGACCGAACAGGAACACTTATTTTTTCGGTGCTTCCCGCTGATGACTTTGAAGAAAAGAAAAGCGAAATCAGCAATCTGTTGAACGGTAAAAAGTTCAAAATCACACTGGACAAAGACCCTGACTGGTTTTACATAGGCAGATGTTCAGTCAGTGATTACAAGGCTGATAAAAAGCTTCGACAAATCACTGTTGACTTGAAGCTTCAGCCATTCAAGTATGCACCTGAAAAAACAGTGAAATTCTGGGGGCTTCAAAGCAATGCCATTATTACTGTTAAGGGATTGCCCATTATTCCTGTGTTTAAATTTACTGAACCGAATATCACAATGCACTTCAATGGTGTTAGTTATAATGTCGGAGCTGGGCAATATAAATTTCTTGACATTGTTTTAACTGCTGGTGAAAATCACTTCCACTTTAACACATCACGAGAGACACATGTCACCTATCAAGAAAGGAGTTTATAAACATGTATACAATAAAATGTGACAACCATGTTTTATTTGATGTTCGTGACCCTGATTTGATTGTGAGTGAACCGAAATGCAAGCTTGAAGTGAACACCGTTGGTGAAGCTTCATTTGTCATTCATCATAATCACCCCTATTATGGACAGTTGCAATATCTGAAATCAATGTTTGAAATATCAGATAAAATCGGTGTTATTTTTAGGGGAAGAATGACAAACAATTCACTTGATTTTTACAATTCAAAAGCTGTTGACCTTGAAGGGTCAATGGCTTTTTTTAATGATTCAATTGTCAGACCGTTCACATTCCCTGATGATTTCTTCAGCAATGCTGACTACATTGAAGCTGAAGAATCGGGAAATGTTGTTGAATTCTTTCTGAATTGGTTGATTGAAAACCACAATTCACAGGTTCAGGACTTTCAGCAATTCAAGCTGGGCAAGGTCACTGTTGCTGACCCTAACAATTACATCACCAGATCAAGCGAAAAGCATGACAACACCTGGAACATCCTGAAATCAAAGCTGTTTGATTCTGCTCTGGGTGGCAATCTTTGCATCAGATATGAAGCAGACGGAAATTACATTGATTATGTTTCAGAATTTGAACTGACAAACACACAGGAAATCACATTCGGTCAAAATCTGCTTGATTTAAAAAATGAATACAGTGCAGCGGAAACATTTACAGCCATGCTTCCCATTGGTGCAACTGTTGAAGCTGATGGAATAAAAAACACTGTAACAATTAAAAATCTTGTTGATGAAACAATTGCTGGTGATATTGTCAAAGATGGTGACACAATTTATTCAATTTCCGCTGTTGAAAGATACGGAAAGATTTTTGCACCCATTTCTGAATCAACCTGGGAAGATGTGACTGAAGCAACAAACCTGTTAAACAAAGCAATTGAAAAATTGACTGGTCAGGGACAGTTGCTGTCAAACACAATAGAATTCAGTGCTGCTGACCTTCATTTCACTGATGCAGAAATTCAGTCATTCAGAGTTTACCGAAATATAAAAGTAAATTCCGAACCCCATAATCAAAGTGAACTGTATCAGCTGACAAAGCTTGAACTGGATTTATTCAACCCGCAAAACACAAAAATTGCTGTTGGAAAAACCAGGCTGACAATGACTGATTCATCAAATAAAAATCAGGCAGATATAACAGAACGCATTGAATCAGCAGAAAAGAATATTGAAGAAAACAGAAATCAAATTGTGCAAACAACAGAAACGGTTCTTCAGCAAAGCACACAGATTATGAATGACTGTGAAACAATTATCATGGGTGCTTTAGAATCCTATGTTAAAACAGGCAATTATGAAGAGTTCAAGCAAACAGTTGAAGCACAACTTCAAATCCTTGCTGGTGAAATCAGCATGAAATTTACAACTACAACTGAACACATCAACAATGTGAATGGTGACCTTCAGTCAAAGTTTAACAAGCTGTTTAAACACATCAGCTTTACAGGTGAAAACGGTATCACAATAAGTATGGGAAGCGGAAAAATGGCTTTGCAGCTTGACAATGACATCATTTCTTTCACAAAAGACAACAGGCAATTTGGTTGGTGGGATGGTGTTGATTTTCACACAGGAAATATTGTTGTAGAGGTAAACAAAAAAGCCCAGTTCGGCAATTTTGCACTTGTTCCCAGAAGTGATGGTTCAATGTCATTTGTGAAGGTAGGTGGTTAAAGGATGGCGACATATAAAACACTTATTTCATCTGAACATGTACGAAACGGAATAACAGTCAACCAAAGAACTTATATAACAGTTGTTGAAGATAAAAGTGAAGGCACTATAACTCTTACTTGCAGACCCGAACATTACACAACAGATGGCTTTTTCACTTGCACTGCTGGGACATGCAAGGTAACTGTTAATGACAAAAATTATTCTTTTTCTACAAGTGCCATGCTTATTAGCGGAACAGAAAAGGTTCTTGGTTCAGTGACAACAGACCCTATTAAAATAACAGCAGTTGACACCAAAACTAAAATAAACATAAATGTTAATTGGGATTGCACAATCCTCTATTATGAAGGCGGTCTTGATGTGTTGCCTTCAAGCACCAGTTTTGGTGGAAGCAGTCACAGTGGCTATATTCTTGTTAACCCCATCTATTCATCAACACCTATTGTTGTGACAGGTACAGAAATAACCGAAATCAGCACAATGGACATGGTGAACAACAGAACACACACTGAAGCAACACATTCACTGGCTTATACATGCGGAAATGTCACAGAAACATTATTCGCCGAACAGTCAGGCGATTATCTTACTTTCACACTGCCCGAAACACTGGCTGCACAAAACACAAAAGGTCTTGACTTGTCTGTCACATTCACTTTAACCACACACTTTCCCTGGGGTGCAAGTGGTTCAAAAACATCAACTGTGATTTATACAATACCAGATAATGAAAATTTAAAACCACATTGCACAATTGAAGTGACAGACGGTGAACATCTGAACAATGTACAGCTGGCTGACAGATATGGCGGTTATGTTCAAAATTATTCAAGATTCAACATAAAAGTTACACCCATTCTTGCATATGATTCACCGATTGTAAGCTATACCATTATAGCGAACGATGAAACACATGTGGGTTATTCAGAAGTTGAAACGGCTCTTTTAAAACATTCAGGTGAAAATGAAATTGTTGTCAGCCTCACAGATGAAAGGGGCAGAAGCAACGAATTCACATTGACTGCAAATGTTCTTGAATATTCAAAGCCTTATGTTTCGGACTTGAAAATTGACCGTTGTGACAGAGTGGGAACGGTTGATTCCGCTGGTGATTATATAAAAGTCACATTCAGTGCAGAAATCACACCATTGAACAACATCAATTCAGCATCCTATGCTTTGAGGTATCAGACATCAGCGGGTTTGGATCAGACAGATGTGAATTTAACAGAATATGCGGGTCAATACAATGTAACAAACGGCACATATATTTTTCTTGCAGATTCAGCAAATGCATATTCAGTCACCTTGACTGCAACTGATGACCTTGATGACGGATTTGAACATGAAGGTGCAGATGATACAACAACTATCTGGAATGCTCTTGCAAGCGGTGACGGTTTCGCATTCGGCACACTGGCAACCCTTGCTGGAGTTCTTGAAAGTGTGTTCAAAATCTTCCCGCACGGTGGCTTTATGTTCCCTGAATTTGAAGGTTCAACATTGATTGACACAGATATTGTCCCGAATGTTTATAGAGTGTCAGACGGTAAGGATATATTAAAAAGCCCATTTGATGGTGAATACACATTGATTGTGCTTCCTGGCGGTGGTGTGGGTGATTTGTTATTCATCGGAATATCAAATGACCCTGAAATCAAAATTAACGCACTTGCAAATTCATCATGGGGTTCATGGAAAACCCTGACATTGACATGATAGGTGGTGAATGTTTATGGATATGGAACACGAACACCGATTGACTGTTGTTGAAGATCGTTCAAAATCAAATCAACATAGACTTGACGAAATGGAAAAACGACAGGATGATCAGGAAAAGTTAATCAGCACAGTTGCTGTTCTGGCAAACGAACAAAAAACAATTCAGACCG
>JAZRRN010000023.1:0-3420 GCA_045650745.1 Candidatus Caccovivens sp.
CTAATTCTCGATGATTTCAGTATGCGTTCAACAAATAGTCTGCAAGTGGTGTTTCAATAACTTCTCACTTCTTCACTATCTGTCAATCAACAAGTTCATCTTCGAGAATAGCACGGACTTTTTTAATTTCTGGCATTTTATATATCATATGAGATAAATTCTTCGGAAGAACGCCGTTTTTTGACGTTCTTCCATTGAATTATATTGACTAAACTGTTGCGTTGATTCAAAGTCAAACAGTCTTTCAAAGTCAAGCTTTTTCGTTTGCAATTGCGAATCAGAATTCCATTGTTGCAACAATCTTCACTCACTTTCAAAGAACTTTTCCAACTTCGATTTCAAGTGGTTGTCAGAATCAATATTGAATTGCTGGTTTGTAAACACAAGCAAATGATCCTTTTGTGTTGTTTCAAGCTGTTGCGTCAACAAGTCCACTTGTATTTGTAAGTGCAGGCCAGTCTCTTGCAACTAAAATGTCAATGCTGAATATCTTTGCAAGAACTCCGGCAGAAATTGTTGCATTTGGTCCGAATTTATCGGCTGTAATAACTTCTGACAAAAGAAGTGTCTTGTTGTAAACATTTGAAGGCTCGATGAACAATAAGTCTTTTAATTCTCATTGATAACGAGTATCAAGAACGTTCTTCACTGCAAGATATTGTCAAGCTGTGATTGTTCAAACATTCACACCAGTATTTGCAATTCCGACTTTTCTGATTCCGTCATCTTGTTGCACGAAATATGGACTTCAAGAATATGTTCAGTTTATGTTTCCAGATCCAGAAGCTGTGTCATCGGCGTTGATTATAACTGCGTCGATTGTTCTTGCAGCTGCTCTGTTGATTCTTTCACGAACGATTGCTTCAAGTCTGTCAGTTGCATATCTCAATTCTCTTTTTGAAATATCAACTGTTGTGATGAATTGTCATTGTGTAATCATCACTTTGTCAGTGTCTGGTCCGTGGTCTCCTGGTGTAAGAGTTCAAGCACCAGTCGTCCATTCAGAATTTCATTCGAACAAGTCAGCTTCTCCGATGATAGGAACTCTTTCAGATACAGCCATATTGTTTCCGTGGTCTCCTGGTAATAATGGCAATAATTTTGAATAGTTTCCTAACATATCAAGTAATGGGTCAGCAACTACATCAGTAGGAATCAATTCTGCTCAGAAGTTTGTTGCACCAGTGTTCATCACTTCATTGGCTTTTGCTTCTTCTTCAACTTCTGGCTTTTCGATGTTTTCATCTTCTTCTTTTACGAAGATTCAAGCTTGTTTTTTAGCTTCAATAACGATGTCTTTGAATTTCATCATTTTGTAAATAATTAAAGAATAAATAGATTATAAAGATTTGATGATTGACGCTACGTCATAATATCATCATTTTTTAAGTGGTCTTTTATATTGAAGTCCACTGTTGACTGGTGTGTTTTTCACAGCAGTCGCCATTCTATCAATTGTCTCAACAGACTCTGCGAAAAGCTTTGTCATTTGTTCGACTTTTGATTCAAGCGATTTGATTTTTTCATCTTTTTCTGCAAGTTTCTCATCAAATGATTTTTGAAACATTGCAAGTTCAGATTTGAAATCGAATTGCTTTTTTGATTCAGTCTCAATTGATTTTGTTTCAACGACTTCGTCATTGTGTGTTTCAACAACTTCTTCATCGTTCGCTTGTGTTTCAACAGCGTTTTCAGAATCTTCTTCAACTGATTCTTCATCGTTTATTTCAGAATTTTCATCTGACTCATTATTCACAGATTCGTCATCAGAATCTGTTTTGTTTTCGGCTTCTTCAACTTTTTCTTCTTGTTCAACATTCTCGTTTTCTTCTTCGTTCATCTCTTTTGTTTCAACTTCTTCGTTTGGGTGTTCTTCTTTTTTTTCATCATCAAAGATATTCTCAAATTCTTCTTTTTCTTCTGATTCAGATTCATCAGTTTTTTCTTCTTCTTGAACATTGTCTCATTCAACAACTTCTTCTTCATTCTGGTCGCTTTCGTTTCAATCATCAACTGACTTTTCTTCATCATTTTCAACAGCTTTTTCTTCTTCAACTGTTTCAGTTTCTTCAACTTTTTCTTCTTCAACATCTTCAACAGTTTCTTCATCAGAATTTTCTTCTTTTTCTTCAACTTCAAACATATCTTGAACACTCTTTGAAAGTGCGTATGGGTTCATCGGAATCGAAACGACTGATATTTCATAAAGTTCAAGGTCTTTGATGATGTTTGTCATATCATATGTTCAATCTGCAAGTTCACGAACATCTGTCTCATAATCTTTGATTGAATATCAAATTGAGAATGCACGTAATACTCAATTCTTTATCAAATCAACAACTCAATCAGTATTCTGTGAGATTTTTGCTTTGATCCATAATCAATTATCATCAATGTCAGCTTTTTCAACGATTCAGATTGGTTTATCTGCTTTGTGTTGAAGCAAGACAATTGGGTTTGTCATATATCTTTCAAGTGCAGACGCAAAAGCTTTTGGCTCAACAACGTCTCATCATCTGTCTTTGTCTTTCGTTGAAGCATATCACGAAATTTCAACAGCTCAATCGTCAAGTTCTTTGACAGATTTTGTTTCTCGTAGTGATTGGAAGTATCACTTTTCTTTCACAAGTTTGAACTTTTTCATTGTTCTATTATAAGATATAAATCTATGGTGCTCTACGATACAACATTGTGCAACGACAGTTCGGTCATCACGGTGCAATATCTACTCAAACGCTTGGGTAAATATAATCAAGATTGACTCGTCATTCTGCTTCACATTCTGCGTGTTCTGGTCTCACTCTTGAATCGTGGCACGTTTCTCGTTTTTTTTGCATTTGTATTCACACATCATTCAATTGACTGATTGGCATATAGTTTCAATATTCGTAAGCTCTTCACATTTCACTCACTGCAATTGTATTCGCACGTGCTTGACTGAATAATCTTTCATCAAGCTTGTTTATCTGGTCGGCAACTTCTGACACTGTCAGATTGTTATCGATTCAATTTTTCAAGATTTCAATTACATCGTGCTTTGTTGTGAAACTGATTGCTCATTCGTAATTCGACAGATTCAATTCTCATCGTTTGTTTGCATAATTTGAAATCACGTCTGGGTAATAAGTGAATCAGTTTTCTATCAACAACGGCTCTAATAATCTGAAACTTCTCTTGTATCACTTTTCAACTGCTTTTTTTATTTGTGGCTTCATATCTTCAAGCAAATCATCAACTCACATTTCTTTTCGAAATCATCACAACGGTTCATCATTTTCAACATCATATCGGTCTTTTTTCTCTGGGTATATATGCACAATCTCATTGTTCATTCTGCTTCGTGTGATTTCTATGTTGTATTTGTAATTTTCATATAAATCTTTGACGTTTGCTTCAAGAAATTTGCGTTGTTTCTTGAAA
>JAZRRN010000024.1:0-12870 GCA_045650745.1 Candidatus Caccovivens sp.
AAATACCAACAAAATTAATATTTTGAAAAAAAATAAAAAAATTAGCAAAATTTCTTGACATTTTGTCAAAATTATAATAAAATGTGTGAGCAAGCATAGATACCGGGGTGTGGCTCAGTTGGTAGAGCGCGCGGTTTGGGACCGTGAGGTCGGGGGTTCGAGACCCTCCACCCCGACCAGCAAACATTGTTTGCATAAACTTGCAAGAAGTTTGGGCCTTTAGCTCAGTTGGTTAGAGCGACCGGCTCATAACCGGTTGGTCCGCGGTTCGAGTCCGTGAAGGCCCACCAAAAAAAATAAAATTTTTGGCTAAAACATTTGCTTTTAAAAGCGAAATGTGATAAACTCAAAAAGTCTTGCAAAAACAAATGACGACTTGGCTCGGTAGTTCAGTTGGTTAGAACGCTAGCCTGTCACGCTAGAGGTCGTGGGTTCGAGCCCCATCCGAGTCGCCATTATGCCCTGATAGCTCAGTCGGTAGAGCAAGGGACTGAAAATCCCTGTGTCGGTGGTTCGATTCCACCTTAGGGCACCACCCGAAAGGGAATTTAATAGTCCTCAGGGACATTTGTGCTGGCGTGGCTCAATGGTAGAGCAGCTGACTTGTAATCAGCAGGTTGAAGGTTCGATTCCTTTCGCCAGCTCCATTTTTTTTGGGTAGGTTGCAGAGCGGCCAAATGCAACGGACTGTAAATCCGTCGACTATGTCTTCGATGGTTCGAATCCATCCCTGCCCACCAAAAAAGAGAAAAACACAATCAAACGATTGTGTTTTTTCTTTTCTCTATTTTTCAGACAAGCACTACTCCTCTTCTATTTGCATTATTTCAAAGAACTCTTGTTTTATTATTTTCGGGTTCTCTTTAATCAACTGATAACTCTTTTCCAAATTCTCGTCGCATATTGCATCTAGGATGTTGACAGAACTCATTTCCAAATCTTGAAGATAGTTCATAACTAATAAACCCTTTTGATAATGATTTTCTATTTTCTTCACATATGTATATTTTGGTTTCCAACCTCTCTTTTGGGCTATTTGTTCAAAAACTTCCAATGGCGCTGATTTTATTTGTCCATCGTCATCTTTGTAAGTTATCCAGATTTCTGGTTCTTCTTGTTGGTTTTTCGCTTTATCCTTTGCTTCCATAATCATCTCCACCTATATTTTCAATATACTCAATTTTCTTTTTTAAGTCAAATCAACATCAAAAAAACACAGTCCTTCAACTGTGCTTTTTCTTTTTGTGTCACCTGTCAATTTTATTTTAGGGGTGATTGACCTAGTGACACAGAAAACTTGCATATTTCTAGTCATAAATTCTTACCAACAAAAATGTTGATGTATCCGTCCACATAATTCTAACCCATATTTTACCATTTAGTGTTTCAAAAGCAACAGCATTGCCAGCAGCAGACTCAGGCAATCCTGTCGTAGAACTTTTATAATTGCTATCCAGTTGATATAAGTTTATATACTCTTTTGTGTAAGAGTATTCAGTGTTAGTAATAGTCGCAGCACCAACTTTCTCTTCTTCCGACCAAGTCATTCTACCCAACAATTTTCCAGGTCCCTTGTAAACATAAATATCGTTCCAAGCCCCTTCTTTACTCCAACTAGCCGCAACACCAGTTGGCATGCCATCGTGATTAGTCAACTCTAAACCTAAAATCAACCCACCTACACTCAATGCCAACACAATTAAACAAGCAACAAAACCTTTAACTTTCATTTATCTACCTCCTTTACATATCAACAACATTTATCAAGTTGGCAAGTTTTTTCAACAATCTGCCTTTTTCAACTTCATCTAAATCTGACTTTGCTACACAGTCAACAATTTGTCTAAAATCACTTCTTTGAAATTGAATCTTGTCATCATCCATATAACAACCACCACCTTTGATTTTGACAATCTTATAACCATGCTCAATCAGCATATCAACATCTTTTGCAATAGTTCGCCTGTCGCACTTTACGCCAAGATTGTTTATCACTTTTGTCATCAAGGTTTGTGTTATTGGGTTAAATTTGTTTGTCCCCTCTTGCAACATTTTAAGCACATACAAAATAGTTATCTTTTTGCTTTTGTTTTTCATCATTTACACTCCATTAATGTTTTAATTCTGTTTGGGCATTTTTTACTTATTTCTTATACTACAACAAAACTGCGATTTCCTTTTTTGCCAATTATGTATTATCTTTTGCCCTTTATCAGTTTGCATTTATTTATCTTCAAACTCAACCTTATATTTATTTTCTCGCACAATCCTTTTGAGATTTTTCAGTTTGGCCAATGTTTTAGGATTTGTAATCCTAGGCCCTCCATCGCGAATTGTATATAATGTTTCAATAGGTTGAGGCATTGGCAAAAACTTCAAACCATCTTGCAATACACATTTTACCAAGCGAATAATCAAAGCAAATTCCAAATAAATCTTACTGCTTGGAGATTTTACTTCCTCAATAATTTCACAATAATTCGAAACACAATCTTTTACTTTTTTCATTTCCCCTCCTAAAACTGCTCTCATAAATATTTTAACATTACCCCTGTGCAAGTTTTGGAACAACCTAAAAAATATTAAAAAAATCTTTGTAAAATTTATAAAAAATGTCTGCTGTATGCTATAATTGTTTTATAAGGAGTTTTTATGTGCGAAATATTTTTAGAACAACCAACCATCGCTCACAAACAAGCAGTTCTTGACTTTCTTGCCGAATGCAAACACTTTGAAAGTGTGCTAAACGGCACAGGAAGTTTAGAAAAAGCCGAAAGTTATGAAGCGTGGTTGCAAAAAATCAAATTATATTCAAACAAAGACACTGTGCCACCAGACAGAGTCCCAGCAACACAATTTTTTGCAATAAGAAAATCTGACAACAAAATTGTAGGTATGCTCAATTTAAGACATTACTTAAATGATGCTTTGGCAGTTGATGGTGGTCATATTGGAGATATGGTTAGACCTACAGAACGAAACAAAGGCTATGCAACCCAACAAATCAAATTGGCAATAGAAGAATGCAAAAAACTTGGCATAAACAAAATTCTTATCACCTGCCTTAAAGACAACATAGCATCAAAGCGAACAATCGAAAAAAACAATGGCGTTTTTGAAAACGAAGTCAAAACTGACAAAGGCGTTGTTTTGAGATATTGGATTGATTGTTAAAATAAAAGGAGAAAGTTATGAACATTCAAATGGCAGGCATTAGAAATGCAAAAGATGCTCTTATGTGCGTTGACTGTGGCATAAACATTATCGGTCTTTTGGTTGGTCAAGCACACACAAGCGATGATTTTATTTCAAAAGAATTGGCAAAAGAAATCAAACTCGCATTGCCAAAACATATCAAAACAACACTCATCACTCACCTTGAAAAAGCAGAAGATGTGATTGAAATTGCAAGATTTGTTGATGTTGACTACATTCAACTTCACTCACATTTGCCAGAAAGCGAAGTCGAACTCATCAAAAAAGCTCTTCCAGAGAAAAAGCTTTTGCGACTCGTGCACATCGACACTGACGGCACAATTTTGACTGATATAAGCAAAATAAAATATGCTGACTTCTATTTCACAGACAGCATAAACAAAAAGACAAATCAAGTTGGTGGCACAGGCCTCAAGCACAATATCGACACAGACAAAAAACTTGTTGCAACCTTGAACAAACCCGTCTTTATTGCTGGTGGACTTACGCCAGAAAATGTTGCAGAGGCAGTAAAACATTGCAAACCTTATGGCGTTGATGTCAACACTGGTTGCCGTGCAAAAGATGGAAGCAGAGACAGGCAAAAAGTGCTCAAATTTGTCCAAAACGCACAGTCAGCAGAATAAATTCGACAACAAAAAAAAGACTAGAAAAATCTAGTCTTTTTTCTATTCAATGATTGCATCTTCATCAAGCCCATTTGCAACAAAAGCAAGATATCTCTTTGCAGTTGAAACATCAATCGGTGCATAGTAGTGATATGTCACACAGACATTAAAACCAAAAGTTTTAAGCAAGTTGATTGAATGCACATGGCCAAACAAAGTCAAACAATCCTTGGCGTGATCTGTCGGCTTGTGAGTCAGATAAACCTTTCTTCCAAGCACGCTTTCATCAAGATACATTCCGTCTTTGATGACATCAACAAAACCAAGATCAAGAAGTTTTTGTCTAAATGCCTCAAAGTTTTTGCCGGCATCTTTAAGCTCGTTGTTGCCACAAATCAACACAACTCTTCCGTTGAGTTGTTTGATATATTCATAATCACCAAAATCGCCAATATGATAAACCAAATCTTCTGGACCAACCTTGTTGTTCCAACGACGAACAAGCTCACTGTTCATCTCATCAACACTCTTAAATGGCACAAGTTTGGCCTTAACCTTTCTTTCATGCCCAAAATGAGTGTCAGATGTGAAAAACACCTTTGGTTTGAGATAATGAGTTTTGCTTGAATTGACAGTGTTCAAAAAATCCTTCCAAACAAAAGAATTTGCAGGCACACTAACAACATAATTAACCTTTCTGTCATTGTGCAACATATATTCTTTGTCTTTTACAAGCATGTTTGCATCAATTTTTTCAGTAGTAAATTTTGATTTGTTCAAAACATAAGCAATCGGTCCAATGTCATAAATTGTGTTGACGCCCACATCTTGATTGAAGATATAATTATCCAAAATTGTCTTGAGATATTTTGTAACATTGTTTCCAACGATATTGCTTTCAAATTCGTATTTTGATGTAACAAAACTTCTACCCAAAAATGTTGGAAAAACCGTAAGATCAACTTTGCTTGCAAGCACTTCATAAAAAGCAACCTTGTCAGATCTAAAGTTTAAGTCAGCAAATCTCTTGACCAAAACATTGTCTGTGCCCATCCAAACAACTTTGATTTTTGAAGCAATTTTAGGATCTTCTCTAAGTGCCATAGCGACATTTGTCAAAGGTCCCAAACAACAAATCCAAATTTTGCCTTCACTTTCTCTTGCGAGTTGCAAAATCTTTTCAACTGCAGGGCTCACTTCATCATATCCTTCACTCAAAAAACCGGAAGAACCCATATGAATAAATGGTTTTTCTGCAGTATGCTTAATGCCAAACATTTTGGCAATTCTGTTTCCACAAATTCTGCTGTCAATCATGCCATCTCTTATGGACAAATTGTTTCTCCATTCCACCCTATAAGGAGCAACAGTGATTGCCACAACATTAAGCTTTTGTGCAGATGACAAAGCATAGGCCAATGCAAATTGGTCGTCAATTCCGTTTGAAATATCGCTGTCGATAATCAAGTTTATTTTTTTGTTTTCAGTCTTCATACAGCAACATTTTATCACACAAAAACAAAAAACAAAAACAAATGTCCCCAAATTTTTGCTATTCTAGCAATCTTTTTCGCAAATTTTCCAAGATTTTGTTTTCCAACCTCGAAACTTGCACCTGCGAAACACCCAATCTCTTTGCAATTTCACTTTGCGTTTTGTCGTCAAAATATCTCATCAAGATAATTTTTTTGTCCCTTTCATTCAACTTGTCAATCATGTCCTTAACTGCAAATTTGTCGACAAACTCATTGTCATTTTGTCCTTCAACTCTATCCAAAAGGGTCAAACCTGCTTCTTCTTCATCATCAAACGGCATATAAAGGGAAATTGGCATTTTGGCAGAATCCATCGCCATAACAACATCATGCTCATCAACTTCAAAATGCTTTGCAATTTCACCAAGTGTTGCACTTCTGCCATTTTCTACAAAAAACGAGTCCGAAAATTTGTTTATCTTGACACTCAACGACTTGATCGCCCTTGAAACCTTGATCGAACCATCATCTCGCATAAATCTTTTGATTTCGCCAACAATCATCGGCACAACATAAGTCGAAAACTTGACATTGTAAGCACAATCAAACCTGTTTATCGCCTTCAAAAACCCCAAGCACCCAAGTTGAAACAAATCATCATTTTCAATACCCTTGCCCTTAAACCATCGCACGACCGTTTTGATAAGTGGCGAATTGTGTTGCACCAAAACCTCTTTTGCCAATTCATCTCCCTCTTGAGCTTTTTTGACAAGTTGCACAGTTTCTTCTTGGTTCAACATTCCTAGCCAACCTCCACATTTGCAACACTAGCAAGTTTTTTGGTCATTTTTACAGTTGTCCCAAACGAATTGCTTGTCACTTGCACATCGTCCATAAAGCTTTCCATAACTGTAAAGCCCATGCCAGACCTTTCGCTTGAAGGTTTTGAAGTGTAAAACGGCTCTCTAGCTTTGTTTATGTCCTTAATCCCAACCCCTCTGTCGATCACAGTGATAGAAACTTCGTTGTCTTCAAGTTCGCACCTTAAAACCACATCACCCTTGACATTTGTTGGATAAGCATGCACCACACAATTTGTCACAGCTTCTGAAACAGCCGTTTTTATATCCGTGATTTCATCAACCGAAGGATTGAGTTGCACGCAAAACGAAGCAACACAAACTCTTGCAAACCCCTCATTGACACTCATCGCCTTAAAACTAACTTCCATAAAATTTGAATATTTCATAACAACTCCTTATCAAACAATTTTGGGCATAATCTCATAAAGCCCGGTCATTCTAAAAATTTTTTCGGCATGTGCAGATGGATTTGCAATAAAGATTGGCACATCTTTTTCTTTCATCTTTTTATATCTGCCCACCAAAACCCCAATGCCTGTCGAATCCATAAAACTCAAATCAGACAGGTCAACAACAATTTTGTTGAAGGTGCTTTTTCCAAACATTTCATCAAGAGTTATTCTTGTGTAAGATGCTGTATGTTCGTCAAGTTCCCCACTCAACAAAACATACAAAATTTGATTGTCAACACGACTTTTAATTTGCATAAATCTCTCCTTTTGCAAAACAAGGATAGCATACGAAAATTAAAAAAAAATAAGAGAGTTTGTCGCAAAATCTCTTTTTTTATCAAACAAAGCAAAACAATCAAAATCCTTTATTTGGGAGTGTTATGCAAAGCATACTACACTATATCTTGTGTGTTATGCAATCACAAGCACAACATACAACCCATCTTCAAATTGTCAAAAGAAGAAAGCAAAATTGTTTGCCTACAAATCATACACTATGATATAATATATTTGTATTCTAAACATAAAGGAAGTTTTTGTTATGAAAGAAAAAAAGCAAATTATCATCGATACAGATCCTGGGGTTGATGACGCCATCGCCCTTATGTATGCATTCAACAGCGATGATCTTGACATCAAACTTATCGCCTCTGCTGGTGGCAATGGACCAATTGAAAACCTGACAGCAAACGCAATCTTTTTGACAGAACTTTTCAAAAAAGAAATCCCTGTGGTTGAAGGATATGGCAAACCTTTGGCGAGAGAAGCAAACTATGCAACAAAGGCACAAGGCAAGAGTGGACTTGGTGGATACAATGTCAACAAAAAGAAACTCAAACATTCACCTATCAAAGGCGAAGCGGCAGACATCATTTATCAAACACTCAAAGAAAGCAGCGAAAAAGTTTCTATTGTTTCAATCGGACCAATGACAAACCTCGCCCACCTCATTCAAAAGCATCCTGACTGCAAAAATTATATCAAAGAAATCATTTTTGAAAGTGGCACAAAAGAAAAGATTTATGGCAGACCATACAAATCTTTCAATGTTGGCTACGACCCAGAAGCAGCAGAAGTTGTGCTCAAAAGTGGCATCAAACTTGTCATGATCCCTATGGAATTGGGACATTTTGCATATTTGGACAAAGATGACATCAAAAGAGTGAAAAAAGCAAACAAAATCGGTCAAATCTTTGCCAAAATGTTCACAAAATACAGAGATTTCCATGTTGGCAACTTGGGTGCAGCAGTGCACGATGCCTGTGCAGTATATTATCTCTCTCACCCAGAGTATATGAAAACCGAAAAAGCATTTATCGAAATCAAATATTTCACAACCGAAGATGGCACAACATTTGGCTATGTTGACACAGATTTCACAAAGAAGCCAAACGCAACAATTTGCGTAGATATGGATATCAATATGTTCAAATATGACATTTTTGACATTTTGGAAAACAAACTCAACTAATCACCTACACAAAGGAGAAATTATGAAGACAAAAGTTTACAAAAACGGAGCACTTCTTCTTTATCGCAAAAGAAGACGCAAAAAAGCGACAGCAGTGGTTGCCGGATTTATTTATGGCAAAAACCGTGAAAATTATCCAGAGCCAACAGCCCATTTTTGCGAACATATGTTTTTCAATGAGACAGAAAACAAGGATAAAACAGCCCTTAAAGACGCACAACTCAACACTTTTGCATCATACAATGGTCGCACAAGCTTGTGGTGGACAGAAATTGATTTTTTCCGTGCAAACAGTGCTCTCGAACCATGCTTTCAACTTGCAAGCGAAATGCTTTTGAAGACAAAATTTGCAAAAGAAGTTGTTGACAACGAAAAAGGAGTTATCAAACAAGAACTCGTAAGACGACTTACAAACACAAACTCAAAGTTTAGTTTTGCAAGACTTCGCACTCTCTATAAAAAACATGGAAACCCAACCTCAAACCTTGGCAGCGCCGAAGAAATTGACGCCATGACGCCGGAAGACCTTCAACGATTTAGAGACGATTGCTTTATCTCACAAAACTTCTTTATCGCTATTGATGGCGGCATTTCATTTTCAAAAGCCAAAAAATTGGCAGAAAAACACTTTATAAACCAACTTAAAAGCAATCCAGACTATCCGGTCGAACATTCTGTCACATTTGGCGCTTTCGACCAAAAAGGCAACCTTCTTGTTGAAGAAGACACTATCAAAAAGAGTATGTGCACAATCACCTTCAACCTCGATATTTCAGAAGATGACACAAAAGACACACAAACAGCAAAACTCCTTTGCCAAATCACAAATCATCTTAAAGGCAAACTCCACAGCATTCTCAGAGATGAAAAAGGCCTTGTATATTCTGCAAATATGTATTATGATTCTCAAAAAGATCAACCTTGCATTGGATTTAACTTCGAATGCTCAAACGACAACACAAACAAAGTAATTGACGAAATCGGTAAACTCTTGCAAGAATATCGCACTCAACCTTTTGAAACATCACTTTTAGATCTTCATAAGCACAACACAATCCTTGCAGAAGATGAAAGTCAACCAAGACCAATTTATCCAAGCAGATGGTTTGCAGAGTATTTTATCTTCGGCGAAGAAATCTTTACCAAAAAATACAAAAAAACACGCAAAAAAGCGTATCAAGCCCTCACACCCGAGGATTTGCTCACCTTCTGTCAAAAAGCCTTTTCAAAGCCTTCAAATCTGTATGTAACAATTATGTCAAATGCTCCTGCCGAAACATTCTATGACTACAAAACAATGCAGGACATTTTGGTTAAAGGCAAAACACCAAAAAAGAAACCTACACCAAAGACAACATCAACAGAAAAACTGAAAGATCAACTAACAAAACTCAAACAAAGGGTTTCAAAGGCAAAAGAAAAAACAGCAACAGCAAGCAAAGCAGCCATCTCAACAAAGACAACAAAAACAACAAAGGCTTCATCTGCCAAAAAGACAGTTTCTACCAAAGCCAAAAAGGCAGAGTAACCCAAAATCAACAAAAAAAGTGGATCATTTTGACCCACTTTTCTTTTTTTACAACACCACCCACCCCATTCCACCCAAATTCGCAAAATTAAATAAAAAAAATACACCCAAACACGAGTGTATTTTTTTGAAACACAAAAATAAGTTAATATTTTAAATTCTTAAATTACTTCAATTCTACAACAGCGCCAGCTTCTTTGAATTTTGCTTCAAATTCTTTAGCTTGAGCAGCTGCAACGTTTTCTTTAACCATAGCTGGAGCGCCATCTACAAGAGCTTTAGCTTCTGAAAGTCCAAGTCCTGTAACTTCTCTAACTACTTTGATAACAGCGATTTTGTTAGCGCCAACTTCTTTCAAGAATACGTTAAATTCTGTCTTTTCTTCTGCAGCTGGAGCAGCAGCACCAGCAGCTGGAGCAGCAGCAACTGCAACTGGAGCAGCAGCGCTTACGCCAAATTCTTCTTCCAAAGCTTTAACAAGCTCAGAAACTTCAACGATAGTCAATGTTTTGATTTCTTCAACAATATTTTTAATATCAGCCATTTTAATATCTCCTTTATAAGATTAATTTTAATTTAAATTTTCAATTTAGTTTATGCTATTTTTTTGTTTTGCAAATGATAACTTATCATTATTTTGTTGCAACAGCATTCAAAGCAACAACCAACCCACGAGTTGGGGCTGAGAGAACTCTGCACAAGCTTGAAGCTGGATTGTTCAAAGTTCCAAGAAGTTTTGCAATAAGTTCTTCCTTTGATGGAAGCTTTGCAAGTGCTTCGATGTTTTGAGCGTCAACACTTACGCCATTCAAAATTCCAAATTTGATAGCCATTTTCTTAGTTTCTTTTACGCAGTCGCAAACGATTTTAGCAGGTGCAACTTCGTCTGTGTAACCAATAGCAACAGCAGTAGTGCCTTCAAAGTAATTTGCAGAACACTCAATACCAAGGTCAGAAAGTGCTTTCAACATCAAGCGATTTTTGTAAACTTTGTAATCACAACCGTTTTCACGGAACTTCTTACGAAGTGCTGTATCTTCAGCAACAGTGAGTCCACGGTAGTCAACAAATGCAATAGTTTTTGCCTTAGAAAATTTTTCTTTAATTTCTTCGACAACAAGTTTTTTAGCCTCTAAATTAGCACTCATGTTCTATACCTCCTTTTAACTTAAAATTGTGTTTCTTTTGTATAAAAAAATCTCTGTAACCACGGAAAAGTTACAGAGATAAAACATTATCACTTTTACTTTTCCTCGGCAAGCACAAACTTGTTTACGCCTAAAAAGGCACTTGCGGTCTTCGGAAGACTTTTTAATACTCCGTTATTCTACCACAACGGTCCCGGGTTTGTCAACCATTTTTTACAAAATTGTCAACTATTTTTTTATTTTTGCCAGTCCAAAAGAAAAAAAACTCACAAAAAGTGAGTTTTTTCAAAATTATCTTGTCAATTCTGCCCAAGCATCAGCAATAAGTGAAGTGTCTGCTTTCACAGTCACTGTGATAAGATATTGCTTTGTGCCAGTTTGTTCAAGAGCATCATTAAATTCTGGATAGTTTACCACAAAATAAATTTCTGTTGTTTCAACGCCCTCTTCTTCTTGAACGAGAAGATATGCAGATCTGAAAGTAAGTTCCACCTTTCCATATTTTCTATGGATATGAGTGCTCTTATAAGCCTTTCCGTTTTGCTTTGTAAACACTTGATCTTCGCCAAACTTCAAATGAATATATTTTGAGTTGTTTGTAACAAGTTCGCCAGTAGAACCCAAAACAGATTCTACACTTTCTTGTTTTTCTTCAATATCAAAACTACCCAAACTTCCATTCAACATTGCTGAGATGTATGTTTGTCTAAAAGCTTGATCATAAAGTTTTGCAAACTTTTCATATTTTGCCGAACCTTTAACAAATGTTCCGTTTGGTTCTACACCAATTGTTCCGTTGTAGAATTGAACTGTTTCAAAGTTGTCGTCCAAACAAACAGGTTTCAAACTTACAGGCACAACTGCCAAAACGATAATGCAAACTGCCAAACAGAATGCTACACACAAACTTGCAAAAGTGATAATTTTCTTCTTTTTCTTTCTTGCAAGCATCTTGTCTGTTTCGATTTTTGCATATTTTTCATCATCAGACAAACCTTCGTATTGTCTTTCAAGTTCTGCTTGCTTTTCTGCTTTTGTTTTCTTTGCAGGTTTTGCAGCCTTTTTTTCTTCTGCAACTTCTACTTTAGCTTCAACCACTTCTTCTTGAGCAGTTGTTTCAACTTCTGCAGATTCTTGTTCTTGCACCAATTCTTTCTCTTCCATCAATTTTCCTCGCCATCTTTCTTTTCGTCATCGTTTTGAGCAGGTTTACTTTGTTTGCGAGTTGAAGGTTTCTTTTCTTCAACTTTTTCTTCCTTGTCGCCTGCTTCTTCAACCTTTTCTTCTTCAACTGTCTCTTTTGCATTTTCTGCAACAGGTTTGTTTTCAACTTCTGTTTCTTTTGCAACTTCTTCAGTTGGTTGAGGTTGAGGATTTTCCAACGATTTCTTAAATTCTATATAATCTTTGTTGAGATTGTCAAGTTCCATTTGAGAAATAACACCCATTTTTACCAAATTTTCACCTTCGGCAAGTTTTTTACGGAAGTTTTCAAGTTTTTGCAACTTGATGTTTTCTTCACGAATTTTTGCTTCTTTTTCTTTTTGTTCTTTCTCTTTTGCTTCCATTTCGGCAACAATTTCTTCTGTCTTCTTGCCTTGCATAACCATGTCAACTTCATCTTTGTAAATTGTTTCTCTCGCAAGAAGAAGCTTTGCCATTTCATGCAAAATGTCAATCTTTTCAACAAGCAAATCTTTTGCCCTCTTATAGTTTTTGTTCAAGATGTCCATAATTTCGTCATCAGCCAAACCAGCAAGTTTTTCTGAGAAGTCATTTTTTGTTTGATAATCTCTTCCAATAAACACTTGACTTGAAGCACCAAGCGCCAAGAAGCCAATCTTCTTGCTCATACCCCAATCATACACCATTGCTTTTGCAAGTTTGGTTGCATGTTGAATGTCGCTTGAAGCACCAGAAGTGAAGTCGGAGGCCAAGCGGTCTTAGGAAGACAAGTCCAAACAGCAACTCCTTGGCTCACAGAACGACATGGCTACGATCCGACTTCCAAGCGCCAAGAAGCCAATCTTCTTGCTCATACCCCAATCATACACCATTGCTTTTGCAAGTTTGGTTGCATGTTGAATGTCGCTTGAAGCACCAGAAGTG
>JAZRRN010000025.1:0-4594 GCA_045650745.1 Candidatus Caccovivens sp.
CTTGACCTTTGCCATGTTGCTGTTTGTTGTAGAGATTTGAGCTGTGATTTTATATCCTCTCACATATCCAGCTGGGATTGTGATGCCATTGAATATGCCTTGAATGAGGTCAAATCCATATGAGCCCAAAACAGCATCATATCCCATGTCATTGGCTGTGTAGCTGTCAAAGAGTGTTTGCTGTCCAACATAGACAATATCATCCATAATCAATCCAGATGATTCAAAGGATTCTGGCTGTGTTGGAAAACAATTGACACCAACAGACCTGAGCTGTCTGTCAAAGAAAATGATTGGAATTCCCTTGTCAACTGTCAGATAATAATCTGTATGAGCAAATGCATCTTGCACCCTGACACAGACATCCCATGATTTTGTGTTGTCAAGATTCAATGTCACTGTTTGCATGTCAGACATTGTTCCATCATCAATCCATGCTGATGCTCCATTCTCTCTGTGCCAATATCTGATGGTGATTGTGTTCTTTCCTCCAATGGATGAATAATCAGCATCAACATACAAATCTGTTTCTGAATAGAAATTCTGTCTCCTTGCACATGTGATGATGGCTGTTGGAGATGACCATGCCTCAATTGTGATTGCCTTTGAAACTGTTGCTGAGTTTCCTCTGGAATCTGTCAGCTTGATGCTGGCATTGATGTTGCTGGATGTGTTCACCTGACCAAATGCAAGAGAGACATTTGTCTTTGATGCTCCAGAGAGGCTCATGCTCTTTGTGACAGAATTGATTGTCACCTCAATCTTTGACAATGTGGCTGATTTCAATGCTGTCAATGTTGCAAATGACATCAGGAGCTGTGATTGATTCTGGATGATGACCTGATTATTCTGAGACACAGCCACAGATGCTGAATTGTTGTCTTTATATGTGACACCAGAGATTGTTGGATTGCCATTCACAATGGTCAATGTGGCTGGCTTGTTTGAATAGTATGTCTGACCAGCAATCACTGTCTTGACATAGAAATAAACTGTCCTTGAGTTAGCATTTGGCATGGATGCTCTCAATGTGTTTCTTTCAGCTGTTGTCAAATTGAATGTGTATGTTGTGCCTGTCTTTGAAATATCTCTGTATGGCACATCAGATGTTGAGCCTGTCAAAGAGATGCATGCTTGCAAAGAGCTGACAACATTTCCAGCTGGATTTGAATATGTGATTGTTGGATTCTGTTCATCATTGAAATTCTGGACAGCTGTCACATTTGCCTGTCTTGGAATATTAGTCAGAGCAACTGTGAATCCATTCCAATCTGATGAGAATCTGGAATGAGAAATCTTTGCCTCAACAAATATGTTTTTCTTGCCATCAGAATTGTGAGGAATGGTCACTGTCTGAGAGAAAAGCACTGTGTCAGAATTGTATTCAATGTATTGGCTTGAGCTGATGCTCTGGCTATATGATGAGCCATTGATGTTGCAATAGCATGTGCCTGTGCCATATGTTGAATAGCCTGTGTTTGTTCTCCATGCAATGACCTTTATTGTGACAGAGCTGGTGTTGTTTGCCACAGAATATGAATTCTCTGTGACAATTATTTGGTATTTAATATATTGATTGCTTGTTGGAAAATTTGATGATGATGCCATTCTTTTCCCTCCAATTATTCAGAAATATAAACAGAGACAAGACCAATTCCATCATTGACAATTGAGCCTCCAGAGGATGTCTGGATTGGAATGAATCTCATCTTGTTGCAAAGAGTGATTTCCTCCTCAACAACAGATTTTTTCATGTGGAATTCATCTTTTGCAACCCAATATATTTTATTGTCATTTCTGTCATATCCAGCAAAGCCAACATCAGTATTCATGAGCAAATATGAGCCATCAACACCAAACATTTTGAGACCTGATTTGTTGAGCTCACAAATGAGATTGTTTGCCTCATCATACACCTCCAGCTGTCCATTGCTGTTGAGATTTGAGCCCAGTTTGAGTGTGCCTCCTTTTATCAAATCAGCCACCAGATTGATGACATTTATTTCTTGCATGTTGAGTGTGCCATCAATTGTCCATGCTGATGTGAATGAGCCATTGATGCCATTCTGTGAGAATCCAATTCCAGCTGAATTGATTCTGAGCACATTTCTGGCTGTCTCTTTAGGCAATGAATCAACAACAAGAATTTGGTCTCCCTCATAAATGCAATAACTGTTGCCAAGAGCTCCCCAGATTTTGTCTTGAGCCTCTTGGAGCTCTGATGACAGAGCCACAGTGATGATTTGATTGTTCTCAGCAATTGCATTGTTGATGTCAGCTGTCACAGTATTCATCAAGCCAGAGAGCTGAGGCTGAGCATTGCCAAATTCAATCTCTGTGTATTTTCCCAGAATGCAATCATAAATGAATGATAGGACAGATGTCATGATGTTGATTCCCAGCCTCTCATCAATGACCTCAACAGTGTCACCAACATCTGTGATTTTCTCCATGTTTGCCTTGAGAGTATAATTCACAGATGGAATACAATGAATGTCAACATATTTCTGAGCCTGAGCTCTCAGGTCATCATGCAATGCCTCTTGATATGCCTGTTCATTGACATTGCCATCATCATCCCTGAAATCATCCTCAGAGATGTCTTGCTCAAAGCTCACTGTCTTTGTGAATGGTATTTGATATTGGACATCTGAGCTGACATACAAATCACCCAGCAAGATTCCATCTTTGCCAACAGGCATCAGCTTTGTCACAACCTCTGACCAATCATAATCAACTGTGATTTCTTTTAGATTCTTTTTATATTGGATTGTCACACCATTGTCTTGACCAATCCTGTCCATGATGCTGATGTTCCAATTGTCTCTGACCAGATGACCTCCCCATCTCTCAAGAACAGTTTGAATTGCCTCATTGAGAGATTTTCTGACACATCTGAATGAGTTTATTGTCTGGATGTCAGACAATGTTATGAATGGAGATGTATTGTCTGTGGCTGAATTGAGATGGTCAAGAGCATCATTGCAATTCTTGTTGACAACATTGGAATCAGCAATCAGATAATTGTTGGAATCATAAAACAGATGGAGACATTTGGCTGTGATTTTTCTCCTTGTAGTCTGGACATTGAAAATTCTGAATGCTTGCTCTCCTTGTGGTGTTGGAGCAACAATTATGTTGTTTGCAACAACATAATCAATATAATCAAGAGAGCATTCAAGCTCCAGATAAAAATCACCATTGTCAACCTTGTGCACCAGAGCCTTGAGAGGCTGGATGACAATGTCTCCATTGCTGGAGAATAATGTGTCAGCCTGTCCAAAGCATTTAATCATGATGATTCACCTCATTTGTTGATTAGATATTCCTCAAGGCTTTTCTCAGCCTCTTTCAGAGCCTTTGTGTCATTTCCATTGATGGAATGTTTCAAGAGAGCAAGCAAGGCTGTCTGTGTGATTTTGTTGCCCTCCTCAATCTCTTTGAATCTCCTGTCATCATTGGAGAAATATCCATGAAATTTCTCAATTATCACATCCAGCTTGTTGAGCCTTGATTCACATTCAGAGATTCTATCATCCTGTTTCTTTTCAGGCTCTTTGACCTTAGAAACAAGATTCACAATCACTCCACATGCTGTGGATAATGTGATGATTGCTGTTGCAATGGCAATCAGCTGAGCTGGTGTGAATTGAATGACAGTGTCCATATTTTCCCTCTCTTAAATTATCGGATTGACATTGCTTGTGTTTGTTCTCACAAGAATTTCTCCATCAAGATTGCAACCATTAGAAACATATTTATGCTTGCCCTCACTTATTATGACAGGATTCAAAACATTTCTATTTTCCATTCTTCCTGTCAGGCATTCCCCATTCTTGAAATAACCTGTTGTCCAAAATCCATTGGCATATTCAGATGAGCATTCAAATGATTTCAACACCTCCCAATGCTGTCCTCCATCTCGGCTGACAAGAATTGAATAGTGTTGTGGTCTAATGCAATCATCTGGATATTCATCAACAACAGAATCATGATATTTTAACCATTCTTGATATTGAGGATTTGTGACCTGTGTTCTCCATTCCTCAATTGTTGTTGTTCCATCCAGCACAGTGACAGGAGGATAAAAGCTCAAAACATTGACAGATGAATCAATCTTTGTAAATGCATATAAAAATCCAGTTATGTCACTACACCTAATGGCAAACACAGTGTTTGCCCATCCTCTGAAAACTTTTTCATGAGACTTGTCATCATTGTAAAGAACATCAATGTCACAATTGTATGCTCCATCACTCCCAATAAAAATCCCATATGGTGTGGCACACATTGACGAGCCTTTGACAGTCAATCTGACATTCAGATTCTCCCATGTCTCACCTCCATCAACAGATTTGAAAATGGTGTTGACCTCACCAACGATGACATATAAAGCCTTTTGCCATTTACTATATATTATTGTGTGAATGTGCTCTCCATTTGTGGTCATTCCCTCTGTGTTGAAATTGAATAAATATGTCCATGTGTCTCCACCATCTGTTGATTTGTAAATTGCTGGATTTGCTCTGACAGTATGAGCATAAACACCAGCATATAAATTTCCATTGTCATCCTCACACATTGTCCAAATGGT
>JAZRRN010000026.1:0-21122 GCA_045650745.1 Candidatus Caccovivens sp.
CACAACATTGTCAGAAGGTTGGTCATACAAGAGCAGCGAACTCTACACTTGGAGCACAAACATACAAACAGCGCTCAATCTTGGTACAAACCTGAAGAGCAAGACATGGACAGGCACAAAATATGCTGCAGCTGGCACAGAAGGAAAAGTGACAGCAGACAACTATTCTGCATCTGCTGCACAAGTTGCATCAATGGCAGAAATTGAAGCAAATTATGCAACATCTTTCAGCGGAAACAGAAATGCATACTGCACAGACTTTGCTTACTATTTGATGACAGGCAGCACAACAATGCCATCAAATGTTTCAGACAGATATATTGACTGCTGGACAAGAGATTTGGCAAATCAAAGGGGCACTGCAAGTTATTACAGAATTGCACCAAACGCAGCAAACACTACAGCTGCACTTATCAAAGACACAGGTTTTGTAAACCAAGTAAAGGGTGTAAGATTGTCAGCTTATATGACAACAGCAACCTATTATTAGGATTTAGACAAAAAAGAGAGCAATTTGCTCTCTTTTTTTGTTTTGCAACAGAAAAAAACAATAAAAACACGACAAAGTTTTCAAAAATGTTGTTTTTTATTGCAAAGTGCGCACAATGTGGTGTATACTGAAAACGACAAAACAAACAAAAGTGTTGTTTATGGAGGAAAGAAATATGAGTTTGAGAAAAAAAATGATATTTCAGATTTGTTTGATTGTGGCAATGCTTGCAGCATTTGTTGCAATTGTTTGTTTCTCTATAAAAAAGCCAGATGGGAAGGGAGAACTTCCAGATTCTTCAGTTTCAGATTTTGGTGGAGAAAATTTGAATGGACTTGGAGCTGCGGGAGATTCGGGAAAAGACTATATAAATCCTGATGATATCGTGAACCCGGACACGCCAAGCGAGCCAGACGATGGGGAAATAATTGAGGGCGAACAAGATCACAATTTTACAGTTTATTTCAAACTTATTGAAAGTGGGTCTTCTGTTCAAGCATGGAGCAATGTCGTAAGATTTACAGTTATTTGGTATAACAATGACGGAAGTCAAACTGGTTGGCAAACAAACCCTTCATACAGTGGAACATCTGGATACACAGTGTATGGTGGCACAACAAGTTATACATATGTTGAAAATGTGTATTGGTTTAATTACGATTTCTGGAATTTGGGTATCACCAACGGAAACAAAAGGTTTGCACAAGTAAACTGGTATACTTGTGATAGCAGTTCGTGGGCTCCATTTGGATTTTCAACAGTAGAGCCAACCACAAGCAACTGGACAAGTTCTTACACTTCTTACAACTATAGCGATTTTTATATCTACAATGGTGGAACAACAACATCTTTTTCTACAGCGAAAAGCAATGCATCTTTGGGTGTTGGTGGAACTTATTGGATTTGCTTGAGAAGTGTTGTTAGGGTTTATTACTATGCAAATGGTGGCTCAGGTGCACCAAGCACAGGAAGTGGATATGCAGGACTTTCTTACACATTGTCTTCAACAAAACCAACAAGAACTGGATACACATTCTTGGGTTGGTCAACAAGCAGCACTGCAACAAGTGCTTCTTGGAGTGCAGGTGGCACAATTGCAAACACTGCAATGACAAATTATTCAAAATCTTTGTATGCTGTTTGGAGCATCAACACATATTCTGTTTGGAACTATTTGTATTACAAACAAGGTGTGACAACTGCACCATCTTCATACAACATCACTGCAAGTTCAAGTTTGACAAACAACTATAACTATGACAGTGGGTCTTATCTTGATAGAGATTACACAAAGACATATTCAACATCAAGTTATTCAATTACATTTACAGCAAGTCGTTCGGGCTATTCTTATTACATGAGCACAAGCTCTTCACCATCGACAAGCAGCTATGTTGACTCTTACACATGGTATTGGACGGCCAATGCAGATTATCACTCCAAGTATATATATGTCTATCAACGGTATACCATAACGTACAACGGCAATGGCTATACCGGAGGCACGGTGCCGAGCACCCAATATAAAGCGCACGGCGTGAACATAACTTTGTCAAGCAGCAAACCAACCAAAACAGGTTACACCTTCCAAGGTTGGGGCACAAGTTCGACAACTTCAACAGCAAGTTATGCATCGGGTGCAACTTATTCAGGAAACGCAAACTTGTCGTTGTATGCTGTTTGGAAAGCAAACACATATAGTGTGCAATACAACAGAAACGAAAGTGCTTATAGTGGAAGTACATCATCATTTGATACAGTAAGTGGAACAATGTCAAACTCATCTCACACATACAATGTGTCAAAAGCATTGTCATCAAATGCTTTTACAATGACAAACTGGTCATTTGCAGGTTGGGCAACATCTTCATCAGGAAGTGTTGTTTATTCAAATGGACAGTCAGTTTCAAATTTGACAACAACAAATGGCGGCACGGTTAACTTGTATGCAAAGTGGACGCCAGTCACGATTACGGTGACGGTCAAGCTGGTCACATACGACACGAGTGGAACATCTTCAAGCACGGTAGGAGGCACGGCGTCGATAACCTACGACAATTCTACTTCTATAGTGTCAACAACGACACAAACTGCAGCATCTTATTCTTACACAGCACACAAGCAACAAAACTTTAAGGTTACTGCAACTGCAAGTTCGGGTTATACACTGATAGGCATTACATCAAGTTCCAGCTGTCCAACAACAGCGACAAACACAAGTGGATATACATGGAATCCAACTGCAAACACAACATATTATGTTTATTTCAGACAAAGATCAGCATACAGAATGCAAAAGGCGTCTGAAACGGTT
Organism: Candidatus Caccovivens sp.; assembly: GCA_045650745.1. Classification (GTDB taxonomy): domain Bacteria; phylum Bacillota; class Clostridia; order Christensenellales; family UBA1242; genus Caccovivens. Next base: position 2,805 of record JAZRRN010000026.1, read on the forward strand.
GACAGCTCATCAAAGACAAAATATTACATATCTTCAACAACTCTTGGTTGGGCACCACAAACAAAGGTTTCAACACCAAGTGGTATTTCAACTGACGGCACATTTACAGTGCCAGGTGTAAACACATTTACTGTGTATAAAGATGGATCTGGAAACAGATATGTTTATGCCGGTGGAGCATACTTTAAGTTTGAACCTATCGTGTGGCTTGTAAGCAGCGCACCAAATTATGGTGCAACTGTGACAAACATTTCTGTTGTGAGCGAAAAGATTTTGTTTGCAGCAAGATTCAACGAAAGCACAACTCCAGCAGAAAGCTGGTCATACAAGAGCAGTGAAATTTACACTTGGAGCACAAACATTCAAACAGCGCTCAATCTTGGCACAAACTTGAAGAGCAAGACATGGGCAGGCACAAAATATGCTGCAGCTGGCACAGAAGGAAAAGTGACAGCAGACAACTATACAGCATCTGCAGCACAAATTGCATCAATGGCAGAAATTGAAGCAACTTACGCAACATCTTTCAGTGGAAACAGAAATGCATACTGCACAGACTTTGCATATTATTTGATGACAGGCAGCACAACAATGCCAACAAGTGTTTCTGAAAGATACATTGATTGCTGGACTAGAGATTTGGCAAACCAAAGAGGCACTGCACAATTCTATCGTGTGGCACCAAACACAGCAAACACAACAGCTGCACTTATCAAGGACACAGCTTTTGTTAATCAAATAAAAGGTATAAGATTGTCAGCTTATATGACAACAGCAACCTATTATTAGGATTTAGACAAAAAGAGAGCAATTTGCTCTCTTTTTTCTATTTTTTTTGTCCAGAATTTGGTTTAGTTTTTCGTAAAATGTTTTTGAGATGAAAATAGTTGTTGAATATCTTTTTCTGGAAAGTTTTTTGATAAATCTTGTTGTTTTCAAATCGACGGCATTGTTGTTGAAAGAGAAAACGAGGTTTGTTTGGTTGTCTTGCAGTTTTGTTGCAGTCGCCACAGTTTGTTTGCCGCTTTTTAGATTAAACAGAGCTGGAACAATTTTGTTTGATGCAGGGTTGATTGGTTTGTGTGCAATCATTTCGTTTAGGTGGAAATCGTTGGGCAGGTTTTTGCAACTGTTTGCCAGCATTTTTGTCTGCAACTTTTTGTATGGTGGGGTGTGCACTTATTTTGAAATGTTGTTTGGCATCGAGAGTGTGTTTGTTTTGTTTGCTGTCGTTGGACTGACTTTTGTGATGCTTCGTCTTGCAAACAAATTGGCTTTTAGAAACAAATCTCTTCAACAATTCAAAGTCAAAACAACACTGTTCAACAAGCAAGAAAAAGTCGAGTGTTTTGCTTTTTTGGACAGTGGAAACTTTTTGAGTGACAATCTCACAGACAAACCTGTCAGCTTGATAAATTTGAATGTGTTTTGCAAACTTTTTCCACAAGCAAGTGTGCAGAAGTTGCTGGGTGGCGAGTTGGTTGAAATGGGGCTTAAAAATGCACATTACATTGACTTTGACACTCTCAATGCAAAAAATCGGATTTTGGTGTTTGAAGTTGAAAGGATTGCAATTGGAGCAAATGAGATTGAAAGAGTTATGGTTGGGCTTTCGCTCAAAGAATTTGATTTTGACAGTGATGTGATTTTGCACAACAATTTTGCATCGTTTTGTGTGTAGGGAGGGGTTATGAATTTGTTTGTAAAAATCAGAAGTTTTTTGCTTAAGTTGCTAAACAGAGGCGAGCGTGATGCTGACAATTTGATGTGTTATATTTGTGGAAACAAAGCATTGCCAATGCCGCTGGAAGCCGATGAAGAAATTTTGCTTTTGGAAGAGATGAAAAACGGCAACACAAACGCAAAAGACAAACTTATTGAGCACAATTTGAGATTGGTGGTTTATATTGCCAAAAAGTTTGAACTCTCAGGCATTGAGTTTGAAGATTTGATTTCTATTGGAGCAATTGGATTGATCAAAGCAGTCAAAACTTACAGCTTGGACAAAAACATCAAACTTGCGACCTATGCTTCAAGGTGCATTGAAAACGAAATTTTGATGCAACTTCGCAAAAACTCTCGCAAGCGCAACGAAATGTCATTGGACGAACCGTTGTCTTCCGATGGTGAAGGAAACGAATTGTTGTTGGCAGACATAATTTCGGTTGATGAAGATTGTGTGTCAAAAAACATTGAAACATCTTCTGAAAATCAGGTGCTTATGGATGTCGTGAGCAAACTTGAAAGTCGTGAGCAGATGATTATGTATCTGCGTTTTGGACTTGCAGGAAACGAAGAGAAAACGCAAAAAGAAGTCGCAGACCTTATGGGCATCAGTCAGAGTTATATTTCAAGGATAGAGAAAAAGATTTTGTCTAAATTGAGAAAAAAATTGGAAAAAACTGTCGAGGTATGACAGTTTTTTTCTTGTTTTGTCAAAATGAAAGTTGGTTGGCATAGTTTTGTTGCACAGGGGCAAGATATTGCTATTGGAGGACAAATTGATGTCAAACAGAGTGGTTATTGCTGGAGTAAATACGGCAACTTTGCCAAAGTTGAAAAATGCAGAGATTATGGAACTTTTGAAACAGGTCAAACAAGGTGACGAATTTGCCAGAGACAAGTTTGTGGTGGCAAATTTGCGCCTTGTGTTGTCGGTGGTGCAACGCTTTGCAGGCAAGAGTGACAGGGCAGACGATATGTTTCAAGTGGGTTGTGTTGGACTTTTGAAGGCGATTGACAATTTTGATGACACGCTCAATGTCAAGTTTTCGACTTATGCAGTGCCGATGATTGTGGGTGAGATAAGAAGATTTTTGCGTGACAACAACTCAGTCAGAGTTAGCAGGTCGATAAGAGATGTGGCTTACAAAGCTTTGCAGGCAAAAGAGATTTACACAAAACAAAACAATCTTGAGCCAACAATGGAACAAATTTCGCAGATGATCGACATTCCTCTCAACGATGTTGTCTTTGCACTTGATGCCATAAGCGAAACCGTTTCGCTGAGTGAGCCTGTTTATAATGATGGAAACGAAACTGTCAGGGTTATGGATCAAATCAGTGATGAAAAAAATTGCGATGAAGAAATTTTTGAAAAATTGTCTCTCGGTGATGCTATCAAAAATTTGAGTGACAGAGAAAAAGAAATTTTGCTGATGAGATATTATGTCGGCAAAACACAAATGGAAGTGAGCGAAGAGGTGGGCATTTCGCAGGCGCAAGTTTCTAGACTTGAAAAAAATGCGCTGCGAGCAATCAAAGAGTTTATTCAATAAAGTCATATCTCGACAAAATGCGACATATTATAAGGCATGGAAACTTCATTTTTGGAATTGAGATGCAAAGAAGTTGTCAACATTGTGGACGGCCGAAGACTTGGGCATATTGTCGATGTGGTGTTTGATCTGGCAAGTGGGTGTCTGCTTGGTGTTGTTGTGCCAGGCGAAAAGAGTTTTTGGAATGTTTTCAAATGTGGGGCCGAGCTTTTTATTTCGCTTTCGCAGATAGTCAAAGTTGGCGAAGATGCTGTGTTGGTCGAACTTTATTCGACAAACTCGCAGTGTCTTGCTTATTCTGCAAACGACCACAAAAAAAGAAAGAAATAAAAAAACAGTCAAACGACTGTTTTTTTTGTTGTCTTACATTTCTGTAATAAGTTTGATGAAGTTTGTGACATCTTTAAATTGACGATAAACTGATGCAAATCTTACATAAGCGATTTCATCAACAGGTTTAAGTTTTTCCATAATCATTTCGCCGATTTGTTGAGATGGAATTTCTTGGCGAAGTGAATTTTGAATTTGCTTTTCGATTTCTGATGCCATAGTGTCAATTTGTGCCATAGAAACAGGTCTCTTTTCGCAAGCTTTGATCATGCCTGATTTTACCTTTTCAATGTTGAAAGGTTGTCTGCTGCCATCTTTTTTGATAACCAAAATTGGCACAGTTTCGATTGTTTCGTATGTTGTAAATCTCTTTCCGCAACCAAGACATTCTCTTCTTCTTCTGATTGAGTTTGTTTCGTCTGTGCTTCTAGAATCCAAAACCTTGCTTTCTTCGCATTGGCAATAAATACATTTCATTTGTTTTTCTCCTTGTAACGAGATTATTTTACCACAATATTTTGTATAATAACAAACATTTTTGCACAAAAGATATGTTTTTTTGATCATGTTTTTGCCATTTGAATATTTTTGTTGGTTTGCAAATAGTTTATAATATGAAAACTTTGGACAAGGCAAAGAAAGGCAGTTGGCAAACAATCGAAAAGGTTGAAAACGATGGCGAAAGGCGAATTTTTCGGCTGATTGAACTTGGTTTTGTTAAGGGACAAAAGGTCAAGGTGGAAGCAATTTCTTTTTCAAGAAAAGTTTTTTTGTTGCAACTTAGAGGTATGCTTTTGAGTGTTAGGGCAGAGCTTTTGCAAAATGTGCAGGTGAGTGATGCATAAAGTTTTGTTGGTCGGCAATCCAAACGCAGGCAAAACCACTTTGTTTAATGCTCTCACTCGATCCGATGAACATGTGGGCAATTGGCATGGTGTGACAGTTGATTCGAAAACTAAGGAAGTGACTTTTGATGGCGAGAAGGTGCAAGTTGTTGACACTCCAGGGATATATTCACTCAAAGCGATGTCGCTGGAAGAAGAGATTTCGATAAACGAAATTTTGCAAAACAAAGACAAAAAAATTGTCAACCTTTGCGATCAAAACACTCTGCCTAGAAGTTTGTATTTGACATTATGTCTTTTGGAGGTTGGTTGTGATGTGCTGTTGATCGCAAATCAACCATCGGGAAAGGTTTGTGGCAAAGTAGATTTTGTTAAATTGGCAAAATTGTTGAATGTTGAAATTGTGGCAACAAACCTATCCAAAAGTGAAGGATTGGACAAAATTCGACAAAAGATGTTTTTGCCCAAAAAAGTGGCAAATTTGCCATATTTTGCCAACTTTGATGACAAAAGCGAAAAAGAAAAAGCAGAACAGCGTTATCACTATATTGATTTTCTGTTGAACAGTTGCACAAAGCAAACTGGCGAGGTTTATGGAAAGAGCAAAGTGGACAAAATTTTGCTCAACAAATACCTTGCAATTCCATGCTTTTTGGCAATTATGACAGGTGTGTTTTGTTTGACATTCTTTCTGCTTGGGGACTTTTTGTCGCAGTTGCTCGGCAAAGGATTGCAATCTGTTGCTGCTCCAATTTTGAAAAGTCTTGAGAGTTGGTTTGGCAGTGGCTGGCTTTTTGATCTTTTTGATGTTGCAGTGTTTGGTGGGCTTTCGACGGTTTTGACTTTTTTGCCACAAGTGGTGTTGCTGTTTTTGTTTCTTTCGATTTTGGAAGACAGTGGCTATATGGCAAGGGTGGCATTTGTATTTGAAGACCTGCTTGGCAGGGTTGGACTTTCTGGAAAAAGTATCTACACACTTTTGATGGGATTTGGGTGTTCGACTTCGGCAATCATGACTGCTCGCACAATGGACGAGAAAAAAGCAAAAATCAAAACTGCCATGCTTTGCCCGTATATGAGTTGCTCTGCAAAAATCCCGATTTACACCGTGATAGGGGCAGCTGTTTTTGGCACAAAAAACCTGTGGTGCATTGTTGGGCTGTATTTGCTTGGCATAGTGGTTGCACTTGTCGTGTCAAAAGTGTGTGACAAAACGGTTTTGAAAAGTGACAAGCAAACTTTTATTTTGGAATTTCCACCTTACCGTATGATTTCGCCAAAGAGAATTTCAAAAGTTTTGCTTAAAAACACAAAACAATTTGTCGTCAAAGTAGGCTCGGTGATGATTGCTACAAATGTGATTGTTTGGGTGTTGTCTTCGTTTAGTTTTTCGTTTGCTTATGTGGTCGGCACAAACAGGGAGAGCATGCTTGAAGGATTTGGCAAAATCTTTGCTCCAATTTTTGCTCCACTTGGCTTTGGCAGTTGGGCGATTGTTGCCACCTTGCTTGCAGGAGTCGTTGCAAAAGAAGTCGTTGTGTCCTCGATTGCGATGTTCAATGGTGTTGATGTGGGAGATGCAAGTTTGATTTCGCAGTCGATTTTGTTGCCGACAAGTGTGGTTTGTTTTTCAAGTAAGGCAAGTGTGATTTCGTTTTTGGTTTTCTGTCTGCTGTATGTGCCGTGCGTTTCTTCAATGGTGATGCTGTGGCACGAAATTGGCAAAAAATGGACAATTTTTGCAATTTTTGTGCAGTTTTGTGTGGCTTATGCAGTGAGTTTTGTGTTCTATAATCTAGCTTTTGCAATCGAGATTTTTGGATTTTCTGCAATTTTGGGCACAATTTGTGGATTTGTTTGTGTGATGCTTGCAGTTTTGACTGTTATCAAAAAAATCAAACGAAAGAAAGCCTGCAAAAATTGCGACAATTGTCGAAGGTGCAGAAGATGAAAGTGGAAAATGTTGGTGATTGGGATTTTTTAATTTTTTGATTGCTTAAATCTTAAAATTATGCTATTATCTAGTGTATGAATAAACCAGTGGTAGCCATAGTAGGCAGAGCAAATGTGGGAAAATCCACATTTTTCAATAAGATATGTGGAAGAAGATTGAGCATTGTTGATGATGTTGCGGGGGTGACTCGTGACAGACTTTATGCCGATGCTTCTTGGTGTGGAAAAAACTTCACGATTGTTGACACAGGTGGTGTCGAATTTAACAGTGAAGATGTTTTTCAAAAAGAAATTTTTGAGCAAGTGCTTGAAGCGCTCGACAACGCACATGTGATTGTGTTTGTTGTTGATGGAAAAACAGGCATCACTCAAGCAGACGAAGATGTTGCAAAAATGTTGAGAAAGCAAAAACTTCCTGTTGTGCTTGTGGTAAACAAACTCGACAACTTTGACATTTCGTCAACTTATGAGTTTTACAATCTCGGACTTGGCGAACCTATGCCAATTTCGTGCACACAAAGCAAAGGCATTGGCGATGTTTTAGATGCAATCGTTTCGCACTTTCCAGAAGATTTGTCTGACGAAGAAATTGACGGCATCAAGATCAGCCTTATCGGCAGACCAAATGTTGGAAAAAGTTCGCTCACAAACAGACTTTTGGGCAAAAAAAGAGTGGTTGTAAGTGACATTGAGGGCACAACGAGAGATTCGGTTACTGTGCCATTTAGATGCAACAAAAAAGATTATTACTTGATTGACACTGCCGGCATCAGAAGACAAAGATCTGTCGACAAACAATCGGTCGAAGGATATTCGGTTTTGCGCAGTATGCATGCCATCGAAAGAAGTGATGTTGTGCTTATTGTTTTAGATGCTACAAAAGAAGTTTCTGAGCAAGATGTGCGCATTGCAGGATATGTGCATGAAGCCCACAAACCAAGTGTTGTGATTGTCAACAAGTGGGACGAAAAAACAATGACAAAAGACGAATGGACAAAACTTTTAAGCGACAAACTTTCATTTATGTCTTACTTCAAGGTTTTGTTTGTGTCAGCACTTACTGGCACAGGTCTTTCAGAAATTATGAAAACCGTTGACGAAGTTTATGACAATGCTTCTCGCAGAATTTCAACAGGCATTTTGAATGATATTTTGCATGATGCAATCTTAAACTTTGAACCACCATCAAAAAATGGAAAGAAATGCAAGATTTTGTTTGCAACTCAACCAGACACAAATCCACCAAAATTTGTTTTCTTCTGCAAAGAACCTCAATTTATGAGTTTTTCTTATGAGAGATATTTGGAAAACAGATTGAGAGAAAGAGTGGATTTTTCTGGCACACCAATTCAACTCGTTTTCAAAGGTAAAGAGGAGGAATAATGGTCTATTTATATTTGACAATAGCAGTTGTTGTTGCATATTTGCTTGGCAACATCAACTTTGCACGCATCTTTTCGTGGCATTTTGGCAGAAAAGACATTACAAAAGTTGGAAGCAAAAATCCTGGCACTATGAATATGCTTCGCACTCGTGGCTTTGGTGAAGCGTTTTTGACACTTTTGTTTGAAGGCATAAAGTCAGGCGTGCCTGCACTTGCTGGATACTTCCTTTTTGAAAATTTCTTTACCGGCTTTGGACATATTGCTTACTTCTTGGTTTCCTTTGCTGCAATCATTGGACATTGCTATCCAGTGTTTTACAAGTTTAAGGGTGGCAAAGGTGTAGCTTGCACTTTTGGTATGTTTGTTTTCCATCCAAACTGCTGGTGGGTTTCATTGGTTGTGTTTGTGGCTTGCTTTATCTTGTTCTTGTTTATCGATTATCCATTTTTGGTTTCGCTTACATTTATGTTTGTGATGTCAGTTTTCACAACTTGCTGGTTTACAATCAATCCATATTCACTTGCAACAATGTTGGTGGTCATTTTGGTTTGCTGGCTTGACTTCTTCTTTGTGGTTTATTTGCACAGAGGAAACATCAAGCGATTGATAAATGGCAACGAAAACAAAGTGCATTTGCTCGACAAACTTCGCAAGAAAAAGAAAACCGAACAAACTGAAGTTGCAGATGAAAACAAAGAAGATGTTGATCAAACAGCTTCTGAAGCAGAGACAACTGAAGAATAAAAACAAAATTAAATCTGTCGAAAGGCAGATTTTTTTTCGTTCTAATTGCAAGTTTTGATTCATAAATTATTGTATGCTGGAGGTCTTAAATGGAAAAATACAAAATTTATGAAGATATCAAAACTCGAACAAATGGCGACATTTATTTGGGAGTTGTTGGGCCGGTCAGGGTTGGAAAATCTACCTTTATTTCGGAGTTTATGAAAAAATTGGTCATTCCAAACATCGAAAACAAGAGTGCAAGAGAAAGGGCTCTTGACGAACTTCCACAAAGCGCAGATGGAAAGACTGTGATGACAACACAACCTAGGTTTGTGCCAAACGAAGCAGTCAAGATTTTGGTCGCAGATGGTGTCAAAATGAAAGTGCGCATGGTGGATTGTGTTGGGTATTTGGTGAGTGGTGCGATGGGCACAACAGAAAACGACAAACCTCGACTTGTCAAAACACCATGGTCAGAAGAAGAAATGCCTTTTGAAAAGGCCGCAGAAATCGGCACAAAAAAAGTGATAACTGATCATTCAACAATTGGCATTGTTGTCACGACAGATGGCTCTGTCACAGATCTTGAAAGGGCAAGTTATGTTGAAGCAGAAGAAAGGGTTGTTGCCGAAATGAAAGAGTGCAAAAAACCTTTTGTTGTTGTGCTCAACTGCAAAAATCCAAACAGTGCAGAAAGCAAAAAACTTGCTCAAAGCTTGCAAGAAAAATATCAAGCGCAAGTTGTGGCTATGAATGTTGCCGAAATGAAAGATGGTGATGTTGACAAGATTTTTGAAAAAGTGTTGATGGATTTTCCTATCAAAACAATCAAAGTTGGCATGCCAAAATGGTTGCAAGCACTGCCATTTTCAAACCCTATCATCAGCGAAATTGTCAAAGAAATCAAAAGGTTTGCAGACGGACTTAAAAAGGTTGGCGATGCAAACAAAGAGGCGATTGTGTTTGCTGAAAGCGAAAGTTTTGATCCAATCACATTTTCAAATGTTGAAATGGGCGAAGGTGTTGTGAGATTTTCGGTTGTGCCAAAGGAAAATTTGTTCTACAAAGTCCTTTCTGCCGAATGTGGTTTTGAAATCAGTGATGATTGGCAACTTGTGTCATACATCAAAAGTTTGGCAGTGGCAAAAGTTGAATATGACAAACTCAAAACTGCCCTTGAAGAGGTCGAACAAACAGGTTATGGGATTGTTGTTCCAAACAAAAATGACTATGTTTTGCAACAGCCCGAACTTGTCAAACAAGGCAACAAATATGGCGTAAAAATCAAGGCAAGTGCACCAAGTTTGCACATCATCAAAGTTGATGTTGCCACAGAAGTCACACCACTTGTTGGAAGTGAAAGCCAAAGTCAAGATTTGGTTGCTTATTTGGGCGAACGATTTGAAAACGACCCAGATGGCATTTGGGACACAAATTTGTTGGGAAAGAGCCTGTTTTCAATGGTTGATGAAAACATCAACAACAAGATTGTTATGATGCCACTTGATGCGCAAAAAAAGATGAGAAAAACTCTTGGCAGGATTGTAAACGAAGGCAAGGGTGGGGTGCTTTGCATTTTGTTGTAAAGCTTGCTTTGTGAAACAATTTAAAAAGTTTTAACTTTTTTTGAAAAATTTCGACAAAATATTGATATTTGTTTTACAAAACAAAATTTTGCTAGTATAATGAAAATATCATAAAAAAGGAGGAAACATAGATGGCAGAAAAGACAGGACTTACAAAGAAGATTCTTTCAGGCGTTCTCATTTTGTGTGCAGTTTTGGCATTCGTATTCTTGGCATTCCCAGTGATTGACTTTGGATATGGCGCTTCTATCACTGCATATGACATGCTCAAACAAGATGGTGATGCATTCTGGGGAGCAATTCTTGTGTTCTTGATCATTTTCGCTTGCATTTTGGCCGTAGCTGCAATTTTGAAATTGCTTGCAGTTTTCGGTGTTATCAAAAATGAAAAGTTTGAAAAGATCATCAACATCATTTTGTTGGTTGTTTCAATTGCATTTACAGTTGTTGCAATTACACACATCATTAAGTGCTGTGTTGAAATGGACGGCGGACTCAAATATGTTGGTTGGGCTGGACTTATTTTGAACACTCTTACTGGTGCTGGTGCCATTGTTGCTACAGTTTTCGCAACAAAGAAATAAGCATCTTAAAAAAGACACTTCTTCGGAGGTGTTTTTTTGTTGAAATTTTGCATTTTTAGGGGTTGTAAATTGTTTTTATATAATTTATATAATTTTCTATTTATCTATTGAAAGTTGCAAAAAAGTGTGTTAAGATGGGGTTATATAGGGGGATGGAGCAAATGAGTCAAAATTCAAAACAAAAGCAAAAATACGAAGCAAGATTGAAGGACACAACTTTCAGATTGTTGAGCAAGCACTTTGGTCAAACTTTGCATCACAGCGAGTTTTCGCTTGAAAGTTTGGTTGTCAGACTTGGCAAACAACCAGAAATGAAGGGTGTTTCAAATCAAAAGATTCGCACAGCAATTCAATCGTTGGGCGAAGAAGGTTCGATCAGAATCGAAAGAAGAAAGGGTGGCGACATTGTCAAATTGCCAACAAATACAAAAGTGGGCACTTTCTTTAGAATCAACTCAAGACAAGGTGGCTATATTGTAGACCTTGAAACAAAAACTGAAATCCCAGTTGCTCCAGAAGTTTGCAAAGATTTTGTAGGTGGAAGTGTTGTTTCATACACTGTAAGAGATGGCAGTGCTGTTGTGCAATCAGTTCAACCACCAACAGGCAAGACAAATGCCGGTGTGCCAGTGGATCAGACAAGAGTTATGTGTGGACTTTTGCGTGTAAACGAACAAACAAACGAAGTTGAATTTTGGCATTTGACAAGAAGAGGTTATGTAAGAGAACCTATCACAGTGCTCCACACACCAAACAGCCAAACAGTTAGAGAAGCGAAAGGACAAATTGTTACCGTAAGGACAAACGCTCACGACACAACAAAGAGTTGTCAAGTTGAAAAAATTCATGGACCAGTTGGCACTTATGGTGCAATGGTAAGAGCGATTGCTGCAGAAGCCGGCATTGACATGGATAGAGACCCTGCTGTTGCTGCAGAAGCAAAAGCAATCAAAGCAGTTGACTACACAAAATTCAACTTTATCAATGCAGCTGGCCAACTTGTTGACCAAGATGGCAATGTGCTTGATTGGGCACAGTATGACATCACAAAACCAATGGTTGTTGACTGCAGAGATGAAGTTGTTGTCGAATTTGACCCGCTTGGTGCACAAGACCATGATGATGCTTCATCAGTAAAAATTGACAAAAACGGCAACTATGTTTTGTATAACTATATTTCACTTGTTTCATCAATTTCAAATCCAAATGACGGACCAAAAACATTTGAAGATGTCATGAGAAGAATGTTTTCATTCTACTTTGCAGGTGGCTCTGTGGGCATGCATGACGAAGCACTCAGCGCAGACAAATTTTCGTTGCAACCAGGCCAAGACAGATTGGCAAGAGTGCAAAAGATTGTTGTTGACAGAAACACAGGCAAGATTATCCCAGAAGAAACAGAATTTTATGAAGCTGTTGTAAATGTAAACGAATATTTCACATACGACATCGCACAACAATTGTATGATCAAATGACAGAAAAAGGCATGCAAGGCATTTTCGAAAGGGTTATGGCTCGTGCAACAAACGAAAATGAAGGAGCTCCTCTTACTGTTGAAGAATGTATAACTTTGTTTAGAATGGCTGGTGAAGTGCTTCAAGAAGCAAGAATGGCAAGAGGTGGTCTTCAAATTCGAGACGATACAGAAACAAGACCAATCCTCAACAACAAAAATGTAGATTTGGCAACGAGAGTTGTTGATTTGAAACCGGTCGACCATGTTCATGCGATGGAAACTGTAGAATCTAGTATGATTCCAGGCAACGAAGCATTTGCATATTATATGCTCAAGAAAGGGATCCCTGGCATTTATCGTGTGCATGGAGAACCAAGTGAAGTAAAGGCAGAAAAATTGATTGCTTTTTCTGATCAAATGGGCATCAAATATGACGGAGATGTTTCAAATGCAGGTCTTCAAAGATTTATCAAAGAAGTCGAAGGCAAGCCTTATGAAGCTGCTGCTTTGTATGTGCTTAAAACATGCCTTGACAGAGCAAGATATTCTTCTCTTCCATATACAACCTATGCAGATGAAAAAGAGGATACAGAACGCCAAAGATGGATTCACTATGGCTTGGGGTTGGCTTATCAAGGAGATGATGCATTGGTTGGATATGCTCATTCAACTTCTCCAATCAGAAGAGGTCCAGATGACTGCATTCAAGAAAATGCAAGACCTGACATTCAAATTGATATGTGCAAAAAATATCTTCCACCACACATTAGAGAAAAGGCGATCGAATATTGGGAAGGCAAAAAATATACATTCTCAGAAGACTTTATGTTTGAGTTTGCTCATGTTGCATCTCAAAAAGAAAGAGAAGTTGATACTGCAAGTGAGTTGACATATCAAGTTGCACAAGCAATGTATTATTCAGAACATATCAACGATGATGTAGAAGGTGTTGTAAGATTTATTGATGATGACATGGTTACAATTCAAGCGAAAAATAATGTTAACATAAGAATACCTATTACAGATTTTGTGCCAACACAACCAAACTTTGCACCAGTTCACACAGCGCTTATCAGCAAACAAGGCGAAGTAATTCTTCACTTGGGAAGCAAATTGAAGGTTAGAATTACTGGCGCCGATGTGGTTGAAGGCAGAGTGTATGGCTCGACAGATTTGACAAAGACTTACGAAAATCCATATCAATATGATTGGAGCAATCCAGAAGCTGTTGTCGAAGAAGTTGTAAGCAGAGCGACAGAAAGAACTTCATTGTCAATCAAGAAAAAGATTGATGCTCAATTTTTCCAAGCAAATGCTCACAAACAAGAAAAGAGAGAACGCCGTGCTTACGAAATGAGATATGACCACTCGCCAGAAGGCAGAGGTGGCAGCAAAAAAGGAAACGGCCGAGGAAGAGGTCGTGGCGGCAAAAATCATGACGAATTGGAATAATCAAAACAAAAGAGCGAGTTTTTCGCTCTTTTTTGTTGGGCAAAAGTCGAAGGTGTGTTAAAATTGTCAAAAGGGGAAATTATGTTTGATTTGATTGAAAATCCAAAGCAATTGATGCAATTTTTGGACGAACATTTTGAATATGGTGTGATTGACAAATTTGGCAACAAGCACACGGACAGCAACTCAGATGAATTTCAAAATGCGTGCAACAATGATTGGCGTGTGCGCAGTGTAAAACAAATGCTCAAAGACGGAGTGGGACATTGTTACGACCAAGTCGAAATCGAAAGGCAGTGGTTTGAAGACAATGGTTTCAATGTCAAAACATTGTGGATTTCTGCTTATCAAGAGGGGATAGACAATTCGGGTTTTAGCCACACATATTTGTTGTTTGAAGACAATCAAAAGTGGTGTTTGTTTGAGCATTCTGATTTTGTAAATCGAGGGATTTATGTGTTTGATACTGTCGAAGATGCGATAAGGTGGCAGGCTAACAAACAAACAGAATTTGCATCAAACTGCATCAAGCCAAAAGAGTGCTATTCAGTGTGCATAAAGCAATATGAAAAGCCACCGATCGGACTTGATATGGGGCAATATTTGGATTTTGTAAACAAAGGTCAAGATGTTTGCTTGTAGGCGACAAAGACATTGTTTTTTCTCGCTTTGAAAAAGACAATAAAGTTGACTTCAAAAGAGAGAATGTGTATAATCAAAGTGTTTCTTCAAACACTTGACCTCATAGTAAAACAGGATATTACAGAAACCTCCTAAGGCTTTGCTTTACCCGAGGCTCTAATCTCCTGAAACCCTTGATTTTACGGACATTTCTATTGTATAATCTATTTGTTGTATTTTTAAAAAACATACTTTCGACATCTTTGACCCATATTTTTTATAATTTTTTATAGTTTTTATGACCTCATAGGTAAAGGGATATACCACAATCCTCCTAAGATTGGATTCCAGGTTCGAGTCCTGGTGGGGTCACCAATTTTTTTATTATGGTGGGTTATGGAAGATATTGAGTCTAAGTTGAAAAATCTCTTTTTACTTACTTCCTGTTTTTCAGGAATAATAGAATATAGAGATACGGTGGTTAGAAAGTGTGGTATTAGATTAGAGATAAGAACAAAAGAACAAGGCTCTGATAAAATTCCACATTGTCATGCATTTTATCAAGGTCAATATATTTCCATAAGTTTAATTGATTTTTCTATATTAGAAACAAATTTAAGATTTGAACAAACTAAAAAAGCAGTTATGTTTGCTCAAATGAATAAAGATTTATTGCTTCAAACTTGGGAAAAATATCATGGTTTATATCACACCATAATTTGAACATTATCAATGGTAGGTTTTTGAGACCTACCATTTTTTGTTCTATTAAGTTGATTTATATAATTGCTTTCTTTGCAAATATTTTTTCTAACACTTCTTTTGAATTATCTGCATCTTTTAAATAATGAGTATATATTTTTAATGTAATATCGGTTGTTGCGTGTCCTGCCATTTTAGATACTACATTAACAGGTATTCCGTTGCTTATAAGTTTAGTAATCCAAGAGTGTCGTATTTTGTGACACGATACTTCTTTACAATTAGATTCGTGTAAATATCTTTTTAATACATTGTTTAAGTGGTGGGGAAACATAGGTTCTCCCTTTTCATTACAAAAGATTGCACCACTTTTACTAAAAGATTTATCTCCCTTTTTAAGAGTTTCATATTTTTCTTTAAATGCTAATAGTTTATCTAATAATTCATCACAAATATATAAATCTCTACGAGAGTATTCTGTTTTTAAATCTTTTCTAACTATACCAAAGCCATTTACATAAAGTCTGTTTCTTCTTATACTTATTATTCGTTTTTCAAAATCAATATCTTGCCATTCTAAACCACAAACTTCACAAGTTCTAATGCCTAACATAGTCATAAGGTAAATGGGTATTGTATCAAATATATCATGTGTTTCTAAAACACCTAATAAAGAGTCATATTCTTCATTTGTTAGCACTTGTATATCTCGAGATTTTTCGCCACCGATTACACTTTTTACATAAGCACTTGAAGCATAGTTTGTATGCACTAATTCGATTGAGATATAGCATAGTTGAAGATAGTGCTTAGTATTCTTTTATATTTCATTATACTTTCTTTTCTATAATGTTTAGACACTATTATTTTGTCAAAGTAATCGTTCAACTCCAAATTAAATTTTTTACAAAGTATATTCGCACTATCTAAATTGATAAGATTTCCTAGTCTAGCATAATAAAGTGTAGGTCTTGAAATGTCTCCTTCGTTTCCTGCTTTTCTAATGCCATATTGTTTAGCAACGTTATCAAATTCTTCCATTTTACTTGCTTTCAATCTTGCTTTTGAAACCTTATATTGAAACTCATTAAGATAATTGAAAAATTGATGAATATTATATGCTTTTAAATTTACAAATCTTTTATTTCCAAAAAACTCATTTAATTTAGTTATACACTCAACAGCCCTGCAATAATAACTTTCAGACATATTATGTTTTCTCGTTTTAAGCCAAATGTCTGCAATTTGTTTAAATGTTGCTTGTGAAAGTTCGTGAAAATTATCATTTCTAATTTCTTTTTCCCAACTTTCGCCAAAAGAGTGTAAGGCTTTTTCTAATCTTTTACCTGTTAAATTATCTGGATTGTCCCAAGTTGTAGATTTGAATCTAGTCTTTCCAAAATTATCTTTGATTTTAATTTGAATACCATAGGAGATTATGTCTCCCAACTTGTTTTTTCTTGCATAATATGTTGCCATTTTAATACTCCTTAAATGGGTCTGGATAAAACCCTTCATAACAATTTTTAAACTCATTGTACTCCATATAGTTTTCTTGAAATTCTTCAGCAGTTTCTTCAGCACCATATGCCACAAAACATAGTGGTTTACCATCATCACCCAATTCAACGTAACTTTTCAAATTTAATCTATCAAATGTAAGCGTTTTTTCCTCAAATGGAACATAAACATTAAACCAATCTGCCATCCCGTCTATAAAATCTCTTACTTCGTCTCTAAAATATTTTATACGTGCTTTACCTTTATATTTATCTGCATCAAACAAATATTTTTCTGCTAAAAAATAACATTCTAATAAGATATCATAAAACTGACAAACAATTTTATATCTGGGTTTTACACCCCAACATTTCATTAACTCATGTCTTTCACATTGAACAAGTTTCTCTTCATTCATATTCTTACTCCTTTTCATAATCAAGTTCTAAATAATCCAATAACGAACTCATTTTAATTAAAAATTTTGATTTTACATTTATCGTTTTTATCTTTTGTTGTTGACATAGACAACGTATCATATATTTAGTTATCGCAGATTCTGGGTCTTTTGAAGTCAAATATTCATACGCTTCCGATATAGTCCTATAACCAATCATAAATCCTCCAACATAATTAAGTTTACTTATTTTTTCTTCTCACCCAAGCGTCTGAGAAAATTTACCTAAATACGGTAACAAGATTCTAAAAAAATAGGCGTCTCACATTTTTATGACTATTACTTGACTTATTTTTCAGCTCAAAACTACTTATTGACTTTCAGTGTCATTCATTATGAGCATACATCTAAACTCAGTCTGCTTATGTATAATTAGCCTTTATTTAAAGTCTACGCTCGGCATTCTTTTATACTTATTTTATAAAAGATTTTTAGACCTACCATTATACTATTACTGATACAAATTCAAAAAGTCGTCTTTTATTTTCAAAAAAATAAATAAGCCAGCTAACGATTAGCTGACTTTTTTGATTTTACGTCTGAAACTGCGATTTATATTTTATTCGGGCATTTTATAACGAAAAGTATTTTTGCTTGTTTCAGCCCTAATTGAGAGTGCGAGAGAGTCTTTTAATATTTAATATAACTCATATTAGAGTAAAGCATTGAATATAGTAAATTGCCTTTACCGATTAAATTACTATAACTATTATATGTGCTTATACCATTAAACATCGCTAGCAAGTTGCCACTTGGACTATATAGATAATAATAATTACCTGTTTTACCTATTCTTCCAATTATATGACCATTTTTATTATAACAAATTGAAACTTGTCCTATTTTTACATGCCCTAATTTATTTCCAAATTTATCAAATATATACAACATAAAAAGTCTCCTTGTTAAATAATAACGGAGACTTATTTTTTATGTTGTTATTTTAACTCAATAAAGTAGAGTGAGTCGTTATTGCATTCATAAAAGATTTCATCATTAGCCCTAAAACCAAAATTGTTATCTATTGAGAAAATATAACTATAATAAGTTTTGTTATCAAGTTCTACATAAATAATGTATTTATAATCTTTTATGTGTGCGTTCTTGAACTCTACTAATGTTGAACTATTATCTTTTGAAGAGTCTACATAAATCAATTTTGCATCTTTAAATTTCTCTTGTTGTTTAGAGTACATATCATAATCAATACTGAAATAACCTGTGTCATCTCTTACTACTAAACGACTATTAAATGTTTGTGGTTCTAATGAATAGTCTAATAATGTTTGTCTGCATATTGAAATATCTTTATTTGTTTGTTGTATGGAGATAGGTGGTGTTATGGAGTTTATTACGATAAGGGAAATCAATTCTATTAAGATTGTAGCCATCACTATTACGCTACACAATATTTTACTAACTTTCGTAGGTTTTATTTCTTT
>JAZRRN010000027.1:0-2117 GCA_045650745.1 Candidatus Caccovivens sp.
CCCACCTTATCAGGGTGGTGCTCTAACCGACTGAGCTACAATCCATCATAAACATCACAAATATTGGCGGGGATGTGCCTTTATTTATAATGCCCTTTTATTATACCTACAAAAAGACAATCTGTCAAGCATTTCAATAAAATTTTAGACAAATTTTTCATATTTTGCATCTTTCAACAAAAAAAGAGGATTGTTTTCCCCTTTTACATACAAAACCTATCATAAGTCGCAACATCATCAAATTTGTTTCTAAGTGCAGTATATTTGTCCAAAGTCGAAAGCAAATATCTTTCTCTGGCACTATCAGTCATACCTTTCAACTTTTTGTTGTCAAGCAGATATTGCACAGGATTTGAAACAACACCCTCTTGCGCCATCAAAGTCTCAACCCTGTCCTTAAAATCTTCGTCATCTTTTGCAATAACTTTTATTTTTGCCACAGGCACATTTTCTTTGCCCACCAATCTTCTCTTTGCCTTTTGTGCAAAAACTTTCAAAAAATCATTTTTCATAACTGTCTCCTTTTATTTGCAAGACAATTATACAACACCTCACCACTCAACCAAACGACTATTTTCTCTTATATTTTCCTATTATGTCGAAAAAAAGAAAAGAGTGGAAATTCCACTCTTTCTATTACTCTTTTGTTTTTGGAGTAAATTCGTATTTGTTGTTTTTGATATATTTGTGAGACATTGAAACAACAATATTTTTCTTCAGTCTTGCAATTCTGCCTCTAATAAACTTGCCTTCGTGTTTAAGTTCCTCTGCAGTTTTTGCACCATTTGCAATCAATGCGTCCATTGTTTCAACAACAAAATCGTTGACATACTTGATTTTTTTCTTTTGATCTTTACACTTGTCTAAACAAATGTCAAGCGCAGTTTTTCCATCAACAACAACATTCAAATCAACACCTGCTTTTGCAAGGATTTTTACAAGCTTTGATTCTGATCCGTTTGCTGCTTTGATTGCATCTTCTGGTTTTGGTTTTGCCCCCTTGTCCACAAGATATTCAACAATGTCATAAACTTTTCCTCTTTGAGCATCAATTGCTTCATCAAGGATAGAACAGCCATATTTGTGAGAGAATGTTTGTGCAGATGCCCCGTTTTCGACCAAAAGTTTGACAACATCAAGTTTCTTTGATCTCACAGCCAAATACAAACTATCTTCGGTCAATTGTGCACCTTTTGCAATCAAAGTTTCAAGCATTTCAATTGGTGCTTTTTGCTCGATTGCATAATCCAACAACGATTGTTGACTGCCATTTGCAACAAAATTTGGATCAACTCCGTATTGATCAATAAGATATGAGATAAGTCTTACATTGCCTTTTTTGATAGCTTTAAACACCCCATCGAAGGTCGAAAATTTTGCTTCTGGGATCGCCAAAGATGCCATGTTAAATCCGGGACATTTTTGACATCTATCTTTCAAATCGTCAAGTGCTGCATACATGATTTCTGGATCAAGTCCAGTGTCAAAAGCCGACATAATTGACTGAAAAACAAATCCTGCCCAAACATAAACATCTTGCAATTCTCTTTTTCTTTTTGGGTGTTGAATGCTGTTTTGAATTGCTTTGTCCAACAAATCTGAAACGCTTTTTTCTTCAAGCGAAACTCTCTTTTTGCCTCTCAATGTTTCAAAACTGATGTTTGCAATTTCCCAGTGCTCTACATCAACAACAACTTTCTTATAATTTTCGCCTGTGTATTTGTCGACCATAAACGACAAACCAGCCTTTTTGCCAACCACATTTTGTCCATTGTTTTTGTCATAGACATCCAAAATTGAAAGATTTACAATGAGTTTGTCAAAGTTAAACATCGCCACCCTCCCTATAAAATTATTATATCAAATCCCAACAGAAGTGTCAATATTGTCTTTTCTACCCAAAAAAAGCAATAAAAAAAGAACGACCTAAGTCGTTCTTCTTTTATCTAATTAAATATGTTCTTAAACAATCAAACGGTTTAGTTATCTTGTTCATTAAGACGAGTTAATCTCATCTCATCGACTGTCTTCTCTTTAAAAGGAGGTGATCCAGCGGCACCTTCCGATACCGCTACCTTGTTATGACTTCACCCCAGTCGCTGGCTTTACCTTAGACG
>JAZRRN010000028.1:0-1897 GCA_045650745.1 Candidatus Caccovivens sp.
TAATACATGAGAATGATGATGCTCCAATCAATTTCTCATGGGTGAAATATATTGGGAGAGCAAAGCTCAATCTCTCTGAAAAAGAGGTCTGGAGATTGACCATCAGAGAATTTCTCAATTTATATCAAGCATACAAAGACCAATTTGACACTGAGCTCATCCTCAGATTGAACAGAATGACATTCAGACAGGCTGAGGCTGAGGCAATGAGACAGCAAGAATGGTTTTAATATATTCGGAGGTGATGGAACATGGCTGGCTTTGGTGGAGCTGTCAAGCTGACAGGTGAATCAGAATACAGAAAAGCCTTGAAAGAAATTCAAGTGAATCTCAAAGAGGTCTCCTCTGAGATGAAACTTGTCTCAGCTCAGTATGACAAGAATGACACATCAACAGAGGCTCTCAAAGCAAAATCTGAGGCTCTGGCAAAGCAATTGACAGCACAGAAAACAGCTCTGTCATCTTTACAAGCTCAATATACAAAATTATCAGCTGAGCAAGAGAAAAACAAATCAAAGCATGATGCTCTTGTTGCTGAATATCAGAAAGAACAGGCTCAGCTTGAAAAGATTGGCTCTGAGCTTGGAACATCATCAGCTGAATACAAGGCACAGGCTCAGGTTGTTGCAAATCTTGCAAAGGATGTTGACAAGAGCTCTCAGGCAAATGCCAGAAATGAACAGACATTGGCTGGCATGAGGACAGAGATGAATGGCCTCAAGGCATCTATTGCTGGCACAGAATCAGAGCTTGCAAAAGCTGATGATGCAACAGATGAGCTGGCTGATTCCACAAAAGATGCTGGAGAGCAAGCCAGAAATGCTGGAGAGGGTTTCACAGTATTCAAGGGAGTGCTTGCAAATCTTGCCAGCTCAGCCATTCAGGGAGCTTTGAATGGGCTCAAGAATCTTGGCTCAGCAATGCTCAACATTGGAAAGCAAGCTGTCACATCCTATGCTGATTTTGAACAGCTCACAGGAGGTGTTGAGACACTCTTTGGAGCTGGAGGAAAGAGCATTGAGGAATATGCTCAATCAGTTGGAAAGACAGTTGATGATGTCAGAGGTGAATACAATGATTTGATGGTGGCTCAGGATTATGTCTTGCAAGATGCATCTGAGGCATACAAGACAGCTGGAATGAGTGCCAATGAATACATGGAAACTGTCACATCATTCTCAGCCTCCTTGATTTCATCTTTGGGAGGAGACACTGTCAAAGCCTCAGAGTATGCAAACATGGCAATCACAGACATGTCTGACAATGCCAATAAAATGGGAACAGACATTGCATCAATCCAGAATGCATATCAGGGCTTTGCAAAACAGAATTACACCATGTTGGACAATCTAAAGCTGGGCTATGGTGGCACAAAAGAGGAGATGCAAAGGCTCATTGATGATGCCAACAAGCTCAAAGAGGCTCAGGGAGAGGTTGGAGACCTCTCAATTGAATCCTATGCTGACATTGTTGATGCAATCCATCTTGTTCAGGATGAGATGGGAATCACAGGCACAACAGCAAAAGAGGCATCAGAGACAATCTCTGGCTCTCTTTCAATGGCTCAGAGTGCTTGGAGCAATCTTTTGACAGGCATTGCTGATGACAATGCTGATTTTGATGGGCTCATCAACAATTTTGTTGATTCTGTGCTCACAGTTGCCAAGAATCTCATCCCAAGAATCCAGACAGTGATTGGAGGTCTTGGAAAGCTCATCAAGGGCTTGCTTGAAACTCTTGTGCCTGAGCTCATCCAGATGATTCCTCCTCTGATTGAGGAGACATTGCCAATCTTGATTGAGGCTCTCCAGACAGCCATTGAGAGCTTGCTTGGGGTATTGCCAACAATCATTGATTCAATCTCAAAATTGATTCCTCAGATTGTGTCAGCAATCAT
>JAZRRN010000029.1:0-1858 GCA_045650745.1 Candidatus Caccovivens sp.
TTCTCCAAGCATCTTTTCTGTGTTCTGGTCAAGATATTGGAATGTTTTCATCAGCTCTGTTGGCAATTCCATTCTGAATTTTGCCATCAATGTGTCACCTCTTTGCATTGCAATTCCAGCTCAATCAATTCCTCATCAATATCATTGAGATATTCAATTGAATATTTCTTGCCCCTGAAAAGCACAAACATCTTTCTGGTGATTTCTGTGATTTTAGGATAGCGAATGACAAATCTGGTGTATGCCTTTTCAAAATCTGTTCCATTGGCAATCAATGTCATCCCTTTTGTTGTCTTTACCTCAGCAAAAGGCTGGAGCACAACATTCTGGACAACCTGATTGAATCCCTGTGCATCCTTTGTCACAGTTTCCTCAATGATTGTGATTTTGTATTTGTATTTCCCAGCATCTATCATGCATCATCACCTGTTGGCAAGAGATTGATTGAATGGAGATTGAGAATGCTCTCAACCACATTGTTGATGTTTGATTTGTCAACATAATATGCTCTGTTGTCATACATAGACGAACAAAGCACATATATGACAATGACCAAATCCTCATGAGCATCCATGCCCTCAGCATCAAGACCTGTGTATGACATAACAAACTGTTTTGCCACATTCAGAGCTGTTGTGAGCAATGCTGTGTCCTCAGCTGTCACCTCAGGGATTCTGAGATAGTCAGTGACATCTGTCACTGTGATGTCACTGACCTTTGTTGTCTCAGAATTAGCCATTTGATTCACCATCCTTGTCAGCTTTCTTGGATGCTTTCTTGGATGTTGATGTCTTTGGCTTGGATTCATCAGCAAGCTCAATGACATAACCAGCTCTGATGAGGTCTTTTGCAACCTCCTCATCCTTGATTTCTCTGACATCATTCTTTTTCATTGAGATGATACCAGAGAATGATTTTGTTGCTTTATACATCACAGCCATGTTGATGACCTCCTTTTCTATCAGCTAACAGACATTACAAGAGCACTGATTGCCTGAGCATTTTCAACCTTTGCATCAAAGGAAACCCAGCCAACAACACCAACAGCATGCTGTGTTGCATACTTTTCTCTGAGCACCTGAATGTTGACATCCTCAGAGAATTTTGTTGCAAGACCTTTCATGTCTCCATAGTAAATAGCATTTACACCAGAGGCAATCTCAGGCATGTTGTCAGAAACATAAACAGGCTTGCCAAGTAATGTTGAGCCAAAAGGAGATGTGATGTCATCCTGTAAGAGATAACGACCAACATCATCCTTGAGCAATCTCAGAGCTGTTCTTGTATTTCTGGACATGATGAACATTGCATCATTCTGGAATACATCCTTGACAGAATCCTTGAGCTCAATGACCTTGTCAGCTGTGATTGCTGATGTTGAGCCAGCAAGCACTGTCTGTGTGACAGAGCCAGCCAATCCCTTGACCTGATTGACATGAGATGTTGAATCAGGATTGCCACCATTTAAGCAAGCACCCTCAATGAATCTTGCGATTGCAAGAGCCATTCTGTCAATGACAAATGCAACAAGGTCAAACTCAGAATTGTTGATGAGCTTTCTTGAAATGAGAGTGAGAGCTCCAGCAAGATAATCCTTGAGAGTGATATTTGTGAAAGAGCCAACAGAGGATGTCAGGTCAACAAATTCCTCAGCCCATGCAACAGTGATTGCTGTGGAGCTTTCATCATAATAAGGAATTTCCAAATCACCCTTGAGAGAATACTTGCTTGACCTGTCAAGGATAGGACAAATGTCATATACCTTTGCAATTATCTTCTTTGCAATTGTGACAGGAATGACAGCACCATTTGCTCCCTCTGTCATGTTGACAGCATCTCTGGTCTCAAGCACCTTGCC
>JAZRRN010000030.1:0-1815 GCA_045650745.1 Candidatus Caccovivens sp.
CCTCTGGTTGCGAACATGTTTGAATATGGCTCAAGCCAAAGGAAATATCCAAAGCATCCATTTTTCAGAAAATCATTCAGAAAAGCTGAGATTGAAAAGGCAATGCTGGCTGTTCAAAAGAAATATATCAAGGAGGGCTGATTCACATGATGAACACTGAAATTGAGACAATCTTTGCAAATTTCACTGTTGATGATGTTGCAATTCCTGTCTGTTTCATGTTCTATGATGGAGATGATGATGCATGGATTGTCTATTCTAATGTTGACAATTATCATTCATATTCAGGTGATGATGAGCTCTTGGGATATGTCACATATTATGATTTTGAGATATATGCAAAAGGCAATTATTCCAAAATCTTGCAAGCTGTCAAAGCTCTTTTGATTGAGAATGGCTGGTCATTTCAGCCAGCAAAATCATCAACAGAGAAATATGACAGAGACACAAGGGTTTATTCAAAGACATTGTGCTTTGCAAAGCCCATTCAAACAAATTTATAAAAGGAGAAAATGTTCATGGGTAATCTAAACACAGCATTAAAAAATGCTTTCCTTGCATTTGGTGGAAATCCGTCAGCTCTTGCTGACAATCAGGTTGCATCTGATTACATCACTGACCTTGAGAATGCAATCAAGGCATATGTTGATGCAAGAATGCCTGATGTGTCTGAGGTTGCTGATGGTGCTGTCATGGCTGTTGTGGATGGTGAGTGGACACTTTGCACAGCTGAGGCAAACACATCAACAGGAGCAATCACATACACACCAATTGTTGATGAAACAACATAATAAAACAGGAGGAAATAAACATGGCAAAGATAGGTTTATCCAATCTTATTTGGTCAAAGCTCACAGAGGCTCAGGATGGCACACCAACATATGATGGTGCAAAATCTCTTGGCAAGGCTGTTTCAGCAAATGTCTCAATCACAAACAATTCAGCAACATTATATGCTGACAATGTGCTTGCTGAGAGTGACACATCATTCCAGAGTGGCACAATCACATGTGGTGTTGACAATGACCTTGATGCAACATTTGCTGAGCTTTTAGGACACAACATCACAGAGGCTGGTGTTGTGACAAAGAATGCAACAGATGCTCCAATCTGGGTTGGTCTTGGGAGAATTGTCACAAAGATGGTGGCTGGTGTTCTTTATTACAAGGCTGAGGTGCTTTACAAGGTCAAGTTTGCTGAGCCATCTCAGGATGATTCAACAAAGGGTGAATCCATTGAGTTTAGCACACCAGAGATTGAGGGAACAATTGCAACATTGGCTGATGGCAAATGGTGCACATCTCAGACATTCTCATCAAAGGCTGATGCTCTGGAATTCATTCAGACCATTTTCACAGCTCCAACAACATCAGGTGTTGGCTAAAAACAAAATCATGAGCCCAGCTCTGTGAGGGCTGGGCTTTTTTCAATTCAAATGATGGAGGACATCACACATGGAAAACACAACATCAATCAATTACAAAGGCAAGGAAATCAAACTTGTTTTCAATCTCAATGTCATGCAAGCAATCCAACAGGAATATAAAACTGTTGACAATTGGGGCAAGCTCACAGATGGCTCATCTGGAGAGGTTGACATCAAGGCTCTCATCTTTGGTCTCACTGAGATGATAAATGAGGGCATTGACATTGACAATGATGAGAATGGCACAGATGAGCCATTGCTCACAACAAAGAAAGTTGCAAGAATCATCACTGATGTTGGTCTGGCTAATGCCACAAAAGCATTGAATCAAACTGTCATAAACTCAACAAAGGATGATTCTGGAAAAAACGCATAATACATGAGAATGA
>JAZRRN010000031.1:0-2223 GCA_045650745.1 Candidatus Caccovivens sp.
GCAATCATCTCAATGTTGCCTCAGCTCTTGCAAGCTGGAATCCAGATTCTGATGTCAATCATCAATGGCATCAGCTCAGCAATTCCTCAGCTGATGGCAATGTTGCCACAGCTCATCATGGACATTGTCAATGTGCTCACACAGAATTTTCCTCTGATTTTGAACACAGGAATGACATTGCTCATGAGCTTGATTCAAGGCATCACAGAGACCATTCCACAGCTGATTGCAATGTTGCCTGAAATCATCAACACAATTGTGACATTCATCATGGAGAATTTGCCTCTCATCTTGGATGCTGGAATTCAGATTCTGGATGCTGTCATCAATGGTCTCAACACAGCAATTCCACAGCTGATTGCATATTTGCCTGAAATCATTGACACAATCATCAATGTTCTCACAGAGAATTTGCCTCTCATCATTCAGATGGCAATGAAATTCATTGTGTCCATCATCACAGGTCTCACAAAGGCAATTCCACAGCTCATCAGCTATGTTCCACAGATAATTTTCACCATTGTTGAGACATTGCTCAAGAATTTGCCTCAGATTCTGAAAATGGGTGTTGACATCCTTTGGGAGCTCATCAAGGGAATTGGCTCTGTGATTGGCTCTCTTGCTCAGATGGCTGGAAAGATATTCACAACAATCTGGGATAATATCAAGAATTTGCCATCCAAATTGCTTGAGCTGGGAAAAAATCTTGTGCAAGGTCTTTGGAATGGTATTTCTGACATGACGGGCTGGATAAAAGACAAAATCAAAGGATTGGGAGACACAATCACCAATGCAATCAAATCTGTCTTTGGCATTGCATCTCCATCAAAGGTGTTCAGAGACCAGATTGGTAAAAATTTGGCTCTGGGTATTGGAGAGGGATTCACAGATGAGATGTCTCAAATCAGCTCAGAGATGGAGGATGCAATTCCAACATCATTTGACACAAATGCATCTCTGACAGCCTCTGGATTGCCTCAGAGCTCGTTCAGCTCAACAGGAGGATATGCAACATCAGCTCTGGTTGAGGCATTCAAGACAGCAATGCAAGGCATGGAGATTGAGATGGGAGAGGATGGCTTTGCACAATTTGTTGTCAAGACCATCTCAAATGAGATTTACAGATAAAAGGAGGAATCAAGATGGCTGTCAATATCAGACCATTCATCATCATAAATGGAAAAAGCTCAATGGAGGTCTCAGGATTGCTCATCACTGAATTGCCTCCAATCACAAAGCCAGCAATGAGGGTGACAGCTGAGGAGATTGATGGGAGAGATGGAGACATTGTCACAGAGCTTGGCTTTTCAGCCTATGACAAGCCCATCAAGATTGGATTGGCTGGAGATTATGACATTGATGATGTGATTGATTTTTTCAATCAATCAGGCAAGGTCACATTCTCCAATGAGCCTGACAAATTTTATCTATTTGCTCAGTATAATGCCATTGATTTTGACAAGCTCATCAGATTCAAGACAGCAAAGGTCTCATTCCATGTCCAGCCATTCAAATTTGGTCTGAATGAGGGTGAAAAGGTGTTCAATTTCAGCTCCTCAGCAACATCTGGAGAGCTGACAATCAGAAACAATGGAAACTATTGCTCCAGACCTCAAATCACTCTCACAGGCTCAGGCACAGTGAATCTGAGAATCAATGGAGCATTGGTCATGGTGATTGATATGTCTCAGAATCCTGTCATCATACTTGATGCCACAGAGATGAATGCATACAATCCTGATAATCTCCTGATGAATAGAAATGTCAGAGGTAATTATGACAATTTGGTGCTGAAATCTGGCAAGAACACAATCTCATTCACAGGCTCTGTGACACAGATTGCTGTCAATAATTATTCCAGATGGCTATGATATAATCAAAGAAATGGAGGACATTCAAAATGGCTGATGTTTTCAACAATTCAATTGAAAGAACAATCTCAATGGTCAGAGGAGACACATTGAGCTTTGGATTTCAGGTCACAGGCTTGAATGGTCAGAGACCTAATGGCATATATTTCTCTTGCAAGGAGCATCTGGAGGATGATTCTTTTGTTTTTAGCATCTCTCTTGGAGCTGGAATCACAGAGAGGTCATATGATGCTCAGACAGACACATTGACCTATGGTGTCAGAGTTGCTCCAGAGCTCACAGAGGCTGTTGAATACGGCAAATATTTCTATGATTTACAAATGAACATCAATGATGACATTTTGACCTTGAT
>JAZRRN010000032.1:0-6152 GCA_045650745.1 Candidatus Caccovivens sp.
AACTGTGATGTCTGTTGCAGTTGCTCCATAGTTTGCTGATTTGCTTACAAGCCATACGATTGGTTCAAACTTAAAGTATGCTCCACCAGCATAAACATATTTGTTTCCAGATCCATCTTTATACACAGTAAATGTGTTTACACCTGGCACTGTAAATGTGCCATCGGTTGAAAGTCCGCTTGGTGTTGAAACCTTTGTTTGTGGTGCCCAACCTAATGTTTTTGACGAAATGTAATATTTTGTCTTCGATGAGCTGTCAACTGTTTCAGACGCCTTTTGCATTCTGTATGCTGATTGTTGTCTGAAGTATACATAATAATTTGTGCCTGATGTTGGATTCCAAGTATACCCGCTTGTGTTTGTAGCTGTTGTTGGACAGCTAGAACTTGATGTAATACCAACCAATGTGTAACCCGATTTTGCTGTTGCAGTAATCCTAAAGTTTTGCTGTTTGTGTGCTGTGTATGCTGCCGATGCCGTTGTTTGCGAAGCACTTGTCGGCGTTGATGACGAATTGTCATACGCTATCGTTGCAGTGCCTCCTACCGTGCTAGATGACCCTCCACTCGTCGTGTATGTCACGATGTTGACCGTGACGGATATAGTGACTGGTGTCCACTTTGCATACAAGTTGACCGTGCCACCATTTGTTGTTGTCAAGTTTGAAACTGACTGGCCGTTTGAATAAACAACACTTCCTGATGAAGATGTTGCCCAACCTGCAAACGACCAGTTTGTCATTGTAAAGGCATTTGATGACAATGCTTTTGACACATTGTATGTGTGAGATGAGTTTGACATTGTTCCACTTGCTGTATCAAATGATGATGTGCTTCCACTATAAGCACTTTCATTTCTATTGTATTTCACTGAATATGTGATTGGTTTCCAAACGGCATACAAAGTGATGCTTGAGTTTCCTGAGTAAGTTCCGCCAGCATTATAACTTACAGTGCTTGTTGTCGAACTTGTTCCCCAGCCTTGGAAAAGATATCCCGTCCTTGTTGGCGTTGAGGTTGACAGCGTTCTACTTGCACCGTGTGCTTTGTATTGTGTGCTCGGCACAGTCCCTCCAGTGTGCCCATTTCCATTATACGAGATGGAGTACCGCTCGTAGGCATACATCGTTTTGCCGTCGGTCGTGGCATAAGTATCAGATGTCGGAGCCCAGGATATCCCTCGGGACCCCACATAATTGTCGTTTTGTGCTGTTGTCGCATTTGCTGTTGGACACAAATAATATGTGTAGCCAGATGAGTGAGATGCTGAACATGTGATTGTGTAACTTGTTGTTGTGTATGTGTGATTCCAGTCTCTGTTGATACGAGAACCAGAGTCGTTGTCATATTGCATTGTCAAACTTGATGCTGTAATTGATCTCGATGTTGGTGTGTGTGTAACGCCTTTTGCGTAATAAAAATATGACCAAACAACATATGTGTTGATTGAAAATGCTGGATACAAAGTTAAATTTCCTGTTGGATACCATGTAGAACCATTTGAATATCTCGTTCCACTAGAAGCGCTCATTGACGAACTTGTTGTCCAACCATTTGCTGTATAGCCTGTTTTTGTGTAAGAGTTTGTCCCAACACTCACACCAATGCCATCATAAACAGTTTTGTTTGTTGTTGTTGAGCTTGAAGTGTTGTATTGTTTGAAGGTATAAGCTCTTCTGAGCACTGCATATGTAGATCCTGACATAGAATTTGAACAAGCATCTCTTGCTGTAGATTCGCTTGTTGATGTTGTTGAAGAACCATAAATATAGAAGTTGCTACTCTTTGATGTTGTGTAACTTGTCTTCCAGTTGTCAGATGAAGGCGCTGTTGTGCCCCAACCAAAATAAGATGATGAATAGTGAGTTGACATTGTATACCAACCAACATATACATATCTGGCAGGATAAAGCACTGTAGATTTTCCAGAATTTAAATAAAACGAATAAACATTGTGTGTTGATGTCGAACTTGATGATGTTCCACTTGCAGTTTTTCCATCTGATGCGCTAACCGATGGGGCAGCTTTCCACTCTTGTGCTTCTGCCTTTGAGTTTCTCCAATAAAGATCCATATATCCGGCAAGGTTTGCATTATAAAGCGTTCCACCACTCCAAACTTTAAGGTATACACCAAACACAAAACTTGCGTCTGCGGAAATTTCTTGATCTTCGGCAGGAATTTCTTCTACAACCTCTTCTTCTTTGATTTCTATTCCGTCTGTAATGATATCTTTGCCCATGTCTTCTGTAGGCTTTTCTTCACTAGAAGTGGAAGATCCTGGAAGGTCAAGCCCAGGATTTTTGTCTCCTACAACCAAATAAATGCCTGTTGCAGACAATGCAACAAGTGCAATCAATAAACAAATTTGAAAAACAAGTTTTTTTGCCAACTTCATTTTCTCCTCCATCTTGTTGTTAATATTTTGTATTTATATACAAACATTATATCTAATAACAAAATGGATTTTCAAGCACAACCAATTGTTTTGATTTGAAACAAACAAAAATTTGACAACAAAAAACAACACATTTTTTCAATGTGTTGTTTTTAAAATTTATTTCCACAATGAGGACAAAATTTGGCGTCAGGTTCGATAATTGTCTGGCACTTTGAGCACCTTCTTTCCTTTGCCAAAATCCTTCCACACTCCTTGCAAAATTTGCTTGCCGAGTTGTTTTCGACACCACAATATTTGCAAACTTTTGTTGTGTTGGTGTTTGACATGTTTTCAATATCTTGCAAATCTTGCGCCCTATCCAAGTCTGGGGTTTCTGCATGATATCCCGGCATATATTCTTGTTTGCTTTTGATGATATATGCCAACGAAACGAAAAAGCAGACGGCACCAACTGCTGCAAAAGCAATGCCAATCCAAATCCTTGTGTTTGCTTTGTCAACAATTGGATAATAATCCGGCTGGTTGTGCTTTGGAGCATTTTTGAGTGTGAGTCCTGATGAAATCAAAACTGCACCGACAATGATGATTGCGACCGAAACACAAAACAAGACATTTCCTAAGATCTTGTAACGCTTTCTCTTTTTCTCAAAGCGCTGTTTGCTTTGCTCAATCGCCTCTTTCTTGTTTACTCTTTTCACTTCGCTGCTAAGCCCTATTCTTCTTCTCATTTCGACTCTTATTTTTTGTTTTTGCTTCTGATTTTTTCAATCCAAGGTGGAATAGCACCTGGTGTTGGATTTACATCAATTCTTGATGAGTTGTCAACTGGTTGAACCCTTACATCTTTTTGTGGTTGTGCACTTTGTTGTGGAGCATAACCAAATGGGCTGAACCCTTTAAACATGTCTTCTTGTTTTGGTTCTTCAACCTTTTCTTCTTTTGCAGCTTCTTCTGCTTCTTCGTCAAAAGTCTTGAAACCTGTTGCGATGATTGTGATTTCAACTTCATCTCTCATTTCAGGATCAATGCTGCTTCCAAAAATAAGGTTGCAAGATGGGTCGATAACTTCTTGAACCATCTTGGCAGCTTCTGTAACTTCTCTCAAAGTAAGATCGCTTCCACCCTTGATGTTGAGAACAACACCTGTTGCACCTTCGATTGTTGTTTCGATAAGTGGAGAAGCAACTGCTTGACGAACTGCTTCCAATGTCTTGTTTTCGCCTTTTCCATGACCAATGCCCATGTGAGCCATGCCACGGTTTTTCATGATTGTTTCGATGTCGGCAAAGTCAAGGTTGATCATTCCTGGGAATACGATCAAGTCAGAAATGCCTTGGATACCTTGTCTCAAAACATCGTCTGCATATCTAAATGCTTCAACCAATGTTGTCTTTTCTGGCAAAATAGTAAGCAATCTTTCGTTTGGAATAACTACGATTGTGTCTACATATTTTTTGAGTTCGGCAATACCTTTTTCAGCATTTTCCATTCTCTTTCTGTTTTCAAATTGGAATGGTTTTGTGACAATACCAACTGTCAAAATGCCAAGTTCTTTTGCGATTTGAGCAATAACTGGTGCAGCACCTGTTCCTGTTCCACCACCCATACCTGCTGTGATAAACACGAGGTCTGTGCCTTTGAGGATTTCTGTGATTGAAGATTTGCTTTCTTCTGCTGCCTTTCTTCCGATTTCTGGGATTGCTCCTGCGCCACGGCCACCTGTCAATCTTTCACCAATTTGAAGCCTTTTGTCAGCCTTTGAAATCAAAAGTGCTTGTTTGTCTGTGTTGATTGCAACAAATTCTGCAGATGCGACATTTGCTTCGATCATACGATTGACAGCATTGTTTCCGCCTCCACCTACTCCAAGAACCTTAATTTTTACCACTGATGTAGAATTGTTGTCCATATTTGTCTCCTTAATAGTTTTTATTTTACAAAATAAAATTGCTTTTGGCAAACATTTTGCTCATTTTTCAGATTTTTAGCCATTTTTGTCCAATGCAGCATTGACAAGACCAAGCATACCCGAAAGTTCTGGTCTATCCATAGCTGGGATTGGTGGCACACCATAAGAGATGTTTCTGCCAATGCACTTTGCAATAAAGTCTTTGCCACCTTTGATTTTGCTGATGCCAGCACCACAAAGGTAGATTGGATAGTAAGGCACATATTCTTTTGCAAAAAGTCTTATGCACTCGTTGATTGTGGTTGCAATCAACTCCAATCTATAACTCACTGCATCGTTTGCATAGTTCATTGGGATTTTTATCGTTCTGCCACCCAAAGTTGAAAGTTCGTAAAAATCATTTGCATCACCAACAAGTGAAAGCACGATTTGTTTTTTCAAAGTTTTTGCATCTGCATAAGAGATCGAACACGCCTCACTCAAATCGCTTGTGACATGTGAGCCACCCATCGAAAATGATGTAAGGTTTGTAAGCCCATCTCCTTTGACGAAAGCAACGCTTGTTGACCTTGCACCAATATCAATAATTATGCAAGTGCGTTCTCTTTCTTCTTTTTCGAGAATAAACATTGCTTCGCAGAATGCTTCGCTCAAATATTCAACTTGTTCGACACCAACTCTCGCCCAGATTTTGTTGAAAGTTTGGATAAATGCAGTTTGTGCAAGCACAACCGAAAATTCGCCTGCAAGTTTTGTTGCTTTCAATCCAAGTGGTTGATGTGTGCGACGATTGTCGTCCAAAGAATAATAAATTGGGTTTACGGACAAAATTTCCATTCCATCTTCATCAATGCGAGAAGATGCATTTTGCAAAAGCTGGTCAACATCTTTTTGTCTGATTGTGCGTTTTGCTCTAAATGTGATTTGCTCTTTTGAAGAAGCAACTTTTGAAAACTCAGCAGGCACTCCGACATAAATCTTTTGAATGTCTTTTTTGTAAACTGACTGAATTTCGTCAAACAAACTTCTTACAGCATCTTCGAGCATAGCTTTTTCGATGAATTCGCCTTCGTAAAAACCTGCATAAGGCACAACTGCTTTGGCCTTAATGTTGAAAATGCCGTTAATACCCCTCTGTGCCACCATGCATGACAACTTTGACGAGCCGATTTCAACAACTGTAACACATTCTTTTGCCATAAATCCCTCTTTATACTCGTATTTTAATTTTTTAATTAAAAAATGTCAAACAAAATTCATATTTGCTTATAAAAATTTATTTTTTTTAATAATTATGCAAAGTTTGACAAATATTTATGCAAAATGCCAAATTGCACACATTTTGATTTTTTCATTTTTTCTTGACATTTGATTTTGTCAGTGTTAGAATAACAAAGAATAGCGTGTCAGCGAAGGGACTACCGTCGTGCCTTGATTTTCAGAGAGTTTGCGTTTGGTGCGAGCAAACATTCGAGTCGACCTTCCACCCCGGAGACATTTGCGATGAGCAAAGCCGATTGCATGGCGCAATTTGCAAAAATTGAGAGGGACTTTTTTGTCCAATTAGAGTGGCACCGTGGTGAATGATCATCATCTCTAAAAAGATTTTTTCTTTTTGGAGATTTTTTTATTTTCAAAAAGCACACAGGAGGAAAGAATGTTTGTAAAAGCAAGACAAATCTTCAAAATTTCAAACATCTCCCGCAAGGGATACTTTCTTGCTGCGTAAAAATGAAAAACAAAAAAATTGAATAAAAAAAAATAGGAGAACAAAAATGATTGATATAAATTTGATTAGAACAAACAAAGACCTTGTAAAGGAAAACATTAAGAAAAAATTTCA
>JAZRRN010000033.1:0-2002 GCA_045650745.1 Candidatus Caccovivens sp.
GTGTCGTTCATTTCAACATCTTTGTTTGTCGGAATTAAATATGATGTGATATTGAACGACAGTCAAGTTTGTTGCTGTCGTATCGGTTGACATAAGCTACTTCGGAATTGTAGAACCTTGACGATACGAACTGTCTCTTGAAAAAAGTCGTCAATTTTTTTGAATCAAAGACATTTTCAGAGACTCTTTTAAACTTAACTGTATCTATTATAATCAAATAATTTTTTTTGTCAAATTTTTTAACACTTTTTTTTATAAAAAAAATAAAATCAAAAAATATCAATTCTGAATTGATTTTGTAAAATAAGGTTATCAAGCCGAAAATCATCTTGTTTTGACTTTTTTGAAAAAGTTTATTTTTTCAAAGTTGGAATTTTAAGCACGAATTGAATCGTATTGATCCAGAAGTCGTGAATCATTCATATGATAATAATGAAGCGTGATTTTTGGGTCTGTATGTCTCATCAATCTCGTCGTTGCTTGTTGCGATAATCAAGAATAAACACAACGCATTGCGAATGAATGTCTTTCTTGATGAAGACAAAGTTGTTTATTTTTCGGAATCATTCAATCTTCTTTCATTCTTTTCACTATCAGAAGCAAATGTTTTCATAATAAATGTGAACTGATTTCTTTTCATTTTTCTTTCTGTCATAAACAGATAAAAAGCTTTTCAATATCAAGATGTTTGTATTTCTGATTCAATATGTTTTCATATTCAAACACTTTCTTCTGTAATTTTTCAGAAAAAAATACTGATTCATATCTGTTTCATTTCACAAGAACTTTGAATTGTCTGTTCTCGTTGTGAAAATCTTTGAACTTACATCTGACGATTTCTGATTTTCTCAATCAAGTTTCTCGTGGAATTTCAATCATCAGTTCATCACGCAGTCTGATTTCTTCTGACTTTGAATATTTTCTGATTGCAACGTGCAGAAGTTCAAAATCTTCATTTGACATCGGTTCACGTTTCACTGGATCTTGTTTGAACATCGGAATTTGTTCTCGATTAAATTTCAAACGCATTCAAAGAATATTGCAGAATCTGAAAAAATTTCTGATTGCACAAATCACATTGTATTCAGCAGTTCTGCTCGGTATTTTTCATCTTGAATTTTTTGTCGTTCTGTAATATACAAGATAATTGATTATTTCATACAGTTCAAGTTCTTCAATCTTGAAATCTTTCTTAATTGAAGCGAAATATTTTCAGAAATTTCTTATCATATAGAAACGATTGACTCGTGAACTGTGATTTCTGACATTCTGTTCATAGTCAAGCCGTTGTTGTAATATATCATTGAATTCATTCATCTATAAAAAACATAAGCAAATAAAAAATCGCGTGTTTCATAAGCTTATGTCAACGACACAATATATATATTTTTTCCTTGAAATGTCAAGTATTGAAATTGAATATGGTTTCCGTATATTGTTTTCATTTATATCATAAGTCGTTCACAATGTCAGAAGAAAAAGCAAAAAAGCCATTTTATAAACAACGACGATTCATCGTTCTTGCATTTATTTTCATATGTTGAATATTGAACAGTCTCGCAAAAGATTCGAATTCAACAACATCAGTTCAAACAACGACACAGACACAACAACAGACTGAAACAAAATCTGATCCAGTTCAAGACAGAATCAATCACTTCATAGAAACACGGTCAGAAGTTGAAGAATTTGAAAAGATTGAACTGATTGATACAAATACTTTGTGAATTTATTTCACAAAAACGCCAGATTTGTGAATTGAAGATTCAATCGATTCAACGACACGCTGACAAGTAAGAAATCTTTCAATTGATGTTGACGGTGTTGCTTCTGTGAAAACATTTGTTTGATGAAAAGCTCAAATGTTCTGCACTGCAACAAAATGACAAGTCAATGATTGTATTGATTACAGATAAAAGAAAAGCACCGAAGTGGTGCTTTTTTCATACGAAGGGATTTCTATTAATTGATTATGAAAGGTTTTTCAAGTCATCATTGTTAT
>JAZRRN010000034.1:0-1560 GCA_045650745.1 Candidatus Caccovivens sp.
AACAAGTGCAACAACAATTGATTATGGAAAAATGAATGTTTCTAGTAATATGACATTGTCGGTCACTGTCACAGATTCAAGGGGTTTCACTGCAACTGCAACAAAAACAATCACAGTTCTTGATTGGGCGACACCAACTGCAATCATTACATTGAATCGTTTGAATAATTATGAAGACACATCATATCTTACAGTTGATGCAAGTTGTTATTCAGTAAATTCAAAAAATTCGATTCAATCAATA
This sequence comes from Candidatus Caccovivens sp., assembly GCA_045650745.1. GTDB lineage: Bacteria > Bacillota > Clostridia > Christensenellales > UBA1242 > Caccovivens. Next base: position 245 of record JAZRRN010000034.1, read on the forward strand.
AAATATAAATACAAAAATACAAGTTCTTCAACATATTCAAGTGAAACATCAATCAGTAATAAAACAAAATACACACTTTCATTGGCAAAAACATCTGCATGGGATTTCAGCATTACAATCACAGATAAATTTGGCACGACAACATACAATGTGGTTTTGGCAAAAGGAATGCCAATCATGTTCATTGATACAAAAAAACTTTCTGTTGGAATCAATTGTTTTCCTTCGAAAACAAATTCTTTTGAATTAAATGGAAAAAGTGTTTTTGATATGTTATACCCTGTCGGAAGTATTTATATGTCAGTGAATTCAACAAGTCCTGCAACATTATTTGGTGGAACATGGACACAAATCACTGGTCGTTTCCTTTATGCGACTACAACAAGCAAAACGACTGGTGGAAGCACTACAACTGGAAGTGCATCAGGAAACACTGGAAGCACAACATTGACTGCTGCACAAAGTGGTTTGCCTTCACATTTACATGATTATTCAGCACCACATTATTGGTATTCACAAGGTGATGGTGCTGGTGGTGACATTATTGGTGAAAGAACAACTACAACAAAACAGTTCACACTTCAAACAAGTGGAACTGGTGGATGGAATGCAAGTCAAGGTCATACACATACATTGAATTCACACACACATGCACAGAATTTGCCACCATACTTCACTGTATATTGTTGGTATAGAACTGCATAAAAAGAAAGGAAATAAAAATATGTCAAGTGAAATTTTGGTTGCCCTGTTTTCATTAGCAGGGACATGTTTTGGATCAATTGTTGGAATATTTACTTCAAACAAATTGGTCAATTATAGAATCGAACAACTAGAAAAAAAAGTTGATAAACACAACACTGTCGTTGAAAGAATGGCAATTGTTGAAAATGATATAAAAACCATCAAAGTCGAATTGAAAGAAGGTGTTTGGAAATGATGGAAAGTATTATGGAAGTAATTCAATCAAATATTATACAAATAATTGGGGCAATTCTTGTTGGGATTGCTTCTTTTATTGGAACAAAAATCAAAATGTTATATGAAGAAAAAATCAATGATGACACAAAAAGAAAAGTTGTCAAAACTGTGGTTGAAGCAGTTGAACAAATATATTCTGATTTGAATGGTGCTGAAAAACTTCAAAAAGCACAAGAAAATATTGTGGCAATGCTAAATGAAAAAGGAATCACAATCACAGAACTAGAAATGCAAATGCTGATTGAATCTGTTGTAAATTCAGTATACCACACAAAACTTGACATTGTGTGTCAGGTTTTTAGAAATATTAGGTTAATTCTTGTATTTTATACAAA
>JAZRRN010000035.1:0-4305 GCA_045650745.1 Candidatus Caccovivens sp.
CTCATTTTCCATTGCAGAATCAATGAAAGATTTTCACAATGCGACCATACTTCAAGCAACAACTGTTGCTGTTGCTCAAATAGTCTTCAAAGTCTGTTTCGTTGAATCAGAAAGTTGCAAAACTCATCATTTTACTTTATCAACAGAAGTTCAAAGCTTGTTCAATTCTTCAACAGCTTTGTTGTTCGCAGTAATTACAAGTGATAAATTATATTGTGATGAATCAGCCATTGATTATTTCTTATTTGATAAAGATTGCATTTTTGCTTTCTGTTCTGCTCTTTTCTGTTCGATATAATCATTTTTTCTTTCTTCTTGCAACATCTTGAAATGTAAGTCAAGAATGAATTCACTTTGTTCATCAAGTTCTTTTGGCGAACAATGATATAATTCTTTTATCAATACATAGTCGCGATGTTCTTTTGACATATTCTTTCAATTTTTCAGCGTTTTGATGAATTGATTGATTATCGATTCACTATTTGCTGGGTATTTTGATTTTTTCGATTTCTGCAAGAATATCGTTGTAATCGTTTATTGAAAGATTCGCAATCTGTTCTTCATTCAGATTTGTCATTGCTTTCACAAGATAATCGTTTGCGTCTTGAACATTTTCAAGATTCATATCAATTCATTGATTTGAATTCATTGCAATGCTCGTGTTTGCTTTCACTCAATTGAAAAGAATTTTCTGAAACTCTTTGTCAATTCATCTTGTGTAAACAGATTTGAATTCAACTTCAACATCTGTTCAATTGATTTTTACTTTCATTTTCTCTTGTGATTAAATAATAAATGAAATCTCTTGTTTGAATTCGGCGACTACACGGCACAAGAGAAAGAAAGCCAGCAGTCGCCGTTTATATTAAGAATCAGCTTGTTCATCTGAATCTTCTGTATATTGTGCAACATATGTTGCGTCTGCATATACTTTCGCAGAATCACTGAATTCTGGGCTTCGTCAAGTGAATGTGTATCATTCACGAGTTGGATCAGTTGGCGCTGTTGCACATTCTCAATCATAGACTTGAACAGTTGCAAGAACTGTTTCTTCGTCATAATCAAGAAATTTTATTGTGTGAACAGGAACATTCACCATATTGTCAACTCTTATTATTTTTGCTTCCATTGTTGTGAAAGTTTATTGAATAAAATTAGTATCAAGTTGAATTTCAGTTTATCAATACGATTTCGATTGTTGCACCGTCATCGTTTGAATATTGTCAACTGAATCACATTGTTTGTTTCACAATATCATTGTTTGCGTCTGTTTTCGTCCAGTCATTCAATCATACTTTGAACAAATCAACATATATTGCAGAAAAATCTCAATCAGCGTTGTTTTCTGCATAGAAACGAACAGCTTTTTTCTGACTGTTCAATGCGTAATCGCGAAGCGTTGTGTCATCGAATAATGCTTCACAATCTCATTCAACACCGAACTGTTGATTATATAATGAATCAACATCTGTTGAACCGAAACATTGAATGTCTGCAAGATTCTTGTTGATTGCAACTCTGAATGATTGCATACAGATTTCTGTTGCAGTATTCAATCAAGATTCATTGTCTGCGAATCTCACTCACGCCATTGAAGCAGTGAATGCAGGTTCATCAGAATATGCAGGTTCTGGTTCAGTTCATTCTGCGTATGCTTGCATTTGTTTTCATTGGAATTCAGCAGAATACTTCATATAATCTGCAACTTCACAAGACAATTCAAATGTGTTTATCATTGAGAATGGTGCGTATGAAGCAGACACTGGATCAATATCGCATATTGTAGCACTTGGGTGTGTGTTGTTGTTCAATCTACTGAATAAATGAACAGTGAAACTTGAAACAGCTGTTGCTGACATCGTCCACGTTCAATTTGTGATTGTTCACGCTGAAACTGTTCAATCAAAGCAATAATAAGTTGTTGAACCTATTTTGAGAACTTTTCTCAAAGTTCATCAAGAAACAGAATCTCATCTTTTTGGTGTTCATCAGCTTGGTGTTCAAGTGAAAACTTTCAATTTTTCATAACTTCACAAAGCAAGTCTGAATAAATATCAAATTGAATCATTTTTCACAAATCATTCAAGACTGATTCAAGACTTGTTTTTTGTTGTGAATGAATCATACGTTTCATCAATCACACCATATCAAGAATCATCAGTTGCTGATTCTGTTGTAGGGTTTAGAACTCACGCTGTTTTTGGTAGCCATACAACTGGCGCAACAGCTGTTCATCTTGTTGTTTCGATTCAAAGTCATATTGCTGACTTTCTTCAAATGAATGCGTCTGTCATTTTGATTGTTTTTTATAGAAATAAATTATTCAACAGATTTGTTTTTATATTCAGTCAATGCTTTGACTTTTTTGTAAGCTTCTTCAAGATTCTTTGCTTCAACAGTAATTCACAAAGTTGGGAAGCTGTATTTTCTTTCTTGTTTTGTTTCGACATTTGTGATTTCTTCTTTCTCTGGGCAATTTTTACATCTTTTCGCCATTTTCTTGAAAATTAAGATATAAATTATTTTTCAATCGATGTGAATCTGCACGTGATTTCAAACACACGCAACGGCTCTTGTGTATCTGTGAATCATCGTTCGTAATCAAATTCACATTTGACTGTCTTTCAATTGCTATTATTCCAGGTAATTGTTCAAACTTTCTTCAATTTTTGCAGAACAAGGTCAGCAACTATTCTCATATTGTCTTCAATAGTTCAATAGTTTTTCTGTGTTCTGTCGAAAAGTCTGACAGTATAGTTGATTTGATTTTCATACGAACAACTGTCAAGAAGACTGACTGCTCAATTGCTTGGTGTAATAACTATCGCTGGCAGACTGATTCATCATTCAATTTTTACATCGTGATTATATACTGCTCAAACTCTTGCATTGTTTCACGTTGCAAGTTCTTGAAGTTCAGAATAGATTCTGTCTCATATTGATTTGAAGCTGTATGTAATCGTTTGTGGCATATTATTTCAACTCTTTTGATAAATCATTTGTGATTATGTTCTTGATTTGAATCTTGTTGTCTGAATATCATCTTCGCAAATATTTTCTCGTGTGTGGGTTCAAATTATTCACATATTCACGAACTTTTGCATATTTGACATCACTTCAAACAACAACTGTTCATCTTTGAATGAAATTGAAATCTGTTCAAATACTTTTTCTCAATGTTCATCAACGTCTTTTTTGATTGCTTGGTGTGTTTGGGTATTGGTCGCGTCTTCGAACTGGTGCGTTTTGTTTGGCACTGTTCTGGATCAATAATGCAACATCAGTCAAAATCAATTGAACAGCTGACGAAACACTGTCTCAAAGTTTGAAAAGTTTGTCTCGGTCTCATTCAAGTTTGACGTCCATTAGTCTCAATTGCTTTCAATAATAAATGATTTGAAGAACTGTCTCTTTGTTCAGTCTCGATGTTCAATTCTATCAACAATATATGTGATTCAATCACAAACAACTTTGTCTCACACATTCAACTGATTCTTTGAATAGATTTTTCTTGTTTTCAAGAAATCAGTTCATTCGATTCAGTCTTTTGTTGAAAGTGGCTGAATATTGCAAGCAAACAACGTTCAATTCTGTGAATAACTTGCAATTTGTGTCGTTTCGTTTCTTGAATATGTGTAAAGTGTCGCTTTTTTGTTGAATAGCATTGATTTTTTTATAGTGGCAAATTAAAGTTCTTGTATTTATCAAGAAGTGTTGTGAAACTGAAATATATGTCATCAGAAGACATTGTTCAATTTCACGACTTGCTTCAAAACGTGATTTGTTCATCTCAAAGTCTGTATGATGATATTCAAATTCAATAGTCAGATTTCAATCTGTCTGGTAATTCTCAACATCACAACATCATTTCAAGAAGTTTCAAATCATCTGGTATTGTTTGAAATCAAGATGTGTATTCGACTTCAAGCATTCACCAATCATTCAATTGAAGCTTTTTGAAGATTGCACGTCTGTCATAAATAATCAGATAATCAGTTCACTTTGTTCAAACATCAGAACTTCAATTCAATTTATCTATGCTCGCAACTGGCTTGTTCTTCAAATAGAATTCAAGTCATCTTGCTGTTTCAAAAATTCATCTTGATTCGATTGTTTGCGTTCTTGTTCATTTCGCAAAATCATCAACTCAACAAAGATGATTCAATTTTGAATTTGCAGAATTCAGAACTTGTGTCAAAACTGCGTCTTGACTTGTGTCTGACGAATCGATTCATAGATATGCTTTGAATTCTGATAGTGTTGAATAGCTCATTGTGATTGATTCTGATTAAATTATTTCTTTTT
>JAZRRN010000036.1:0-1078 GCA_045650745.1 Candidatus Caccovivens sp.
TGTGTCATTTTATTTCTGATTGATTCATACATTTTCATGTATATTTCAGTGTCAGTTCTATCATTTCCACGATGTGCCTTCACGAAAGAAGTGATGCAATTCAAAATCTGATCATCATATTTTCCATCTTTGCTTTTTTCAAAACATTTTTCGGAAATACCACTTTCAATGCAGTCAATTTTTCCAGCAGAAATCAGTGATTCAATTTCAGCATCAAAAACATTGCTTGATATATAACATCTTTGTTTTATTATTTGAAGCATTCAAATCATTCCTTTCTGCTATAATAAAAAGAACTATTCTGAAACTAATTCAACAACAGTTCTTGATTGGTCTGAAACTAATTTTCCATCACAAATCATTGTGCATTTATTTACCCATTGATCAGTGTCTTCATCGAAATATTTTTTCATTGTTAATTGCATGTTGCTATTGCAAACGAAATCTGCAAGGTCAACAATGACATCGAATTTTCCATTCAAATAATCAGCAGGAACAAAGTTGACTTTTCTTCCAAGAATTGCATATTCAGGTTTTCCATCTAAACCGACAGAAGTTCTTGCAATTGGTTGTCCATTTTTATCAACTAAACCAACAACTTTTTCAAAATAGTTTTTCTTTGTCATGTAGTGTTCAGCAGTTTCATCATATGCTTCATCAACACCACCTTCAATTTCGCACATAGTTTCATATGTCACTTCATTGATTGGAAGTGCTTCTGCATCAACGATTATTCCTTTTGGTTGACCTTCACCAGTTCCAACGAATACTGATTTTTCAAGTGCAACAATTATTGCTTCATAACAATTGTCAACAACAGTTTTTTCGAATACTTCTAATGAAACAAGTTCTGCTTCAAGTGAAATTGCAACACGAACTTGTAATTTGTTGTATGCGAATATAACACTTCCAGTTGTTTTCTTTTGAGTGTCAGCAACTTTTCCTTCTGAAACCCAAGTTGCAACAGGTTTCACACTTGATGTTGGAACAGAAACACCACCTTTGATGTTTGTCTTTGTAATTTTTGCAAATATTTTTCCATACTTTTCAATCTTTTCATATATTTTGTTTGTGATTG
>JAZRRN010000037.1:0-1865 GCA_045650745.1 Candidatus Caccovivens sp.
ATTTGATTGGTTAATTTTGAATGAATCATTTGAACAATGATTCATTTTTTATGCAAAAAAGAAAGTTGGTGAAAAAATGGCAGAAAAAAGAAGTTTGTTCAAGAAAATGTTTGGAAGCGATGAACAACCAAAAACATATGATGGATTTGAAAAATTCAAATTGCTGAATTCATATGATTCTTCATTTGGAATTTGGGATGGCGACATTTACAAAAACGACATCGTTCGTTCATGTTTACGACCAAAAGCAAATGCAATTGGAAAATTGATGCCTGTTCACATTCGAACAGATAAAGATGGAAACATGACAAAGTCACCAAATCCATCAATCAAATATTTGCTTCGATTTCCAAATCAATATATGTCGATGCAAAAACTTCTTGAAAAAATGGCGAATCAAAGTGAATTGACTTGCAATGCCTTTGCATTCATAAAAAGAAACGAACATGGTGATGCAGTTGCAATCTTCCCTGTTCCAACTTCAAATGTTGAATTGTATGAACATGGTGAAGACTTATACATGAAATTTTTCTTCAAGACTGGAAAATATATGACAGTTCATTATGATGATGTGATTCACTTGCGAAAAGATTTCAATCAGGATGAATTTTTCGGTGAAAATGGGATTCCTTCCCTGTCAAACATAATGAAGGTAATTGATACAACTGACAAAGGTGTTGTCAGGGCAATCAAAAATTCTGCATCAATAAAATGGTTGTTGAAATTCAAAAGTATTTTACGACCAGAAGACAAGCAACTTCAAATCGATGAATTTGCAAAGAACTATTTGGACATTGAAAAAGCAGAAGGCAACAACATCGCTTCTACTGATGGAAGATATGATGTTGAACAAGTCAAAGACAATTCATATGTTCCAAATGAAAAAACAATGGAATTATACACAAAAAGACTTCAATCATATTTTGGTGTAAATGATTCAATCATACAAAACAACTTCAAAGAAGATGAATGGAATGCCTTCTATGAAGCAGAAATTGAATCAGTTGCAATTGAACTTGCTGACCAATTCACTTCAAAAATGTTTTCAAAACATGAAATTGAATGTGGAAATGAAATTGTGTTTGAATCAAGTTCACTTCAATATGCATCTATGTCAACAAAACTTGGACTTCAAGCAATGGTTGACCGAAGTGCAATGACACCGAATGAATGGCGAAAAGTGATGAATCTTGAAACAACTGCATCAGGAAACGAAATGATTCGAAGACTGGACACACAAGTTGTTGAAGATACAACTGTGAAAGGTGGTGAAAATGATGAATGATCAAATCGAAAAAATTGAAAAATGGATTTCACAAGGAAGACAGTTCAGAAGATTCAATGAATTTGAAATCAGGGCATCCGATTCAAATGAAGAATCTGATGATGAAATGGTCATTGAAGGTGTTGCCTGTGTATTCAACAAAGAAACTGTTCTATTTGAACATGAAGGCATTGAATACAAAGAAATCGTTGATGCGAATGCATTCAAAGATGCTGACATTAGTGATGTCATTTTCAATTACAATCACAGTGGTCGTGTTTATGCACGAACACGAAATGATTCACTACATCTTGAAGTGAAAGAAGATGGTCTTCATGTTCGAATAAAACTGAACAAAGAAGACAATGGTCACAATGAATTATTTCGTGACATTAAAAATGGATTGATCGACAAAATGTCGTATGCATATACAGTGTCGGATGAATTCTACGACACAAAAACACATACAAGAACAGTCAAATCAATCAAGAAGTTGTTTGATGTCAGTGCAGTGGACATTCCTGCATATGATAGCACTTCAATTTCTGCAAGGTCAGTTTTAGACTTGGCAAAGTCTGAAATGGAAAAGTTGGCAAACGAC
>JAZRRN010000038.1:0-2809 GCA_045650745.1 Candidatus Caccovivens sp.
ATGGAGAAACAGATGAAACAGACATATCAAAATTACATGAAAGAATATTGGAAAGACAATTGCAAGAGAATCAGCATTGTGCTCCATAATCAAAAGGATGCTGACCTGATAAGAGCTCTGGATGGAAAGAACATGCAAGCAACAGCAATGGAATTGATGTGAGATGGAATAAAATCAAAAGGATTGTGATATAATTGAAATACAAGTTTGCATATAATCATGCAAACTCCTTTCAAAGATAGCTCCTGTTTTGGTCAGAAAATGATTGGTCAGACAGGAGCTTTTTAATTGCATGAAAAAAGCCATCTCATCAGGGATTGAGACAGCTTTTCTCTGTGTGGTCTTTTATGGAATACAAGAGCCCTCCAAATAAGGTATTTTTTATTGTATCAATCAATTGAATTGTTGGCAAGGATGTCAGCTCTGATGAGCTCCTTGATGTATGCTTGCTGATTCTCAGCTCCAGACAGCCAATTGATGATGTCAGCATCCTTGCTCTTGTTTAATCTCAAATAAAAGCCTGTGATGTTGTCTTTGTTCCATTTTGGAGCATATGCTCTCATATATTCCTTTTGCTTTGTCTTGTCTTTATATGGCATATGTCATTTTCTCCTTTATAAATTTGTGTATGTCATAATTGCTGGATGGCTCAAGATGAGATTCAAATGTCACAACATAAATTGTTTCATATCTGGTGTTATAACCTCTCACATCACTCATGTCATCTTGATATAAATCAAGCCACAATCCTCTGAATGCTCCTGTGTCCTCAGCAATGAAAATTCTGTCCTCTGATGGTATATAAAACAAATCACCATAATCAAAATAATTGAGGTCAATTGCACATGTTGTTGGCTCATCAATTCTGTGCTCCCATGATGACCTGTGACAATATGCTCCAGATGATGTCCAATAATTCCAGCCACATTCCTCAGCACAATATGCTGTGATAAAGCAATGATATTCATCAAGAATCACCATCTCTGTGCAAAGGATTGGCACATCATCCATGAGAGCATCCAGCTCACTCTTGAATGTTGTGACCAGCTCTGGCATCTCTGGAGGAGGAGGTCTCTTGAAATCCTTTGGTATTGGCACAATGAAATCCTGAGCTGTGAATCCATCAAAGGTCATTGGAGGCTCTGGCTGAGGCTCTGGTGTCACCATCAGAGCCATTGTCATTGCCAGAATGATTGAGCACAGCCTTTTCATGTGTCATCCTCATCATCATTGTTTTGTATTATTAAACTTTCAAGCTCATCAGGAGACATGCCAGAGATTACATCACAAATGCTTTTCATGACATCACCAATGGATTCAATGGCTGTCTCAAGACATCCCTTGCCCTCTTTGGCTCTGGATTCAATCAGCTCCTCCTCCAGCACATCAATTCTGGTCTCCAGCTTGATGATTTTCTCTCTTTGCCATTTGATGAGCTCCTTGAGCTCTCTGGTCTCAGCTGTTGCTTTGATTCTTTTCATGTGTCATTCTCCTCTCTGGCAATTTCTTTTTTAACAGGTATAAGCTCAATCTGTGCCTCATATATGACACAATTCATGATGGCATCCTCTCTCCTCCTGATTTTCATGTTGCCAGCAATATGAGGAATGAATTTCTGAGCCATCATCTCCAGCTTTTTATGATATGGAATAATGTCATCATATTCTCTCTCAAGAGTGACACATGCCATGAATTTCTGTGGATGAATCGTTGTGCATATGATTTTGGGCTCTGGCATAGTAATATCCAAATATCTCTCAGGAAATCTCTTTGCAAATTGTTTCTCAATCCATCTGTCAAATAATTTCATGTGTCCACCTCCTGATTAAGCCATTCATATTTGCAAGCTGAGCACATTTCTCTTGGGATGCAAGAATCAAGATTATAACAATGAGCTCTTTCATCTGTCATGCCATATGGACATGGTATGTTGTAATAGACAAAAGCCTCCTCAGATGAGCCTCCATCATCCACAAGATGAGAATCCTCTTTGATGGCTGTTAAATTAGCAATCATGTATTCCAAGTTTGTCATGTTGTCTCCTCCTTTGTCATCCTCTCTCCACAATTTGAGCAATAATCGCTTTCATAAACATCAGCCCATCTCAATGAATATCTTTTGCATTTTGGACATCTATGCTCAAGCACATCAGCTCTCCATCTCAATATATTTCCACATGACACAATATGTTCATCCTCCCATTTGCCTTGTGGTGATAATCTTATCATCTCAGAATCCTCCAAATTTCAGTTTTGAACATTCCACAATCATCTTGACATCCCTCTCAGACATCTTGATGACCTGAGCAACCTTGCCAGAAACACAGACAACCTTGAATCCCTGACCAGCAAATGTGAAATATCTCTCTTGTGTTGCTCCCATGTGTCTGATGAGCTCCAGATGTCCATGCCTTGCCAAATATTCAGCCTGTGCCTCTGGTGTGACAGCTCCATTGTCTCTGTTTCCAATCATCTTGCATCCTCCTTGTGTTGCTGTTCAATGAATCTGTTTTGGAGCTCAATCAGCTCATTCTGGTCATGAATCCAAGCCTCCAGCTCCTCCTGTTTGGTCTCCATGTGTATCTTTGTGAAAAGAATTACCATGAGTAAACCAAAAGCCAGCCCTCCAAGAAATATCTCAATCATGTTGTCATCTCCTTCAAAATATCAAAAAACTCTCTCAAGATGCCAAACTCTGTCAGCATCACATCTCAACCTGAAATCATGCTCATTCCTCAACAAATCAATCACAAAGATGTCAATTGCATCGAAATAATCATCATCATATCTGATGGAATCAGATTCCTTGT
>JAZRRN010000039.1:0-8725 GCA_045650745.1 Candidatus Caccovivens sp.
AAATTTATACAGTTGAAGATTTGGAGGTTTTAATGGAAGATTTTAAAGTGTTTTTTGTAAGAGAAGAGAGATGTTGGAGAGTTTATAGTAAAGATTTGGTTGATTATTATGGCGAATATTATTCTTTGAATGATGTTTGTAATAAGCTTGTTGCTTTGAAAAAAGAGCAAAATTCAATTGTTGCTCAAAATTTGTAATTGGAGTTAATATGAAAAAAGTAAAATTTTGTTTATCTGCATTATCTATTTTTTTTACTCTTGTTTGTTTATTTGTTAGTGTGTGGTGGATTGTAATTTTAATTGTCGGGCCTGACAAAGAGGTGGACAACACGATCCATTTAGGCAGTTTGTCAACGATTGACGGAAGCCAAACGGAGTATTTGATTGATGTCAAATATTCAGCAAACGACAACGGTGATGGTGTTGAATGTTTAGATGTTCGTTTTAATTCGTTTGTTGACGAGCAACAAGATGCAATCTATTCGAATGGTATTCAGATCGTTGGCGACAAGTTGAACTTCAAAACAAAATATGTTGATTCTTCTGCGACAGGTGTTGTTAGTGGATCAACATTTAAGGCATATCATAATGCCTGGGCGACATTTGATGCTGGCGATGATTCAGTGTTTTATTATCAATCAGCTGATGGTTTCTCAACAACTTTTAGTGGCGAAGAATCTTTTGAAAATGATGGTTTTAAGATTACTTTGCAAAATGATGAAGGCGAAGATGAATTGTATAAGCTTAAATTTAGAGGATATGATGTTAATTCTGCTTTAGAGTTGGGTCAATCTTATAAATATAACAATTTTATGAGAAAGCATTATTACAACTACTATTATGCAAGCGATGTAATGTATCTTGCTAACTACTTGTATGAATCTTGTCAATCTCTTGCCAATGGAACTCATGGGATTACAATGTTGAATCTTCCTGATATATTCTCTTTGTGGAAGTATGACGGAAATGTTTATGTTGAACTTGATGCGCTTGAATCTGCAAAAGTTAAAAACACTTGGTCAACATATTGTGTTTTCAAAATTGAAAAGACAGCAGAAGGTGTAATGACTGCAAATGATTCACTTTTTGGATCTGTAAAAAATTCTTCTCAATTTAACCTTTATCCAGAGTTTGTTGATAATACATATTTTTCTGGCGAAACAGTTTATCAAATTTTAGTGTTTGACTTTGATTATGTCACAGTATTTGATGATTATGTTGCATTAAAACTTGATAGTGATTTGAGAGAGTCTCTTTTGCCATATGCAAAAGATTTAAAACTTTCAATCAGAATTAATGTGGTTGATTTGAGTGATATTGGATTTAGTTTCTATGGATTCACTGCAGATCATGGCCTTGATGGTTTTGATATTTTTGAATGTTATCTATTAGACTATGATGAGAACGGAAATCAAATCAGAACGGAGGTTGAATTATGTTAGGATTATTGTTTAATTTTGACTTTTGGATCTGGATTGGAATTTTTGTTGCAATTGTTGTATGGTTGCGATTTTGCTCTAAATATGAATCTTTTAAGGTTGCAACCCTTGGAATTTTGGCCATAGCACTTGTCGGATTTACCGGTTATAGTGCAGTTAATCTTGGAGTTTATTACACTGCACAGGGTGGGATTTATGGCGTAATGGAAGACACATCAACATCAGATGTTAAGATAGATGGAATGAAATTTGAGTTTAGTAATTTGAATTTGACTCAGGTTTTAGATAGCAATGTTTATCGTTTAGAAATTGTAAAAGAGCCATTGAATTTTGATGTTGATTCAACTTATGGCGTGTTTGTTAATGGTAGTCTTGCTATCAACAAGACAGTTTCTGCAAAGCAAGTGAATGCAGAGTATAGATTTTTGTTTAAAAATATAGATGGCGAGCTTCTTTGTGATGATATTTTGGATTTGAATTTTGTTTTTAATGCTAACAATACAAAGCTTGTTGTGCAAACTGAAAATCCAGAGGCAGTAAAATATTGGCACTCTTATTTCAACAACAATGGGTTTGTTGTAACTCTTGAGCCGATTAATTATATTCCAGACTGGTCAATGTCTGAATGTGACGGTGTGATTCCTGCAATTTCAAAAGACAATGTTTTTTTGAAAAATATTGTTGAAACTAGTGCTGGCGAATCGGTAGATATGGTTTATTTGTCTTCAAAAGTTCTTTGTGCGATGTCAGATACATATTTGTATAGATTTGATTTTGAAGCCATTGATGATACATCAGATATTGAATTGTTGGTAAATGCAATCTCAACTTCAACTATGACAAAATATGTTAATCCAACTTATGCTTATAGCGATATAGCAAGCATTGATAAGGGTATTAATACTAATGCGAAGTATTTGAAAGAGGAAACAGGTTTGACATTGGTTAAAATGTTTGTGAAAGGTGTAAACAATGCCGGTGTTTATGTTGCTACAGAAATGTCAGTTTGTGAAGATATTTCTGGAAATATCGTAATTGTTGAGAGACTTGGTGATGAGGTTACTCGTTCTTCAAATGGAGTTCTTCCTAGTCAAGTTTATTGCACAAGCATTTTTAAATCATATCAAGCAGAAAACACTTCTGTTAATCGTGTAAACAATCCTTATGTTGTTTATGCTCAAAACATATTTTAATTGGAGGCAAAGTGAGAAATCGAGAGACATTTTTTAAAACAATTGCTTCTGTCATGATTATTGTGATGTTGTTTGTCTTTGGATTTCTTATTTATGAGTCCAGGGACAAGGAAGAAGTTGTTGCAGATAACTCTTCAGTAATTGAAGAATTGCAAATGCAAATTAGTGACCTCGATGAAAACATAAACATTATGCTGTTTATGATTGAAGAAAAAGACAGCGAGATTCAGGTCATGACTTACTCACTTCGCCAAGCAAATGCTGAAATTGACAGTCAAGCAAGGGCGATGGATATCCTTTGCGATGAGATTGATGCTAAAAATGAAGAGATAACTCTTTTAGAGGTAGAAAATTCTCAATTAAAAAATCAGTTGGCTGAATTGTCAACTGATATCGAATCAAATTCAACTGCAATTGCCGAATTGCAGGCAAAGGTTGATGCTAACGATCTCATTATTGATCAATTGAAAGATGACCTTTTTCAGCTGACCCAACAATATGATGCGATTGAGTTGCGAATCGTTGACTTAGAAAGTCAAGTTGTCGAATTGCAAACGGCGATTAATTTGTCAAACAGCGAAATTGAAGCAATGCAATCAGATGTTACTACAATGCAATCACAGCTTCAACAACTTAACACTGCAGTTGACGAGGTTAAGAAAAATTCAATCTATGCTATTTCAATGAATTCCAACACAAACACTAATTCGGCAGGCAACAGTTATGTCGTTTTTAGAAACGGACTTTGTATTCAGTGGGGGCATGCAAGCTTGACCAACAAGGGTCAAAAAGCTGTTAATTTAGCTTGGCCTTATGCAGGGGCCACTTCTTATGTTGTTGTTGCTTCTTTTCGAAGAAATTCGAATGAAGGTTCAGGACTTGATGGACTATATGTCTATTTGGTTGATGCTGACACTTTCAATTTAACTCATGACTGGACAAGCAATGCAAACGGTGCCTATGCTTATTGGATTGCTATCGGCATTGGAGATATGCCAATTGGGGCATAAGTGCGATGGTGGGAACACTTCAATACTACCCACCACCAGAGTCGAGCAAGTTTATTATTTTTCATTTGTTGACCTCCTAAATTTCAACATTAGCCCAACTATTGCTCGGCTTGCCAGCCATTTAGGCGAAAATTTTAATTAAAAGGAGAGAGGAGTATGTCAAGATATAAAGGAACTACACCATGGTATAAAATCTTGCTTTGGGTTTTTGTTGGTCTTGTGCTTACAGGTGGTGTAATGGCAGGTGGCTATTATTTGGGAAATCATCTTGAAAAAGAAGAAACCGTAATTGAAGATGTTGTAAAAGATGAAATTCCAACAGATGGCGAAGAATTGCCAGAAGAAGAACAAATTGCTGGCGAATCAGTGATGGGTTAATTTTAATTTTTGTTGAATAGAAAGGGAGATGTTAGAAAATGGAAAATGTAATTAGAAAAGATTTAAATGAAATGGTAAGTGGAATTTCGCTTAAGTTGATTAAGACAAGATATAGCGAAAGAGCAGTTTGTCAAGTAAAACTGTTTAATGATGAAATTGTTGAATTTAAAGATAGTGATGGATTGTTTGATTTGCTCAAGTCATACAAAAAGTGTGGCATTGACTTTAAAGATGTAATCGAATCTAAGGCATTGATTGAAGAGTTTAGAAGTGATTCTGTTGATTCAGTTGATGCTGTTGTAGATGAAGGAAAAGGAACTTATGTATGTGTTCTTTATAAATTGAAGGATGGTTCGAAGTATCGTTTGTTTGTGTCTCGTTTTGTTGATTTGAAAATCATTGACAACTATTACAATGTTTGGAAATCTAAACAAAAGGAGAAGGGTAAAGGTGGCATACAGAACTAAGAGTGGAAAAGTTTTGAGAAATCCTGCAGAAAAAGCTGTCAGATTTTCTCGTCAATTGAAAAATGGTAAGGTTACTGAAACTGGTAAAAGACTTACTCCATCTCAAAAAGCATTCCGTAAAGGTTATCTTCAAGCAAGAAGAGACAATGCAAATGCTTTTAAGAGCAAGAAAAAAAGATTTTATAGATAGTCGAAAAAACCACCTAAAATTTAGGTGGTTTTCAATAAGGGATTGTCTCCTTATTCTGATGATGACAGACATTAAAAGGTGGTTATTCTGTTTGGTTGATCGTTTTTTATCAAATGTAGGAAGGAAAAGATGGTTTTGTAAGAGTGATATTAATGTCTCTTTTATTCATAATGTATTGCAAGTTTCTGGGTTTACTGTAAAAGAAGTTAAAAGGGAATTTGATTTGTTTAATGATGCAAGGTTTATTGAATCTTTTTTAACTGGAGATTATAGAAATAAAAAGCATCAAAGACATACAAAGTTTATTAATGTCTTTGCATTTAGAAAATTTCTTGTTAAATGATTTGTTTAGTAAATATCCATAATGTTTGATTTTTAAATTTGTTTTTATAATATTTGTCTTTAGATGATAATGTAAGAGATATATTGTTTTCTTTGCATAATTCATTTATTTTGTTAATGTCAAAATCGGTGTTTATTTCTCTGAAGATTTGTATTGCTGTTGCATTTTTAGGAGCATGATCTTTAACAGAGTTGTTTATGTGTGTTAGTATTTGGTTAATAAATTGTTGTTCGTTCATGTTTTTGTTTCCTTTTAATGTTTTTATTTTAGTTATTTTAATTTTTTTTGTCAAGTGTTGGGGGTTGTTGTGAAGGTTGTTAAGTTTAGTAATTGGATTGATTTTAATAAAAGATTAGGTAAGGTTATTATTACAGGTAAAGAAGGGGCTGGAAAAACTTTGTTGTTGTCTCGGATGTGTGTTGAAAAAATGCTTCATGGTATGGAAGATTGTTGGAAAAGTTATCCATTAGTTGATAAGTATAATGAAATGGGTTTTAATTTTTCAAAAAATTATAATCATTTAGCTTTTTCTAATATACCTGTTAATTGTAAGAGAACTTTTATTCCAGATAGAGAGTCATATGTTGTTAATCCTTATAGGTTAGGATTGTTTGACAATTTGTTTGATACTGATTTTTATCCTCCATATTCTGCTTTTTTTATTACTGAAAGTTATAATTATTTAAATTCGTATTTGTTTAATAAATTTAGGGATTCTTTTAAAGGGTTTATGAAAACATGTAGGCAGGCCAAGTTTGATATTGTTGTAGATGCGCACAGTGTTTCTGACATTTGCACACTTTTCAAAAGGTTAACGAATAGGTTTATCCATTTATACAAAGATGTTGAACATATTTTAAATAGAGATGGGGTTGTTATTGGCCATAAACTTTTTTGTTATCAATGGACAGATTATTGTGATGTGGTTGTTTTTGAGACATCAAAAAAATTGCAAAATTATGAAGAATTTGAACTTGTTATCGATGGTTGTTTTTTTGATAATTACGATACTGAATTTTGTCGTTTTTTGCATTTGGAAGGAAGAGAATTTCAAGATTTTTGTATAAAATTGTTTGATTTTCCTGAAAAATATGAAGATTTATTTAATTTTGGAGAAAAGTTTGGCATTTTGCCTCCAGAGGGTTTTTTTGTTTCAAAAGCAAGAAAGACTGTTGAAACAAATACAGATACACAGTTTAATGATGAGACTGAAGAAGATGATGGTTGGGAGGAGTTTTAATTATGGCTGAAGAACAAAAATTGTTAGATGATACAACCTCTATGTTGAGGTTGAAGAAAAAAGCAAAGCTTGTAAAGGACTGCTCTATAATTTTCAAGCAAATGTCTGAGTCGAGGGCTGTTTTTGACAGTCGGACAGGTAAAAAGTTTCGAACTTTCACGGAGAAATCAGTTTTGAAAGATTTTATTAAAGGAATGAAAGAGATAGATAAAAAGATCCCTGTATTTGTTGAACTTCCTAAAGTTGAAAGTGCAGGAAACGGAGGTTATTCTGTTGGTGATTCTGTTGATGTTGATCCTGTTGAAATAGTTTACGAAGAGCCAGATCTTTTAGAGCATTCTTCTTAATTTTTTTTGGGTATTAATAATTGGATTGTGTGGTATTGTGGGTTACTTTTTTAAAAGTTATCCACAATTCCATTCGATGTGTGAAAGTGGGCAAGTTGTAACTTGTCCACTTTTGCAGGCTTTTCCATCAACCCAGTATGCTGGGTTGTGGTAAAGCTTTTCATCGAACATGCACAATCAAAGAGAATTGCAGAACCCCAAAGTAAGTATTACCTTTGGGGTTCTGCATTCCTCTGAAACTTTTCACGATGGAGGTTATGTGAAAAAGCTTGATGAAGAAAATAAGCTTCTGTTTGATTTTATTGAAGAAGATCAGGGAGAACAGCAGGCTGAGAAAAAGAATAGCAGGTGTTGTTGTTGGGTTGGCACTTGGAATAATCCAAAGATGTCTGATGATGAGTTTTATGATTTTTTAATTAGGCTTGAGAATGAGGATCGTATTAAATATGCTACTTTTCAAAGAGAGAAGGGAGAAGAAAGTGGCATAGAACATTTTCAGTTTTTTGTAAATTTTAAAACAGCACTTCGTTTTACTCGTGTTAAAGAAATTCTTCCATATGGTTGTCATTTTAAGCCTATGATTTCTACTGCTGAAAGATGTAGAGATTATTGTCAAAAAGCTGATACTAGGATATCTAAGTCATATTATGAAGTTGGTGAGTTTGTTTCTGAAAGGCAAAGGACTGATTTGGATAAGGCTATTAAAATGATAGATGAAGGGTTTTCGCTTCAAGATGTTGAAGAAACATTTCCTAAACAATTTTTTATTTATAGCAGACAGTTTAATTCTCGTTTTTGGAATAGGTTAAATCGAATTTTTGGTGATTGTGACAGAAATATTGAAACTGTCTTTCTTTGGGGCGATCCAGGGTCTGGAAAAACAACATATGTTAATAAACAAGTTGAGCATAGAAGAGATTTGTTTAGAGTTGATAATTATGGTGATTATTGGTTCACTGGTTATGCAGGACAAGATGTTATATTGTTAGATGAATTTGTTGGCCAGATTGATATACCTCGAATGAATAAGTTGCTTGATCCTCAACCACAGCAGATGAATACTAAAGGTGGTCAAGTTCCTGCTTGTTTTTCTAAAGTTTTTATTGTGTCAAATTTGCCCTTGAAAGAATTATACCAGAAGACTCAAATGGAAAATAAAGTTTTGTTTAATGCTTTTTGTAGAAGATTAAATAAAATATTGCATTTTTATAATGATGGTCGGGTTGTTGTCGAAAGAGAAACTTTTTGGACAGAGCTTGAAGATAAATATGCTTATGGTGGAGTTAAGAGAGTTCCCGAAAAAGTGGTTGAATATAATATGGGAGTGCCTAAAATTATTTATCAAAGAGGCAAATTTGTTCAAACAGAATTAACAGAGTTAGATGTCGGAGGGTTGCCTTGGTGAAAGAAAAGTATTTGAGTTTGCAACAAAAAATGAATTTAGAAAAAAAGCAATTGAAGAATTGCTTGATAAGTTATTGTTTCTTAATTATTCAATAGAAGAAAAGATTAAGATTCTTGATTATATTAAATATTGTCGATTGCGCTATTTAGATTGGGAAAAAGAATTGTTGCTTGAAAGCTTGATTAAAGCTTATGGCTTTGAAGATGCAGTTGTTGTTATGGGTTTAGAGTCGGAAAGTGTTAACGTTATCGCGAAATCTTCGGAATTAACCACAGACGACGCAATAAAAATTTACACTATTGTGTCAGAAGAAACGGGGATTGCACCTGAAAACGTAAAAATTATACCAATTTCATAAAAACACTATGCAAAATTAATTATTTATGGTACAATAAATATATCAAATATTTATTAGGTGGAAACATGGCTAGTTTTAAGAAAGTACCAGTCAATAAGAAAGAAGGCAAAATTGTTTACGGCAAAGATATAGTTAGCGATATAGTTTATCTTGCGTTGAAGGAAATTCCAAACGTTGAGCTTTATTCAATAACGCCTTGCATTCCTGCTACGAAAAGTGCAATTAGTGTTGCGTTTGAAAAAGAAGGCGTTGTTGTTGACGTGTCTGTTAAAACGCACTTTATGCAAAACGTTTCAGAAACTGCGTTTAAGATTCAAGAGGCTGTTAGACATAACGTTGAGTCTATGACCGAATAT
>JAZRRN010000040.1:0-4647 GCA_045650745.1 Candidatus Caccovivens sp.
CTGTGAGATAAGCATCAAAGCTCCTTGACTCAGCAAGCTCTCTCTGAGCATCATCAGGCTTTGCCCCAGCTCCAGCCTCAGCTCCAGCATCTTCTTTCTTCTCCATCTTGCCACCACAAGCTCTGGCATCATCAAGCTCACCCATCATCTCAAGCATGTCCTTGATTTTCTTGACATCATCTCTGATTTCAGCCAGCTCCTGAGCCTCAGCATCTGTGAGCTCTCTCTTTTCCGTCTCAGCCAGATTGATGATGGATTCAGCCCTTTTGATGAGGTCATTTTTCTTCTCAATCTGTGCCTTCATTGAATTAAATGCCATGATTTTATCCTCCTTTTGTTTTTTATGCCTTCATCTCGGCAATCATGGTTTTATATCTTGCGAAATATTCGCTTGATACCTCTGTTTTGTCCTCAGGCTTTTCATCCTGAGCCTTTTCATCAGGAGCTGTCTCTCTGATTTCAGCCAGAGCCTCATTGATGCTCTCCTCCTGATTGTCTGTCTCCTCTTTGATGTCAACAGAATCAGCAAACATTGTCTCTCCCAGAATCATTTTCTCCTCATTGTCTCTGACAGCAACCAATGTGCCATCATATGCTGGTGTGTGATTCTTGTTGAGCAAGGAGACCTCTCTCAAATCAATCTCATGGAGCTCCTTGATTGGCATTCCATCCTCAGCTGTGTCTCTGGATTCAATAGGAAAGAAACCAAATGACCAGCCAACAAGCCTCCCAGCCTTTGCATCAGCAATCACATCCTTGTCAAAGATGTCAGCCTCAGCTCTGAGACCAATTGCATCCTCCTCCAGCTTGAGATTGCCATCCTTGATGCCTCCCAAATCTCTGTCCTCTTTGTGATTCAAGAGAATCCTGACATCCTGAGCTTTCTTGAGAGCTTTCTTGAATGTGCCAGCCATCACTCTCTCTCTGAATGTTCCAAGCCTCTCTGTGATAGGCTTTGACAATCTCTCAACAGCATTGACATATCCCTCAATGTGAACATGGTCAGCTCTGATGATTATTTTCATGTCATTCCCTCCTCTCCATCAATGACAGCATCATCCTCCTCTGTCTTGATGGTGTCAGTGTTTGGTGTGTAATATTCATGTGTCTCTGTATTGTAAAGAACAGAGCCCAAGCCCAAATCAACAATGTCAAGCCCATCAACATGATTCATGTTTTCCATTCTCCTCATCTCATTGATGGTCATGAATCCACATTCCTTTGCCAGCTTGTATGATTCATATCTCTCTTTGACATTGGCTCTGATGATTTCCTTGACATCCAGCTCAAAGAAATATTTCCCTTTTTCCTTTTCAAGCAACAGGTCTCTGTTGAGAGCTGTCTCAAAGGCTTTGACAACAGGATATATTGCCAGCTTGAATGTGAGATTGAAATCATTGTCAGAGATGTGAAACAGGTCTTTGATTTGGTCAGCCAGATTTTTCACTGTCTCATTCAATTGCATCTCAACAGATGTGTTGGATGCCTCTCTGAAATCTATGCCATTATTGAGGACAACAACATTCTCCTCAGAATCTGTGGAATAAAGATTGTTCCAAGCCTTTTTCAAGAGATTGATTTCATCCTGTCCAAGCCTCCTCTCAGATTTCAGGAATCCTCTCTTGTTGCCATTGGTCTTTGCCATCTTGAGCTGATAAAGCATTGTTCTGTATGCTGTCTCAAGAGCTTTGGAAACCTCCTCTGTGATGCCAAATCCTCTTGCTCCATCTCTTGTGTTTCTCAGGAGCTTGAGGAATTCAAAAGGCTCATACATTCCTCCACCACAGCCAATTCGATATGTTTTATAGATAGGTTCTTCCAGAATGCTGATGGCAATGAATCTGTCATCAACATAATAAAGACCAGAGACATCATTTCCATCTCTCTTGATAAATATATAACCATTACCATCAAGGAGATAATCAATGACAAAAGCCTTTTTCATTTGCAAGCCATCCAATGTGTCATGTGTGTCACCATTCAACATGGCAACTCTGACATCATCCTTGACCTCAACAACATGGTCATCTTTATATTTGAACAATCTGACAGGCATTGATGCCACAGCTGATGAAATCATGTCAACAGCTGAGGCAACAGCTGGAATATTCATTGCTTTTTCTCTGGATATTGATTCACCAGCCAAGAGAGCACTCAGAAGGACATCACTCACTGTTGATTCATCCACAGCTGTGGAGACAACAGACACATCTCGGCTCTCTTGAGCTGGTGTTTTTTCTCTTTTCTTAAATAAAGGCATGAAACATCACCTCATAAATACAGATGTCTTTTCCTTATAAACCAATTATAAAATAAACAACATCTTGTGCATTGTCAATATTTTGCCCCAAGATGTTGTGTTTTATTAAAATACTTGAATTGTAAAATCACTCTGATTGAGAAAACAATCCTGTTGCACAAGAAACATGGCATTGATTGTGCTCACTGTCATGTCAACCTTGCCTGTTGATTTCTTTTTATTGACATATTGATTCTTGTTGGTGTCATATGTGCATCTGGCATTCTGGAAATTGATTTCATATAACCTGTTTTCAGTGTATTCAAATTCACCATTGAGGATTTTTTCTTTCAAGAGCTTTGTTGGAGGATGCAAGACAGAGCTGTGCTGTCTGATTTCAACAGTGACCAGACCAGCCCTCTCCAGCTTTTGAGCTGTGCTCAATGCATTCCATCTGTCATAGCCAACAGCTTGAATCCTGACACCCATTCTCTCCTCAATGCCAAGAATGAAATCCTCAACAACAGCATAATCAATGACAGAATCTCCACATGCAATGACCTTGCCTGTGTTCAATAACTCTCTGTAATTGACATGTTCTGAGCTCATCTTTTCCTCAATTCTCCCTTCTGGGATGAATGCATAGGAATCAGCAAGGATGTGATTGTTCTCATCAACAGCCAAGATGCTCACAGATGTGTTGTCATTGGATTCTGACAAATCCAATCCAACATAAACAACTCTGTCTCTCCAATCAATCTCAGAGACCTTGCATGATTGGAGCTTTGCAACATCAACATATGTCTCTGTGCCAGCTCCAGAATAAATGATGTTGCAATGCTTGCAACAGAAATTCTCTCTGGCTGATTCCACAGCAATTGCATATGCCCTCTTTTTTAAGAGGTCAGCCCAAATCTCTGGAGATTCCAGAGCAACAGGATTGGATTGCTGGAGAATCAGGTCATCTGTCATCCAATTCTTTGGATTGTCTGGCTCATATAACAATGAGAATCTGGTCTCATCCTCAATCAAGCCATCCAGCACTTTCTTGGAATAATCAACCTCATCCTCAAAAGGATTGCTCAATGTTGGATATTTTGTGGAGATGATGAATCCCAGCTTGTTGAGGATGTTGAGCTGTCCTGACCTCATTGCCTCAATTGCATATGAGTTTGGCAATGCTCCAACCTCATCAGCACAGAAAACATTTGGCAATTTGCCATCCATTCTGGATGTTGAATAAGCCAGAGGCTCATATTTGATTTCTGTTGTGTTGCAAAAGATATAATCTCTCAGGATTTTGAATCTTTGCTTGCCTTTGAATTCCCTGATGATTGGAGAGCTCTTGATTGTCTCAGCAATTGCCTCTCTGATTTCTCTGGACAATGAGCCATCTGGAGCAACAGAGAAAAATCTTGAGAATTTGGGCTCTGTGAAAAATAAGAGGATAAACAATGTTGCCACAGTGTATGTCTTGTAATTTTTTCGGCATATCTCCAGCACATTGGTCTCATATTTTCTCTTTGATGGATTGTCTCTGTGCACTGTGCAAATGATAGCAACATAGGTCAACCATTGATATTTTGTTGAGCACTCAAAGAGGCTCTGACCAGCTTTCAAGCCCTTTGGCATCTTGAGGATTTTCAAAAGAGCCTCAACCTGTTTGAGCTTTTTTTCACTGACCTTATATTTTGGATTCTTGCCCTCAGCAATAGGCATCCAAGCTCTCATCTGTTTCTTGACATATTTTGGTGTTGTCTTTTTTCTGACAGCCTCTTTGCAATACAAATAAGCTGGAGAGCTCATCACCAGATTTGGCTCAGCCTTTTTCTTGGCTGGAGCTTTGGCTGGCTTTTCCTTTGGAGCTGGAGATTTCTTTGCTGGAGAGCTCTTTGTGCTCTGATTATTCCTCATCCTCATCACCATTGATGATGGCAAGCAATGCATCTTGCTCATTGTTGGATTCTGTTGCCTTGAATCCCTTTAATATCTTGATGAGTGTTTGGACAGTTTTGTTTGCACTGTCTGTTGTTCTGTTATATTCAGTGATTGCTGGATTTGTGTATAGATTGCCTCTCCCTTTGACATATTCCTTTTCAACCAATGTCTCAGAGCTCTCAATTGTTTTCTGGAGCTCAGCAAGGATGCCAATTTGCACCTGATACCTCTGAAATGTTGTCTTGAAAAAATAATTTTCTTGCAAGCCAGCTGTCTCAGCCATTTTCAGAATCTCTGTGGCTTGTTTCTGGAGGTCTGTCTGTTTGGATGTCCTTTTCTGTGTCATTTTTTCACCTCTCAAATGAATATTTATTATTTTTAATAAAAAAGAGCCAAAATTTGCATTTTTTATGCTGTTTTGAGCCCTTTTTCCACAAAATCAAGTGATTTTTCATCAATGTGAAAAGAGG